>DBQX01000041.1 GCA_002305415.1 Actinomycetales bacterium UBA1383 | reverse complement strand
GAACTAACGACACGCCTCACTAGGTTGCTGCCGGGCCGCAACGAGGCGGCCCCTGAGCAGATCGGACTGACGTGACCCAGGTGAAGTTCCACTCCGGTGCCGCGATCCCCCTCGAGATGCACAAGGTGCGGATCGTCCAGAAGCTCCGGCTCCTCCCTGTCGAGGACCGGGTGGCCGCCATGAACGCGGCGGGCAACAACACGTTCCTCCTCCAGAACGCGGACGTCTTCATGGACATGCTCACCGACTCCGGCGTCAACGCGATGTCGGACCGGCAGCAGTCCGCGATGCTGCTCGCGGACGACGCCTACGCCGGGTCGGCCACCTACACGCGGCTGGCGGAGAAGCTGCGGGAGATCTTCGGCATGGAGTTCTTCCTGCCCACGCACCAGGGACGCGCCGCGGAGAACATCATCTCCGAGACCCTCGTGACCCCCGGCTCGGTGGTGCCCATGAACTACCACTTCACGACGTCGAAGGCCCACATCACGCACCGCGGCGGCGAGGTCGTGGAGCTGATCCGTCCCGAGGGCCTCGAGGTCACGAGCACGCTCGGGTTCAAGGGCAACCTCGATGCGGCCGCACTGGCCGAGCTGGCCGCGTCCGGGCGCCACATCGCCTACGTCCGGGTGGAGCTCGGCACGAACCTCATCGGCGGCCAGCCACTCTCGCTCGCCAACCTGCGCGAGATCCGCCAGGTGTGTGACGAGTTCGGCCTCCTGCTGGTGCTCGACGCCTCACTGCTGGCGGACAACCTCTACTTCATCCGCGAGCGCGAACCCGGGTACGCCGATGTGCCCGTCGCAGCGATCGCGCGCGAGATCGCGGACCTCTCCGACGTCCTGTACTTCTCCGCCCGGAAGCTGGGCCACGCCCGGGGAGGCGGCATCTGCCTGCGGGAGAGGGCGCTCCACGACAGGATGCGCAGCCTCGTCCCGTTCTTCGAGGGCTTCCTCACCTACGGTGGGATGTCCGTGCGGGAGATGGAGGCGATCACGGTGGGCCTCGAGGAGACCATGGACCCGGACATGATCTCCCAGGGCCCCCTGTTCATCAGGTACATGGTGGATTCCCTGGTGGCGCGCGGGGTCCCGATGATCACGCCCGCCGGTGGCCTCGGCGCCCACGTCAACGCCATGGAGTTCCTGGCCCACGTGCCGCAGACCCAGTACCCTGCCGGAGCGCTGGCCGCCGCCCTCTACATCGCCGGCGGCATCCGCGGCATGGAGCGGGGCACGATGTCCGAGCAGCGAAACCCGGACGGGTCCGAGCCACTGGCCAACATGGAGCTGCTCCGCCTCGCCCTCCCGCGGCGGGTCTTCACGCTCTCCCAGGTCGAGTACGCGATCGACCGCCTGACGTGGCTCCACGAGAACCGCGAGCTCGTCGGCGGGCTGGAGTTCGTCGAGGAACCCCCCGTGCTGCGCTTCTTCTACGGCCGCCTGGAACCGACCTCCGACTGGCAGCAACAGCTCGCCGCGAAGTTCCGCGCGGACTTCGGCGACTCCCTCTGAGGCGTCAGGACCGGCTGGCGAGCACCTCGCGGTAGAACGCGAGGTGGTCGCCGACCATGCGCGCCGCGCTGAAGCGCGCCGCGACGTCACTCCGGCAGCGGGACCGGTCCAGCTCCGCCGCGCGCGGCAGCAGGGCGGCGAGCTCCCCGACCGGCGCGAGGAAGCCCGTGACGCCGTCGCGGACGATCTCCGGCGCCGCACCCTGGGGCGTCCCGACGACGGGCGTCCCGGTGGCGAGCGACTCGATCATCACGAGCCCGAAGGGTTCGGGCCACTGGATCGGGTTCAGGAGTGCGACGGCGCCCCCCAGCAGCTCGTACTTCCGCTGCCCGGCGACCTCCCCCACGTACTCCACCCCGCCCCCCAGGGCCGGCTCCACACACTCCTCGAAGAACCGGTGCTCGGACCGCTCGCGCATCTTCGCGGCGATCCGGAGCGGGACACCCGCGGCGCGGGCGATCCCGATCGCCTCGAGCACGCCCTTGTCCGGGCAGATGCGACCGAGGAAGCACACGTAGCCGCCGTCGCCCGCGCCGGGCGGGATGGCCGCGACGTCGAGGCCGTGGTGGATGACCCGCGCGATGGGGACGTCTCCGGCCCTGCTCGCCTGGTCATGGGAGATGGCGACGATCGCCACCTCGGGTGCCATGGCGCGGAAGATCGTGCGGGTCGTGTCCGTGAACGGCCCGTGGTTGGTGACGGTCACCGGGACGCCGGCCGGGCGGTGCCGGTACAGCGGCCCGAGGAGGGTGTGGTCGTGCACCAGGTCCATGGTGGCCATGGCGCCGTAGGCGCGGACCGCGTGGGCCAGCGCGGTCTCGGTCGTGTTCATGGCGTCCGGGTCCGCGGGGGCGGTGCCCGGCACCAGCGGCACCGGGCAGGTGCTGTCCGCGGCGGCCGCGAGCAGGACCTCGTGGCCCGCGTCCCGCAGCCCGCGGGCCAAGAGGTCGACCACCATCTCGGTGCCGCCGTACCCGGGTGGGGGAACCGCCACCCAGGGCGGCGCGATCAGTCCGATCCGCATGGGTCCCTCTTCGCAGGTGTTGACCGCGGGGGCATCGGCTCCCGGTGCAGGGTGAGGGCGTCCGGGAGGCCGATGGGCTCGGCCTCCGCGCCGCGGGAGACGACGCCGAAGGACTGGCCGCCGAGGCGGAGGTGCGTGAGCCGCACCTCCTCGAACTCCGGGGGCAGGACTGGCGCGATCCAGGCCTGGCGGTGCGGCGCGTCCGCCTCGAAGCGGAGCAGGGTGCGGAGGAGGTGGATCGGCGTCGCCGCGGCCCACGCCTGGGGGGAGCACGACGTCGGGTAGGCGACCGGCGTGGGGTGGAGCTCGCGGTCGAAGCCACAGAACAGCTCGGGCAGGCGGTCCTCGAAGAGGGTGGCGGCCTCCATGAGCGCCACCGCGATCCGCTGCGCCTCCGCGACGAAGCCGTAGCGCATCAGTCCCGCGACGATCAGGGCGTTGTCGTGGGGCCAGACCGAGCCGTTGTGGTAGCTCGCGGGGTTGAACGCCCCCATGCCGCGGGCCAGCGTCCGGACACCCCACCCGGAGAACAGCGCGGGCGAGAGCAGGTGGGCGGCCACCGCCGGCGCCTTGTCCGCCTCCACGATGCCACTCCACAGGCAGTGGCCCATGTTGGAGGCCAGTGAGTCGACGGGCCGCTTCCCCGCATCGAGGGCCAGGGCGTAGTACCCGCGGTCCTCCAGCCAGAACGCACGGTTGAACGCCGCCTTCAGCGCGTCGGCCCGGGCGTCCCACTCGCCCGCCCGCTCGCCGTCCCCGAGGTGCCGTGCGATCTCGGCGCGCGCCCGGTACGCCATGTGGACGTAGCCCTGCACCTCGCTGAGCGCGATCGGTGGCTCCGCCAGGCGGCCGTCCGCGAACGTCACACCATCCCAGGAATCCTTCCAGCCCTGGTTGACGAGGCCGTCCCCGTGGCGCAGGTACTCCACGAAGCCGTCGCCGTCCCGGTCCCCCCACGTGAGGATCCAGTCGAGCGCGCGGTCAGCAGCGGGCAGCAGTTCCCGCAGCGCGGCGTCCGGCAGGCCCCAGCGCAGCAGTTCCCCCAGCAGGACGACGAACAGCGGCGTCGCGTCCACCGACCCGTAGTACACCGACCCGCCCCCGAGGGCGAGCGCCGCGGACGCCCCCAGGCGCACCTCGTGGAGGATCCGCCCCGGTTCCTCATCGGTGTCGGGCACGAACTCCCGGCCCTGCAGGTCGGCGAGCGTGCGGAGCGTCCCGAGCGCGAGCGACCGGTCCAGGGGAAGTGCCATGAGGGAGGTGAGGAGGGAGTCCCGCCCGAACAGGGCCATGAACCACGGCGCCCCGGCGGCCACCACCACCCGCTCGGGGTGCGCGGGATCCGTGATCCGCAGCGCACCGAGGTCGCGGACGCTCCGGCGCACCACGCCCTCCATGAGCTCGTTGGTGAACGAGACGGTGGGGAGGCGGGCCTGCCAGTCGGCGAGGCGCCGTCGGGCAGCCGTCACCTCGGGGGGCAGCCCGTGGGAGAACACCTCCGGGGGGACGCGCCGGTCCAGCACCGGCGTCGCGATGACGCTGGCCGAGGCGCAGCCCTGCGGGGGGACCTCGAGTTCGATGATGAGCTCCGCCCCCTCCGCGCGCGCCCCGGGACAGTCGACGACGACCTCCCGCCGTCGCCCGCCCGTCACCGCCACGAAGACGAGCTCGCCCTCACGGGCCGGGTGCGACGGCGGCACCTCCAGCCCCGTACCGCCCACCTTGACGTCGAACAGGTCGGCGAAGTCGGCCCCGACCGCGAGCCGGAGCGTGCACCGCCGCGCCATCCCGGAGAAGTTCCGCACCGTCACCGCCTCCCGCAGCCCGGCGCCGACGTCCCGGTCCCGCTCCACGACCAGGGGGCTGTCGCCGCCCGCCGCGGCCGGCACCCTCGTGACGAAGACGGCGCGGAAGGGCGTGGGCGTGTAGGCGGACAGCGCCTCGAGCTGCGCGCCATCGACGGTGAGGTCCCACCGGGAGACGATGCGGGTGTCCCCGTGGAAGGCGCCGTACGCCCCGAGTGGCGGCACGTCGCCGTTGGGTGCGGAGATGCAGAAGGACGATCCCTCGAGGATCGTCACGGCACCGGCGAGGCCGCCAGCCCCTGTTCCCACGTTCCAGGCGCTCACCCATCCTCCTTCGGTCGCGCGCCTCACGGCCGCCGCGCCGGCGAGCCGGAGGGTCCGGCCATTATGCGCCTCCCCCAGCGAGCCGGACAACCGACGGCACCACGGGCACTCGCCGGACCCGGCATCATGGGGTGGAGGAGGTGGATGTGTCCGGCCGACCCCAGTCACGCCCCACGATCTACGACGTCGCCCGCGTCGCGGGTGTGTCGCCGGCGACGGTCTCGCGGACCTTCGCCCGGCCCCGGATGGTCAGCGCGGAGACAGCGGAACGGATCCGCGACGTCGCCCTGGAGCTGGGCTACCGCGCCAACCCCGTCCGGCGGACGGCGCCCGTGGTGCGGCACGACGTGATCGCGGTCGTCGTGGCGGACATCTCGAACCCCTACTACGGCATGGTGACCCGCGGCGTGCAGGACGTCGCGGTCCGGAGCGACCAGACCCTCCAGCTGATGGACACCCTCGAGTCGGGGCAGCGCGAGCGCCGCGCGCTGGAACGCACGCGTGCCGCCGACGGGTTCCTCCTCACCAGCCCGCTCGGGAGTGACGAGGCGATCCTGATGACGGCGAAGTCACGGCCGGTGGTGCTCATCAACCGCGTCATCCCGGGCCTGCCCTCGGTGATCATCGACAACGTCGGGGGTTCCCGGCTGGCCGTGGACCACCTGATCGACCTCGGGCACCGCGAGATCCTCTACGTCGCCGGACCGGAGGACAGCTGGGTGGGCGGCGTCCGCTGGCGCACCGTCCTCGACCGCGCCACCGAGCGGGGCACCACGGCACACCGGGTCGGCCACTTCCGCGCCACGATCGACGGCGGTCTCGGCGCCGCCCCGGCCGTCCTGGACCACCCGCACGCCGGGGTGGTCACCCACAACGACATGATGGCCATCGGCCTGATCCGGGGCATCCGCCTGGCCGGGGGGCGGGTGCCGGACACGATGTGCGTGGTGGGCTTCGACAACATCGCCGCGGGCGCGGCGGTCGCGCCGCCACTCACCTCGGTGGCCGCACCGCTGCGCGAGATGGGCGCCACCGCCGCACGCCTGCTGCTGGACCTCATCGAGGGCCGGGCCGACGGCTCGGAGCAGGTGGTCCTGCCCTCGACGCTGGTGGTCCGCGAGTCCACCATGCGGCATGAGGACTGATCACGCGAGCAGTGCGGCGAGCGCAGCGGGCTCCGTCACGGGGGCACGGCACGCGAAGCCCTCGCAGAGGTGGGCGGCGGTGACCGGCGCCACCCTCCCGATGACGGGGTGGTCCGTCCCCGCGTACCCGACCACGAGCAGGGGGTCGAACCGGCGGAGGGCGACGTCGCGCAGCCCCGCCAGCTGCGGCGACGGCTCGCCGGTGAGGACCAGCTCCCGCGGCGCCGTCGCCAGCCGCTCGGCGACGGCGAGCGCGAACCCCCCGCCGAGGGGGTTCTCCCAGGCGCGGGTGGCGGCCACGATCCGTCCGGCCTCCTCGCGGAGCGACTCATCCCAGCGGTGGGTGGCGAGGATGGCGAGCACCTCGGCCATGAGCGCGTTCCCGGACGGCTGGACGCCGTCGCCGAGGTCACGGGGCCGCAGGAACAGGTCGGCGCCGAGCGAGTCGTGGAAGCCGGTGCCCGAATCGTGGGCGAACACGCGCGCCCGCACCACCAGGTGCTCCGCGGCCTGCAGCCACCGGTCCTCGCCGGTGGCCGAGTGGAGCGTGAGGAGGCCCCGGGCGACAGCCCCGTAGTCCTCCAGCACGGCGGGCCCGGACGTGCGTCCCGCGTTCCAGCTGCGCGCCAGCCCGCCCTCCGCGGAGGCCAGGTGCGTGAGCACGAAACCGGCGGCGGCACGCGCCAGCTCGATCATCCACGGCTCGCCGAGCGCCGCCCCCGCGTGGGCGAGCCCGTGCACGGCCAGTCCGTTCCAGCTGGCCACGACCTTGTCGTCCCGGGCCGGGTGCACCCGCTGCTCGCGGGCCCGTGCCAGCCGTCCCACCAGTTCGGCGACACGTCGGGCCACGTCCTCCGGCGCGGTTGCCCGCGCGGCGGCGAGGTCGGCCACGGGGCTGGCGATCCGTGGCACCGCGCCGGGTCCCGTGATGCCGAGATGGGTGAGGAGGAGCTGGACGTCGTCGTCCGGCTCGCCCGCCAGCGCGTCGCGGACCTGCGCGGGTGTCCACAGGGAGAAGCGGCCCTCCTCGCCCTCGGAATCGGCGTCGAGGGCCGCCGCGAACGCGTCGCCGTGGCGCATCTCCCGCTCCATCCAGCGGCCGATCCCCAGGGCGACGGCGCGGTGGCGGGCCGAGCCGGTGGCGAGGGCGAGGTCGGCGTACAGCTCGAGGAGCTGCGCGTTGTCATAGAGCATCTTCTCGAAGTGCGGGAGGCGCCATCGCGCGTCGGTGGCGTAGCGGGCGAAGCCGCCGCCGAGCTGGTCGTGGATCCCCCCGTCCGCCATGGCCGACAGGGTGACCTCCACCATCGCGAGCGCGTCGGGGTCGCCGGTGCGGGCGTGGTGCCACAGCAGGAACACGAGTACGGGCGGCATGGGGAACTTCGGCGCGCTCCCGAAGCCGCCCCAGCGGCGGTCGGCGTGGCGGGCGAGGCGGGCGACGGCGTCGTCGAGGGCGCCCGGCGGCATCCTCACCGGGGTGGGGACCGCGGCCGCGGCCCGCAGGGCAGCGACGAGGTGGCGGGCATCGCCTGCGATCGAGTCCCGCTGGGTGAGCCAGGCGTCGGCGACGGCGGTGAGCACGTCCGGGAACGTGGGCAACCCGGGATGGGGGGCCGCGGGCCAGTAGGTGCCGGCGAAGAAGGGCAGGCCGTCCGGGGTGAGGAAGACGCTGAGGGGCCACCCGCCGCGCACGCCCATCGCCTGGGCGGCGGCCATGTGGACGGCGTCGACGTCGGGCCGCTCCTCGCGGTCCACCTTGACCGGCACGAAGGACGCGTTCAGCAGGGCGGCGATGCCGGGGTCCTCGAACGACTCGCGGGCCATGACGTGGCACCAGTGGCACGTCGAGTAGCCGACGCTGAGGAACACCGGCACGTCCCGTCGCCGGGCGGCCGCGAAGGCCTCCTCGCCCCACGGGTACCAGTCCACCGGGTTGTGGGCGTGCTGCTGGAGGTACGGGCTGGTCGCGCCCGCGAGCCGGTTCGGCATCCGACAACCGTAACGCCCGCGGAATTGTGTGGATAGGCATGGAGGGAAGGCGGGGTCCGCCGCTAGCGTGTGTGGCAAGCGCCGCTCCGCGGCCCCGATCCCCAGGAGGCCCCATGACCTCGCTCGCCGCCCCCGTCCTCGCCGACCTCGTCCCCGGTGCGCGTGTGCGCGATGCCGCGCTGGTCGCCGGCGCCACCGCGTTCCTCGCGGTGGCGGGCCAGCTCGCGATCCCGCTGCCGTTCACGCCCGTGCCCCTCTCGCTGGCGACGTTCGCGGTGGTGCTGAGCGGCGCCGCGCTCGGTCCGGCCCGCGCCGGGCTCGCCGCGCTCCTCTACCTGGGCCTCGGGGTGGCGGGGGCCCCGATGTTCGCGGACGGCACCGCCGGCTGGGCGTTCGCGTCGTTCGGCTACATCCTCGGCTTCGTGCCCGCCACCATGCTGGTCGGCTGGGGTGCCCGCCGCCGCGGCGACCGGCGGGTGGCGTCGATGGTACTGGCCGCCGCCGGGGCGTCCGCGGTGGTGTACCTGGTGGGCGTGACGTGGCTGATGGCCTTCCTGGGCGTGGGCCTGCGCGAGGGCCTCGCCCTCGGGGTGCTCCCGTTCCTCCCGGGGGACGCGGTCAAGGTCGCCGCGGCAGCCCTGCTCCTCCCGGGCACCTGGCGCGCGGTGGAGGCCTTCCGGCGCACCGATCGCGGGAGGTGAGATGACGGTCGTGATCTCGGTGGTGGGCGAGCACACCATCGACTCACCGCCGGAACGGGCGGTGCTGTTCGTCACGGCGAGCTTCGAGACGGACGACAAGCACCGCACCGTCGAGTCCACCACCCGGCTCGTGAGGGAACTCACCGGTGAGCTGGAGTCCCTGACCGCCGAGGGCGGCCCGGCCACGTGGTTCTCCGTTGGGCCGATGCGCACCCACGCGTGGCGGCCGCACGCCGAGTCCGGCGCCATCATGCCGCTGCGTCACGTGGCGAGCGTTCCGGTGCAGGTCAAGTTCCGCGACTTCGGGCAGCTGGCGGCGTTCTCCGCGCGGTTCGGCCGCCGGACGGGGGTGCGCCTTGACCGCGTCGAGTGGCGCCTCACCCAGGTGACGGAGCGGGGTGTGAAGGAGGCGGCACTCGCGGGCGCCGTCGCGAACGCCCGTGCCCGCGCACTCGTGATGGCGCGTGCCGCCGGTTTCACCGACGTGACCGCGAGCCAGCTCGCGGATCCGGGCCTCCTTGAGGGAACGCCGGGCGACGGGCCCCCCGCGCCCTTCGCGAAGGCGGAGGTGCGCCTCGCCGCCGCCGACTCCGGCGCAGCCGACCTGGATCCCGAGGCGATCGACCTCAAGCCGGAGGACGTCTCGATCTCGGCCACGGTCCACGCGAGGTTCACCGCCCGCTGAGCCCGCACCGGACCGGACGGGATGTACGGAGGCGGACGGGATGTACGGAGGGTGGAAGGTCCCGCCGGTCGCGCGCGCCCGCGAGGTACATTGGGCCGCGGATCGCGAGGAAGGGATCACGTGACACGGAGACTGCTCTCGGGGAACGAGGCGATCGCCCTCGGGGCGTGGGAAGCGGGGGCGGCGCTGGGCTGCGGCTACCCGGGCACCCCGTCGACCGAGATCATCGAGGCCCTGCACCCCTACCCCGGGGTGTACACCGAGTGGTCGGTGAACGAGAAGGTCGCCTACGAGGTGGCCCTGGGTGCCGCCGTCGCCGGCGGGCGCGCGCTGGTGAGCATGAAGCACGTGGGCGTCAACGTCGCAGCCGACCCGCTCTTCACCTCCGCGTACACCGGCGTCGAGGCGGGCCTCGTCGTCGTCACCGCGGACGACCCCTCGATGCACTCCTCGCAGAACGAGCAGGACAACCGCCACTATGCCGTGGCCGCGAAGATCCCGATGTTCGAGCCGTCGGACTCCGCGGAGGCCCGCACGCTGACCCGGGCGGCGTTCGAGCTCTCGGAGGCGTTCGACACCCCGGTCTTCCTCCGGACGACGACTCGCCTGTCGCACTCGAAGGGCGTCGTCGACGTCGACGGCGGTGCCACGCCGGCACGCCACACCCCCGAGCTCCAGCACAAGCCCGCCAAGTACGTGATGATCCCGGGCAACGCACGGCTGCGGCGCGTGGCGCTCGAGGAGCGGTGGACCCGGCTCCTGCAGGCGGTGGAGACCCATCCCGCCAACCGGGTGGAGCACGGCACCAGCAGCGTGGGCGTGATCACCTCCGGGGTGCCCTACACCTATGTCAAGGAGGTGCTGCCGGACGCCGGGGTGCTCAAGCTGGGCATCGTGCACCCCCTGCCCCGCCGCCTCATCGAGGACTTCGCGAACCGGTACGGGACCGTGTACGTGGTGGAGGAGCTCGACCCGGTCATCGAGACGCAGCTGCGGGCCTGGGGGATCGACTGCCGCGGCAAGGACGTGTTCCCCGCGATCGGCGAGTTCAGCCCCGAGGTGCTCCGGGCCGCGCTCGGCCTGCCGCAGCACGGGGTGGAGGCCCCGAGCCTCCCGGTGCCGCCGCGGCGCCCCGGGCTGTGCGTCGGGTGCCCGCACGCGGCGGTGTTCAACGCGCTCCGCGCGCGGGACATGATCGTCTCCGGTGACATCGGCTGCTACTCCCTGGGGGTGCTGCCGCCCTACAGCGCGATGGACACCCTGGTGGACATGGGCGCCAGCATCACGATGGCGCAGGGCATGGACGCCGTGCTCCCCTCCGGCGAGGACCGGCGTCGGGTCGCGGCGGTGATCGGGGACTCGACCTTCGCCCACTCGGGGCTGACCGGGCTGCTGAACGCCGTGTGGAACAAGCGGGACGGCCTCTACATCGTGCTGGACAACGCCACCACGGCCATGACCGGGACGCAGCCCAACCCGCTCAGCGGGGAGCGGATCGGGCGCGAGGACGCCCCCGCCCTCGACTACCGCCATCTCGCCAGGGCCTTCAACATCCCCGACGAGAACGTGCGCGTCATCGACGGCACGGACCGGCACGAGATCGAGGCGGCCATCGACGACCTGGCGGGGAGGTCCGGCGTCCGGTTCCTCGCCGTCATCGCCATGTGCGTGATCGAGGCGAAGGACCTGCGCAAGCTGGGCCGGTACGAGGACAAGAAACAGCGGCGGGCGCTCCTGCCGCTCGCCGCGGTGACGGGGTGCTGCGATGGGTGAACCGGTCAACGTCCTGATGGTCGGTGTCGGCGGCCAGGGCGTGGTCCTGGCCAGCGACATCCTCGCCGAGGCCGCGCTCCGGGCCGGCCTTGACGTGAAGAAGTCCGAGATCCACGGCATGTCGCAGCGGGGCGGCGCGGTGTTCAGCCACGTCCGCTTCGGCGAGCGCGTCCACTCCCCCGTGATCCCGAAGGGTGAGGCGGACGTCCTCTACGCCCTGGAACGGATGGAGTTGCTCCGCTGGGCGGAGTGGGCCCGGCCCGGCGCGGTGGCGTGCTACCTCGCCCAGGACACCCTCCCGACGGGAGTCTCCGCGTATCCCCCCGGGATCGACGAGGAGATCCGGCGCCTGTTCGGCACGGTGGTCCGCGTCGACCCGCGCGCGATCAGGGACCGCATCTCGCCGAAGGTCAAGAACACCGTGCTGGTGGGTGCCGTGTCACTCTTCATCCCGATTCCCGCCGAGGCGTGTGTCGCCGCCATTCCCGGGCTCTGCCCCGACGGCACCGCCGACGTCAACCTCGCGGGCTTCGAGATCGGCCGGGCGGTGGCGGCGGAACAGGTTGAGGCATCTGTGACCAGGGAGGCCGGCGATGTGGAATGAGCAGGTCCAGACCATGCCGCGGTCCGAACTCGCGGCCGTCCAGCTCGCGCGCCTGAAGGACCTCGTGGCGCGGCTCCACGAACGGGTCCCGTTCTACCGGGCCCGGATGGACGCCAGCGGGGTGACGCCGGCCGACATCCGCACCCTCGAGGACATCGCCCGCCTGCCGTTCACGTCGAAGGCGGACATGCGGGAGGGCTACCCGTTCGGGCTGTTCGCGGTGGAACCGTCGGAGATCGTGGAGGTCCACATGTCGTCGGGCACCACGGGGAAGCCCGTCGTGGACGGCTACACGGCCAGGGACCTCGAGGTGTGGTCCGACGTGATGGCCCGGACGCTCGACATGGGGGGCGTGGGGCAGGACGACGTCGTCCAGAACGCCTACGGCTACGGCCTCTTCACCGGTGGTTTCGGGGTGCACTACGGGGCACGGGCGCTGGGCGCGACCGTGCTGCCGATCTCCTCGGGGAACACGCTGCGCCAGTTGCAGGTGATGCAGGACTTCCGCTCGACCGCGCTCACCTGCACGCCGTCGTACGCGATGTTCATGGCGGAGCACGGCCGCGACCTGGGGATCGACATGGTGGGCCTGCCGCTGCGCGTGGGATTCTTCGGGGCGGAGCCCTGGAGCGAGGCGATGCGGGCCGAGCTCGAGGCGAAGCTCGGCATCCGCGCCCACGACATCTACGGCCTCACCGAACTCATCGGGCCCGGCGTGGCCGCCGAGTGCCCCGAGCAGGACGGCCTGCACGTCTTCGAGGACGTCTTCTACCCCGAGATCGTGGACCCGCGGACCGGGACACCGCTCCCGGCCGGGGCGCAGGGCGAACTGGTGCTCACCGCGATCGGGCGGGAGGGCTCGCCGGTGCTGCGGTACCGCACCCACGACATCACCTACCTGATGGACGCCCCGTGCGCCTGCGGCCGGACGTCCCGCCGCATCCACCGCCTCATGGGCCGCAACGACGACATGCTGATCATCCGCGGTGTCAACGTGTTCCCGCAGCAGGTGGAGGAGGTGCTGCTGCGCATCCAGGGCGTGGAGCCGCACTACCGGCTGCTCGTGGACCGCGAGGGCGCGCTTGACACGCTCACCGTCGAGGTGGAGATGGGCGAGGCGCTGTTCTCCGACGAGGTCCGGGCCATCATCGCCCTGGAACGCCGCATCGAGGCGGAACTCCACTCAGCCCTCGGGATCCAGGCGACCTGCGCGCTCGTGAATCCGCGCACGATCGAACGGAGCGAGGGCAAGGCCAGACGCGTCTTCGACAGGAGGGAGGTCACGACCCATGCTCGGTGACCGGCACGTACGGATCCTCGACCAGATCTCGGTGTTCCTCGAGAACCGTCCCGGGTGCCTCTCGGAACTCGTGGGCGTGCTCGCCGACCGGGGCGTGAACCTCCGGGCGCTGACCATCGCGGAGACGGACCGGTTCGGGATCGTGCGCCTCATCGTCGACTCCAACGCCACCGCCCTGACCGCGCTCCACGAGGCGGGGATCACCGCGACCGTCTCGCCCGTGGTGGGCGTGGAGGTGCCGGACCGTCCCGGCGGCCTCGCCCACCTCCTCACGCTGTTCGACGGGGCGGTCTCCGTGGAGTACATGTACGCGGCCTTCGCGGGCGCGAGCGGCCGGCGGGTCATGATCATGAAGCTGCACCCGCCCGAGAAGGCCCTCGCGATCCTCGAGTCCCTGCACGACGAGTAGCCGGCGGAGTGGCCCGCCGGCACGCCGTCGTCCCGAGCCCCGGGGCTCAGTAGTCGGTCTTGGGCTCCGGCATGTTGAGGGTCTTGAGCACACCCTGGACACGCAGGAGTTCGCGGATCATGCCGTCGGCGGCCTGGTCCATCCGGGCGTCGGGACGGAAGCCCGACCCGTCCACGTGCTCCTTGATGAACGGGATGGCCACCGCCTCCTGGATGGGCACCATGTAGAGCGCCGCGAGGATCTGGCGCAGCGCCTGCGCGCCCCGGAAGCCCGCGGTGAGGCCACCGCCGTACGTGACGAGACCGGCTGGCTTGTAGTGCCACTCGTGGTGCAGGTAGTCCAGGGCGTTCTTCAGGATGGCCGGGAAGGACCCGTTGTACTCCGGCGCGACGAAGACGAAGGCGTCGGCCGCGTCCACGCGCGCGGACCAGTCCTTGGTGTGCTGGTGGACGTACCGCCGCAGCCGCGGCAGGTTGGGCTCGTCGTAGAACGGCAGCGCCAGGTCCTGGAGGTCGACGACGTCGACCTCCGCGCCGGCCGCGCGGAGCTTGTCGGCGATCCAGGCGACGACGGGGGCTCCCGTCCTGTTCGGGCTCGCTGACCCGGAGATGACCGCAACCCTGACCATTGGTGGTCCTTCCTCTCGATTCCCGGCTGTCGTGATGATAGGGGGTGCGTGCCCTCCGCGGTGTCATCGGTTGCCACCGCGGCCATACCACCCCTCCCGCGCCTGCCCGCGGTGGATCATGGGATCGCATGAGGGAGACCCACCTCCGGAAGGGGCGGCAGACCGTCAAGCTCGGTCTCATCAAGGTCGTCCACGACCTCTTCCCCGACGAGCGCCTGCAGACCTCCTACTCGATCCTCGAGGGGGTCTACTGCTCGCTGTACCAGTCCCCGCTGTCCATCCGCGAGGTACGCCTGATCGAGGAGCGCCTGAGGGCCTGGGCCGCCTCCCGCGCCCAGATCCGGTTCCTCCGCCGCGAGGACGGCTACTACGTCTACCAGGTGGACGGGCTGCAGGTCCGTGCGGTGTACCCCGCGTTCCAGGACACCTCCCTGATCGAGCCGTTCACGATCGTGCCGTTCTCCCCGGGCTTCATCGTCGACTTCGGGGACATCGACCGCGGCGCGGCCACCCCCCTGATCCCCCCGTTCCTCCTCTCCCAGACGTACGAGCGCACCCGGCGCTGGCTGGACAACGTGGACATCGAGCACGTCGCGGACCTGAACGCCTACATCTCCTCGGGACGCGCCCTGCAGCTCATCACCATCGCGGAGGCGCTGCACGAGAAGCAGATCGCCGAGATCGCGGACACGATCCTGCAGCAGCGACGCGCCCTGCGGGTGCTGCTGGTCTCCGGGCCGTCGTCGTCCGGGAAGACGTCCTTCACGCAGCGGATCTCCACCCAGCTCGTGGTCAACGGGCTGCGTCCCGTACCGCTCAGCCTCGACGACTACTTCGTCAACCGCGCGGACACGCCCCGCGACGAGAACGGCGACCTCGACTTCGAGCGGCTCGACGCCCTCGACCTGCCACTCCTCCACGCGCACATCCGTGCCCTGATCGAGGGCGAGACGGTGGACGTCCCGTCCTTCGACTTCGTCACCGGCACCAGGACCGGCAGGACGACGCCCCTGGGCGTGGGTCCCTCCCAGATCCTCCTCATCGAGGGCATCCACGCGCTCAACCCGGCGCTGCTGGACCGGCTGCACTCGAACATCGCGTTCCGGATCTACGTGAGCGCCCTCGGCGGCGTGAACATCGACCTGATGAACCGCGTCCCGACCACGGAGATCCGGCTGGTGCGGCGCATGGTCCGCGACCACATGACGCGCGGGATCTCGCCGGAGGAGACGCTCGCGCGGTGGGCCAGCGTGCGCCGCGGGGAGTACGCCAATGTGTTCCGCTTCCAGGAACAGGCGGACGTCATGTTCAACACCTCGATGCTGTACGAGCTCAACGCGCTCCGCGTGCCCGCCGAACGCGCCCTGGCCTCGATCCGCGACGACAGCCCCTACCGCGAGACCCGTGACCGGCTCGGCACCCTGTTGTCCTTCTTCGAGCCGATCGACGTCTCCAAGGTGCCGTTCAACTCGATCCTGCGGGAGTTCATCGGAGGAAGCATCTACTTCGAGCCCTGACGGACACACCCCGGACGGCCCCGACCCCGCTCGCCAGCCGGCGGGTACCGTGCGGGGGTGACCCTGTCCGTCTGGCTGTCGTTGCTGCCCGCCTCGGTGCTCATCAGCTTCACTCCCGGCGCCGGCGCGATCAACACCATGACCAACTCCCTCAACGAGGGCTTCCGCCGTTCCATCTGGGGCATCGTCGGGCAACAGGTAGCCCTGGTCATCCACATCGCGATCGTCGCGGCGGGCGTGGGGCTGGTGGTCGCCAACTCCCCCATGCTGTTCGACGCCATCCGGTACGCGGGTGCGGCCTACCTCGTCTACCTCGGCGCGCGCATGTTCCTCGCTCGCCCCGCGGACGGAGCCGACGACGCCGCCGCCCCAGCGGGCCCCGCGGGCGAACCCGCGCTGTCGATGGTCCGCCGCGGCGTCTGGGTGAACCTGCTCAACCCGAAGGCCGTCGTGTTCTTCCTCGCGTTCACGCCGCAGTTCATCCGGCCGGGCGCACCCCTGCTGCCCCAGTACGCCGCATTCACCGCGACGATCGTGGTGGTGGACATCCTCGTGATGTGGCTCTTCTTCGCCGCCGCGGCCAAGGGCTTCCGCCGCTTCACCCGCAGCCCACGGGGCGCCGTGGTGCTCAACCGGGTGTTCGGGACGCTGTTCGTGCTGGTGGCGGTCCTGCTCGTGCTCGCGGAGTGAGCAGACCTCGCTGGCCCTCCACGCGCAACGAGGGGATGATGGGCGCGTGCCCGCTGTGCCCCGTCCCGGACTGCGCGTGACCCCGGCCCTCACCATCCCGACGGCGGAACTCACGTGGCGCTTCTCGCGCGCCTCCGGCCCGGGCGGCCAGGGCGTGAACACGGCGGACTCGCGGGTGGAGCTGAGCTGGGACGTCGCGGGCTCCGCGGTGCTGACGGAGTCGCAGCGCGCCCAGCTGCTCGAACGGCTGGGGAATCGCGTGTCGGGTGGGGTGCTGACCGTCGTCGCGTCGGAGCGGCGGGCCCAGCTCGCCAACCGGGAGGCCGCGCTGGGCCGGCTCGCGGCGCTCGTGCGGGGGGCGCTCGCCCCGCCGTCGCCCCCG
>DBQX01000090.1 GCA_002305415.1 Actinomycetales bacterium UBA1383 | reverse complement strand
GCGCAGCCCGCGCCGCCACTCGCCAGCCCCCGCCCGACGCCGTCGCCGGTCTCGTCGGCCACGCCCAGCCTGGCGCCGCCCGGCACCCCGCCAGCAGCCACGACCGCGCCCCCGACCACGTCACCCGCACCTGCGCCGTCGTCCGCCGCGCCCTCCACCGCCGCGACATCGTCCACATCCGCGCCGACGCCGACCGTGGAACCGGAGGCCGAGCCGGTACCGACCACCGAACCGCCGGTCGAACCGGAGCCGTCACCAGCGACCACGCCCGAGCCTTCGCCCGCCTCGACCGTGGAGCCGTCGCCGGCGTCCACACCGGAGCCGTCCCCCGAGGCCACATCGGAGCCGTCCCCCGGGGCCACACCGGAGCCCGGGCCGACACCGGCGTCAACACCGGAGGCGGCGCCGACGCCGACCTCGGACCCGTTCTCCGACCCGATTCCCGTCTGACCATGCCCCCGGCCATGCGGACACAGGCAACGACGTTCTTCACGGGCGCCCGCCACGCGCGTCGCGCCCTCGACACGCTCGCCGGGGTGGCGACGCCGCGCGCGTTCGTGGTGGGGCCGGCGGGTTCGGGGAAATCAACCCTGCTGAACCAGCTGGAAGAGCTCCTCCACCACCGCGGCATCGCGCACCGGAGGTGGGAGGGCTCCGCCGATCCCGCCCAGGTGCCGCCCTCGGAGGTACTCCTCGTCGACGACCTGCACCTGCGGGATGCCGCGCAGGTCGAGGCGATCCAGCTCCGGGCCGCGGACCCGGACGCCGCACTGGTCGTTGCGAGCCGGCCGTGGCCGCGCTCGACGGGGATGACGGAGATCTCCCGCGCACTCGACCGGAGTTCTCCCCCGCTGATCCTGGGGCAGGTGTCGCGCTCGGACGTGCTCACGTACCTTGAGGAACGGGGACAGGCCTTCTCATCCGCGTGCCTCGACCGTCTCCTCGCGGTCACCGGCGGTGTCTCCTGGCTCGTCTCCCATGCGCTCTCCTCCCACGACGGCCGCGACTGCGTGGACGACGATGACCACCTCGAGATGCGCCGCGCACTGGAGGCGCGGATCGCGCATCGCCTGGACACTCTCGACGAGCCGCTGCGCCGCACGGTGGAGCGGCTGAGCCGGGAGGACCACGCGTGGCAGGAGGCGACCGCGGAGGAGTTGATCGCCCAGGGGTACGCCGAGGGACTGCTGCTGCGCAACGGCAGCCTCGTACCCGTGGTCCGCTCCGCGGCCCGTGCGGCCCTGCCGGCCCGCCCCGCCCGGTCCGCCGTGGCCCTTGAACAGGCGCTGGCCGCATGGGCGGCGGGCGACCTGGACGTGACGGCAAGCCTGGTCGATGCCGCCCTCGCCGACGAGACGCAGGCCGGCCACGACGGCGTCGCCGACACCGCCGCCGCCGTGTGGGCGGCCCGCGGCATGTTGGCGACCGGCAGCGACGTCTACGCCGCGCGTCCGGTGCGTGGCGACGCAGCCGCGGTCCGGGCCGCGATCGCGCACCTCGGAGCGGGGATGGCCGAGCGGCTCGACACCCCCACCGAGCCGGCCGACGCCGCTGGGGCGCCACCGGGAAGACGCGACCCTGCGCCGTCGACGCTCGGGATCGCGCTGCGACTGCTGGACCGCGGGCTGCGGGACTCGTTGAAGCAGGACCCCCCGCCGTCGACGCTCAGCCACCTCGTCCGGGCGTCGGACCTCTACAGCGCCGCCCATGCGACGGACCCACTGCCCGAACTCCCGGCCGTCATCGCCGCGGCCGTCGCAGTCGGAGGGGGTGACCTCGCGACCGCGCGGCATGTGCTCGACGCCGCCGTCGCCGCTGGTCAGGGCGGGCCCTGGGCGCTCCGTCGCCTGCTGTTGTGGCGCTCGTGGGTGTCGATCCAGAGCGAACGCCCCGCGCAGGCGCGCGCCGTGCTCGCCCAGGCCGAGGAGGTCCCCTCGCCGCGATCTCCCCGCGACGAACTGCTCCGCCAGGCCGTTCTGGTCACCCTCTCGCGCCGCTATGAGGACCTCCCGAGCCTGGAACGCACCTGGGGTGCGGCCCGCGAGGGAGTCCGCCACCTCGATATCGACCTCTACACGCTGCTCCCCCTGAGTGCGTTGCTCTGCGCGGCAGCGCGCGTCGGGGATGCCACCACGCTCGTTCCCCACGTCACGCACGGGCTCGACCTCCTGCGGCGGCTGGGGTCCCCGCCCCTGTGGTCGGCGCACCTGCGGTGGGCGGGCGTCCAGCAGGGCATCCTGTTGAACCGCCCCGACTCGCTCGGCCCGCATGCGCGCGCCCTCGTGGCCGCCGCCCCGCACAGCCACGTCGCCGCGACGATGGCACAGGCGGGCGGCGTGTGGGTGGCGGTGCTCGGTGGGTCGGTGGACGCCGACGCCGTCGAGACCGCCGCCCGGGCGCTGGCCTCCATCGGGCTCGCGTGGGACGGCGCCCGTCTGGCCGGCCACGGCGCCGGCCGGACCCAGGACCGGAGGGCGGCCGCGCGCCTGTTGTCCTGCGCGCGCGAGCTGCATCCGCCGGAGGCGGCACGGGCCACCTCGACCGGCACCGCTCCCCACGGTGGTTCGCCGGGCGGGGAGTCCGCGCGCGTCCCGGGAGCGGCGAAAGCCGGACTGACGCTCAGCGAGCGGGAGGTGGACGTGGCACGCCTGGTCCTGCAGGGAAAGACCTACGCCGAGATCGGCGAGACGATCTTCATCTCGCCGCGGACCGTCGAGCACCACATCGCCCACATCCGCAGGCGCCTGGACGCCACCTCCCGCTCCGACCTCCTCGCCAAGCTCCGGGTGGCGATCGAGTCATCCGCGGGAGCCCTTCCGTGAACCCCTCGACGGAGGGGCTCCCCAGGCGAATCCCCCTGACACCCTCTCACGGCATGGGGGGAACCCCCGATGCCTCGGATGGATCCGCGACCTACCGTGACAACCAGCGCGAGGACAACAGGAGACGAGCATGACGACACCCCTGGCGACGATCGCCGACACCCTGATCGAGTTCATCCTCAGCCTGCTGCGCGATCCGGACGCCGCCGCGGAGTTCATCGCCGACCCGGAGGAGACGCTGAACTCCGAAGGGCTGGCGGGCATATGCGTCGAGGACGTTCGCGCCGTGGTCCCGGTCGTCGTGGAGCGCCCGGAGGTCATCGTGCGGCCGGTGCCGGTGCCGGTCGCCGCACAGCCGGTAGTGGCGCCACGGCCGGAGCCGCCCCAGGTGATCAAGGAGATCACCACCATCGCGAACCACTTCCAGATCGACAACCGCTCAACGATCATCGACCAGTCGGTGAACCAGAACATCTGGGCCGAGGGTGACGTGACCCAACTCTTCGACCAGGAGGCCGTGGTGGCCGTGGGTGACCAGGCCCTCGCGGCCGGCGACGAGGCGGCGGTCGACAACTCCGAGACGGACATCGCCGTGGGCGACGTCGCGATCGGCAACACCGAGACCACCACCGAGATCAACGACTCGTTCAACGACGAGTCCACCACCGTCGAGGTCGCGGTCGACGCGGAGGCGGAGGACTCCTTCAACGACCAGTCCACCGACGTGACCATCGACGCGGACATCGACGACTCGTTCCAGCAGGACACAACGGTGTTCGCGACCGACCTCGACGAATCGGTGGTGGACGCCGGCCCGGCCGTGATGGAAGCCGAGGCCCCGCTCGAGGTGGAGATCGACGAGCCCTGACCCCGACCCAGCCCCAGGAACCGCCCACATGACCGACATCCACGCTCCCGCGCAGGAGCGGCCCCCGCGACCGTCCGTGCGCAGCGCCAACCTTCCCCCGGTGATCGTCCGGCAGCCACCACCCCTGTCGGTGCGCCTCAGCCAACTGCTGTGGGCGCTCAGCTTCGCCGCGGGTGGGATCGGGGTGGTCTACCACTTCGTCATCCGGCAGGACCAGCTGCCCCTGATCGCGGAGGCAATCCGCGTGGTGGACGGAACACGCGAGGACGCCACGTACACCTCCGCGGCCGACATCGTCTACTGGTCGACGTTCGCGACGATGGTCACCCTGCTGATCGTGCAGATCACCCTGCTGGTGTCCTTCATGAGCCGCCGCGAGGGCACCCGTTGGTGGCAGCTGGCCACCCTGATCGTGCAGGGTCTGCTGTACGCGGTGGCACTAGAGCTGGTGGGTGGCGGGGACGCTGGCGTGCTGCTGCGTCAGGTCCTCACCGCCCAGACCGGACTGGTGCTGCTCGCCCTGGTGATGAGCACCTTCCCCGCCGCCATCGCCTGGACCGCCCGCCAGCACGACGTCCGCCGCGGGACCGTCGCCTCCAGCGCCCCCGACCTCTGACGCGACCTCCTCGAGGCTGCGGATCACGACCCGGCACACCTCGCGGGCGGCGCGCTCGGTCAGCGGCGACTGGCTCGTGGCGCGCCAGCGATCCAGTTCGAGTGCCACTCGTGCGCGCACCTCGGCGTCGTCGGCACCCACGGATAGAGCGAGGCGCGCGGCCGGGGCCGTGCCGTCCCCGCCGATGATCCGCACGGCGTCGGCCGCCTCGGCCGCGGGGAGCGGCAGTCCCGTCACCCGGGCCTGCGAGAGCACCGAGAGCTCCCGCAGGCTGTGCGCGGTGGCCTGGATGCGCTCGATCCCCGCCAGGATCGGGGTCGAACCGTCGCGCGGTGTGCCACGGAGGAGGCGCTCGAGAGTGTCGAGCACGCCGCGGACCTTCAGGGTGGTCGCCCGTGACTCGAACTGTCGCTGGATGAAACCGCTGAGGTCCTGGAGCCCGCTGTGCTGCACCAGCCGGTCGGCGAGTTCCGACGAGTCGGTCGCGCCAGCCCTGACCAGCGAGGTGGCCAGGCGCACCCCGTAGATCCCAAACCGCGCGAGCAGATCCCGGCGCTCCTGCTCGCCCAGTGTGACGACGTCGGACGGGCGCACGAACCGGTCGGCCGAGGTCAGGAGACCCTCGCGGTCGGCTCGGTCGAGGGCGGCGAGTTCGCGGAAGGCAGCGAACTCCGCCTCACGCAGGGTGCGTGCGCCCTCTGCCAGCAGTCCGGCGACGGGAATGACCCCCAGGGCGAGGGAGGCCAGGCCGCCATCGCGCTCGTACCGGAGGGCCACCTTGCCGGCGGACAGCAGCGAGTCGATGCGCCCCGAGCCGATCTCGTCGGCGCGGGAGAGGACGGCCACGGCGTTCACCGTCCGTGAGGCGCCCGCCGCGGTGTCGCGGAACGCCTCGAGGAACCGTACGTCTGACGGGTGCAGGTGCCGGAGCAGGTAGACGATCGCGTCCGCGGATGAGGGAGCGTCGTCGGGCGCGAGGAAGGCGGCGGAGCGGGCAGAGACGTCACGCGACAGCGACGCGATCCCCGGCGTGTCGATGAGGATGACCGACCTCAGGACCCGCGACGGCCAGCCGATGTCGATGCGGTCGATGTCCTCGGGAGGCAGGCCGGCGAGGTCCAGGGCCAGTTGGCCGTGGACGCGCCGGACCGGCAACCGCCGGGGCTGTCCCTCCCTGGGGTGCAGTGTGATCGACGGGGTGTCGGCGTAGCGGTACCACGTCACCACCCGGGTGCACTCCCCCGCATCCGTGGGTGCGATCCGTTCGCCGAGCAGCGCGTTGAGCAGCGTCGACTTGCCGGCCTTCACGATCCCGGCGATGGCGACGCGTAGGGGTTCGTGCAGCCGGCGGTCGAGTTCGTCCAGGACGCCGAGCGCCGCGGCGTCGCCGTCGTAGAGGCCGCGTACCGCCCGGACGAGGACGACGGCGTCGTCGAGTGGCGTCACCGGCCCACGACCTCCCTGACCGGCGCCGGCGGCAGCGCCGGGAGGTCCGCCCGCAACTTCTCGAGTTGGCGCAGCTGCGCCTGGAGCTGTGCCACCCGCTTGTCACGCTGGTCGGTGAAGGAGCCTGCCGCCCTCCGCGCGGCCAGCACCGAGTCCGTCAGCGAGCGGTGCAGTTCGTCGGCGATGCCCCCGAAGTGGTCGCGGGAGGTGCGCTGCACGATACGCAAGCGGTCCTTGAGCTCCTTCGCGACCTGGAAGGTGACCTCGTCGATGTGGCGGCGGACGATGCCCTTCGCCTCGAACCGGCGACGCGTGAGGCGGTTGCCCATGTCCTCGCGGTAGGCCCGCCGGCCGACGAGGACGCCGGCGAGTAGCGAGATCGGGTTGATCAGCGACATCCCGATCAGCCCGGTGGCGAGGCCCGCCATCAGCACGCCGCCGTACGAGCCACGCACCCCGATGTAGATCTTCTCGCCCGCAGTGAGCCTGCCCGGTTCCAGGCCGGGGAGACCTTCCACCGGATCGAGTACGCCGTCGGTGCCCCCCACCGCGATCGTGGGCAGCCCGATCTCCCCATCCCGGAAGACGTCGGCCACCTCTCCGGTGAGCCAGCGCGAGCGCTCCTCGGTCCAGACGAAGGTCTCGGACACGGCGGCCGCGACCCGCTGGTCGATCCACTCGGTGATCTGGTCCCAGATGGGGCCGGGGTCGCCCTCGTCAATGGCCTGCTCCGCTTCCCGTTGCACCCGCCGCAGCCGGTCGCGCAGGTCGTGCTCCATGTCCGAGATGAGGTCCGCGACGCCGTCGGCGAGCACGACCTGCCAGCGGGAGGAACGGCTCCGGAACTCCTCGGCGCGTGCCTTCGCCACCTCGAGTTCGGCGATCAGCCGGGGGGTGTCCTCGGGATGGAGGAGGGCGCCCAGCTCGGAGCGCACCGAGAGCGTGAGTTGCTCCACCACGAAGCGGAGGTCGTGGACGGCGCTGCGGGCGTTGATGAGTTCCGCCCGCCCCAGGACGTCGGTGCGAAGGTGCGCCACCAGCGCGGGGAAACCGGACTCGGCGTTGAGGTCGCGGTCCTGCTGTGCGGCCGCGAGGAGGCGGAGGTCGCTGGACACGGCGAAGAGTGGCATCTCGCCGATCCCCTGGAGGTGGCGGCGGTCGATGCGTTCGATCGCGCGCCACTCAGGGTAGAGATCGGTCTTCGCGAGGACGGCCGCGACGTTCGGGGAGATCCTCATGGCGTGCGTGAGCAGCTGCATCTCAGGCTCGGTGTACTCCTGGGACGCGTCGGACACGAGCAGCACGGCGTGCGCGGAGGACAAGGCGGAGAGCGTGGCAAGGGCGCTGCTCGAGTCGAGGCCGCCGACTCCCGGAGAGTCCACCAGCCGCAGCCCGCCCTTCAGGATCTCCCGAGGCAGCAGCACCTCCGCCCCGAGGAGTCTGCGCTCGTTGCCGGGATTGCCCAGCTCGGAGACGTACTGGGCGAGGTCGTCGAGCGGGATCGGCTGACGCGCCACACCCCCCGCGTCGTCGGCGCGGACGAACACCCACGCCCCCGGCTGTTCCCCGTAGCCGACGGCCGTGGGGACGCTGGTGGCGACGTCGTCGTCGATTGGGCACGCGGGAGCGTTGACGAGGGCGTTGATCAGTTTGCTCTTGCCCTGCTTGAACTCCCCGACGACGATCACGCGCACGTTCGGGTCCTGGAGCCGGGCGAGCGTCCCCTCGAGGCGCTGCACGAGATCGGTGCGGCCGACCGTGGAGGCGAGGCGACCCACTGTATCGACGAGCCGGATCAGCTCGGTTGTCCCGGGGGACGCCGTCAGCTCGCTCATGCACTCTCTCCTTCACAGCACCACGGCCCGGCTGCCATCACGGGCAACCGGGCTGAGGTGTCAGGGTATGGGATCAGAACTCGATCTCGTTCTCGCCACCGGTGGCGGCGCTGCCGGGGCTGAACAGGTTCCCGCTGTTCTCCCACTCGAAGCTGTTCTCGTACGTCGCGTCGATCTCGCTGGTGAACGAGTCCTCGATGTCCACGTCGAGGTCGGTGTGGGTGGAGTTGTCGTTGAACGAGTCCTCGTACTCCAGCTCCACGTCCATCTCGTACTCCTGCGAGAAGTCGTTGAAGGAGTCGTTGATGCGGGTGTCGATGTCGGTGTTGCCGATCGAGATGTCGCCGAGCTCGATGTCCATCTCCGAGTTGTCGATGTCCACGTCGTCGCCGGCGGCGATCGAGTCGTCTCCGAACGCCACCGTTGCGTTCTGGGCGAAGATCTGGTTGATGCCGCCGCCGTTCCCGGCAGAGACGGCCTGGTTCACGGACTGGTCGAGCTGCAGCGAGCGGTTGTCGATCTCGACGTCTCCGCCGCCACCCTTGCCACCATGCGGTCCCCCGTGCGCCGCGGCACCGAACAGGCCGCCGAGGTTGAGGTCACCGAAGCCGGCGTTGTACTGGCGCACGCCGATCGTGGTGGAGTGGTCGTTGAGGGTCTGCGTGTTGAACGAGCTCGTGATGTTGAACGAGTCCTGGTTCCGGACCGAGTGGTCGGAGTTGTCGTTGAACGAGTCCTCGAGCTCGACGTCGATGTCGGTGGAGTTGTCGTTGAAGGAGTCCTCAGCCTCGTTCTCCACCGAGTTGTCCGTGTTGAAGGAGTCCTCCGCCTCGTTCTCCACCGAGTTGTCGTTGAACGAGTCCTCGTTCTCGACGTCCGTGTCGATCTCGGTGTCGATCTCGGTCTCGACGGTGGTGGAGTTGTCGGAGTTGTCGTTGAACGAGTCCTCGGCAACGTTCTGGATGCCCAGAGCGTTGAGGTTGTTGTCGTCCATGGTGTTCCTTTCTCGCAAGAAAGCCGGGGCGGCTCCCAAGAACGCCGGGCGGCGTGTTGATTGAAGTCTCCAGCTTGGCGAGGGCACCTCACATCGGGGGTCACCCCGGAAGCTCCCACCCCGGGGACGGGGGTTCCGGTAGGGGTGCGGGGGTAATCGGGGGGTTTTCGGATGCCTCGCCTACGGGCTCGGGACACTCGCGGCGGGTGCGCTGGTCATCCCCGTCGCCCTTCTTCACACTCTGGTGCGCTGGAGCTTCGACACGAGCCACTGGACACGCTCGTAGGCTGACGGTCATGAAGCCGCCCGCCGACGCGTTCGTCCTGCACCTTCCCGTGCAGCCCGAGGACATCGACCAGCTGAACCACGTGAACAACGCCGTCTACCTGCGGTGGATGCAGGAGGCGGCCATCGCCCACTGGGGCACGCTGGCGTCGGGGGCGATGCAGGCTGCGATGTTCTGGGTGGTCCGCCGCCACGAGATCGACTACCTTCACTCCGCGCGGCTGGGCGACGTCGTCGTCACGCAGACGTGGGTGGGCGCGGAGGTGGACGGCTACTTCGAGCGCTACACGCAGATGGCACGCCAGCGGGACGGCCGCACCCTTGCCAGGGCGCGCAGCCTCTGGGCGCCGATGGACATGACCTCCGGCACGCGCATCCGCACCGTGCCGGACGACGTCCGCGCCCTCTTCTCCAGCGGTCGGTGACCTCGGCGTTCCTGCAGGAGCACGAGCACCTGTGGGAGACGGGGATCTGGGCGAGCCGCCGGACGGCTGATCCTGTGGTGGGCCGGGGTGCGCGCCTTGGTGGTCGCCTCAGGTGAACAGGCAGAACGGGTGGCCCGCGGGGTCGATCATCACGCGCACGTCCTCCTGTGGCTGCACGTCGGCGACGCGGGCGCCGCACGCCACGGCCCATTCGACGGCCGCGCCGAGGTCGTCGACGGCGATGTCGAGGTGCGCCGTCGCCGTCTGCTCGCCGTGGCGGGCAGGCCACACGGGCGTGCGCCACTCGCGCTCGTGCTCGAAGTTCAGCGTCACCGCGCCGGCCGAGAGCTGCGCCCACCCGGCTGATTCGGGTTCCCCCGGTCGCGAAGGCTCGCTGACGCGCACCTCCGTTCCCAGGAGGGTCGCGTAGAACGCGGCGAGGGCGCGTGGGTCGGGGCAGCTGATCGTCACGGAGGTGACGCGCAGGCCGCCCCTCACGTCAGGTCCCCGATGGTCGCGAGTTGCACGACGCCGTCGACGGCGCGTGCCAGCTCCTCGTCCAGCGTCACCAGCGCGTCCCCTTGGAGTTGCGTGAGCGCGACGTACTCCGCGCGGTGGGTGGACGCCCAGCCGAAGCGCGTTGCCAGGTCCCACGCCCTGCGCCGGAGCACCGCATCCCCGAGGAGCCGGATCCGGAGCCGCCAGATGACCTCAAGCCGGGCGCGCGCGACATCGTCCGGGAGTTCACCGCGGTGGACCGCCTCGTGCAGTCGCGACAGCACCTCGGATCGGATCAGGGTCGGGGCGAGGAGTTCGTTGCCCGGTGCCGGCTTGAGTCCCCGCTCGGCAAGGTGGAGCAGCACTCCAGCGTCGATGACGAATCTCGGCATTCTCCACCTCTCAGTCGTGTGACCAGACCCTAGTCGCGGGCGGGGCACGCCGCCTGCCGTGCGGCTCTGGGGATTGTTGGCGCCCTTCTCGTCGGTGTCGTCGCCTCACCGCCGGGCCTCGCCGCGTCGCCTCGCCGTCGTCGCCTCGCCGCCGGGCGTCGCTGCGTCGCGTACCGGCGCCGTGTGCCATCGGGCGTCGCCGGGTGTCGTCGCCTCTCCGTACCAGAGTGTGTGCAGGGTCACACTGTGGGGTGTCGGGAGGGGGCGGGATTGTGTCAGTGGGCAGCGGGAGGGTTGGTGTCATGACACCAGTGGACGGGCTCCACGCGGCGTTGGCCGCGGTGGACGAGGCGTGGGCCGGGGCGGTGCCCCCGTTCGGCACCCACGTCGGGGGTGACCCGTGTGGGCTGGTGGGAGAGCTGTCGGACCCGGG
>DBQX01000025.1:4087-33430 GCA_002305415.1 Actinomycetales bacterium UBA1383 | reverse complement strand
GAGGCTCCATCCGGCGAGGGAGGGATGGTCCGGTCGGTGAGGAGCAGCCTCGGCGGGCGGGCAGACGGGGCGGGCAGACGAAAAGGGGGCGATCCGTCTCCGAATCGCCCCCTTCCGCGAGACCGCCGCTTCTCAGGCCATCAAGAGCCGTGTGGCGGACGCCCCGCAAGCAGCGCGGCCCGCTACCCGGCCAGCGCGGCGTCCACCACTTCCTTGGCGGCCCGCTGCACCTCGGCGAGGTGCTCGGCGCCCTTGAAGGACTCGGCGTAGATCTTGTAGACGTCCTCCGTGCCGGAAGGCCGGGCCGCGAACCAGGCGTTCTCGGTCACGACCTTCAGTCCGCCGATCGGCTCGTTGTTGCCGGGCGCGCGCACCAGGCGGGCGACGATGGGCTCGCCGGCCAGCGTCTCGGCCTTGACGTCCGAGGGGTCGAGCTTGCCGAGCTTGGCCTTCTGCTCCTTGGTGGCGGCGGCGTCGATTCGGGCGTAGGCGGACTCGCCGTACGCCGCCACCAGCTCACGGTGGAGCTGCGACGGCGTCTTGCCCGTGACCGCCAGGATCTCCGAGGCGAGGAGGCAGAGGATGATGCCGTCCTTGTCCGTCGACCACACCGTGCCGTCCTTCCGGAGGAACGAGGCTCCCGCGGACTCCTCGCCGCCGAAGCCCACGGAGCCGTCGAGCAGGCCGGGCACGAAGTACTTGAAGCCGACCGGCACCTCGATCAGCTTCCGGCCCATGCCGGCGGCCACACGGTCGATCAGGGAGGAGGACACCAGCGTCTTCCCGATCGCGGCGTCGGCGGCCCAGCCCGGCCGGTTGGCGAAGATGTACGAGATCGCCACCGCGAGGTAGTGGTTCGGGTTCATGAGCCCCGCGTCCGGGGTCACGATGCCGTGCCGGTCCGCGTCCGTGTCGTTGCCGGTGGCGATGTCGTAGGCGCCGCCACCCATCTTGGCGAGGAGGGAGGCCATCGCGTTGGGGGAGGAGCAGTCCATCCGGATCTTGCCGTCCCAGTCCAGCGTCATGAACCGGAAGGTGGGGTCGACGTCCGGGTTCACCACGGTGAGGTTCAGACCGTAGCGCTCGCCGATCTCGCCCCAGTAGTCGACCGCCGCGCCGCCCATCGGGTCCGC
This sequence comes from Actinomycetales bacterium UBA1383, assembly GCA_002305415.1. Taxonomy (GTDB): domain Bacteria; phylum Actinomycetota; class Actinomycetes; order Actinomycetales; family Actinomycetaceae; genus UBA1383. The sequence goes on along the minus strand of DBQX01000025.1, from coordinate 32,297 downwards.
GCCGATGCGGACGCCGGCTTCGCGGATCGCCTCAAGATTGATGACGTTGGCGAGGTCCTCCACGTACGCGGAGAGGAAGTCGTGCTTGCCCGTGGTCTCGGCGGCCAGCGCCTTCTCCAGCGAGACGCGCGGGACCTTCTCCCAGCCGTCCCGCAGGATCTCGTTCGCGCGGTTCGCGATCCACCTGGTGGCGTCGGTGTCCGCCGGGCCACCGTGGGTGGGGTTGTATTTGAAGCCGCCGTCGCGCGGCGGGTTGTGCGACGGCGTGATGATGATGCCGTCCGCGCGCTCGGGCCCCGTGGTGCGCACGCCGCCGGACGTGCCGGCGCCGTTGGCCCGCAGGATCGCGTGTGAGAGGGCGGGCGTGGGGGTGAACCGTTCGCGGGCGTCGATCCGGACTTCGACGCCGTTCGCCGCGAGGACCTCCATCGCGGACTTCCACGCGGGCTGGGAGAGGACGTGGGTGTCCCGGCCGATGAACAGCGGACCGTCCGTGCCCTGGCTCGCGCGGTACTCCACGATGGCCTGCGTGGTGGCCACGATGTGGGCCTCGTTGAAGGCGCCGTCGAGGGAGGATCCGCGGTGCCCGGAGGTGCCGAAGGCGACCTTCTGGGCGGGATTGTCCACGTCGGGGACGATGTCGTAGTAGGAGGAGATGACCTGATCGACGTCGATGAGGTCCTCGGGTTGTGCAAGTTGACCAGCGCGCTCGTGCATGCCCCAATCCTGCCGCAGCCCTCGGGCGAATACAGTTGGTTCATGGCAATTCCCAGCTACCCCGGTCACTTCTCGGCACGCGTGTTCGACCCCCCGGGGGTGGTGCCCGAGGGGTACGTCCTCCTCGACATCCGGGAGGCGAACGAGTGGGCCGCCGGCCATGCCCCCGGGGCGGTCCACCTCCCGCTCAGCCGGATCCCCGGGCACCTCGACGAGCTGCCGAAGGGGGACATCATCCTCATCTGCCGGTCGGGCAACCGGTCAGCCACGCTCATGGACTGGCTGATCACCCAGGGCCACCGGGTGTGGAACGTGCGCGACGGCATGATCGGCTGGAAGGTCGCCGGCTATCCCGTGGTCCGTGACGACGGCCAACCCGGCCAGATCATCTGAGGGGCGGGTCATGGACGTCAGGGACGCGTCGGCCCTCCTCGGCTGCATGGGATTCGGCGGCACCATGGAGGTCGACGCCTGGGGGCCCGAGCACGTCGACGCGGCCGCGGTCGCCGTCGACGCCGCCCTCGACGCCGGCATCCGCTGGTTCGACCACGCGGACATCTACCGGCACGGACGCGCGGAGATCGTCTTCGGCGAGGTGCTCGCCCGCTGGAGCGGGATCCGGGAGCGCATCGGGATCCAGACGAAGTGCGGGATCCGGCTCGCGCGCGGCGGGCTGCCCGGCATGTACGACCTGCGGGCCGAGACCATCGCGGCCCGTGTCCGCGACAGTCTCGCGCGGCTGCGGGTCGACTACCTCGACGTCCTCCTGCTCCACCGGCCCGACCCCCTGGCGGAGCCTGCGGAGATCGCCCGGGCGCTCACCCGGCTCCACGCGGAGGGCCTCATCCGGCAGGTCGGCGTGTCCAACATGAGCGGCGCCCAGATCGCGGAGCTGCAACGGCACCTCAAGCTCCCCCTCGTCGCCAACCAGCTGGAGATGAGCCTGCACCGCCGTGCGTGGCTGGAGGCCGGCGTGCTTCTGAACACCGCCGAGTCGGCCCGCACCGGGTTCCCCCACGGCACCCTCGAGTACTGCGCGGCCCACGGTGTGGCCCTGCAGGCGTGGGGGCCACTCGCGCAGGGCCGCTACACCGGCCGTCCCGAGACGCCGCAGGACCGCGACGCCGCCGCGATGGTCGCCGAGCTCGCCGCCGCCAAGGGCACCACGCCGGAGACCGTGGTGCTGTGGTGGCTGCGCCGCCACCCCTCCCGGCCCGCCCCGGTCATCGGGACCACCAACCCCGACCGGATCCGCGCCTGCCGCGACGCCGTCACCCGCGAGCCCGACCTCACCCACGAGGAGTGGTACGAACTCTGGATCGCCGCCCGCGGCACGCCGATCCCCTGACAGCGGCGCCCGACACCGGCGACCCCCCGGCGCGCCTGACCTCGGCGACCCCTCACACCTTCGACCCCCTCGCGCCGGCGCGCGGGCCACTGCCGCGGCGGCCCCGTTACCCTTGGGATCCATGGGCAAGAAGTCACGCCGCACGTCAGCCCCCGCCGGGGGAACGCCGAAGCCGAAGCGCGTGGAGGTGCCGTTCGTCGAGCGGCCCTTCGAGGGGCTCCCGGCCGAGACCGACCTCGTCGCCATGCGGGAGATCCTCCCCTCGGCGACGGCGGAGCTCACGGTTCGCGGCACGCCCGTCCTCCTCGTCACGCTGCTGCCCGACCAGCTGCCCGGTCTGCGCCGCGAGGACGGCACCGTGGTGGTCGCGATGCAGACCCGCATGCACTCGGGCGACGCCTCCCGCGACATCGCCCACGCCATCGAGAAGGCCCAGGACCTCGCACCGGGACAGGCCCTCCGGCTCTCCGAGCTGCCCGAGCCCGGCACCCGGCTGCAGGACCTCATCCCGGCGGATGACCCGCTCACCGTGACGCTGCGCCGCGACTTCGACTACTGGGTGGACCCGGCCACCGAGCGCACCCGCGAACTCGAGGACGCGCTCGCCACCGCCGCGGAGAACGCCGTCCCGATGGCCGCCGTCGACGGCGTCACCTCCGCCTACTGGACCCGGATGGGCAGGGAGTTCCTCCGCTGGATCAGGCCCGAGCCGGAGGACGCGGTCCTCGATGCCCTCGCCCGCCTGCGGGCACGGCGCGAGACCGATCTCGAGGAGGGCGCGCCGCTCATCGGAGCCTTCCGGGCGTGCGGGCTGCTGGTGCCCGTGTGGGAGCTGAACCGCGGCACGGAGGCCGATGAACTCGCGCGGCCGTGCGCCGCGTTCGAGGAGCGGTTCGCGGCGGCCCTGGGCGTGCGCGGCCCGCTCACCCCCGACGAGCGCCGCGCCCGGGCCGGGATCATCTCGCGGCAGGTCACGCTGCGGTGACCCCGTCCCCCGGCCTGCCTCGTCGCACCGGGGCGGATGCCTAAAGGGCAAGTAAAGGCTACGCTTGGATGCTGTGAGTGACGCATCGCGGGTCGCCGTCGTCATCCCCGCCAAGGATGAGTCGGACACGATCGCAGCAACCATCCGCGCGAGCCGGGCCATACCCCGCGTGGACCTCGTCGTCGTCGTGGACGACGGCTCGGAGGATGACACCCAGCACGTCGCGCGTGCCGCCGGCGCCGTCGTCGTGCGGCACTCCGTCAACCGGGGCAAGGCGTCGGCGATGGAGACAGGCGCGTCGGTCGTGGCGATGCGCGACGTCGAGGGTCGCGAGGCCCGGACCCTGCTGTTCCTCGACGCCGACCTCGGCGAGTCCGCCCTGGAGTGTGCCCCCCTCGTGGGGCCGGTGGTCGCCGGGGACGTGGACCTCACCATCGCCGTGTTGCCCAAGCAGCAGGGCGCCGGGGGCCACGGGCTGGTGACCGGGCTCGCACGCTCCTCGATCTTCAAGGCAACGGGATGGATGCCCACCCAGCCCCTCTCCGGGCAGCGGTGCATCACCCGGGAGGCCTTCAACGTGGCGTTGCCGCTCGCCCGCGGCTGGGGCGTCGAGACCGGCATGACGATCGACGTGCTGACCGCCGGCTTCACCGTCCAGGAGATCCCCTGCAATCTCCGCCACCGCGCCACCTCGAACGACCTCGCCGGCCAGATCCACCGCGCGGGCCAGTACCGCGATGTGCTGTACGCCGTGACGATGCGCCGCCTGCGGGGCGTCCACGTGCCGCGGGAGCTGGTCGAGAGCTCCTCGCGCGCCCAGGAGGCGGGCAAGCCCTACAGCGTCAACTACGCCTGAGGGACTCGCGGGCACCGATCCCCGGGCCGTTGGCCACGCGGACCCGGAGCAGCCACGTCGCCACCACCGCGAGCAGCAGCGGCACCGCCAGGGACATCCCGATCGCCGGCACGACGACGCCCGAGTCGTTGAGCGCGAAGCCGATCGTCCACGCCGTGGCCAGGGCGATCACGCCCGGGCGGAGCATGACGGCGTCCTGCTCGAGGCGCGCCATGGTGCTGCGCGGCCGCAACCAGTCGTACCCGGCGCGGAAGCGCGCGCCCCAGCGTCCGCCCGACCCGGCGTCGTCGTCCGCCTCGGCGCGCGCGGCGCGGCCGAGCGGGCGCGCCACCACCACGACGAGGACGATCACGCCGGCGATCGCGAGGAGCGTGAGCGTGGAACCGAACAGGTTGGTGAGGTTCTGCCCGGCCTTGCGGGCGATCACGTTCCACAGCCCGCCGTCCAGCACGGTCTGGATGAAGTTGCCGAGGTGGGTGCGCTGCTCCGGCGGCCGCAGCCAGTCCAGGACCGAGAAGCTGATTGCGAGCAGGGCGGACACCCCCAGGACCAGGCCGAGCCGCCTCCAGGTGATCCGGACCTCCAGCGTGAGGAGCACCAGGATGGCGAAGGCGGGGATGAGGGCCGGGGGGCCGCCGAAGTCCGCGCCGATGGAGGGGTGCCCGTCGAGGACGGTCGCGGTCACGCCGATCACCGCGACCAGCGCCGCGGCGGGCCAGCGGTGCCCCCGGCGCGCGAGAGGCTCCGCCGCGCACATCGCCACCAGGATGCTCGCGCTGGCGTGGAGGGCGAACGAGGAGTTGTTGAAGCCGTAGAAGCGGCCGCCCACCAGCGGCTGCACCCCCATGAGGGCCGAGACCTGCAGCGTCGCGCCCGTGAGCACGTCCGCCACGAGCACCAGGGAGGTGAAGCCCGCGACCACCACGATCGGGGACAGCAGGTGGCGCCGCCACGGCCCGAGCAGCGCCAGCGCACCCAGGGCAAGCGCGATGGCGACCACCAGGGCCCACAGGACCAGGCCGGGGCTGCCGGACCGCCACCAGGGAACGAGGTTCGCCAGGTAGCTCGCGACCGGGAGGGCGGCCACCACGGTCCCCCCGATCCGCAGCCCGCGCAGCAGGCGGGTGGTGCCGTCCGGGCGCAGCAGCGCGCGCCCGAGCGCGGCCCGCCGCGGGGCGGACGCCTGCATCGCCCGCAGGATCGTGCGGTTCATGCCGAGTGCCGCCGCGGCGTAGAGCAGCAGGTTCACGACCACCAGCACGGTGAAGAACCCCGGCACGAGGGGGCGCACCGCCAGGGAGTGCTCCGCGGCGTCGACGAGGCGGAAGAGGTGGGAGTCCGGCGCGGGACCTGTCGTGGTCATCGGCGTGCCAGGCATCGCGGGAAGGGTCTCGCCGGTCACCAGCGCCATGATGGTGGGGGCGACGTCGGTGGCCTGCACCATCGCGTACTGGCGGGTCGAGGACGAGCCGAGGACCCCCGGGACCGGCCCCTCGCCGCCGAGCATCCCCGCGAGCTGCATCCGGGGCACCGTGCCGGAATCGGCGAGCGAGACCACCAGCACCACCGCGTCCGGGGAGGTCGCGCGCACAGCGTCGATGATCGCCGCCACGCGGCCCTCCACCGAGGCGACCTGTTCGGCGCGGGTCGGGGCAGAGAGGATCCAGTCCTCGCTGTCCGGCAGGTCGGGGCCCGCCGGTTCCTCGTCCGTCCCGTCCTGCAGTGCGCCCGGCTCCACCCACACGAGGGGTCGGTTGCGGTCACGGACGGTGCCGGCGTCCACCACCACCAGGTCGTGGCCCGCCAGCCCGGCGGCCACCCGCTGCGCGAGGGATTCCGGCGCCGCGGCCCGCACCTGCCACTCACCGACCGGCACCCCGGAGTAGCTGGCCAGGGCGATGGCCGCGCCGGGCCCGATCCCCAGGGTCCGCACGCCCCGCGCGGCCAGCGATTCGCCGAGCAGGCCGGGCACGGCGTCGTACGAGCCCTCCTGCGCGGCGCGCACGTAGTCGCTCCAGCCCGGCACCACGCCGTCGGAGCCGGGGGAGTACAGCACCCGGCAGGTCCCCCACGTCTCCATCGGCAGGTCCGCGGCGCGGCGGCCCGCGGACGCGGCCAGCCAGCCGTCCGCCGGGCAGGCCCACGACCGCACCGACCGGCTGATCAGGTTGGCGGTCGCGCCGTCCGTGAGCAGGGAGTACAGCGCCGGTGTCCCGGCGGCCGAGACGTCGTCCCATCTCACACCGGTCATCCCGACGACGACGACCGGCCCCTCCGCCGGCCCGGACTCCCCGGGAGCCGCGCTCGCCGGCGGGGCCAGCAGGAGGATCCCGACGACGACGGCCACCAGCAGGGCCACCGCGCGCAGCAGCGCGGTGGCGGCGCCGGGACGGCCAGGTCTCACCCTCCGAAGCCTACTTGGCCACCCCGTCACCCAGCCCGGGATCTGGCACACCCCGCGGTGCGGAGCGCGGGTGACGCCGTCCCAGCAGGCGCGCCGGACACCGGGCGTTCCGGCTGGTCGCGATACTGTGGTGGCACTATGCGCATCGCCTACCTGGGCCCCGAGGGTACGTTCACCGAGGAGGCCCTCCGCCAGTACTCCCCGGACGCGGAGGCCGTCGCGTGCGTCGACGTCCCGACCGCGCTCGACCTGGCGCGTCAGGGTGAGGCCGAGTTCGCCGTCGTCCCCATCGAGAACTCGGTGGAGGGTGGCGTCAACGCCACCCTCGACAGCCTCGCCCACGGCACCCCGCTCATGATCGTGGGGGAGGTCGTCGTGCCGATCGCGTTCACGCTGGTCGTGCGGCCGGGCACGCGGCTGGAGGACGTGCGGACGGTGGGCACGCACCCGCACGCGTGGGCGCAGTGCCGGCGCTGGATGAGGGACAACCTGCCCGCGGCCCTGCACGTCCCGGTGCCCTCCACCGCGGCGGGGGCGGCCGCCCTCGCGAGCGGTGAGGCGGAGTTCGACGCGGGCCTCTGCTCCCGGATCGCGGTGGACCGCTACGGCCTCGAGGCACTCGTGGACGGCATCGCCGACACGTGGAACGCGGTCACGCGCTTCGTGGTGGTCTCCACCCCGCGCCGGTTGCCACGGCCCACCGGTGCGGACAAGACCACCCTCATGGTCCACCTGGCCCACAACGAGGCCGGGGGGCTCCTCGCCATGTTGCAGGAGTTCGCGGTGCGTGGGGTGAACCTCTCCCGCATCGAGTCACGTCCCATCGGGGACACCCTGGGCCGCTACGGGTTCTCCATCGACGCGGAGGGCCACGTGGCGGAGGAACGCATGCAGGACGTGCTCATGGGCCTGCACCGGGCGTGCCCGCTGGTACGTTTCATGGGGTCCTACCCCTCCGCCGACGGCGTCCGCACGCGCCCTGCTCCGGGCACGTCGGACGCGGACTTCATCGCGGCGCGCACCTGGGTGCGCTCCCTGTTGCAGAACTGAGGATCAATGAACCTGGAGAGTGAACGATCCGGGACGCGCCCCTTCGCGTCCGCCGACCGTGGACCCGCCCGCGACCTCCCCACCGGCGACCTCCCCGCCGCCAGCCCGGCGGCGCGCCCGACGGCGAAGGAGCGGATCCTCGCCGTCGCCCTCGACGAGTTCGCCCGCTACGGCTATTCCGGCGCCTCGTTGCGCGCCATCGCGTCCGCCGCCCACATCGACGTGGCGCTCATCGCCTACTACTACGGCAACAAGGCCTCGCTCTACGAGACCGTCACCGAGCCGGTCAGCCCGGGCGCGAACGTCCTCGAGGACATCTTCCGCAACCATCGCGAGAACGCTGGTGCGATGGTGGCGGCCGTCCTGGTCGAGCTGGAGACGCACGAGGAGGCGGTGAAGGCCGGCCAGGCGCTGTTCCGGACCTTCTTGACCCCCGCCGGCCCGGACGATCCCGTACACGCCGAGGTCAGGAATCGCGCCGCCGCGATCTTTTCCTACGGCAAGGCACACCCCGGCACGGAACTGGGCGACGAGATCGCCGCCGCGTTCATCGTCGGGCTCTTCCTCGTCCGGCACCTGCTGAGGTACGAGCCCGCGGCGTCAGCACCGCTGCCCTGCCTGGAGGCGGTCCTCGGCGTCCTGCTGCAGCGGCTGCTCGACGAGTCCTCTGCGTACGCCACCCGGCCCGCGCCCGCCGACGCCGTCGCTCCCGTGGACGACGACCCGGCCCCTGACCCCTACCCCGCCCCGCCGCCCCGGCAACCGGACACCCGGACCCGCATCCTCGAGGCGGCGCAGCGCTCGTTCGCCACGCTCGGATACCACGGCACCGCGCTGCGGGCGCTGGCGGACGAGGTGGGCTGCAACGTCGCGCTGATCCCGTACCACTTCGGGAGCAAGGCAGAACTCTTCCGCGAGGCCGTCGCGGACGGGCTGGCGATGCTCGACGTCATCCCCGACCTCGCCGACCGCCGGGTGACCGACCCCGCGGCCACCGCCGCCGCGATTGCCCCTCTCATGCTCCGGTTGTTCACCGACGAGCCCCAGGGTCCCGCCCTCCGGTCCGTCATCCTCGCGACCGTCGCCCCGCGCCCCGGGGACGAGGAACTCGTGGGCGAGCTGCGCACCGCCGTCCAGCGCGTGATCGACCGCGTCTTGGTCGACGGCGCGGAGAAGGTGGCGAGCATCTCCGACGAGGAGCTCCTCGGCTTCCACCTCGTGGGCGCCATGTTCCTGGGCCTCCACGTGCTGCGGCGGATCGTGGGGCTCGAACCCCTTGCCTCGGCGTCCGACGCGGAGATCGAGCGACTCCTCGTCCCCCTGCTGGAGTGGCTGCTCGACGGGAGCTTCCGGGAGGCGCTGACGGCGTGCTGACGGCGCCAACGTGGCGGCGCGTGATGGCGTCGGGACGTCAGGAGGCGCGCACGGTCAGCGCGGAGGGCTGCACCCGGGCGTGCATCGTCGTCGCGAGACCGACCAGGTCGCCGTCCACCTGGACCGCCTCCGGCTGGGCGGTGCGGATGGAGACGTGGCGGCCGCGCTTGTAGTCGATGCGGGAGGCGGCGTCGGTCTCGCTGCGGATGCCCACCCCCTGCAGCACGATCTTGCCCGCCAGTGATGCCCAGCCGATGATGCCGCCGCGGGTGTCGACGGCCATGATGTCCAGCCAGCCGTCGTCGAAGCGGGCGTTGGGCAGCAGCGTGACACCCACGGGCAGCTTGCCGCAGTTCGCGATCATGATCGTGCGTGCCTTCACGTGGTAGCGCTGCGAGCCGCCGATCGCGACCATGGCGTCGATGCGGCGGCCCATCAGGTGCTTCACGGCTGCCACGAAGTACGCCATCCACCCGATACGGGACTTCAGTTCGTCGTCGGTGCCCGCGACCATGTTGGCGTCGAAGCCGATGCCCGCGATGACGAGGAAGACGTGCTCCTTGTCCGGCGGTGACTGTCGCACCCCGTGCGCCTCCAGGTCCTCCTGGTCCTGGAACGTCTCCGCCACGCCCGACTCGAGCGCCTCCGCCTCCTCCTCCTTGGTCAGCAGTTCGGTGCTCACCCAGCCCACGTCCACCGGCCGTTCCCGGCCGGTCAGCGCGATCCGGATCATCTCCCGCTGGTCCGCCAGCGGCAGGTCGAGGTTGCGGGCGAAGAGGTTGCCGGTGCCCAGCGGGAGGAGCCCCATCGGGGTGTCGGTGCCAGCCAGCGCCGCGGCCACCGAGCGCACGGTGCCGTCCCCGCCGGCGGCGACGACGACGCTCGCCCCGAGCGCGACTGCCTGCGCGGCCTGTCCGGTGCCCGGGTCCTCGATGGTGGTCTCGAGGAAGACGGGGTCCCGCAGGCCGACCTCCTGGGCGGTGCGGGTGAGGAGGCGCTTGAGTTCCACCCAGTCGACGTTCTTGGACGGGTTGTAGACGACCACAGGCGGGCCGATGAGAGGTTCCTCCTCGTCCGCGACCGGCTCCGCCGGAGTGGGCGTGGCCGCGGGCCTGGAGACGCGGCCCACGCTCACGAGCGCGAGCGTCAGCGCCGCGAGCGCGATCAGCAGCGTCACGATCACGAGGACGCTGAGGGCCGTGGAACTCATGAGGCGAATCTACCCGCAGGTGGCGATGGGCGTGCATCCGCGGGGACGGGCCGCCCGGCTAGGCTCAGCACCATGATCGATCTTCGCGCCCTCAGGGAGAACCCGGAGCCCGCGCGCGCCTCACAGCGGGCGCGCGGATCGGACGAATCGCTGGTGGACCGCATCGTCGCGGCGGACGAGGCCCGTCGCGCCGCGCTCACCGCGTTCGAGACGGCGCGTGCGGAGCAGAAGGCGGTGTCCCGGTCGGTGGGTGCGGCCGCCCCCGCCGAGCGGCCGGTCATCCTCGCCCGTGCCCGGGAGCTGGCCGAGCAGGTCAAGCGTCTCGAGCAGGAGGCCGCCGCCGCGGCCTCCGAGGCGGACGGGCTCGTGATGCAGCTGCAGAACATCGTCGTCGACGGCGTCCCGTGGGGCGGTGAGGACGACTACGTGGTGCTCCGCCACGAGGGCCCGGCGCCACGCGACTTCGCGGCCGAGGGCTTCACCCCGCGCGACCACCTGGAGCTGGGCGAACTCCTCGATGCCATCGACGTCAAGCGCGGCACCAAGGTCTCAGGCGCACGGTTCTACTACCTGAAGGGCGTGGGTGCCCGCCTGGAGCTCGCGCTCCTCACCGCCGCGCTGGACCAGGCCCTCGCGTACGGGTTCGTCCCCATGGTGACCCCCACCCTCGTCACCCCCGCGGTGATGGGCGGCACGGGGTTCCTCGGCGCCCACTCGGACGAGATCTACCACCTCCCCGCGGACGACCTCTACTTGACCGGCACCTCCGAGGTGGCGCTCGCGGGCTACCACCAGAACGAGATCATCGATCTCGCGGGCGGCCCGATACGCTACGCCGGCTGGTCCACGTGCTACCGCCGCGAGGCGGGCTCCTACGGCAAGGACACCCGCGGGATCATCCGCGTGCACCAGTTCAACAAGGTGGAGATGTTCTCCTACTGCCGGCAGGAGGAGGCCGAGGCCGAGCACGCCCGGCTGCTCGCCTGGGAGGAGGAGATGCTCGCCAAGGTGGAGCTGCCCTACCGCGTCATCGACGTCGCCGCGGGGGACCTCGGTTCCTCCGCCGCCCGCAAGTACGACTGCGAGGCCTGGCTGCCCACCCAGCAGCGGTACATGGAGGTCACCTCCACCTCGAACTGCACCACCTTCCAGGCCCGCCGCCTCGCGATCCGCGAGCGCACGGACGAGGGGAACCGGCCCGTCGCCACGCTCAACGGCACGCTGGCCACCACGCGGTGGCTCGTCGCGATGCTCGAGAACCACCAGCTCCCGGACGGCTCCGTCCGCGTCCCGGCCGCCCTCCAGCCCTACCTCGGTGGGCTGGAGGTGCTGGAGCCCCGATGAGGTTCACCGTCCCCCACCACCTCCCGAAGGCGGGCCCGGAGCTGCTGGTTGCCCTCGACGTCGACGGCACGCTCATGTCCCACCTCGGTGACGTGACCGCGCGGGTGGCCGACGCCGTCGCGGCGCTCGCGGCGACGGGGACGCACGTGGTGGTGGCGACGGGGCGGGGCGTCGTCGCGACCACCCCGGTGCTGGATGCCCTCGGCCTGTGGCAGGGCTACTCGGTGTGCTCCAACGGCGCCATGACGCTGCAGCTCGACCCGGAGGCGGAGCGCGGGTTCGAGATCCTCGAGGCGGTCACCTTCCACCCGGAGGCCACGCTCCGGCGGCTGCGGCGCGTCCTCCCGGACGCCCTGTTCCTGGTGGAGGACGCGCACATGGGACGGCTCGTGAGCGCGCCGTTCCCGGACGGGGAGTTGCACGGCGACCCGCGGGTGGTGGACTTCGAGGAACTGTGCCAGGTGAGTGCCACCCGCATCACCTTGCGCGCCCCGGACCTGGAGGCGGTGCACATCCACGAGGCCCTGGAGCAGGCCGGCCTGCACGGTGTCAGCTACGCGGTGGGGTGGACGGCGTGGCTGGACGTCGCCCCGGAGGGGGTCACGAAGGCGTCCGCGCTCGAGCGGGTGCGGGAGCACCTCCGGGTCTCGCCGTTCGCGACGGTGGCCGTGGGCGACGGCGCCAACGACCACGAGATGTTCGACTGGGCGAGCTGGGGCGTCGCGATGGGGCAGGCCTCCGACCGCACGAAGGCCCACGCCAACGACGTCACCGGCACGGTGGCCGAGGACGGCCTCGCGTGGGTGCTCGAGGCACTGCTGGAGCGGTGAGGGGCAGCGTGCGACACCGCCGGGACGTGCCGTGATCTGGAGCAGCGGCCCCGTGGTGGGTGCGTCCGCCGGGATCGCCGTCCTGACCAGCGTGCTGGCGTCCTACTCCTGGACCCGGCGGCGTGAACCCGGTGCCCGTGCCCTCGCCGTCGCGAGCGCGCTCGCGACGCTGTGGGCCCTCGCCTCCCTCCTGCAGGCCCACGCGACCGATCCCGCGCTGCGCATCTCGTGGTACGGAGTGGCCACCGCCATGCTCCTGCCGATGGTGTGTGCCGTGACGGCGTTCGTACTGGCCTACGCCGGCCTCGACCGACATCTCACCAGGCGCCGCGCATGGTGGGGGGGCCCGCCGACGACGGCGAGGACCGCTTCGTCGTCTTCTACCTCCAGACCATGAACGTGGCCGCCGGCCACACCCTCACCCTCGACGGCCAGGCGGACACCGACACCTACACCATCCACACCACCGGCTCCCGCGCCCCCGCGGGCGGCGTGCGCGACTACGTCATCAACCTCCTCGACACCGGCACCCCCCTCGACGGCGCGGACGAGGCCTTCGTCCTCGGCGCGGACACCACCGACCCCACCTACTCCGGCCCCGCCGGCCTCAACGACGACGTCTTCCTGCTGCGGGCCTCCACCTGCATTCCGGCCGCGGGCGGCTACGGCTGCACCGGCGCCACCGAGACCGCGGACGGCCCGGCGTTCGTCGCCCTGCTCCACGGCGCGGTCGCCACCTACGCGGACCTCGTGCAGAACAACGAGGTGTCCACCTCCGTCCAGCGCGTCAACTACGACCGGGCGCTCAACGGCCGCCTCACCGTCCTCGGCCTCGGCGGCAACGACCACTTCTACGCGGACGACACCACCACCACGATCACGCTCGACGGCGGCGCCGGGGACGACGTGTTCCAGATCGGCCAGGTCTTCGGCACCAAGCGCGACGCGGCCGCCGGCGGCGTCCGGCCGCAGGACGTCTTCCCCGACCTGATCGCGACGACGCGCGGCTGGCTCAGCCCCGGCACCCACGCCCCGCTCGTGGCCACCGGCGGCACCGGCAGCGACCAGTTCACCGTCTACTCGAACCAGGCCGAACTCCGCCTCGAGGGCGACGACGACAACGACGTCTTCGTCGTCCGCGCCTTCGCGCTCGCGGCCGTGACCAGCACCGACCCCACCACGTGGACCGACGACGTCATCACCCTCGTCGACGGCGTCGCCGCGCCGCTCATCGGAGGCGGCTACTCCACCGGGCGGCCGCTCGACATCCGCACCGGCGGCGGCGACGACGAGGTGCAGTACAACGTGAACGCCCCGGTCTCGATCGAGGGCGGCACCGGCATCGACAAGCTCGTGGTCCTGGCCACGGAGTTCGCCGACGACATCGTCATCACCGCCGGGCGGATCTACGGCGGCGGCCTCAACGTGCGCTACTCCACGGTGGAGATCGTGGAGGTGGACGGCCTCGAGGGCGACGACGAGTTCTTCGTCCAGTCCACCGCCTTCGGTGTGGCCTACCGGGTGATCGGCGGGCTCGGCAGCGACACGATCAACGTGGCCGGCGACGTCACCGAGGACATCGTGGTCCGCGAACTTGAGGGCCTCTCCGGGACGGTCGACCACCTCGTCCGCTCGGCCGCGGACCCCGGCTACGACGGCCTCACCAGCGACGGCATCGAGACCAACACCGTGCGCGGCGGGACCGGCCTCGTGGTGATCGAGGAGCCGGACGGCTTCACGGCGGTCCGCGAGGGCGGGCCGGTGGCCATCGACGCCTACACGATCCGGCTGGCCACGGCCCCGACCGCCAGCGTGTACGTCACCGTCTCCGCCGCCCAGTCGCCGCAGGAGGAGGCCGCCAACGCGGCCTCGCTGAACCTGGCCAACCTCGCCCAGGGCCTGCCCACCGGGGCAGGGCACACGATCTGGCTCTGCACCGGCAGCAGCGCCACTGCCTGCGACGACGCGAGCGAGTTCCGCCGGTTCGTGTACCTGAACGGCGTCCTCACCCCGGTCGACTCCACCGCGCTCGTCCTGGAGTTCACCCCCACCACGTGGGACGTGGCGCAGTGGGTGTGGGTCTACGCCGTCGACGACGCCCGATCCGAGGGCGACCGCGTCCACGTCGTCCAGCACACGGTCCTCTCGGCGGACCCCGACTACGACGGCACCTCGGTGCGGAACGTCGAGGTGCGGGTGCGCGACAACGACACCCCGGGCGTGTACGTCACCCCGGTGACGCCGGGCACCGCCATGGACGACGGCCGCACCGTCGTCGTCGAGGGCGCCGCGGACATGACGCTCGGCTACACGGGCCTCGACGACGAGGTCCTCGTGCAGCTCGCCAAGGACCCCGGCGCTGGGGTGACGATCGTCGTCCAGCTCGTGATGGACGAGGCCAGCGCCCAGGCTGTCATGCTGTCCTCCACGGACACGCGGTGGAACGCCACCGCACGGACGATCACCTTCACCGGGGGGACGGCCGGGAACTGGGACGACGCCGTCCGCCTCACCATCCGCGCCCGCGACGATGACCGGCCCGAGGACCGGCAGGTGGCCGTGATCGGCTTCGAGTGTGGGTCCGACGCCACCTGCGGCGCGACCTCGGCGTACCGGATCCCGAACCTGCGGTCCGGCACGGGGCTCCTCGACATCGACGTCTTCGACGACGAGACCCCGGGGCTCCTCATCCTCGAGACGGGGACGTCCACGATCGTCGTCGACGACGACCCGGACACGGTCGCGGACGAGTCCGTGCTGCTGAGCAGCCAGGACTCCTACACGATCCGCCTCACCCGCCGGCCTGACGGGACCGTGACGGTCGCGGTGCTCACCGACGGGCTCACCGACGTCGTCTCGATCGACGGGGCTCCGGTGGTGCTGCAGGAGATCGGCGGGGTCGTCCCGACCCGGCTGTTCGAGGGCCAAATCACCGTCTCCGGGACCACGATCACCCGGGGTAGCGACAGCGACCTCGGCTCCTTCCTCGACGAGGGCTTCGCGGTGGGCCAGTTCGTGCGGGTGACCACCGGCTCCGGCACCGATTCCGACCCGTACGTCACGGTCGACGCCACGGTGACCGCGGTCACCGGGCAGGCGCTGACGCTGAGCGCCATCGGGGCGCTGGCCGGCACGGACGTCGTCGCCACGATCAGCCGCCTCGTGCGCGAGGGGCTGTGGCAGGGTGCCGTCACCACCGCGGCCGCGGCCGAGCCGACCGATCCGTCTGCCCTCGGCGGGCGTCGCATCACGCGCAGCGACGGCACGTCCTGGCTGGCCGACGGCTTCCTCGAGGGGCAGAGGGTGCGCGTCACGAACGCCGCCAACACGTCCCAGTTCGTGGACCTCAAGATCGCCGTGATCCGCGGCACGAACGCGACGTTCGACGAGACGCTGCAGTTCACGGCGGAGGGTGCGACGCCGTCGTGGTGGCTCACGGCGACCTCCGTCGTCGTGACGCGCCTCGCCGCCGTCGCCACCTTCACGACCTCGAACTGGTTCGACGAGCAGACTGTTCTCCTCAAGGCCGACCCGCTGTTCGCGCTGCCGCTGGTCCGCTCCGGGGTCAAGGTCTTCCCGGCGAGCGAGCACCTGCTGTCCAACCTGCGCGGCCCGCTGGCGGTCGAGGGTGGCGTCACGGGTGCCGACCGCTCCCTCGTCAACGGCGTGAAGCTCCCCGGCGAGAAGGACGGCCCGCTGTTCTCGATCGCGACCCAGGCGCCCGAGTCGCGTCAGATCGCTGTGCTCAACATCTTCAACGACTCCAGCCAGCAGGACCTCGCGGGCGTCATGACGTCCACCACCCTGACGGGCTTTGGGACGGCGAAGGAACTGGTCTTCCCGTCCAGCAACCCGTTCGGCGAGCCCACCACCGTCCCCGGCGGGATCAGCTACGGCACCATCTCCTACGACGGCTCCCAGTACGCCACCGACGGCGGGAAGACCAGCATCGAGGTCCTGAACGTCCTGCTCGGCTCCGGCAACGACTCCCTCGACATCCAGGGCACCCTCGATCCGGCGCAGGCCGTGAGCGCAGTCGGCACCTTCACGTACGGCGCCACCACCATCACCCGCACCGGCCCGGTGACGTGGCGCGACCTCGGCTTCCTGCCGGGCCAGACGCTCACGGTCTCCGGCGTCACCGGCAGCTGGACGATCACCGCGATCTCGGCCGACGGGCTGACGCTGACGCTCTCCGCCTCTCTCGGCACCGTCGGCGACGGCGTCCGCACGGTGGCCGCGACCGACCCCGCCGTCGTCGGGAGCGGCACCGCCACCGGCACGTCGACGGGCGGGACGGTCACCCGGACGAGCGGCACCTGGGCCGCCGATGGCTTCGTGGCTGGCCAGCTCGTCATGGTGTCCGGCCAGAGCGGCACCTGGCGTGTCGTCGGGATCGACGGTGCCCAGCTCACGCTGAAGGGCGCGACGCTCGCCTCCGGCACGGTCACCGTCACGGTGCCCGGTCCGCACGGCGGCCTGACGGTCGTGCACGGTGGCGGGAACCGGCCACTGGTCTTCACCGGCACCGTCACCGGCGGCGATGGCTCGTTGACCCGCCCGGACGGCCTTGCGTGGGCCGCCGAGGGCTTCGTGGTCGGCCAGGTCGTCCAGGTGAGTGGGGAGTCCGGAACCCGCACCGTCACCGGCTTCGGCGACGTGACCTGCACCTTCCCCGCGGGCGAGACCGGGTTCGCGACCTGCGGCCTGGGCGCGGTGCTGTACCTCTCCGGCGGTGCCGTGACGGGCGGCGAGGTGACGCTGCACGTCGTCGACATGGCTGCGCTCGACGGGGTGCGGATCGGTGGCGACACGATCACGGTGTGCAGCGCGACCGCCGTCGACGACAACGGCGATGGGGTCCCGTGCGGTGCTGTCCTCGCCGGCCCCGACTCGCCGCTCGTGATCTACGGCGACACGTCGCAGGACGGCCTCTGGTACGGCGGCGACCCCGAGACGGTGGACGGCCACGAGTTCGGTCCGAAGCCGTTCGACCCCACCTACTGGCTGGCGGACGAGGACGACGACTGGGTGTTCCCGCTCGGGAACCCCTTCGACCACGCGGGCAACGACGTCATCGACGCGAGCCGGTTGTTCGCTGGGGTGGCGTGCACCGACGCGGCCTGCACGAACCTCCCGAGCGTGGGCGTCACGATCTACGGCGGGGCCGGTAACGACACGATCATCGGCAGCCAGGCGGGCGACCACCTCGCCGGCGGTTCCGGTGACGACCTCATCCTCGGCCAGCGCGGCAACGACCTGATCTATGGCGACTCGGGCATCAACGTGGACCTGCTGACCCGGGCGCTGACGATCGTGAACGTCAACGCCGGCTCGACCTCGCCGATCGTGGACGAACTGCTCGTCCCCGGTGCGGACACGCTGTACGGCGAGGGGGCCGGCACGATTGGGACGGCCGGTGACGGGACCGAGACCGGCTACGACGATGTGATCTTCGGCGACTACGGCGTGGTGACGCAGCTGGTGGCGGACCCGAACCTGCCCGACCCGCTCGCCCAGCGAATCCAGACGACCGGCTACATCCGCGACATCGCGACGGCGCGCCCCGACCTCGGCGGCGACGATGCGATCGACGGCGGGTCCGGCCGCGACCGGATCCTCGGCGGCAATGGTGCCGACATCATCATCACCGGCGCGCAGTCGGTCGTCGTGTTCGGCGACCACGGCCACCTGCAGTACGTCGCCTGCACCAGTGACGTCACCGTGCTTCACCTGGTGGAGAGCATCAGCGAGGCCCGCGGCGGCGTGGACCACATCACGACCGGCGGCGGGGACGACATCATCGCCGGTGGCGCGGCGGGTGACACGATCGATGCGGGCGACGGCGCGAACGTGGTGTTCGGTGACCATGGCCGGGTCACGGGGATCGAGGGCCAGGGGCTGAACCGTCCGCTCGACGGCGCCACGGCCACGAGCTTCCAGGTGCCGGTGTTCGCCCTGGTGGAGGGCTACGTCCCGCTGGATGGTGAGACGCTCACGGAGTTCGGTGGGGTGGATGACATCGACACCGGTGTGGGCAGTGACATCGTGTTCGGTGGCGCGGCGGGCGACGTCATCGACGTCAACGTGGGGGAGTCGGCCGAGAACCCGGATGGCAACAATGTGGTGTTCGGTGACTACGGGTTCCTGAACTGGATCGAGCCGACGTATCCGGGTGACGCGTCGCCGTACTCGCTGGACCAGGTGTGGTCGGCGTTCGAGGGCTTCGGCGGGGTGGACGACATTACGTCCGGCACGGCCAACGACTTCATCCTCGGTGGGAACGGTGGCGACTTCCTCGACGCGGGGGCCGGGCACAACGTCGTGTTCGGTGACCACGGCCGGATCTCGGGCATCCAGAGCGACACGGAGAACCGGCCGGTTGCCGGCTCGGACGTCACCGTGGAATACCCGATTGCGGTGCTGGCGTTGGTGGAGGGGTACGTCCCGCTCGATGGTGAGACGTTGACGGAGTTCGGTGGGGTGGATGACATCGACACCGGCGTGGGCAGTGACATCGTGTTCGGTGGCGCGGCGGGCGACTTCATCGACGTGAACATCGGCGAGACCTCTTCGCTGGGCGACGGCAACAATGTGGTGTTCGGTGACTACGGGTTCCTGAACTTCATCGTGGACGCCTACCCGGGCGACCCGTCGCCGTACTCCCTGGACCGGGTGTGGTCCGACTTTGAGGGTTATGGCGGCAACGACTCGATCACCACGGGTGTGCGGAATGACTTCATCTTCGGCGGGATCGGTGGGGACACCATCGAAGCTGGTGCGGGGAACAACATCGTCTTCGGTGACCACGGCCGCATCAGCGGGATCCAGACCGATCGGGACGGGAACCCAGTGGAGCCGAACCGTCCGATCGCGGGCACGGGCACTGACCTGGACTACCCGGTCGAGGTCCTCGCGCTGGTGGAGGGGTACGTCCTGCTCGATGGTGAGACGTTGGCGGAGTTCGGCGACACGGACACGATCCACACCGGTGTGGGTGCGGACATTGTGGTCGGTGGTGCGGGTGGTGACACGATCATCGTGAACGAGGGCGAGACCACTGGGAACCCTGATGGCAACAATGTGGTGTTCGGTGACTACGGGTTCCTGAACTTCATCGTGGATGCCTACCCGGGTGACCCGTCGCCGTACTCGCTGGACCAGGTGTGGTCCGACTTTGAGGGTTATGGCGGCAACGACTCGATCACCACCGGCACCCGGAATGACTTCATCTTCGGTGGTCTGGGTGGGGACACCATCGAGGCGGGGACCGGGAACAACATCGCCTTCGGTGACCACGGCCGCATCAGCGGGGTGCACAGCACGACGCTGAACCGTCCGATCGCGGGGACGGGCACGGACATGGACTACCCGGTTGAAGTGCTGGCGCTGGTGGAGGGGTACGTCCCGCTCGATGGTGAGACGTTGGCGGAGTTCGGCGACCTGGACACGATCCACACCGGTGTGGGTGCGGACATTGTGGTCGGTGGTGCGGGTGGGGACACGATCATCGTGAACGAGGGCGAGACCACTGGGAACCCTGATGGCAACAATGTGGTGTTCGGTGACTACGGGTTCCTGAACTGGATCGTGGATGACTATCCGGGTGACCCGTCGCCGTACTCACTGGATGAGGTGTGGTCGTGGTTCGAAGGCTTCGGCGGGGCCGACTCGATCACGACCGGCACCCGGAACGACTTCGTGTTCGGTGGTCTGGGTGGGGACACGATCGAGGCGGGGACCGGGAACAACATCGTCTTCGGTGACCACGGCCGCATCAGCGGGATCGAGACGGATCGGTCCGGGAACCCGGTTGAGGCGAACCGTCCGATCGCGGGTACGGGCACGGACATGGACTACCCGGTGCTGGTGCTGGCGAAGGTGGAGGGTTACGTCCCGTTCGTGACTGGGTGCGACCCGGAGACCGAGACGTGCGCTCTATCGGAGTATGGGGACTTGGACACCATTAAAACGGGTGTGGGCAGTGACATCGTGGTCGGTGGCGCCGCGGGTGACGTCATCGTGGCGAACGAGGGAGAGGACGTCGCGGCCGAGGTGCCGGTGCTGGACGCGAACAATGTGGTGTTCGGTGACTACGGGTTCTTGAACTGGATCTCGCCGTTCGAGCCCAGCCCCACCGACCTCCCGAACCCGAGCCCGGTCAGCCTCGACTACGTCTCCTCGTGGTTCGAGGGCTTCGGTGGTGCAGACACGATCACGACCGGGACGCGCCACGACTTCGTGTTCGGCGGCATCGACAACGACGTCATCGACGCCTCCGACGGCCAGAACATCGTGTTCGGTGACCACGGCCGAATCACCGGCCTGGAGACGGACGACCCCAACCGCGTCATCCCGAGCGCGGCTGGCGCGGACTACCCCACCGACGACTACCCGATCGCCATCCTCCAACTCGTCGAGGGCTACGTGCCGGATGAGGACGCCGCATCCCCGGCCGACTTCACGGTCTCCGAGTACGGCGGTGCGGACACCATCTGGACCGGCATCGGTCGGGACATGGTGTTCGGCGGCGGCGACGGCGACACGATCACCGCGAACGACGGCGAGGACCTCGCCGCGGGCCCGCTGGACCTCAACACCATCGTGTTTGGCGACTACGGGTTCGTGGACTACCTGATCAGCGACCTGCCGGTCCTCGAGGACCCCCGCGACCCCGAGAGCGGCGACGCCGCCGACACCACCCGTGACATCGACCGCGTCTGGTCGTACGCGGACGCCACGGCACTCGGCGGCGCCGATACGATCACCACCGGCGCAGGCAACGACATCGTCATCGGTGGCACCGCCGACGACACCATCAGCACCGGGGCAGCAGAAGGCAGGGACATCGCACTCGGCGACAACGGCCGCCTGACCTCCATGCGAGAGACCGGCGTCATCCCCGCCACGGTCTACTCGGTCCACGAGTTCGCGATCTGCGTCATCGAGACGATCGGCTTCGCTGACGGCGACGACGGCGACGACACCGTGACCGCCAGCCCGAACGCGGACATGCTGTTCGGGGGCGGGGGCGACGACGTCATCGTCGGGCTCGCCGGCGCCGACCTGATCTTCGGCGACGACGGCTGGATCGGCTGCGAGGGCACTCCGTACAACCCGGACAACCCCTCCAACGGCGTCTGCGTGAACCTCGGCGGCGCCTACGATTTCGAGGCCACCAACGTGTTCTCGCTCAGCGCCAACGGCAACGACGATCTCATCTTCGCCGGCCAGGGTGACGACATCGTGCTCGGTGAGCAGGGCACGGACATCATCTACGGCGAGGAGGACGACGACCTCCTCATCGGCGGCTCCGACGTCGCCGGCGCCCTCGACACGTGGGACGTCATCGACGGCGGCTCCGGCAACGATGCCATCGCCGGCGACAACGCCGAGTGCTGCCGGCGCCCCGACCTCCTCGACCCGCGGATGCGCGCCCTGGCCGGCACCCTCATCTACGGCACGTCGATCCCGGACGGCACCGACGGCCACGTCCTCGTCACCGAGACGTGGCAGAACGACCCCACCGGCGTCCAGCAGTACGCCGTCACCCTCCTCGACCACTCCGACGACATCCAGGCGAACCACCCCGAACTCTGGGGGAGCGATTACCTCGCCGGTGGCCCGGGCAGCGACGAGATCTTCGGCGAACTGGGCGACGACGTCGTCATGGGTGACGCCTACGTCGACGGCCTGGTCCTCGCCGAGTACGACCACGAGACGATGACCGCCGCGACGCATCGCACGGCCGCCGACGGCGACCCCTACCCGTACCTGCTGCCGGACGGCGCGGTCCTCCTCGACGGCACGTACGGCACGCGCGTGGGGGCGTGGCGTGACGGCACCGAGGTGGACACCGAGTCGCTGAGGGTCAACCCGGCCCACCGCGAGGGCGACGACCACTCCGGCGACGGCGACGACTACATCGAGGCGGGCGGCGGCGACGATACGATCTTCGGCGGGCTCGGCCAGGACGACATCATCGGCGACAGCTCGAACCTCTACGGCCTCGGCGTCGTGGACCCCGACGACCCGCTCGACCTCAAGGCGCCCTTCGACCTCGTCTCGCCGAGCCTGCGGCCCACCGGCGCGGACCTGATCTTCGGCGGTGCCGGCATCGCGATCGAACGCAACGACATCGGCGACGCCACGGTCACCGACGCGTTGGGCGACGTCCTCGTCGACGGTGACGGCGCCATCGTGACGACGGCGACCGGCCACGCCCGCGACGCCGACGCGATCGCCGGCGACAACGCCGTGATCTACCGGCTCGTGGGCACGAACGGGGTCCAGCAGACGCCGAACGCGTACCTGACCTTCGCGTACGACACCTACACGGCGGGCCTGCCCGCTGACCAGCAAGTTCGCCTCATCCCGCGGGCCGTGGACTTCCTCGACTACACCTTGGGTGGGCCGGCGTACGACACCGAGCCGGCGGACACCCCGGACCGCGGCGAGGCGGACGAGATCCACGGCGAGGCGGGCGACGACTGGATCTACGGGATGCGCGGCAACGACGTCCTCTTCGGCGACGGCCAGGACGACGACCTGGTCGGCGGGTACGGCGACGACTGGATCTCCGGCGGCACCGGCGGTGACGGCATCCTCGGCGACGACGGCCGCATCCTCACCAGCCGCAACAGCTCCACCGGCTGGGACGCCACCGGAAAGGCCTGCCGTGGCAACGCGGACGGCACCTGCTACAGCGAGCCGCTGTACGGCATCGCGGCACTCCTCGAGCGCGACCCCGACACCCGCGCCTCCAACGGCAACGTGCTGAACGAGGTCATCTACACCCCCGGCCAGGTGCAGCTCGAGACGATCAACGTGGCCGGCGTGCTGAACAAGACCGTCAACCTGACGCCGTTCAACGTGGACCCGGCAGGCGACGAGCTGTACCGCCCCGCCGGTGGCTACGACGACATCGTCTTCGGCGGCTTGGGGAACGACGCCCTCCACGGCGGCTCCGGCGACGACGCACTCTCCGGCGCGGAGGCCCTGGAGTGGGGGTGGGCGCCCAACTACGTCACGACCTGCGACGACGCCGGTTGCGTGACGGAGCGGGACGGGCTGGTCCGCATCGACTTCGGTCACCCCGTCAACCCCGGAGACGTGCTCCGCTACAACCCCGAGGACCCGGACGGCTGGCACTACGACCGCACCGCGCGCTCGGGCGAGTTCGACCTGTACGACGAGTACGACCCGCGGCGGGAGATCCGGTTCGCGGTGGATGTCACCGGCCTCGTCACCGTCTGGGGCTGCACCGCCTACTCGCCCAGCGGCCATACCTGCACCGAGAGTGCCCCGATCAGCGACTTCCCGTTCGCATGGTTCCTCAGCAACGAGTGGGACGAGGGCCCCGACCGGCTCGGCTGCACGGAGACCGCCCCGAACGGCACCTGCGTCTCCACCGGCTTCCAGCGCACCGACGGCGACGACGTCCTCTTCGGTGACCTCGGCAACGACTGGGTGGTGGGCGGCACCGGCCACGACACCCTGTGGGGCGGCTGGGGCAACGACCTGCTCCAGGCGGACGACCGGCTGGGCGACGACCCGTCGACGCCGGACGTGAACGAGGCAGTGGGCGACATCCCCGACACCCACCCGATGTTCGAGGACCGGGTGTACGGGGGCGCCGGGCGCGACGTCCTGATCGGCAACACCGGCGGCGACCGCCTGATCGACTGGATCGGTGAGTTCAACTCCTACATCGTGCCGTTCGCCCCGTTCGGGATCGCCACGGTGTCCCGGCAGCGCCCGCCGGGCCTCGACCTGTTCCTCTACGCCCTCTCGATGGCGCAGGGCGCGGACCAGACCATCGCGAGCGATGAGGGCTGGCCGGACCCATTGCGCCACGGCGAGCCCATCGGCGAGATCGGCCTGGTCACCCCGCGCGACGGCGTCATCTGGCGCCAGCAGCCCGGCGCCCCCGCCGACCCGCAGGCCGGCAACATCCCCGGTGGGTCCCGCGACCTGCTGCGCACCGCGAACTTCAACGACGGCACCCTGACCGGCTTCGCGCCCGACAGCGGCGTCTAGGAGGTCGACGGCGCGGTCCTCACGGTCTCGGCGGCGTCCCTTGGCATGGATGCCGCGGCCGTGTTCTACCTCGACCAGGCCCTGCCGACGTACTACGAGGTCAGCGCCCAGGTGGCGGTCATCAAGCCGACCGCCGGCTGGAAGGCCAACGCCTACCTGATCTTCGACTACGTCTCGCCCACCGATTTCAAGTTCGCCGGCCTCGACCAGTCCACGAACAAGGTGGTGCTCGGGCACCGCACGGCCGCGGGGTGGGTGTACGACTTCCAGGCCAACATGCAGGTGCGCGCCGACCAGTACTACGGCCTGCTCGTGGTGGTGAACGGCCTGGTGGTGACCGTGCTGGTGGACGGCGTCGCGCGCGCCACGTACCGGTACGCCCCCCGGCAGGTGGACGGCGCCTGGTACGGGCTGGAGTACGGCCTCGTGGGCGTGGGTTCGGACAACTCCCGCGGGTCCTTCGACAACTTCTCCGTCCAGGTCCTCCCGCCCCTCACCACGCTGGATGAGACCGAGACGTTCGCCGACGGCGTCGGCGACCGGCTCACGGGCGGGACCGGGACGTGGACGGTGGTGGGGGAGCGGCTGGTGGGCGCCGTCGTCGGGGAGGACGACGCGGCGGCGCCCACAGCCCTCTCGCTGCTCGAGCTGCCGGGGCGTCCCTCCGGGACCGACGTCGAGCTCGAGGCCCTCGTGGGCGGCGGCGGGAGCGGCGGCTTCGTCTTCGACCACTACAACGCGACGGACTACAAGTTCGTGGCCCTCGACCGGTCCGCGGGCACGGTCTCCATCGGGCACGTCATCCGCGGGAAGCTCGTCATCGACTCGCGGTTCGCCGTGGCCCTTCCGGCCGGGGACGTGCGCGTCACCCTGAAGCTGTCCGGCACCACGGTGGAGGTCCGGGTGGGTGGCGTGCTGGTGGGCTCGTTCTCGTACCACGGGCCGGTCCTCGACGGGGGCCTGGGGATGCTGGTGGCGGCCGGGACGGCGTCGTTCGACGACGTGCGCACCTTCATCGGCACACGGCTCGTCAACGCGGTGGATGGCGTGGCACCCGTGCTGACGGTGCCGCCGGACGTGGTGGTGGCCGCGCCCGCGGGCGCGACCGCGGTGGTGGTGCCGGACTCGACGCTCGGGGTGGCCACGGCGACCGACGACACGCTGCTCGCCTCGCTCGTGCGATCCGGGGTGCCCGCGGGGAACCTGTTCGCGATCGGCACGCACACGATCACGTGGACCGCGACGGACGTGTTCGGCAACGTCACCGTGGGGACGCAGCTGGTGACGGTCGCGGCGCCGCCGTCGGGCACGGTGGTGGGCGTGGCCGCGACCGATGCCGTGGGCTCCGAGCCGGGCACGGACACCATCACGTTCGCCGTGTCCCGGACCGGTGACCTGTCCGCGGCGATCACCGTGGGGCTGGCGTGGAGCGGGACGGCGTCGTTCGGGAAGGACTACAAGGTGTCGGTGATCGGAGGGACCCTGAACAAGCAGGGGACCGCCGTGACCCTGGCCGCGGGGGTGGCGAGCGTGACGATCGTGGTGACGGTGCTGGACGACAAGTTCCGCGAGCCCACCGAGTCCGTACTCCTCGCCGTGCTCGCCGGCAGTGCGTACACGCTCGGCACGGCGTCGGCGGGCGCTGAGATCCGCGACGACGACGGCGGCGCGACGGCGTCGACCACCAGCACCACGACCACCACCACCACGACCACCACCCCCACGACCACCGCCACCACCACGACCACCACCCCCACGACCACCACCCCCACGACCACCGCCACCACCACGACCACCACCCCCACGACCACCACACTGGCCGAGCCGCAGGCAACGACGGTTGAGGAGGACACCACTGGCGGCAGGCGGGCGTCCTCCCTCCTGATGCTCGCGATCTGAGCGCCGCCGCTTCGATACCCCCTCCGGTATTCTGGTGTCCTCGACCCCACCCTACGAGGAGATGACCATGTGCAGTCCCGCCCGGTGCAGTACGTGCGGCAAGGTCACCTGGGCCGGGTGCGGTCGACACAAGGAGCAGGCCCTGGCGGGGGTGCCGGCGAACCAGCGCTGCAGCTGCAGCTGACGCCACAAAAAGGCCGGGACGTGCCCCCTGCGCACATCCCGGCCTGACTTCTCTTCACAGGATAGTCACATCCCGTGGACGCCGTCTGGGACCACCCGCCGGGAGGGCTTCACCTCGGGGCGGCGGAACGGGCACCATGTTCCCCATGCGAGCCATCGACGTCCGGAACTACGTTCCTGTCCCCGCAGACCTGCCCGCCCCCACCCCCGGCCCTGACGACGTGCTCATCAACGTCGTTGCCGCCGGCGTCAACCGCGCTGACCTGCACCAGGCCGCCGGCGCGTACCCTCCGCCGAGGGGCGCCTCGCCGATCCTCGGCCTCGAGTGCGCCGGGGTGGTCGAGGCCGTCGGGGATGAGGTCGATCCGGGGCTCGTCGGGCGTCCCGTCGCCGCGCTCCTGGAGGGTGGGGGCTACGCCGAGTACGCCGTCGCCCCGGTCACCCAGCTCTTCATGCTCGACGACGCCTCCCCGGCCGACTTCGCGGCCGCCGCCGCCCTCCCCGAGGCGCTGTGCACCGCCTGGTACAACCTCGTGGGCATCTGCGGGCTGCGGAAGGGCCAGTCGGTGCTGATCCACGGCGGCTCCGGGGGTGTGGGGCACATCGCGATCCAGCTCGCGAAGCTCCTCGGCGCCCGGGTCCTCACCACCGTCGGCTCCGCGGCCAAGGGTGAGCGCTGCCGGGAACTGGGCGCCGACGTCGTCATCAACTACAACGACGACGTTCCCGCCGCCATCGTCGCCGCCACGGAGGGCTGGGGCGTGAACGTGATCCTGGACGTCCTCGGCGGTGGTGCGCTCGCCGACAACCTGAAGTCACTCGCCGTAGGCGGGCAGCTCGCGATCATCGGGACGCAGAAGGGGCGCCGGGCGGACCTCGACATCGGCCGCCTTCTCATGCGGCGCCTCACGGTGCACGGCTCCACGCTGCGCGCCCGCAGCGTCAACGAGAAGGCGTGGATCGTGGCCAACGCCGCAGAGTACTGGGGCCGCGTCACCCCGGTAGTGGACGCGGTGGTGCCGCTGGAACGCGCGGAGAAGGCCCACCGGCTGATCAACGAGGAGAAGACGTTCGGGAAGATCGTCCTCGACGTCGCGCTCTCGGGCTGAGGAGGCAACCGGAATGGCTGAGCGGGTGGAGTTCGCGGGCGCGCACGGGCAACGGCTGGTGGGCCTGCTCGACCGCCCGTCCTCCGGCGCGGGAACGGCGTCGGCGGTCGTGGCGCACTGCTTCACGTGCGGGAAGGACTCGATCGCCGCGGCCCGCATCGCGCGTGCCCTCACGGACCGCGGCTTCGAGGTCCTCCGCTTCGACGTGACCGGCCTCGGCGAGTCCGAGGGCGAGTTCGGCGCGGCCACGTTCTCCATGGACGTCGCGGACCTCGGCGCCGCCGCCACCTTCCTCGGGGAGGTCCGCGGCCGCGCCCCCGGGCTCCTGATCGGCCACTCCCTCGGCGGGGCGGCCGTCCTCGCCGCCGCCGCGCGGATCCCGGACGTGCGCGCCGTCGTCACGATCGCCGCGCCGTCGGACCCGGGCCACGTCACCGACCTGCTGGGCGTGGACGCGGACGACGTCGACGACGACTCCGTCGTGCGGGTCCGCATCGCGGGCCGCCCGTTCACGCTGCACA
Organism: Actinomycetales bacterium UBA1383; assembly: GCA_002305415.1. GTDB lineage: Bacteria > Actinomycetota > Actinomycetes > Actinomycetales > Actinomycetaceae > UBA1383. The sequence goes on along the minus strand of DBQX01000025.1, from coordinate 4,428 downwards.
AGGAGTTCCTCGAGGACATCCGCTCCCAGCCGCAGAGTCGGCGGATCGCGGAGCTGGGGCGGGCGCTGCTCGTGATGCACTCGCCGCAGGACCGCACGGTGAGCATCGACAACGCCACGGAGATCTTCCGGCTGGCGCGGCACCCGAAGTCCTTCGTCTCCCTCGACGGCGCGGACCACCTCCTCACCCGCCCCGCGGACGCGCGGTGGGTGGCGGACGTGGTGGCGGCGTGGTCTGCGCGGTATCTGGGCGAGGGCTGATCGGGGCGTTGAGGCGGGTCGGGGGCGTTGAGGCGGGTCGGTGCGAGTGTCCCCGGCGGAATCTCTCGCGGTGACGTGAAC
>DBQX01000025.1:0-4034 GCA_002305415.1 Actinomycetales bacterium UBA1383 | reverse complement strand
TCTCACGTCCCCCGGGGGGAATCTTCCGCCTCCGGCGCACCGTCCTCCATCTCCCGCCTCCGGCGCACCGTCCTCCCGCGGCCCGGGGCCGGGGAGGGAAAAGGATCTCCCGCCTCCGGCGCACCTCACAGGATCGGGCAGGACTCCAGCGCCACACTCCACCAGTTGCTGGCCAACGCGTTGCCGCCGGAATCCCGCACGGTCACCGTGTAGAACAGCACGGAGGTCCGCACGAAGGTGGGTTCGATCGTCACCTGGAAGGTCCTGTCGTCCACCCGCTTCATCGAGGCTGTAGCCGACGGCCCATCCGGCCACTCGTACACCACCTCCGCCGTCGCCACGCGCGAGATGGCGAAGTCAGAGCCGGTGAGGGTCGCGGTGATGGTCACGGAGGTGGGGAGGGGGACCCCGGGGGTCGCCTTGCACTCGCCGGCGTACAGCCGCGCAACGTCCTGGGTCACGGTCACCCCGGGCACCAGGCTCGACGGGTCGAACGGAATCACCGTCGCGATCACCGGGCAGGCCCGCAGCACCACCACGTCCTCCTGGATCACCAGTGCGCTGCCGTCGGCGGCGAGCACGGTGACCGCGTACACCAGCTTGGTGCCGGCGCCGTCGTAGTCCGGGGTGATCTCGGCGCTGAAGGTCCGGTCATCCAGACGGCCCATCGCGAACGCGTCCACGGCCACGCCGTCCCAGCCGTACCGGAACTCCAGCTCCGCCACGCGCGCGACGGCGTCGTCCTCCCCGGTCAACCGTGCCACCACGGCCAGCGTGTGCGGTCCGTCGCAGTCCCCGCTCACCACCTCGTCCGTGGAGGGCTCGAGCTCCAGTCCGGGAACGCCCGGCTGGTCGGGCTCGCCCGGGCCGAGCAGGTAGTCGTCGGGCAGCTCCCCATTGGTCAGGTCCGGGATGAGCGGGAAGACGTCCAGGTCCGGCACCTCGGACCGCCACGCGGGCACAGGCCCCACCGGCGGCTCGCCGCGCCACACCCACGCCTGCTCCCCGCCGCTCACCACGATCAGCGTGCCCGCCGCCTCGATCTCCACCGTCCCGGACCGGACCACCACCCACAACAGACCGATCTGGTCGTTGACGTACGCGAGGCACTCCGTCCCCCGGATCGTGACTTCCGCCCAGTCGGTCCCCACCGTGGTGTCACCATTCACAACGGCCACGATCGCCCCGTGCGTCAGCTGGATGGCGCTGACCGGAACGGTGAGGTCAGCCCGCGGCTCGATGGCGAGTTCCGTGGTGCGGTAGATCTCCATCACGCCGCCGCTCAGGTCGAGCCGGGCCCGGCCTGAGGTGTCCACCGTGACGCGGTCGCCGTCGAACATGTCGCGGTGCTGGCTCGCCGGCACCGTCTCACGTGCGCCGGAGCGGGCGTCCTGGCGGGTGACGTCGCTGGTGACGGAATACAGGTCGGCCGCCGGGGTGGTGCCCTCCCCGGAGCCGAAGACCCACCACAGCACACCCCCGATACCCGCGATCAACAGCAGCACCAGCATGAAGGTCGCGGCACGGCCGCTCTTCCCACTCATGGTCCCCCCTCCCGGGTCGGCTGGTCGGTGGACGTCTCCGCCGTCGTCGGCCACAGGAGAGCTAGGGCGAGGCCGAAGGCGAGCCCGCCCAGCGCCCACATGCCCAGCTCGAGGCGTACGTCGTCGGCGCGCCCCGTCAGCAGCGCCGGCCAGGCCATCCGTACCCCCGCGAACGTCGCGACGCTCACCGCCACCAGCAGCGGCGCACCCCAACGGCGGCCGTGCGGCCAGCCCGGCGCGGGCAGCACCGTCCCCGCGATCACGCCCAGCGCCGGCCCCGCCACCAGGCCGGGCACGAGCCACAGCCACTCCGCGTTCGGGGGGCAGCCCTCGTTGGGCGGGCAGCCGATCCCGAGGTACCAGTGCGGCACCCACAGCGCAGCGGCCACCACGAGCCCCGCGAGCAGACCCCCCACGGCACCCGACCGCATGCTCTGGAACCGGGACGCCGCGGACGTGGCCCGCGGCAACCCGAACAGCGCCATCCCCGCCAGCAGTCCCGGCAACGCTCCCACGGAGATCGCGCCGGGGGCGAACGCGCGCGCATCCCTGGGCGTGAACGCGACCAGGGTGATCCCGAGGTAGGTCAGCGCCAGCGCGGTCGCGGCCGCCGCGCCGACAACGCCGGCGTCACCCAGGATCGCCGCGAGGCGGGGCGCCAGCCGTCGCCGCGCCAGGTGCCAGCGGCGTTCCCAGGCCGCGAGGGTGGGGAGGCGGGGCCAGGCGACGTCGTCACGCACGTTGCGCTGCCCGATCACGGCGAGCGCGTCCGCCAGTTCCGTCCGCGCCGGGCGGGGGAGGGGCTTCGGGTGCGCCTCTGCCGGGGGTCCCGCCGTGAGGCGGGCGGCGAGGGCCGGGGCGACCGTGGGGACGTGCGCGAGACCAGCCTTGGCGGCCTCGCGGAGCGCGGGGTCAGGGGAGGAGACGGCGGCGGGCGGCGGGGCGGGGCCGGTAGCCCTCGGGGCCGGCCGCGTCGGCTCGACGCCCAGGAGCCCGATCAGGGTCTCGAGAGCCTGCTGCCGCTGCCGCTCGCCGCGGTCCGGGTGGGCGGCCGACGACGTCGCCACCAGCCTCCCCAACGCCTCCGCCGCGGCGGGGCGGGGCGATCCGGGACGCTCGTCGGCGAGGAGGTGCAGGAGGGGCCCGAAGCCGGACAGCTCGCCGAGCGCGCCCAGCGACGCCGCGCAGGCAGCGAGGAGCGCTGTTTCCGCGGGCCGTGGCGGCGCGGGGAGGCCGGGCCCGACGGACTCCGCCTCGGCCTCTGCCTTGCCCTCCTCGAGGAGGCGCACGAGCTCCCGCGCGGCGAGTGGGGCGGTCGCGGCGCCATACAGGTCGGCGAGCTGCCGGGCCGCGGCCTCGCGGTCGGCCGGCTGCGGGCTGTAGAGGTTCCGCAGGATGGTGGCCGGGAGCCGGGGCCGGGTGGGCGTGAAGGTGAGGTCGGCGTCGTCGGGACGCGCCTGGATCGTGCCCCCCACGGGGGTCTGGGCGGGGGTGCCGGGATCCTGCCGTACGCGGGAACGCCACGGCACCTCCGCGCAGACGAAGGTGATGAGTTCGCGGGCGCTGACGGTGCCGTCGGGGTGCTGGCCGGTGTCGGCGAGGCCGTCGAGGCCGTCGAGGAGGGCGCGGGTGAAGACGGAGTGCTGGCCGCCACCGCCGGCGTCGAGGACGGGCTGCCGCTCCGTGCCCGCGACGAGGATCCGGATCACCTGGTCCTCGCGCTCGCCGGCGCGCACGGCGTCCGAGAGGCGCAGCGCCGTGCCGGCGTAGCAGGCGTCGAGGATGAGGAGCACCCGCTGGGCGGGCAGGGTGCGGGCGTGCGCGACGAGGTCCGCCTCGGAGAGCCAGGTGTCCGGGGTGTGGGCGGCGTCCGCGGGGAGGAGGTAGCCCTCGGGGTGGCGGCCCGCGGAGGTCACGCTGGTGCCGTGCCCGGCGAAGAAGAGGACGGCGTCGTCCTCCGGGGCGAGCCTGGTGCGCCACCCGCGCAGGACGGCCCAGATCGCGGCGGCCGTGGCGTCCTCGTCCAGGAGGGGGGTCACGGTGAACCCGAAGTCGCCGGTCAGGCGCTGCGAGACGGCGATGGCGTCATTGCGGGCGTTGGCGAGGTTGCGGTGGTGGGGGGCGTAGGTGTCGATGCCGATGACGACGGCGACGCGCCGGCCCGCCCCGGCCGGCAGGGCCGCGGGGGTCTCGGCGACCGTCGGGGCCGGCGTGGCCGGGGAGCTGCGGCGGGGGCCGCTGTCCATGCAGACATGCTCCTCCCCGGGGACGTGGTGCGGCGGGGATTCGGGTGGGATCGAGGGTTCCCGCGCACGGCACGTCGGACGCTGGCGGGGGCGTCCGAGCCCACGGTGCGGCTGGCGGGGGCATCCGGTCTGAAGGCGCTACCCGACGACGTCGCGGCCGCACTGGTCCTCGTCCTCCCGCCTGGATGCGAGCACTTCGCAGAACCCGATCTGAGGCGGCCTAGTGCGGTGTGTCGTTAGTTCC
>DBQX01000113.1 GCA_002305415.1 Actinomycetales bacterium UBA1383 | reverse complement strand
CACGGCCCGGCGTGGGGGGCCCACGGCCCGGCGTGGGGGCCCACGGCCGGCGTGGGGGGGCCCACGGCGCGGGCGCGCCCCCAGCGTTTGTGGGCCCGCCGTGCCGCAGCCATGATGGGGCCATGACGGAATACACCGTGGACGAGCAATCCACCATTCGCAGCGGGGTCCTCGGCACCATCAGTCTGGTCTCGCGCGCCGATCCCGGTTTCATCGCGGCGTTCCGGGAGTCCTTCGCCGGCGCGAAGGCGCTGCGAGCCCTGCCCGAGGAACTTCGCCAGGTCGTCGCGGAGCTGGGCATGCCGGAGGTGGTCGCGGGACAAGAGCTCGCGAGGCTCTCGGACGCCCTCACCATCGTGGACGCCAAGGACGCGGAGGCCGGTCAGGCGCTCCGGGACGTCGTCCTGCGCGCATGCGAGCAGGTCGCGGAGGCGTCCGAGGGCGTCGCCGACTCGGAGAAGGCCGTGGTCGACCAGGTCCGGGTCATCCTCCGCAAGTCTGCGCCCGTCGAGGACACCTCGGGGGTCGTGCGACCCACGCCGCGGACGACGTCGCCGGCCTGACCNNGCGGACGACGTCGCCGGCCTGACCCCCGGGAGGTTCGGGGGGTGGTGCGGACGACGTCGCCGGCCTGACCCCCGGGAGGTTCGGGGGGTGGCGGCGGACGACGGCGCCGTCCTGACCCAGGAGGGGTCCCAAATGTGACGTACGTCGCTACGATGTCCCGATGGACTGGAACGAGTTCGACGCCGTCCTCTTCGACCTCGACGGCGTGATCACGCCGACTGCCGAGATCCACATGCGGGCGTGGTCCGAGATGTTCAACGCCTACCTGTCTGGTCGTGGTGTGGCTGAGCCGTACACCGAGGAGGACTACTTCACCCACGTGGACGGGCGGCCACGGTACGACGGCGTCAGGGCCTTCCTCGCCTCCCGCGGCATCCACCTGCCCGAGGGGGATCCCTCCGACCCGCCCGGCGCCGAGACGGTATGCGGGCTCGGGAACCGCAAGAACGACGTGTTCAACGAGGTGCTGGCACGGGACGGCATCGCCGTCTTCCCGGGCTCGCTGGCGCTGATGGACCTCCTCGAGCGCCGCGGGGTGGGCATGGCGATTGTCTCGTCGTCGCGAAATGCCCGGACCGTCCTCGCCGCGGCGGGGATCCTGGGGCGATTCCCGGTGATCGTCGACGGCGTCGTGGCCGCCCGGGAGCACCTCGCCGGCAAGCCCGCCCCGGACACCTTCCTCCACGCCGCCGCGCTCCTCGGCGTTGCGGCGGCGCGCGCCGTCGTCGTCGAGGACGCGCTCTCGGGGGTGGAAGCGGGGCGGGCCGGCGGGTTCGGCCTGGTGGTTGGCGTCGACCGTGGTGCGGGTGACGCGGCGCTCCGCGGTGCCGGGGCGGACGTGGTGGTACGGGACCTGGGAGAACTGGCATGAAATACATCGACCCGAACGTGGACCCCGTCGACCGCTCACGGTTCCCCGAGGACCCGTGGCGGCTCGTGGAGACCGAGTACTCATCCGTGGACCTCGGGACCACCGAGACGCTCTTCGCTGTGGGCAACGGCTACCTGGGCATGCGCGGCAACCCCGAGGAGGGCCGCGACGCCTTCGCGCACGGTACCTTCATCAACGGGTTCCACGAGACCTGGCCGATCCGGCACGCGGAGGAGGCCTTCGGCTTCGCGAAGACCGGCCAGACGATCGTCAACGTCCCGGACGCGAAGACCATGAAGATCTACGTCGACGACGAACCCCTCCTGCTGGCTGTCGCGGACCTCGAGCACTACGAGCGCGCCATCGACTTCCGCGAGGGCATCCTGCGGCGCGACCTGGTGTGGCGGACGCCCGCGGGGAAGCGGGTCCGGATCAGGTCGAGCCGCATGGTCTCCTTCGAGGAGCGTCACCTCGCCCTGCTGACCCTCGAGGTGACCGTGCTCGACGGCGACGCTCCCGTCGTCGTCTCCTCCCAGGTCCTCAACCGGCAGGATGGGCGCGACGAGTACCACGTCCGCACCGCCAAGGCCGCAGGCTTCGACCCGCGCAAGGCGGCGGCCTTCGCCGACCGGGTTCTGGAGCCGCAGGCGCAGTGGTACTCCGACGACCGGATGCTCCTCGGCTGGCAGTGCGCGCACTCCGGCATGACGGTCGCCGTGGGCGTGGACCACACGATCGTCACGGACAACGAGTACGAGGGCCTGTCCACCACGGAGCCGGACATGGGCAAGAAGGTCTTCCGGGTGGACGCCCGGGCGGGCCAGCCCATCCTGATCACCAAGGCGGTGGCCTACCACAGCTCGCGCGGCGTGCCCGTCCGCGAGCTGTTCGACCGCGTGCGGCGCACCCTCGACCGGGTGCAGCGGAAGGGCTTCGAGCCCGCCTGGGAGGCACAGCGGCAGTGGCTGGCCCGGTTCTGGGCGGACTCCGACGTCGAGATCGGCGATCGTCCGGACCTCACCCAGGCGGTGCGCTGGTGCCTGTTCCAGCTGGCCCAAGCCGCCGCACGCTCCGACCAGCTCGGTGTGGGCGCCAAGGGGGTCTCCGGCTCCGGCTACGAGGGCCACTACTTCTGGGACACGGACGTCTACCTCATCCCCTTCCTCACCTACACCAACCCGTCCGTGGCGCGGAACCTGCTCAAGTTCCGCTGGAACCTGCTCCCGGCCGCCCGGGAGCGCGCCCAGGAACTCGCGCAACGCGGTGCGCTCTTCCCGTGGCGCACGATCAACGGCGAGGAGGCCTCGGCGTACTACGCCGCCGGTACCGCGCAGTACCACATCGATGCGGACGTCGCGTGGGCGATGAGCAAGTACGCCGACATGACCGGTGACACGCAGTTCATGTACGCCTATGGCGCGGAGGTGCTCGTGGAGACCGCCCGGATGTGGGCGGACCTCGGATTCTGGCGGGTGAACGGGGGCAAGTCGTTCCACATCCACGGGGTCACAGGCCCGGACGAGTACACCACGGTGGTGAACAACAACATGTTCACCAACGCCATGGCCCGGGACAACCTCGCGCGCGCGGCCGCGCTCGTCGAGGAGATGCGCGACGCGGATCCCACCGCGTACGCCCGGCTGCTCAAGAACGTGGCCCTGGACGAGCTCGAGATCGGCGAGTGGCGGGAGTGCGCCGCGGGCATGGTCATCCCGTACGACGAGGCCCTCGGCATCCACCCGCAGGATGACCAGTTCCTCGAGCGCGAGGTCTGGGACCTCGCCGCGACCCCGGAGTCCAAGCGGCCCCTCCTGCTCTACTTCCACCCGCTGGTGATCTACCGCTTCCAGGTGCTCAAGCAGGCGGACGTGGTCCTCGCCCTGTTCCTCCAGGGCGACCGGTTCAGCACCGAGCAGAAGAAGGCGGACTTCGACTACTACGACCCGATCACCTCCGGGGACTCCACGCTCTCCGCGGTGGTCCAGGCGATCATCGCGGCGGAGGTCGGCTACCAGGACCTCGCCCTGAAGTACTTCCTGAGCGGTCTGTACGTCGACCTGGCGGACACCCATGCCAACACGTCGGACGGGGTGCACATCGCCTCGGCCGGTGGGGTGTGGAACTCGCTCGTGTACGGCTTCGGCGGCATGCGGGACTACCAGGGGCAGGTGACGTTCGACCCGCGGTTGCCGGCCGTGTGGCCGTCCCTCACGTTCCGCCTCCGGGTGTGGGGCACGCGCCTGCGCGTGCACCTGCGGAAGGAGTCCATCACCTTCGTGGTCGAGGACGGCGGTGGCGTGCGCGTGGCCGTCCGGGGCACGCCGTACGACGTCGTGCCGGGCGAACCGGTGACCGTCCCTCTGGACGGGCAGGGACCGCACCTGGCCGCGCCCGCCCTCACCGCTGTGGGCAGCTACCGTGCCGACGGCTCGGTGATCTCCGCGGACCTGCCCTCGATCGACCGGACGGGCCGGCCGGCGGGCGACTGACGTGCCCGAGATGCCGGAAGTCGAGGGCCTGGTCACGTTCCTGCGCGATCACGCCGTCGGCAGGGTGTTCGCGCGGGTGGAGGTCGGCGCCATCTGGGCGCTGAAGACGTTCGCCCCTGCCCCGCAGGACCTGGAGGGCCGGGGGGTCGCCGCCGTCTCCCGCCACGGCAAGTGGATCGACCTCGCCACCGCCGACGACGGCCCGCACCTCCTCGTCCACCTCGCCAAGGCGGGGTGGCTGCGGTGGTACGACGTCGTGCCCGCCACGGCCCTCAAGCCCGGCCGCTCTCCCATCGCGCTGCGGGTGCGGCTCGACGACGGTGCTGGCTTCGACGTGACCGAGGCGGGCACCCACAAGCGGCTCGCGGTGCACGTGGCGGCGCGGCCGGAGGACGTGGCCGGCGTCGCGACCCTTGGGCCCGAGCCGCTCGGGCTCGGGCTGGAGGAGTTCGCGGCGTTGCTGCGCCGCCGGAACCAGCAGGTCAAGGGGGCCCTGCGGGACCAGTCGCTCATCGAGGGGATCGGCAACGCCTACTCGGACGAGATCCTCCACGCCGCGCGCCTCAGTCCCTTCACGCTCACCGGGTCGCTGGGGGCGGAGGAGGTGGCGCGCCTGCACGCCGCGATGGGCGAGGTGCTGGCCGAGGCGGTTGCGGGTGCGGCCGGGCGGCCCGCCGCGGAACTGAAGGACGCCAAACGAGCCGGGATGCGGGTGCACGGCCGGACGGGACAGCCGTGCCCGGTGTGCGGGGAGACGGTACGGGAGGTGTCGTTCGCGGACTCGTCGCTGCAGTACTGCCCGCGCTGCCAGACGGGCGGGAAGGTGCTCGCGGACCGGCGGATGTCCCGCCTGCTGCGCTGAGAGGGCTTCGTACGCCGTGGCGCGGAGCACCCGAGAGCCGCTCCTCTTCAAGGGCGAGGACTTCGCCCTCACCGACCTGCGGCCTGCCGGGGCCTAGCGCGAGGGGCCGGCCAGCTCCGCGAGCATCAGCGGGAAGACGTCACGTGCGGCGTCCTTCCCGAAGAACACGTCCAGGTGGCCGTACCCGGGGAGCCGGTGGAGCGTGTCCTGGCCGTCCGGGCGGTGGTGCCGGAAGAACTCCCACGTCAGCTGCTGGCTCTCGGGCAGGAAGCAGAGGTTGTCCTCGCCGGCGAAGAACGAGAACCGGGCGTCGGTGCGCGGGGCCGCGGCGGTGTAGTCGGCGAGCAGTCCGGGCCTGTTGCTGACGGACACGAAGTGTCCGGCCCGGACGCACCGCTCCATCTGCGCGAAGAAGCTCACCGGCACCTCCCCGAACTCGCCGCGGATCCAGTCGTGGGTGGCGTCGTCGAGGTTGGCGTGGGACCACAGGGCCGGGCGGCCCGCGCCGTACGTGAAGCTCACCATCCGGCACACCGCGTTGTCGCACTCCCGGTGCCCCGCGAGCACGGCCGCGCGGGTGAGCCGCGCGAAGGCGCCGTCGGGCTCGTCGCCCCACCCCGGGTTGAGGTGGGGGGTGAGGCGGGTCAGCGCCGGCGTCAGCGTGCGGATCTTCAGGCGCGAGAAGCGGGGGATCACCGGGTGCAGCGAGACGGCGTTGGTGATGACGGTGTCCACCTCCGGCACCAGCCCGGCGACGGCGGCCATGCAGAACGACGTCGACCCCTGGCAGTGCACGATCGCCTTCATCGTCGGCGCCCCGGTGGCCGCGATGACATACCGGACCGCTGCGGGGTGGTCGTGGGCGGCGGCGTCGTCGAGGGTCCACGGCACCGGCGGCAGGTCGATCGAGGCCCGCCAGTTGAGCATCCAGACGTCCCAGCCGTCGTCGAGGAGGGCGTCGACGAGCGTCCGGGGGAGGGGCGGCCGGAAGAGTTCGGCCCGCACGCCGGCGCCATGGACGAGCATCACGGGGCCCCGCCACGGCTCGTGCCGGCCACGCACCCGCACGAGCGTCAGCGGGAGCCCATCGCCGGCGGCGAAGGCGTGCGACTCCGTCCGGTGGTCGGCCCGGGTGGTGGGGGCAGGGGCGGTCTCAGTCACGGCTGGCCTCCTCCCGCGCCCGGCGCGCCGCCGGGCCGTAGATGTTCCACAGGGCCTCGCCGAAGAACGAGCCGAACTGGCCCACGGCACGCACCGGATCCTCGCCCCGGGCGCGGAAGGTGGTGAGCTGCTTCGCGAAGTCCAGTGGCTTGATGCGCAGCACGCCCGCGCCCACCACGGGTGCGGTGCCGCCGGGGGGGACGTGTCCGCGGAGCAGGGTGACGTGGAGGGTGGACGTGTCCGTCCAGACGTCCAGCCCGGGGTCGTTCCGCACCGTCTTGAAGCCGTTCAGCGTGAGGGGCGCTCCACCCGCGTCGCGGATCCACAGCCGGTAGCGCATCTCCCTCTGGCGCGCGCCGCCCGCGCGCGGTGCCACGAACAGGTTGAACCAGCCCCGCTCCACCGGGAGTTCGCCGCCGAGCAGGTCCGAGCGCACGAACCCCTCTGCGGTGCCCTCGTGGTCCCCGTCGGAGAGGAACTCGTCGATGTCGGGCGCCGTGATCGTCAGCTCGAACATCAGGTGGTGTCCGAGCGCCCGGGCGCTGCGCCAGCCCTCCATCGGGTCGGCCTCCCCGAGGGTCACCCAGCCCTTCATCTGCTCGGTGAACGCCACCGCCCGGCCGGTGGCCGTCTCGCCACCCGTGTCCCGACCCCCGGCTGCGGAGCCGGTCCCCGGGGACGACGACGCGCCGTCGCCCGTCACCGGGCCGACGCCGAGCAGGGGCGAGTCGTCCGAGACGAGGGGCGCGGTCGCCGTGTCCGAGGGCGTGGGCGCCGCGTGCCGCAGCCGTTCCCGCCGGGGACGCTCGAGAAGGTGCTCCGCGGCGCGGTTGGCGAGGGCGGCGATCGTGAGGGCCGGGTTGGGGCCGACGGGCCCGGGCATGGCGGCGCCGTCGAGGACGTACAGGCCCGGGTGGCCGAAGGACTCGCCCCACGAGTCCACCACGCCCTCGGTGGCGTGCCGTCCCATCGGGGCCCCGCCGAGCGGGTGGACCGTGACAACCCGCTTCGTCCACCAGAGCGGGTTGTCCCGGTAGGTGGCGTTGAGGGCGGTCGCCATCCGCTGCATCATCGAGCGCATCTCGGCGAAGTACTCGAGGCTTGTGGCGGTGTTCCAGTCCACGTCCAGCTCGCCGTCGCGCAGCGAGATGACGCCGTCGGGCACGTCGCGGCCCATGCCGAGGAGGGGCAGGGAACTCGAGCCGAGCCTGCCCTCGCCCACCAGCTTCGCGATTTCCGCCGAGATGGTGGACTCGTTGCGGTGGCTGAGGCGGTAGCGCACCAGGTCGCGCGCAATGGACAACCCACGCCGCACGGACCGGTGGAGCTGGGCCGTCTCGATGAGCCAGTTCGTGAACTCGGGGAAGCCGGCCTCCTGGATGTAGAAGCCGCGTCCGCGGTGCCCGTCGCCGTCGAGGGCGTCGGGGATCCGGATCGCGCTGGTGATCACGGGACCGTAGCTGCCGTCGATCAACCGCGACCGGCCGCTCGCCGTGTCGACCTGGGCCCCCATCATGAAGGTGAGCAGGTCGCCGTTGCCGCTGAAGCGTGTGCCGAGCGCCGGTCCGAGCGCGGGGAGCGACACCCGGTTCCGCAGGAGGAGGCCCGTGGTCCCCAGCGTTCCCGCGGCGAGGACCACCTCGTCACAGCGGATGCGCTGGTGAACGGACTCGCGGCGGCCGGCGTCGTCGGCCTCGCTCGACCACTGGAGGTAGTCCACCTCGTACCCGCCGCCGTGGAGCGGCCGGATGCCGGTGACCTCCGCGAGGGTGCGGATGTCCGCTCCGTGGTGCTTCGCGGCCGAGAGGTAGGTGTGGTCCATGGTGTTCTTGGACCCCTCGTTGCAGCCGATGTCGCACTCGCCGCAGAGGCGGCAGCTCAGGCGGGGGACGCCATGGAGGTTGCCGTAGGCGGGCGCGGGAAGGAGCTGCTTCGGGGAGGCCGGGCCGTCCGGGTCCGCGCCGAAGCTGATCGCCAGCGGCGGGGCGAAGACCTCGTGGCCGAGGGACGCAGCCGCGTCACGCAATGCCACGGTCTTCGCGATGGTCGGGTACGGACTGGGGCGTGGGGTGAGCATCGCCTCGACGGCGTCGTAGTGCGGGTCGAGGTCGGCGCGGCTGACCGGCCAGTTCTCGTACCCGCCACCCGGCAGCGGCTCGTCGTGGACGAACCAGCGCTCGTCCTTCCGCAGCAGCACGTTGGCGTAGATGAGGGATCCGCCACCCAGCCCGGCGGACACGATGGCCTCCAGCTTGCGGAAGGAGCGCACGTCGAACAGGCCGTAGAGCCCGTCCTTCGGTTCCCAGAAGTTGTGGCTCATCTCGTACGGGGTGCGCGCGAAGCTGCCGGGCGGGTAGGCCTGCCCTCGTTCCAGGACCACCGTGGACCGGCCCGCCTCGGCCAGGCGGAAGGCGGCCACCGAACCGCCGAAGCCCGATCCGATGACGACGGCGTCCACGTGCTCCCCGGGGCGCGCGGACGAGGGGCGGGTGTCGCTCACGGCGTGCTCCGTCCTGGCGAGAAGGGATGGGGGAGGTTCTGGGGTGAGGGTAGCGAACCCGTCGGCTCTAGGACAATAGTCCCGAGGCGCCTGAGCGGGCGGCGCGGGGCGGGTGCCTCGCGGGGCGCGTGCCTCGCGGGGCGGGTGCCTCAGTGGCCGCCGTCCAGCAGCGCGAGGAGTGCGCGGGCGTAACCGCACTCCACGTCGTCGTCCACCGTCCGCCGCAGGCCCTCGCCGGTGCGGAAGGTGACGATCCACCTCGGCCCGTCGTGCTCGAGGGCGACGAGCGACTCCCCCAGGGCCTCCCGCAGCTGGTCCTCGCGCGGCAGCCAGAGGCAGGCCTCCTGCGGGATGGAGTCGAGCGCCCACTCGGTGGTGCCGTTGAACTTGACCACCCCCTGGCCGAAGTGGTCATGGACCTCGATGGTCATCTCGGCGACGTGGAACACCGTGTCATCGATGCTCCGGTGCGGGATCACGAAGCGGTCGCCGCTGCGGGGGCTCCAGGGCAGCCCCGCGCGCTGCAGGGCCTCCGCCAGCTCGACCGTGATCACCGCCCCATTATCGCCGCGCCGTGGCCGCGCCGCGCGCCGGGGGGATGGAGCGGGGCCAAGGCTGGGTCAGGTGCCTCCCTCGGCGGCCACCTTCGCGGCGGCGACCTGGGCGGCGTCGTCGTCGAGGTAGCGTCCGCCGCGGGGATGGACGCGCCCGGCTGAGTCGACGGCGTACACCAGCGGGTGGCCGGCGGGGATGTTCAGCTCCTCGACCTCGGGATCGGTGAGGTCCTCCATGACGGCGCACAGGGCGCGGAGCGAGTTGCCGTGGGCGACGACGAACAGGCGGGCACCATCCGCCAGCCGTTCCCGCAGCGAGGTCTCCCACAACGGCCGGACCCGCACGACGACGTCGTGGAGCGACTCACCCATCCCGGCCTCCAGCGGCCCGCGTTCCGCGAGGGGCGCGGGGTCCACCCAGGAGGCGCGCCGCTCCGGCGACGCCGCGGGCGGCCGGCCGTGCAGGGTGCGCCGCCACGTGAAGAAGTTCTCCTCCCCGTGCCGTGCCACCGCGACCGCCTTCGGCACCCCGGTGAGGCAGCCATAGTCCCGCTCGGCCAGACGCCACGTGGTCTCCACCGGGACGTCCTCCAGGCCGAGGTGGGCCACGAGCAGCTCCGTGGTGCGGCGGGCTCGCAGCATCGGGGAACTGACGATCACGTCCGGCCGCAGGCCCGCGCGGGCGATGAGCTCGGCGGCCACGGCGAGCTGTCGCTCGCCGGCGGGGGTGAGGCCGACGTCGAGGAGGCCGGTGAAGGTGCTCGACGCGTTGAAGATGCTCTCGCCGTGCCGCAGGAGGAGCAGGGTCCCCTGCGCCGGCGAGGGCCCCGTCATCCGCCCTCCCCGAGGAGGATCTCCGCGACGCCGCCCAGCACCTCGCCGGCGCCACCCTCGAGGCGCAGGTCCGCCAGCCGGTCCGCCTCCGTGGGACCCCGGTTCACGATGGCGAGCCGGGCCCCGGACTCCCTCGCCTGCATGAGCACCCACATCCCCGTGGAAACGGCCAGCGAGGTGCCGACCGCCAGCACGACGTCGCACTCGTTCGCCAGCGCGAGGGCGTGGCGCACCGCGGCCTCTGGGATCGGCTCGCCGAAGAACACCACGTCCGGCTTGAGCAGTCCGCCGCAGGACGGGCAGGCGGGCACGACGAGGCTGCACGCGGCCGCCGCCCCCCGGTCCCGGGCGGCGAGGACCTCGACGTGGTCGGGGGGCAGCGGCGGGAACTCGCGGCCCGGGTTGTGGTCGCGGATGAGGGTGGACACGTCGGAACGCGGGAACCGCCGGTCGCAGTGGAGGCAGACGACGGCGTCGTAGCGGCCGTGCAACTCGGCCACGTTGCGGGAACCCGCGGTGGAGTGGAGCCTGTCCACGTTCTGCGTGGTGACGCCGATCACGTCACCTGCCCCCTCGAGGGCCGCGAGCGCCCGGTGCGCCGTGGTGGGCCGGGTGCGTTCGAGGATCTGCCAGCTCAACTCGCTGCGCCACCACACCCAGCGCTGCCACATCTCGTGCAGGACGAAATCGCCGTACTCGACCGTGCGCCTGGTGGGGGAGCCGACGCCCCGATGGTCGGGGATGCCGGCGTCGGTGGAGACGCCCGCTCCCGTGAGCACCAGGGTGCGCGCGCCCCGCATGAGCGCGGCGAGGCGGGCGACGTCGTTCCGGCTGGCCATCGTCCTCCTTCCCGGCCATCAGGCTAGCCGTCCGGGGCGCGCCGGTTCGGGGGATCGGTGTGAGCGAGCGCGAAAGGGGCGGCCCGGTGGGGCCGCCCCCGTGGTGTGTGCTCAGCTCAGAGGCCGGTGATCACCTCCGGCCCTTCCCGCCGCCACTCGGCGCGACGACGTCGACGTCGATCCACGTCACGTCGCCCTGGACCCAGCTCAGGCCCTCCTTGTTGGTGCTGAGGGTCTGGGCCAGCGCTCCGGTGGTCATCACGTAGTGCTCGTCGTTGTTGACGAGAGCACCCTCGAAGGTGATGAGCGGGTCCTCGACGTAGAAGGTGATGCGGTGGAGGCCCGGCATCGTCGGGATCCAGCCGCCGCCCGCGGAGGCGAAGTTCATCTTGCCGCTCGGGCCGATGCCCGGCTCGAGGGCGATGGAGTAGGACGGGCCGGTCGGGGGCTGGACCTCCGCCCGGAACTTCGTGGTGAGCACGGTCGCGAAGGCGGATTCGTAGGTGAAGCTGCCGGTGTCCATCTGGGAGGTGCCGAACAACTCGGTCTGGGAACTGCCGTACTCGAGGCAGCCCATGCGGTAGCCGGTCATCGAGGTGTCCGTCAGGGCGCCGTCGGCCCAGTCGGCCACCTTCGCGTGGAGGGTGACCTCGACCGGGAACCGCTGGCCCACGGTCGGGCTGATGTTCTCGAGCGGGTTGCCCCAGTCGATGAACGCGATGCTGACGGGCGCGGGATCAGTGGCGAGCGCCAGGTTGGTCCAGTCCGCCTGCCAGCTGTTCCTGTAGTTGGACACGTACAACGTGTTCCAGATCAGGTTCGGGTCGGTGGTCGTGGTGTCGCGCGGCTGCGGGTACCACGGTGCCAGCTCCGTGAGGGCCACGCACGTCAGGTCGGCGTCGTTGATGACGCCGTCGGGAACGCCGAGGGTGACGGTGCCATCCGCGTTCTCGGTGTTGATGTCCACGGCCTCGCCCGTGACGGGGTCCACCGTGTAGCTGCACACCGGGTCGCCGTCAGTGTACGAGCCGCCGTAGACGTCGCCGATGTCCTCGGTGACGGCGATCGGCACCAGGACGCCGAGCGTCGCGTCCGTGGTGTCGACGACGCCGTCGCCGTCCGAGTCGTAGCCGAGCTCCCAGTCGCTGGGCTCGACCACGCCGTCGAGGTCGTCGACGTAGATCTGCTGGTAGAACTTCTGGACCGTGTCCGTCATGATCAGGGGGAAGGACAGGTTCGGGGTGGCCGCGGACAGGTCCTGCTTCTTCGCCACCGCGGCAGGACTTGCTGCCACCGTGACCAGCAGGATCGTCGTGAGCGAGGTGGCGCACAAGGCGCGGAGGGGGCGCATCGTCTTCTACCTCCTCGTAGAAGAAGGAAATCCCCCCTGCCCGTCGAGGAGTGGCGTCCGAAGCGAATTCTACTCTGGTTCAGGTGGGGTGTGAAGTGCTGGAACGCCTTCGCGGGTGCAGGATGGCGGCATGCACGCCACCGCGATCGTCCTGGACGCGTTCGGCCGCGTCCACGAACTCCTGCCCGTCGCACTGGAGGGCCTCACCCGGGAGGACCTGCTCTGGCGCCCCGACTCCGGCGCCAACTCCATCGCCTGGCTCGCCTGGCACCTGGCGCGCGTGGAGGACGACCACCTCTCCGGCGTCGCCGGCACCGAGCAGCTCTGGACGTCGCGCGGGTGGTGGGACCGCTTCCGCCTCCCCTACCCGCCCCGCTCGGTCGGCTACGGACAGCGACCGGACGACGTCGGCGCGTTCGTCCTCGATGACCCCGCGCTCCTCACCGGCTACTACAGCGCCGTGCACGCCCGCACCGTTGAGATCGTCTCGGCGCTTGGCGACGAGGACTGGGACCGCGTCGTCGACCGCCGCTGGGACCCGCCGGTCACCGTGGCCGTGCGGATCGTCTCCGTGATCAACGACGTGACCCAGCACGTGGGCCAGATCGGCTACGTGCGCGGGCTGCTGGAGCGCGCGTCTGGGCGGGACTCCGGCTGGAAGGGCCACGCCTGAGCGCCGGTCGCGGGCCGGCGGCCGGCGGGTCGGGCGCCTCAGGATCCCGTGACCTGCGTGGCAGTTGCGAGACGGTGATGCCACCGAGGATCAGCAGGCTGCCGGTGTACCCGCGCGCCGTCATCGTCTCGCCGAGCACCAGCGCGCCGCCCACCGCCCCGAAGACCGTCTCGAGGCTCAGGATGAGCGCCGCGTGCGCCGGCTTGGCCCACTGCTGCGCCACCACCTGCAGGGTGTAGGCCACTCCCACGGACAGGAGGCCGGCGTAGAGGACGGGGACGACGGCGTCGCCCAGCCCCGCGAACGGTGCCGTTTCGGTGGCGGCGGCCGCGATCGCGCTGAGCCCGGCGCAGGTGCCGAACTGGATGGCGGCGAGGTGGAGGGAGTCCACGTCCAGGTTGGCGCGGTCGATCACGAGGATGTGGATCGCCCAGAAGAACGCCCCGATGAGCACGAGGCCATCGCCGGCGACCAGGGAGAAGCCCGGGACGAAGGAGAGAAGCCACAGCCCGGTGACCGCGAGCACCACCCCCGCCCAGGTGCGGGCGTTGGTCCGGTGACCGAGGACGATGCCCAGGATCGGCACGAGCACGATGTACAGGCCCGTGATGAAGCTGGCCTTCCCGGCGGTCGTCGTCTCGATGCCGAACTGCTGCAGGGTGGAGGCGGTGAACAGAACCAGCCCGGTGGCGCCACCCCACGCCGGGGTCACCCACCAGGGATGACGGGCGCGGAACGGCGTCGTCGTGCGGGCACGCAGGATCGCGATGACGGGGAGGAGCGAGAGGCCACCGAGGGCGAACCGGGCCGCGTTGAAGCTGAAGGCGCCGACGTACTGCGCACCCTCCCGCTGGGCGGCGAACGCGAAGCCCCAGATGGCGGCCGTGAGCACGAGGAGGAGATTCGTCTTCGCGGTGCTCACGGGTTCAGGGTATCGGGAGGGTGGGCGCGGGCCGGCTTGCTCCCCCTCGCGCGAAGGCCGTCAGCCCTCCGCGTGCGTGTTCTCCTGTTCGATCGCACCGGCTGCCTCGGACCGGGCCTCCTCGGTGTGGAAACCGGGGTTGGGGCCGTCCGCACCCCCGCGGACCCTCGCCTCGATGGCGGCGCCCACCGTGGGGTCGATCGACTTCCAGTACCAGAAGGCGCGCTCGAGGACCGGCTCGACGACGCCGTCGCACAGGATCGTGGAGACGGTGTCCACGAGGCGGTCACGCTCCTCCTGGCTGAACACGTCGCGCACGAGGGCGCCGGCCTGGCCGAAGTCGTCGTCCTCGGCGTGCAGGGTGTACGCCTGCCGGACCATCTCGCCGTCGGCCTCCCAGCCGTCGTCGACCCGGCCCTCGAAGTCCGCGTACGGCCGGCCCATGCTGTTGGGGGCGTAGACGGCCGCGGCGCCGGTGTGGTGGTAGGTCATGGCGCCGTCCGCGTGGTAGGTGTTCGTCTCCACGACGGGCTGGTTGACGGGCAACTGGTCGAAGTTGGTGCCGATGCGGGCGCGATGGGCGTCCGCATAGGCGAACACCCGGCCGAGCAGCATCTTGTCCGGGGAGAACCCGATGCCGGGCACGGTGTTGGAGGGCGCGAAGGCGGCCTGCTCGATCTGGGCGAAGAAGTTCACCGGGTTCTCGTTCAGCGTCATGACGCCCACCTCGTGCAACGGGTAGTCCGCGTGCGGCCACACCTTCGTGAGGTCGAAGGGGTTGAAGCGGTACGTCTTGGCGTCCTCGTACGGCATCACCTGGACGGAGAGCCGCCACCGCGGGAAGTCCCCGGCCTTGATGGCGTTGAACAGGTCACGGCGGTGGAAGTCCGCGTCCGCCCCCGCGATCTTCTCGGCCTCGCTGCCGGTGAGGTTCTCCACGCCCTGCAGGCTGTGGAAGTGGTACTTCACCCAGAAGCGCTCGCCGGCCGCGTTGATCCACATGTAGGTGTGGGAGCCGTAGCCGTTCATGTGGCGCCACGTCTTCGGCAGGCCGCGGTCGCCCATGAGGTAGGTGACCTGGTGGGCCGACTCGGGGTTGAGCGTCCAGAAGTCCCACTGCATGGTGTTGTCCCGCAGGCCCGAGTCCGGCAGGCGCTTCTGCGACCGGATGAAGTGTGCGAACTTCATGGGGTCACGCACGAAGAAGACCGGGGTGTTGTTCCCTACCAGGTCGTAGTTCCCCTCAGAGGTGTAGAACTTCAGCGAGAAGCCCCGCACGTCGCGCCAGGTGTCGGGGGAGCCGAGCTCCCCGGCCACGGTGGAGAAGCGGGCCAGCATCCGGGTCTTCACGCCGGGCTGGAACAGGGCGGCCCTGGTCCACCGGGTGACGTCCGCCGTCGTCTCGAACTCGCCGAACGCTCCGGCGCCCTTGGCGTGGGGGCGGCGCTCCGGAACGTTCTCGCGGTTGAAGTGCGCGAGGGTGTCCACGAGGTGCACGTCGTGGAGCAGCAGTGGTCCGTTCGGTGAGAGGGACAACGAGTTGCGGTCGGAGGCGGCGGGCGCCCCGTTCGCCATCGTGGAGCCGGTGGGCTGCACGGTCGGCTCGGGCATCGGGGTCGAGGTCATGGTGTCTCCTGTCAGGTGGAAAGCGGCCGCTCAGAGGACCAGACACCGGCCCGGAGCGGGGTGGGAGATACCCCCCACCGTACCGGGATCGGGGTCGCTCGGCAGGTCGAGCACCCCACGCGGCGACCGCCCTCCGGATAGGATGGCGCACACGCTGTGGGCGAGGAGGTCCTGGGGGTGGACGAGCAGGCTCCTGTGACGCCGGTCGTCACGATGTGGCAGACCTTCTGCTCCGGCATGGAGGAGATCGCGCCCCTGGTCGCCGAGCGGCTCGGCGTGCCGACGTACCAGCAGGCCTTCACCTCCGAGGAGATCTGGGCCGCGATGGATTCGGGTGGGCCTGACTCGGCCATCTGGTTCCTGGTCGGGGCCACCGGCAACGCGCCCCGGGCCTTCGACCGTCTCCTCCCGGGCGTCCGCAAGGAGCAGCGGCGCTGGGCGGAGAAGGTCACCGCCGAGGTCCGCGCGGACGCCGTCGGCGGCGGCGTCATCATGGGCCGGGTCGGCACCATCATCCTCCGGGACCGCCCGGGTGCCCTCCACGTGAAGCTCGACGCCCCGCGCGAGGTCCGCCTCGCGCGGGCGGAGGAGCGCTTCGGCATCCCGGCACGCACGGCGAAGGAGTGGCTCGAGTGGGAGGACGAGGTGCGTTCGCAGATCGCGATCGACACCTTCAACTGGAACCCGCTCGAGAACGACTACTACGACCTCGTGGTCAACACCTGGCACCGCGATCCCGAGATGTGGGCGGAGATCATCGTTGCGGCCGTGCGCGTGGTCGTGGCACGCGCGAGGCCGTAACGTGGGTCACATGGCGCAGACCTTCAATCTCTTCCCCGGCATCGACGGCGCGATCGTCGCCCGGAAGTGGGACCTCCCGGACCCCCGGTACGTGGTGCTCCTGTGCCATGGCTACGGCGAGCACATGGGCCGGTACGACCACGTGGCGGCGCGCTTCAACGCGGACGGCGCCGCCGTGTACGGCCAGGACCACCGGGGCCACGGACTGTCCGGCGGCGAGCGGGTACTGATGACCGACGCCGAGAGCCTCGTCGAGGACTTCCACGCGCTGTCCGACGTCGTCCGGCGCGAGTACCCGGACGTGCCGCTGGTCCTCGTCGGCCACTCGATGGGCGGGATGCTCGCGGCGCGCTACGTCCAGAAGCACGGCGACGAGCTCGTCTGTGCGGTCCTCTCGGCCCCGGTGATCTCCGGTGGCCTGGTCCGCGCCCTGCTGTCCCTCGACGAGCTCCCGACCGATCCCCTCGACGCCACGGCACTCTCCCGGGATCCCGCCGTCGGCGAGGCCTACGTGGCCGACCCGCTGGTGTACCACGGCAGCTGGAAGCGCCGCACGCTGGAGGCGTGGGACCGGCTGATCACGGACATCGCCGGTGGCGGGCGCTTCACCATCCCCGTCCTGTGGATGCACGGCACCGCGGACCCGCTGGTCAACGTCGAGGAGACGGCGGCCACGTGGGAGGAACTGAAGGGTCCCGGCGCCGCGTCCCGCCTGTACGTCGGGGCACGCCACGAGATCTTCAACGAGACGAACAAGGACGAGGTCCTCAACGACGCCGTCGCGTGGGTCAACGCGTCGCTCCCGTCCGCCGGCTGAGGCCTGCGACCGATCACGCCCCCGGGACGGAGAGCGGGTCGAAGCCGTAGGGAAGCTCGAGGCGGTGCGTTGCCAGGAGCTCCCGATCCGCGAGCAGCTCCCGGGTGCGGCCGTCGGCCACCACCCGGCCGGCGTCCATGACCACCGCCCGGGGGCAGAGCTGCAGGGCCCAGGGCAGGTCGTGGGTGACCATCAGGATCGTGACGTCCAGGCGGACGAGTACGTCCGCCAGCTCGCGCCGGCTGGCCGGGTCGAGGTTGCTGGTGGGTTCATCGAGGACCAGCACGGACGGTCGCATGGCCAGGACGGTCGCCACCGCCACGCGCCGGCGCTCGCCGAGCGAGAGGTGGTGCGGCGGACGTGTGGCGTGCGCGGCCATCCCGACGGCGTCCAGCGCCTCCGCCACCCGCTCCCGGAGGTCGGGGCCACGGAGCCCGAGGTTGCGTGGCCCGAAGGCGACGTCGTCCGCGACGGTCGGCATGAACAGCTGGTCGTCGGGGTCCTGGAAGACGAGCCCCACCCGCCGCCGCACCTCCGGGAGCGCACGTCGCTCGACGGGCACGCCGTCGATCCGGATGCGGCCCGCCCCGCGGCCGCCCGCCACGGCCCCGAGCGCGCCGACGAGATGCAGGGCGAGGGTCGTCTTGCCAGCCCCGTTGGGGCCCAGGACCGCGACCCGCTCGCCGCGGCCCACCGCCAGGGTGACGCCGTACAGCACCTGGGTGCCGTCCGGGTAGGCGAACGCGAGGTCCTCCACCTGGACTGCGGGCGGCCTCATCCCGCCCCCAGCGCCGCCGCGAGCACCAGCGCCGCCCCGAGCGGCAGGAGGGCGGCGAGGAGCCACTCCCCGGGGCGGGCCGCGACGTCGTCCCCGAGCGGCATCCGCCCGGCGTAGCCCCGCGCCACCATGGCCTGCTGCACGCGTTCCCCCCGCTCATAGGCACGCAGGAACAGCGTGGCGGTACCTCCGGCGGCCGCGGCGAGGCCGCCGGCACGCCCGCCCCGGCACGCGCGGGCGAGGCGCTGGCGGTGGGCGGCGTCGACCAGGAGGTGGAGGTACCGCACCATGAACGCGGCGATCGCCACCAGCGAGGCGGGCAGGCGCAGCCGTTCCAGGCCCACGAGCAGCGCGCGCGGCTCCGTGGTGGCCGCCAGCAGGATCGCGGCGACGACGCCGAGGCTCACGCGCGCCAGCAGCGTGCCCGCACCCGTGAGCCCCGCCTCCGAGAGCGCGAAGGGCCCGAGGATGACGCGCGGCCCGGTGGCCACGAACGGGAGCAGCAGCGCGAACAGCACGAACGGCACCTCCACGAGGCTGCGGCGCGCCACCACCCCCCACGGCACCCGGGCCGCGAGCACGGCCGCCCCGAGCAATGCCGCGTGCGCGGCGAAGGCCGGCCACGCGCCCGCCGGGGTCGCCACCACGAGCAGGGCGAACGCGATGAGCGCCACGACCTTCGTGTGCGCGGGGAGGCGGTGCACCGGGCTGTCGCCCGGCACGAGGAGCCCGTCCCTCATCGGTTCCGGCGCAGCGCCATTACCCGGAGCAGCGCGAACCCGAGCACGGCCGTGACCGCCACCCCGACCACACCGGCCAGTCCCCCGGCGAGGGAGGCGTTCGCGACGCCAGCCACCGCGTAGTCCGCGAGGGGTCCGGCGGCGGCGAGGGAGTCCCGTGCGGCGTCACCGAAGCCCAGGGCTCCCGCGACGAACTCGAGGCCGTCCGGGTGTGCGCTCGCCGCGAGGCTGACGACGCCGGCAACCAGCAGGGTCACCAGCCCGGCGGTCACGAGGGGGCGGCGCGCCGGGGCGGCGGGGGCGGCGTCGTCGCTCGCCACCGGGCGCTCGGCGCCCGCCGCGTCCCGGAGGGCGAGGTCGGGAAGCAGGCCGCGGGCGGCGTGGACGAGGTCCGGCCGGGTGGCCAGCACGGCGGAGAGGACCGCCGCGGTGATCACCGCCTCGCCGACGCCGATGACCACGTGCCACCCCGTCATGGCCAGGGCGAGGGTGGGGAGGGGGACGTCGACCGCGCCGCCGATGGCGTAGAGGCCGGTGAAGGCGAGGGCGGCCACGGGCACGGAGACGAGGGCGCCGGCGGCGGCGGCGGGGACGGCGCTCGCGGACCGCCGCGGCAGCACCCGCAGGAGCCCCCGCATCATCGCCCAGCCGACGAGGACACCGATCAGGGCCATGAGTGTCACGTTCGTGCCGAGGGCGGTGAGGCCGCCGTCGGCGAAGAGGAGTGCCTGGACGATCAGGACCACCGACACGCAGACGACGGCGGTCCACGGCCCCACGAGGGCGGCGGCGAGCGTCCCGCCGAGCAGGTGTCCGCTGGTGCCGGCGCCCACCGGGAAGTTCACCATCTGCGCGGCGAAGATGAACGCCGCGGTCATGCCTGGCAGGGCGGGACCGGTGACGGCGATCTCCCGTTCCACCCGGCGCACGCACAGGCCGAGGGCGCCGAGGGCGACCGCGGTGGTGGCGATCGACGTCGGGACGTCGAGGAAGCCGTCGGGGACGTGCATGGCGGGCGCGAGGAGGGGGACGGTCATGGCCCGATTGTCCCGCCACCTGCAAGTGATGTGCAGGAAGTTCGCTAAGCCGGCGGCGCGTCGCGGCACGCCGCGCAGGTCCCGAACACCGTCACCTGCACGTGCGCCACCGAGAAGCCCTCCGGAACGGCCCAGTCCGCGGCGGGAGGGACGCCCTCGAGGTCCTCAAGCCGGCCGCAGGACTCGCAGAGGAGGTGGGCGTGTGGGGGGTGGGTGCCCACGTGGTAGGTGCGGCCGGTCTCGGGGACGTGGATCGCCCACACCACCCCGGCATGCTCCAGCGTCTCCAGGGTGCGGTACACGGTAGTCAGCGCGATGCCGAGCGGGGCGACGGCGCGATGGAGCGCCTCGACGGTGGGGTGTTCCGCGGCGCGCAGGGCCTCGATGATCGCGATCCGGGCAGTGGTGGCGCGCAGGCCGCGGGCGCGGAGGATCTCCGTGGGGGTCGGGTGCGCCGGTTCGCCCGGGGGAGGGGTCACTCGGGCTCGTTCGGGTCCCGGTCGCCGGTCTCGCCCTCGTTGCCCTCGATCAGGGCGAGGATGCGGGCGAGCGTGTTGTGGGGGACGCCGTGGAGTTCCAGGAACTCGTCACGCGGCACCGCCGCGGCGTCCTCGAGGGAGTGGATGCCGTGCGACGCCAGGGCGGCGCGGGCGTGCTCGTCGAGCTCGGCGAACGGATCGTGGTCGTGGTGCGGCATGGTGGCCTCCTTCTCCTCGACGATAGAACACGGGCGTGACGTCTGCCACAACCTTTGGCGGTCACGTGCGTGTGGTCCGGGACTTGCCACCACCCGCCGCTGCCACTAGGAGAGAGGGATGGAGCAGCGAGGGCCCGTGGCCGCCCTGGAGCGTATCGCGTACCTCCTCGAGCGCGAGCTGGGAGAGCCTCATCGCATCCGGGCCTACCGGCGGGCCGCGCAGCGGCTCGCGGCGCTGTCCCCGGACGAGCTGCGGCAGCGCATCGCGGCCGGCACCCTCACCGAGCTGCCTGACGTCGGGCCGAAGACCGCGCTGGTCGCCACCCAGGCGGCGGGCCGCGTGCCCGACGAGCTGGCCCGGCTGGAGGCTGCGGCACCGTTCCCCCTGGTCCCGGGCGGGGAGGTCGTGCGCGGCTGGCTGCGCGGCGACCTGCACGTCCACTCCGACTGGTCCGACGGCACCGCGTCCATCGAGGCGATGGCACGCGCGGCGATCGGGTCCGGCCATTCCTACATGTGTCTCTCCGACCACTCGCCGAGCCTCACCGTGGCGCGCGGCCTCACCACCGCGCGGCTGCGGGCGCAGCTCGACGTCGTCGCCCGGCTGAACGCGGAACTCGCGCCGTTCCGCATCCTCTCCGGAATCGAGGTGGACATCCTCGAGGACGGCACCCTCGACCAGGACGACGACGTGCTGGCGGGCCTCGACGTCGTCGTCGCCTCGGTCCACTCGAAGCTGCGGATGCCGCGGGACGCCATGACGCGGCGCCTCGTGCGGGCGGTGGCGAACCCGCGCGTGGACGTGCTCGGGCACGTCACCGGCCGCCTCATCACCGGTGGGCGGGGACAGCGGCCCGGGTCGGAGTTCGACGCCGGGCTCGTGTTCGAGGCCTGCGCGCGCTTCGGGGTGGCGGTGGAGATCAACTCCCGGCCGGAGCGGCTCGACCCGCCGACGCGGTTGCTCGCCCTCGCGGACGAACTGGGCTGCCTGTTCGCCATCGACTCCGACGCCCACGCGCCGGGTCAGCTCGACTTCCTCGACCACGGCGCGGCGCGCGCGCAGGCCCGGGGGATCCCGCGGGACCGGATCGTGAACGCCCGCGAGGTGGCGGACCTCCTCAGCTGGACCGGCCGTGGCTGAGCGTCGGGACGGGGGCGGCTCCACGACGCCGCGGGCCGTCATCCGGACCTACCTGGTGCTGCTGCTCGGGAACACGCTCTGCGCCTCGCTGATCTGGGGGATCAACACGATCTTCCTCCTCGACGCCGGCCTCACCAACCTCGAGGCGTTCGCCGCGAACGCGTTCTTCACCCTCGGGATGGTGCTGTTCGAGATCCCCACCGGCGTGGTGGCGGACACGATCGGACGGCGGGTGTCCTACCTGCTCGGCACGGTGACCCTCAGCGTGACCACGCTGCTCTACGTGCTGCTCTGGTGGCTGGGCGCGCCGTTCTGGGCGTGGGCACTGGTCTCCGTGCTGCTCGGCCTCGGCTTCACGTTCTTCTCCGGCGCCACCGAGGCGTGGCTGGTGGACGCGCTGGCCGCCACGGGCTACACGGGCACGCTGGAGACGGTGTTCGGCAGGGGACAGGTGGTGGCCGGGCTGGCGATGCTCACCGGCTCGCTGGGCGGCGGGTTCCTCGCCCAGTGGACGAACCTGGGGGTGCCCTTCGTGCTGCGCGGCGCGATCCTGCTGCTGATGTTCGGGGTGGCGTGGCGGCTGATGCGGGACATCGGCTTCACGCCCCGTCCCACCGGTCGCCCGCTGGCGGAGGCATCCCGGGTGCTGCGGGCGTCGGTGGACCACGGCTGGCGGCGCCCGGTGGTCCGCTGGCTGATGCTCGAGGCGTTCTTCGCCGCGGGCGTCGGCTTCTACGTGTTCTACGCCCTCCAGCCGCACCTGCTCGAGCTCCTCGGCGACCCGCGCGCCTACAGCGTGGCCGGGCTGGTGGCGGCGATCGTCGCGGGGTCGCAGGTGCTGGGCGGGCTCGCCGCCGCCCGGGTGGGGCGCGCCTTCCGACGCCGCACCTCGGCACTCCTCGCGCTCTCGGCCGCGAGCGTGGTGACGCTCGCCCTGATCGGCGCGGTGCGGAGCTTCGCGGCCGTGCTGGGGCTGGTCGTGGTGTGGGGGCTGCTGTCGGCCGCAGCGACGCCCGTGCGGCGCGCCTACCTGAACGGGCTGATCGGCTCCGGGCAGCGCGCCACGGTGCTCTCGTTCGACTCCCTCGTGGGCTCCGCCGGCGGGGCCTGGACGCAGCCGGTGCTCGGCCGGGCCGCGGACGTCTGGGGCTACGGGGGCTCCTTCATGCTCGGTGCGGGCATCGCGGCCCTCGCGTTGCCGTTCCTCGCCCTCTCGCGGCGCGAGCGCGCGGACGCGGACCGGACGGACGGGCCCCGCTGACACGGCGAAGGCGGGGAGCACGGCCTGGTGGCCGCACTCCCCGCCTGGATTCCCTTACGGGAAGGTGATGTCGTCGAGGTAGTAGGTCTCGCCTGTACCGGCCGTGCCGAAGTCAGGGAAGACGATGACCTTGTTGTAGCCGAGCGCCGGGTTGGCCTTGCCGGTGAAGTCGAAGCTGAGCGTCTGCCACCCAGCCTGGACAGTCGTGAGGGCTGTGACCTCGGCGAACTGTCCGGCGTCGGCGGCGTTCTCCACCTTCAGCAGCACGGGCGTGCCCACCGGCTTCGGCGACCAGATGCGCAGCGTGAGCGTCTGGGTCGATTCGAGGAACCGGATCGCCGGAACCCAGAAGATATCTCCAAGGTTTCCCGTGGAGACGACAACCCCAGCCCAGGTCTCCGGGCCACCCTTGACGATCTCCGCCACCATGTTGGTGGCGTCGGTCGGGTCCGTCGTGACAGTGCCGTTGGCCCCACCGAAACCGGTCAGGAGCGGCGGAGGCACCTCACTGAACGTGATGGGCTCCGGCGCCGGGAACGAGAGGTCGTCGATGTAGTAGGCCTGGCCGGAGCCCGCGGTCATGAAGTCGGGGAAGAAGGAGACCTTGTTGTACACGACCGCAGGATCCACCTTCCCGGCGAAGTCGAAGGTGAGATCCTGCCAGCCGCCCTCGACCGTCGTGAGCGCCTCGACCTCCGCGGCCTGACCGGCCGCGTTCTCGACCTTCAGCATCATGCGGCTCCCCGCTGGCTTGGGTGACCAGACGCGAACCGTGATCGTGGAGTCCGTCGGCGAGAACGGGATCGCGGGGACCGTGAAGTTGTCACCCATGTGGATCGTCGCTCCTGCCCACGGCTGGGACGGACTATCCGGAGTGCCCTTGACGATCTCCGCCACCCTGTTGGAGGCGTCGGTCGGGTCCACCGCGATGCCACCGGCAGCACCCTCGAACGGTGCGACACCCGGGGGCGGCACCTCATCGAAGGTGATGACGAAGTCACCTGTGGGGAGGGGCGGGGTGTCGAACGCCTGCTGGGCGCTCGCGTCCGTCACGCTGGGGTTCCCGGCGAGATCCGAGAACGCGCCGGCGGCGACACTCACCTCCAGGACACCGGTGGCGTCCGCAGGAGGCCGTGCGACCAGGGTCGCCGTGTCCCCGTCAACTCGCGTGAAGCCCACCAGCGTGCCGCCGGTGAGCTGGACGTCGGAGGCGTCGAAGGTGTCACCCACGTCCTCGGAGAAGCTGAACGTGAAGGTCACGTTGCGCGTGGCGGCGCCCTCCGGCACGTTGTCCGTGATGGTCAGCTCCGGCGGAGTCGTGTCAGGCGTGGGGACGAGGCGGACCTGGTCGATCCGCAGGTCACCGGATCCGCTCTCCACGCGGAAACCGTAGCCCCACACGTCGGTGAGCTGGAGGCCGTCCGACGGCGCGCCCGCGGGCTGGTAGGCGTCCGCGCTGCGCTCGAGGTCCGCGAACGGGATCGTCACCTGCTGCCAGCCGGTGAAGTCGTCCACGAAGGAGGCCTCGAAGCGCTCGGCCGTGTCCGGGCCCTGGTAGACGCGGACGTAGTCGACCTTCATCTCCTGCGGCATCGTGAGGTCCTCGCTCACGGCGCCGCCGAAGCTGCCACCGATCGCCATGTTGAGCAGCAGGAAGACCGGGTCGTTGAACACCCACTCGTTGGGCGCCACATCCGCCGGCGTGGCGGTGTGGTAGAGCGTGTCATCCAGGTACCACTCGATGCGGTCCGGCTGCCACTCGATGGCGTAGGTGCCGGAACGGCCCAGGCACGCCGCCGGGGACGTTCAGGATGTTCCCGAACGCGTCGCCGCCGGAGTAGCCCGGCCCGTGGATGGTGCCGAACACCTCGTCCGGGATGCGGCTGACGTACTCCATGATGTCGATCTCGCCGGTCTGGGGCCAGCCCACCCGGTCGATGTCGGTGCCGAGGCTCCAGAAGGCGGGCCAGAGGCCCGCGGCGCCGTCCGGCACCTGGACACTGGCCTCGATCCGGCCGTAGGCGAACTCGGCCTTGTGCTTGGAGAGCAGGCGGGCGGAGGTGTAGTCGCACTCCCCGTAGTAGCAGAGCTCTCCGTCGGCCTCGCGTGCGGTGATCACGAGGTTGCCGACGCCGTCGGTGGCGGCGTTCTCGGGGGAATCGGTGTAGTACTGCAACTCGCTGTTGCCCCAGCCGGGGATGCCGTTGACGGTGCCGTCACCGATCTCGTAGCCCCAGTTGTCGGGGTTGGGGAGCGTACCGGCGGGCTCGTCGAACTCGTCGGCCCACACGAGGCTCCAACCCGCGGGTCCGGGGTCGGGGGCGCGGTTGTCGAGGACCTCGACGGTCACGTCGTTGCCGCTGCCCGTCCCCTCGTACCAGAAGGAGAGGGACTCAGCCCCGCTCCAGTCCTCGCCGAGGGCGAAGTCACGGCCGAACCGCTCGATGTCGGGCTGGGTCGGTTTGGCCTGCCCGTCGTACGTCTCGCCCGTCAGCGGCAGCACCGCCGGGTCGCACTCGAGGCCGGTGTCCCTGAACCGGAACTGGAAGACGAGGTCCGTCAGCCCGTCCCGGTTGACGTCCCGCTCCTGGCGGCGGGGGAGACCGGTCTTCTTGTCGATCCGGGAGTCGTACGCGTCGCCCAGCATGACCGTGGTGTGGTCCACCGTGGTGGCGTCGAAGGTCGGGGTGCTCAGCAGGTAGACGGGGATGATGCCGTTGCCCTGGTTGCAGACCCGCCCCTGGACCTGGATGTCGACCCCGATGGGTCCCCCCACGGTCGCCTGCAGCACGTGCTCCCACGCGCCCTGCCCGGGCACCGCGTCCGGGTCGCTCGCCGCGATCTCGGGGTTGGTGAGCGTGACGACGTCGCTCGCGTCCCACAGGTCGGGGGCGCGCTCGAAGTCGTCGAGCAGCAGCGGGTCGTACGGTTCGTCGTCGAGGATGGTGCCGGCGGCCTGCATGATGCCCGCAAGGGCGCCCACCGGATTGGCGAGGCGCAGGATGACGCGGCGGTCGCCGTCGTCCTTCATGTTGTCGATGGTCTCGAGCGGGAAGGTGAGCTCGCGGGGGCCACCCTTGACGAAGGTGAGGGTGCCCGAGGTGGCGATGAAGTCGCGGTCCGGGACAGCAGCTCCCGGTTCGACCGTGTACTCCACCGTGACCTGGTCGGGGTCCTCATCGCGCAGTGAGCGGTTCAGCTTCACCGCGATGTCACCGGTCTCACCCTCGGGGATGTTGAAGTTCCGGGCCGAGAAGCCGACGGCGAGCTCCGGGATCTCGGCGACGCCGTAGACACCCACGTTGTCCACCCAGTAGGTGCGCGGGCCGCCGGTGCCGAGTGCGCCGAGCGCCCAGCCGTGGACCTCGGTGCCCTCCCAGCCGTCGTCCGGTGCCCCGTTGCCGACTCCCTTGCGGGTCAGGGAGGAGAAGGGGATCTCCAGCTCACGCCATCCGATGAAGTTGTCGATGATGTCAATGGACCAGCGTTCGGCGTCGTCCGTGGTCGAGTCGGGATTGCGGTTCTCCAGCACGTCGACGAAGAGCGTGGTGCCGGAACCCTGCCCGTAGAGCCACATCGTGATGCCCTTGGACGCGCTCCAGTCCTGCGGGACCCACTCGGTGAGCGCATCGTTCGCGAAGGCGTTGATCCCGCCGGCGTAGGAGGTCACGTCCACGTCCATCTGGAGCACCTGACCGTCCACCCCGTCGTCGGGCACCGGAGCGGGGTCGGCCACAGTGGAGACGGCGACCGAGCTGCCCGCACCGTTGAAGGTGAAGAAACCGATCGGGACGCCGTCACCGTCGGTCCCGGACGGCAGCCCGGACTCGAAGTCCTCGACGATGATGAGGGGTGGCTCGGCGCTCGCCGCGCCGACGGCGCTCATCATCGTGAGCGAGAGGGCGGCCGCGGTGGCCAGGGCACCCCCTCGCCTCAGACGTGATGGTGGGTGTTTCGAAGCGGTCATGTCGTGTCCTTCCGCCGTCGAGGAACTTGCTTCGCGGGGGGTGGCCGCCGGCTACGCCGACGTGCCTTCCGGGACGTGGACGGACAGGCTGGTGACCCTGCCCTCCCGCCGGAAGATGGAGGCGCTGAGCTCGGCGCTCAGCACGCCGTCGGGCTGGTCCACGGTGGTGCCGTCGGCGAGGTGGGCGGTGACCGCCACCTCGTCGCCGCGGGCGTACACCACGGGGACCTGGCAGAAGGTGAAGGCGAGGGAACCGGCGGGCAGGTCGATCGTCCGCTCCGCCCCACTGACGTCGCGGTACGCGAACGTGGCCGGCGCCGTTGTCCACTCGGAGGGGCGCAGCAGCACGGGCCGGATGACGATGCGGCCGTCCTCCACGCGGAGCCCCAGCTCTCCCAGGCGGGTGAGGACCTCCTCCTTGACCTGCCCTGTCATGCCGGGCTGGCGGGCGCCGTGACCCTTGGGGGTGTGGGAGTAGGGGTCGGTGGGGAACGCGCCGTACACCTCGGGCGTCTTGCAGTACCCGAGGCCGGCGCGGACGTCCTCGTAGGCGTCGTGGAGGGCCTGGACGACGGCGTCGTCCGCCCCCTCGGCGACCGCCCGCTCGAGGGTCTCCTGCACCGCCAGCAACAGCTTGGACACCATGTGCCAGTAGATCGACCCGAGGCCCTCGAAGGCGAAGAAGGAGCCCGACCGGCCGGTGAATTCGGCATGGTGGAACACCTCCTCGAAGAGGGTGAGCAACGCGTCGCGGTCCTGCACGATGGCGGGGCCGAGATCGGGGTGGCCGGCCAGCGCGTCGAGGGCGGCCTCCACCCCGGCGGCGTTCCGGATGGGGGCGGCGAAGTGGAAGTCCCCGTGGACGTCCTGGATGACCACGCTCCGGTCCCCGGCGTCGACGAGCGCCGCCACCAGCGGGCATTCCGCCGCCCGCTCCGCCGAGAAGGTGTTGCGGCCCAGGAAGCTGGGCACCTCCTTGTCCGGGTAGAGGATGTAGCTGTGCTGGTCCGCCCGGTAGAGAGCGCTCCCGCGCAGGCTTCGCAGGAGGTCAACGGACTCCGCCGGCGTCAGCATCCCGCCCGAGAGCACCGCGACCTGCCCCTCCAGCATCTGCGTCAGGTGCCGCACGCCGGCACCCCCCTCGCCCAGGTCGAGGATGTTGTAGGAGTGGACCAGCGCGTCGTCGCGCACGTTCGCGCGCAGGGACGCCTCGACGTGCCGCTCGGCGTGGTCGAGGAGGTCACGGACCTCGCCGGCCGGCACGGTGACGCGCTCGTCGCCGATCCCGGCGTACACGCGGGCGCGGTAGGCCGTCCCGGCCCCGCCGAGGGCGTCCATCACGGCGCGCCGGCCGGCGTCGTCGACGTCGGCGGCGTGGGCGGCCAGCGTGGTGCGGACCGCGGCGAGCAGGTCGGCGAGCTCCGCCGTCACCGTGATGTCGGAGTCGAGGAGGTCCCGCACGAACGGGAGGTAGCGGCGCAGGTAGGAGAGCGTGACCACGGACAGGCCGCGGCCCACGAGCGCGTTGTTGGCGTCGTTCCACTCGGGGCGCTGGGTGTTCATCCAGATCCCGCCGCCCGGCACCAGGTTGACGAGCTTGGCGGCCAGCAGGAGCAGGAGCTTCTCGGCGAGCGTGACCCGCACGAGGTCCCCGGAGCCGTCGTGGACGAGCCGGCCGTCGCCGCCCTCCTCTGCCACCCTGGCGGTGACGGCGGCGTCGTGCGCCTCGTCGAAGGCGATGGTGTCGTAGGGGTTGGCGAGCGTCTGGGCGTACGAGGCGATCCGGTAGGGGACGTCCGCGTGGGTGAACGCCGCCCGGTCCACGAGGCCGCGGAGCCGCCCGGGGTGGAAGCGCTCGGAGGTCTCCAGCAGCTTGAGCAGGTAGATGATCTGGTGGTCGCTCCAGTAGCCGATGTTCGACCACGGGTTCTCCGGTTCCGGGACCTCCCAGTCGATGCCGGAGCGTGAGATCCGGTAGGGGTTGTAGCCGTCGGCCGTGGTGGCGTCCAGGAAGATGGTGATCATCGACTCGACGTACTCGGGGAAGGACCACGCCAGCGCCTCCCAGTTCTGGAAGATGTCCCGCCAGTTGCCCTGGTACTCGAGCCGGGGGTTGCCGTGGTCGTCGCGCAGTACGATGCGGAACTTGTTCCAGGGCCGGCTCGGGTCCCCGTGCCGGCGGCTGAACGTCAGCGGCAGGTACTCGTGGGCAAGGCGCCAGAGGTCGGGATCCCCGCTGCCCTCGGCGATCGCGAGGAGTTCGTGCGCGTGCAGCTGGTCGGGCAGGCCCGCCAGGGTGGCCGCGCACCGCTGCGCCGTCGCGTGGCTGCGCTGGGCGACGAACGCCCGGACGTCGCCGGCGTCGAGGACGTAGCCGTTCGCCGGCAGTCCGCCGCGCATCGTGTTGAACAGCACGTTGGCGACGTGGTGGGCCGTGGCGACCTCCTCGCCCGTCAGCTGGGCGGCATCGGTGGCGGCGAGGATGGCGGCGAGGTCCTCGCGCGTCCGGGTGATGTCCGCGGCGAGTTCCGCCGCGGCGCCCGCAAGGTCGCCGAGCTGCGCCTGGAGGGCGACGACGCCGGCCGCGTCCTTCTCGACGTCGCCGACGACGCGCCAGGACACCTCCTCGCCGGCTGCGAGCGTGAGGTGGGCGTGGAGGAGGTGGGCCCCCCGCTCGCCGCGCACCTCGGGCTCCTCGGTGACGCCGTCGCCCCGCATGAAGCTGTCCAGCTGCCGCGTGGACAGCAGGCGGGCGGCGTGGGGGAGTCCCACGTCCCACACGACGTTGGCGCGCAGGGACTCGCTCGGTTCGGCGAGGTCCGTGAGGGAGGCGTTCAGGTGGTGGATCGTCAGCCCGGTGGCCGGGTCCAGTTCGGTGCGCTTG
Organism: Actinomycetales bacterium UBA1383; assembly: GCA_002305415.1. Lineage (GTDB taxonomy): Bacteria > Actinomycetota > Actinomycetes > Actinomycetales > Actinomycetaceae > UBA1383. Next base: position 6,257 of record DBQX01000113.1, on the reverse strand, counting down.
TAGGCGTCGAGGAGGTTGCTGAGCTCGTTCTGGACCTGCTGGCTCGTCCCCGCGGGGAGGACGTTCACGAACCCGTCGAGGACCTCGACCTCGCAGGGCTCGCCGGTGACCGACGTGAGCTCGCAGCTGCGGACGACGCCGAAGCGCGCGCTGGACTCCCATGTCACCCGGAGGCGGAGCCCGAGGTCCGGCCGGACCTCCTCGAACACGAGGGCAGTGCCGAGGATGTCCTTGTAGAGGGTGCGCTCGGCAACCGGGTCGCCCGGGCGGGCCGCGGCGAAGGGCTGCCACCACGTCGTCGGACCGCCGGCACGGGTGACGCGGGCGAGGGTGAGCCCGCCGGTCCTGCCGGCGCTCTCCGCCACCTTGTCATCGGTGTAGTACGGGAAGAGGGCGCGTTCGGCGTCGAAGCGACCCGCGGTCAGGCCGCCGGTGGAGGAGATGAAGAGCCAGACGTCGCTCGAGCTGACGATCGTCATGAAGAACGGCGGCATCCGGTCGTAGCCGGGGATGGCGTGGAACCGGCGGCCGTACAGGTCGACGATGGCGACCGTCCCGGGGCGCGCCGCAGCGTCCGCGCCGCTCCGGGTCTCGCCGCTCGCGGAGCCTCCGGTGCCGTGAGTCTCGACTGGTGTGGGTGACATGGAACCTTCCTCAGGGTGGGGGTGCGGGGAGAGAACACGCTCTCTCATCACGGACGGAACGAGGGGATATCGCGGCCTGAGCGCGAGATAGCGCTCTCTCACCTATGGTGATGCACAGCACTCTTAACGAACGCGCCGTTTTGTGCCACGCTGCCTAGTGTTTGTTGGACGGTCGTATCAAATCGGAGGGAGTTGACGTGCGGACCACGCCCGGCCGGGTGAGCCTCGAGGAGGTCGCCGCGCACGCCGGGGTGTCCCGTGCCACTGTCTCGCGCGTGGTCAACGGCGTCGAGACCGTCGCTCCCGAGCTCCGCGCCAAGGTCGAGGAGTCGATCCACGAACTCGGGTACCAGCCGAACCTCGCGGCCCGGACGTTGGTCACCCGTCGGACGGACACCATCGCACTGGTGGCGTCGGAGCCGGATGTCCGGGTGTTCGGGGACCCGTTCTTCAGCGGCATCGTCCGGGGCGCCACGATCGAGGTCGGCGCCGCCGGGCTCCAGCTCGTGATCATGATGGCGCAGTCCGCGGAGGACATGGGCCGGCTCGGCCGCTACATCCGGTCCGGTGCGGTCGACGGGGTCCTGATGATCTCGGAGCACGAGTCGGTCGATCCGCTGCCGCCCGCGCTGCAGGAGGCGGGAATCCCGCTGGTGATCGGTGGTCGTCCCATGCAGCCGGGCGTCACCGTGCCCTACGTGGACAACGACAACGTCAACGGGGCCCGCATGGCGGCCGCGCACCTTCGCTCCCTGGGACGGACCGCGATCGGGACCGTCGCAGGGCCACAGGACATGACCGCCGGGCTGGACCGTCTCGAGGGCTTCCGGGAGGGACTCGGCGAGGCCTTCGATCCCGAGCTCGTGGAGCCCGGGGACTTCACGCAGAAGGGTGGTGAGGCTGCGACCGCGCGCCTGCTGCGGCGCGCGCCGCACCTGGACGCCCTTTTCGCGGCGTCGGACCTCACCGCCCTCGGTGCGCTCAAGGCGCTGCGGGACGCGGGGCGCCGGGTGCCCGAGGACGTCGCGCTCGTCGGCTTCGACGACATCGAGGTGGCCGCGTACACCGCTCCACCGCTGACCACCGTCCGCCAGCGGACGCTTCTCCAGGGCCGGACGATGGCGCGGCTCCTGCTCGCGCGCATCCGGCCCGACCTGGCCGTGAAGAGCCTCGACGGAATCCCCGACGTACGTGGTGTCCACCACGTGGTGCTTCCGGTCGAGCTGGTGGTGCGGGAGTCGACGGCGCCGGCTCCCGCACCGTAGGCGCGCACGCGCGGGAAGCGGACCGGCCCCGCGCGTGCGCGTCCACGACATTGCCACTCAGCCCTTCACGGCCCCTGCCATGATGCCGGACACGAGCTGGCGCCCGGCGAAGATGAACAGGATGATGAGGGGAATGGTCGCGGCGGTGACGCCTGCCATGATCAAGGACAGGTCCTTGAAGAACGAGGCCTGGAGGAGCTGGACGGCCACCGGCAGGGTCGGGTTCGCCGGACCCAGCACGATGAACGGCCAGAAGAAGTTCGTCCACGAGGCCACGAAGGTGAACAGGCCCAGCATGGTCGCCGCCGGCCGCGCGGCCGGGAGGGCGACGTACCAGAACGCCTTGATCAGGGAGCAGCCGTCGATGCGCGCGGCCTCGACGAGCTCGTAGGGGAGCGCGCTCTCCAGGTACTGCGTCATCCAGAACACGCCGAAGGCGGTGACGAGGCCCGGGACGATGACCGCCTCGAGGCGCCCCACCCAGCCGAGCTCGGACATCAGGATGAACAGCGGAACCACACCGAGCTGGGTGGGAACCGCCATCGTCGCGATGACGAAGATCAACAGGGGACCACGGCCCCGGAACTGGAGCTTGGAGAACGAGAACCCCGCCAGCGTCGCGAACAGCACCACGGAGAGCGAGGTGACGAGCGCGACGATGAGCGAGTTGAAGAACGCCGTCCAGAACTTGATGTCCGCGTTCAGCACCCGGTTCATGTTCTCCATGAAGTTGCCGCCGGGGATCAGGGACGGGATGGGGTTCTGGGCGATCGTGACGGCATCCGAGGACGCCAGCAGGAACGCGAAGTAGAGCGGGTAGGCCGAGATCGCCAGGACGAGGCCGAGGAGGGTGTAGGTGACCCACCCGGGCCGCCGTTCCGCTCCCCAGGCCTGGTTCTTGCGACGACGGGCGGCGGCCCGGGCCGCGCCCTTGCCTGCCACCTGCTCGACGACCGTCACCGGGGGCTGTTGCACGTTCTGGGAGCTCACTTCTTGCCTCCTGTCTTCGATCCGGTCGAAGCGATCCGCTGCGTCAGGAAGAAGTTGATCGCGCCGAACACCACGATGATGAGGAAGAGCAGCCAGGCGACCGCGGAGGCCCGCCCGAAGCTCTTCTGCGGACCCCACCCGACCTCGTACAGGTACATGGTGAGCGTCATCCACTGGCGGTCCGCGCCACCCTGCCCGAGCTGGTCGAAGAGCCTGGGCTCGTCGAAGATCTGCAGGCCACCGATGGTGGAGGTGATGATCACGAAGATGATCGTCGGCCGCAGCATCGGGATGGTGACGGAGAAGAACGTGCGCAGCCGGCTGGCGCCGTCGATGATGGCCGCCTCGTAGACGTCCCGGGGGATCGCCTGCATCGCGGCCAGGATGATGAGGGTGTTGTACCCGGTCCAGCGGAAGTTCACCATCGAGGCGATGGCGACGTGGCTGGCCAGGACGTCGGCGTGCCACCGGATCGGTTCGATCCCGAAGTTGCCGAGGATCTCGTTGATCATGCCGGACTGGTCGGCGAACAGGCGGGAGAAGATGAGGGACACCGCGACGGGTGCCACGACGTAGGGCAGGAGAACGCCCATCCGCCAGAAGGTCTTCGCCCGGATGTTCTGGTCGAGCACGGCCGCGATGGCGATCGCGGCGATGATCTGGGGAACGGAGGACAGCAGGAAGATCGAGAACGTGTTGCGCAGCGCGGTGTAGAACCGCGGCTGGCCGAGCACGTCGACGAAGTTCTGGAATCCGACGAAGTCTCCCCGCCCCGCGATGAGGCCCCAGTCATGGAGGGAGACCACCGCGGTGTAGGCCAACGGGAACAGGCCGACGAGGATGAAGAGGAGGAAGAACGGTGAGATGAAGAGGTAGGGGGACACCTTCATGTCGAGGCGGTTCAGCCGGGACCTGAGGTCCGGCTTCTCCGTCCGGATGGCGCCGACCATGGGGGCGGTCTTCGTTGACATTGATCTCCTTCGTTGAACCGCGGTGGGGCCGGGCATCATGCCCGGCCCCAGCCGTACGGATATGCTATCCGAAGAGCTCCGAGAAGCTCTGGATTGCCTTGTTCCAGGAGCTTTCGGGGTCGTCCGTCTGGTCAACTTCGACGCGGGAGATCGCGTCCGCGACCATCGTCTGGATGGCGAAGTAGTTCGGGCCCTTGAACGGTGCCTCGGGGATCGCCCTCGCCCGGTTGGCGAGGATCTCGCCGGTCGGGGCGTCGTTGAAGAAGGCATTGGTCTGGCCGAGGAGCTCATCGCTCTCCAGCGCGTCGACCTGGCTCGGGAAGGTTCCCTTGGCGACGAACGCCTTGATCTGCTGCTCCGGGGCGGTCAGCCACGCGGCGAGCGCCTTGGCCTCCTCCGGGTACGGGCTCTGCGTGGGAACGGTCAGGAAGGAACCGCCCCAGTTGCCGCCGCCACCGGGGAAGGTGTCGGCGATGTCCCAGCCCTCGACGCCGGCCGCGTTGCCCTCGATGACACCGAGCATCCAGCCCGGGCACAGCATCGTGGCGAAGCCGTCGTTCTGGAAGGCGTTCGTCCAGTCCTCGCTCCACTGGTTGAAGCGTGCGGAGAGGCCCCTGTCCACGGCCGCTTCGAGCACGGCGTCGTAGGTCTCGCGGGCAACGGTGTTCTCGTCCAGCGGGATGGGCGTGCCGTCAAGCTCCTCGTACGCGTTGGTGACCTGGTTGATCATGCCCTGGTAGATGGCGTTCCCCGAGTCGAACCACGCTGAGTCCGAGTTCGCGACGAACTGGTCGCCCGCAACTGCGCGTCAAATGGCCACGTCGTCAAAGGAAGTGGAGAGCGCTCTCCCGCGTTCCTAGAATCGTCGCGTGCAGCGGTGATGGTGTCAAGGTCTGTTATCCAACCGTTACCGCCCGTGAGCGGTGCCCCGGGAGCGAGTCAGCGAGGCGGCGCCGAGACGAGGACGCTGCCCTGGCGCCCGCGTGCAGCCGAGCCGTTGACGACCAGTTCCGCACGCTCCCACGGCCGGTCCGTGGCGAAGAAGGGGATCTCCTCCGCCATCCACCGGTGCCAGAACGCGAGCGACTGGTGCTCGTCGCCGTTGACGCCCTGCGCCACGTCGCGTTCGATCCCCCGGCGTTCCGCCTCGAAGAAGTCCGACTGCACCCAGATGCGGAACGAGAGGACGGCGTCCAGCTCCCGGCGGCTGGCCCCGGCTCCCTCGAGGATGAGGAACCGGGTGCCCCCTGGCACCTCGATCGTCCCCGGCCGGCCGCGGTCCTCCCATGTGGCGGGGCGGAAGGCGACCGGCCGGCCGGCGAGAGCGGGTTCCAGCACCCCCGTGAGCATGAGGTCCGCCCAGCCGAAGAACGAGTGGTGCCACGCGACGTCGTCGGTGTGGACCACCGCGGCGCCGGGCAGCAGCGTGGCGAGCCTGTCCGCGAGCGTCGACTTGCCGCTGGCGCCCCGGCCGTCGACGGCGACCACCGCGGGCACGCGCGGGGCCACCGCGGCCACCTCCTCGGCGAGGCGGGCGACGGGCCACGCCTCCCACGGGCCGCCGGCGGGTTCCTCAGGTCGGAGGATCATGTGTGTAGGTTCCGGCGTATCATGGCGCGCGCGCAGGCCCGTGACCTGCGGTGTGACAAGATGCGGATCCGTCGGCTTTCTCACTATCTTGTCCGGATCCTCAGGCAGAGATGGCCTGCGATGCCGACGTGGCGAGTGGGCAGATCGGGGACTGGCACCGCTTCACCGGACGCACGATCGGTTCGTTCGTCGGACTGGTGCCCACCGAGTACTCCTCCGGGGCCACCCGCGCCCAGGGGGCGATCACCAAGACCGGTAACAGTCACGCCCGGCGTCTCTTGGTCGAGGCCGCCTGGCATCACCGCCCCGCCTACCGTCCCAGCGTGGCCATGCACCAACGCTGGGCCCTGGCGCCGGCGGCGGCACGGGTGCGCGGCGATGAGGGCAACCGCCGACTCGACCACCGGTGGGTGGTGTTCATCGAACGGAAGAAGCGCCACACCGTGGCCACCACCGCGATCGCGCGTGAGCCGGCCGGCTGGTGCTGGTCGCTGGCCGTCCTCGACGAACCCATGACGTAAACACTGCGAGCTGCTTCGCTGGGAACCAGCCCGGTGGCAGCGCGAGGAGTGACCCGCGTACGCCCTATGAGCAGCCCCCCGGGGCCACGCTCGTTTCTAGACAAGCGGAACCCCTCCAGCCGAACCACCGTCCTGCGGTAACCAGCGCCGCGCATATCAGTCTGACCGCGCGTCGCCAACGACACGCACACCGGGCGAACCCCCAACGAAGCCGAGGCGCCCGCCCCCACCAACAGGGGACGGGCGCCTCACCCCGGAGTTCCGCAGCTGGTAGGC
>DBQX01000029.1 GCA_002305415.1 Actinomycetales bacterium UBA1383 | reverse complement strand
TCCGGTGAGGGAGGGGTGGTTCGGTGGGGTCCGTGGCGTGAGGGAGGCTCCATCCGGTGAGGGAGGTTCCCCTCCGGCGGGCGCCTCCGAGCGCCGGGCAGTCGGGCGCGTCAACTGCCGCGGCGCATCTCCCGCTCGATCTCTGCCTCTGTGATCGGCCGGCGGAAGAGGACCTCCCACGCGTTCAGCGCCAGCCCAATCCCCCAGCCGCCGAGCACCCAGCCGGGCCAGAAATAGCCACCACCGGTGGTGAACCACCAGATCCCGACGAGGAAGGTGTTCACCACCAGGTACACGACCACATGACTCACCAGGCCCCGCTTCGCCTCGATGCGCTTGAGCGCGGCGGTGCGCGCCTCGGATTCGGGGGTCGGGGGGTAGCCGGGCGCTTCGGGATAGTTCGACATGGTGACCTCCACAGGTTGGCCACAGGCTAGACCCACTGTGACGCCCGTCACAAGAGCCAGTAGTCCCACCAAAGGAGAGGGTCAGTCGGCCCCGTACCCCTGGTCGAGGTCCCGCGCCACCCGGGCTCGCAGGCCCGGCGCCGTACGCACCACCCAGGTGAGGAGCACCGCGGCCACCACCGTGACCCCGGCGGCAGTCACCAGCCCCGAGGTGTAGCTGCCGGTGCGGTCATAGGCCAGGCCCCACAGGGGGGTGCCGAGAGCCATGCCCACCGGGCCGGCGGCCATCGTCGGGCCCAGGATCGCCGCGTAGTCCCGCAGGCCGAACACGAGCATCACCAGGATCGGCACGAGCACCAGCGGCATCGCCGCACCGAAGGCGAACAGCACGATGCTCGCCGCCAGCGGCAGGAACCCGTAGGAGAGGGAGAAGCCGATGAGGCTCACCAGCTGGAACGCGAGCGCCACCCAGAGCGCCACCAGGGTGGAGACCCGGTCGTTGAGGGCCCCCATGGCGGTTGTCCCGAAGATCGAGGCAAAGGACAGCAGCGAGATGAGCGTTCCGGCGGTCGCCAGGCTCACGCCCCGCTCCGTCAGCAGCGGCGCCAGGTGCTGCTGCATGGCGTGCACCCCCACCACCAGGATGATCGCGGCGAGGAGTGCGATGAACTGTGACGTGCGGAAGGCGGTCGCCCGAGGGACGCCGGGGACGACGACGTGCGCCTCGCCGTCCTCAGCCTCACCCGTGGTGGTGGCGCCGAAGGGGAGCAGGCCCACCTCCTCGGGGGTTGAGCGGATCAGCAGTATGCCGGGCACGATGGTGAGGGTGCCGAGCAGCACCGCGAGGAGGCGGAAACCCATCTGCCACCCGCCGCTCGCCACCACCTGCGGCATCACGAAGCCCATGGAGACTCCACCCAGCCCGGAGACCGCGAACACCGCCCCGAGGACCGTGCCCCGGTAGCTCTCGAACCACGAGTTCACCAGCACGGACGCCGCCAGGTTGGTGCACAGCGAGAAGCTCGCGCCCATCAGCAGGGCGAGCACGTACAGCATCGCCAGCGAGGTGGCGAACGAGAAGGCGAACAGCACGGCCGCCGTCCACGCGCCCCCGACGATCACCAGCGTCCGCGCCCCGAACCGGGCCAGTGCCCACGGCGCGAGTACCGTCATGGATACCGCGCCTGCCAGCGCCATGATCGAGTTGTAGAGCATCACCTGGCTGAGGCCCACGCCCAGGCTCTCGGCGAGCGGCGGGTTCACCAGGCTGAAGCTGAGGAACATGAAGCTGGCGCCGATCATCAGCATGGCTGCCCCGGCGGCCACCAGCCAGTGCCGCGGGGATCCCGGGCGGGCGGAGTGCATGACTTCTTTGTAGACCATCCGGCCCACTCTCCGGGGTGGCTTGCCGCCGTGGCCCGGCACCATCGCCTCGCCTGCGTGCTGTGGCATACCGGGCCCGGCAACCACGCCCTGGGCCCGCGCCGCTCCGTTAGCCTGAAGGCCGAGGAGGCACGCGGATGGGCGATGAGGACTTCCCCGCGGAAGCGGCGGAGCGTACGGACCGGCCAGTGGTCACGATCTTCGAGTCCTACGGCTCCGGGGCGAGCGTCGTGGGGCCGCGCGTTGCGCAACTCCTCGGGGTGCCGTTCCTCGGCCAGGCGTTCTCCTCCGAGGACCTGGAGCAACTGGAGGGCCGGGAGCGGTCAGGGCTCGCGCGCGTGCTGTCGGTGGTCGGTCGCGGTGCCGGTGCCGCGGAGACCGCCGCCGGAGTCGGGGAGGACCAGGAGTACGAGGACACCCTCGCGAACGTCCGACGCCTGCGGACGGCGGCGGCCGACGGCGTCGTCGTCGTGGGACGCAATGCCACCGTGATCCTCGGTGACCTCGAGAACGCGATCCACGTCAAGCTCGATGGCCCGCTCGAGCAGCGGCTCGACCGCGCCGCGGCCGAGGCGGGGATCAGCCGCGCCGAGGCGGCGAGGCGGCAGGCACGGGAGGACCGGATGCGGGCGGAGATGTCGCTGCGGCTCCACAACTGGGACCCGCGCCGGAACGACCGTTTCGACCTCGTCATCAACACCGGCACCATGAGCCTGGAGACTGCCGCCCGGCTGGTCGTCGCGAATCACCGCCTCCTCACGGCGGANNGGCGCGCCGCCGCCACTGACGCGCGACGGCGGACGCACGACGGCTGAGGGCGGCGCGGGCTGCGCGACCCGTCTTCTGGCAAGCTCCTCCCATGACATCCCCGCCGCTGCCTGCCGAGATCCTCCACGCCGACTGGCCCGCCGGCCTCGCCCGCGCCGTCGGGGCGGAACCCGCGCCCGGTGGGTGGGTGGCCACCACCTGGCTCGTGCGGCTGGCGGACGGACGCGACGCCGTCGCGAAGCTCACGCCCTACCCTGCCGACGACGAGGTCGACGGCCTGACCGCGCTCGCGGCCGCGGGCGTCCCCGTGCCACGGGTGTACGGGCATGCCGGCGGCACCCTCGTGATGGAACGCGTGGGCGGGCCGGCGGACTGGGAGGCGGTGGGCCGCGGCGTGGCTGCCATGCACCAGACCATCGGGCCACGCTACGGCTGGCACCGGGACAACCGCGCCGGGAAGTTCGTGCAGCCCAACGCCTGGGCGGACGACTGGCCCACCTTCTTCGTGGAGCGCCGGGTCCGGGTCCACCTCGACGATCCGCTCGTCCCGCAGGAGTTCCGGCTCCGGCTGCAGCGCGCCTGCGACGGCCCCATCCCGGAGCGGCTGCCCCCGCACCCCGCGCCCGCGCTGACCCACGGCGACCTCTGGACCGGAAATGTGGTGGCGGGCCGCTGGGTGGTGGACCCCGAGGTCAGCTTCGCCGACCGTGAGCTGGACCTCGCCTACATGCAGATGTCCGTGCGCGACCCCTTCCCGGACCGGTTCTGGGGCGCGTACAGGGAACTCGCCCCGATCCCCGGGGACTTCCCCGAGCGTCGCCGCATCCTCGAACTGCACCACCGCCTGCTCAACGTCCGCCACTTCGGTGACCGGGCGATGCCGGGGCTGGTCGCCACCATGGAGTCGCTCGGCTGGTGACGTCAGCGCCGGTAGGCGGGAGTCGCCGCGGCGAACACCGCCAGTGCGGCAGCAAGCGCGCCGGCGATCGTGACGGACATGGCGACGGCGTCGCCGCCGAGGATCCCGACGAGCGGGCTGATCACGCCCGCCAGTCCGGACTGCAGGGCTCCGACGAGGGCCGCGGCGGTGCCCGCGCGCTCGCCGTGGCGGCTGAGCGCCAGAGCGGTGGCGTTCGCGGGGAGGAACATCACGCTGCTCATCAACATCCACAGCGGTACGAGCAGGCCGAACAGCCCGCCGGCACCCGTGGCGGCCACTCCCACCAGGAGCACGGCGAGTACCAGGACGGCCGGGAGCGCGACCCGCAGGATGGCGATCGGCTCGTGGCGTCGCACCAGCGCGGCATTCACCTGGGACATGATGATCCCGCCCGCCCCGTTCAGGGCGAACACGAGGGCGAACTGCTGGGCGCTGAGCCCGAAGCCGAGCTGCAGCACGAACGGCGCACCGGAGACGTAGCTCAGGATCGTGCTCATCGCCAGGGCGGGGACGAGCGCGAGCGCCATGAACTCGCGGTCGCGCACCAGGTGCCAGTACCCACGCAGCGCTGGCCGCGCCCCACCGGTGATCCTGCGCCCGGGCGGCAGGGTGTCCGGCAGGAGTCGGTGCACCAGCACCCCCAGGACGATCCCGAACAGCGCCAGGGCGCCGAACACCGCCCGCCACCCGCCAACTCCGGCGATCAGGCCGCCAAGGCTTGGCGCCAGCAGAGGGGCGATCCCGATCACGAGGATGAGTCGGGACAGGACGCGTGCAGCTGGTCCGCCGGTGAGCAGGTCACGGATCACCGCCATCGCGGTCACCGTGGCGGCCGAGTTCCCGATGCCCTGGACCATCCGCATCACGATGAGCACCTGGATGGTCGGCGCCACCATGCACCCCACGGAGGCCAGCACGTGCACGCCGATCCCGACGAGGGCGGGCCGGCGCCGCCCGTAGCGGTCGGAGAGGGGGCCCATGAGCAGTTGTCCGAGCCCCGCCCCGATCAGTACCCCGGAGATGGTGAGCTGGGCGGCCGCCGCCGACGTGCCGAGGTCCTCCGCCACCGCGGGAAGGGAGGGGAGGTAGATGTCCATCGAGACGGCCCCGAGCGCGGCGATGAGGCCCAGCAGCGCCACGAGGCGCGGCGACATCCGCGGCTGGATCGGGGAATTCGGCAGGCTCACCGCCCCTAGCTTCCTCGCATGCCGGAGGAGTGTCGATTCGTGGCGAGCGTCACGGCCGCCAGCGCCACGAGGAGGACTCCGGCCGTCGAGAAGGGCTGTCCCGGGTGCAGCACCGCCCCGTTCCGCCACACCAGGGCGGTGCCGGCGAGGAGGACGGCGACGGCGCTGGCCCCCCGTGCGCGGGACGCCCCACCTGGGGGCGTCAGTGCGGCGACGATCCGGCGCTCCACCCGGGCGATCCACGGCACCACCGCGGCGATCACGCCGAACGACGCCACCATGATCCCGGGGCGGGAGACCAGCCAGGGGGCTGTCGCGGGGAGGGCGCGCCCAATCCCGGCGAGCAGCAGGATCGCGGCGATGATGCAGGCCGCCTGCCAGAGGTAGATCGTCAGGAGGTGCGCGTTCAGCACGGCGAGCCGCCGGGCCGTGCGGTCGGACAGGTGGCGCGCCACGCCAGCCCGCCCAAGGAGCGCGAGGGTCGCCGTGTGTGCCACCGCCAGGCTGGCCAGCGCGAGGCTCGGCGGATAGTAGTTGGCGATGGGGGAGACCGGATACCCCAACGCGACCAGGACGACGACGCCCGCGGTCGCCGTCCCCAGCGTCGCCCAGGGCCGCCAGGCCGGGCCGCGCCGCAGCCAGCCGCGGTGGAGGGCGACCCCGAGCTGGTGGCAGGCCAGCCACACCACGACCCAGTTGGCGTCGCGCCAGGCGGGGGCGACGACGGCGCCCGCCAGATCCAGCGCCCCGGCGCCGAGGATGAGGACCACCAGGGCGCGCAGGCCCCAGCGGTCGTACGCGCGGACCATCGCGGGCGCCAGCACCACGACCACCAGGTAGACGGTCAGGAACCAGAGGAAATCGGCGTAGTCGCGGCTCGCGGCGGCGGCCAGCTCCTGCCAGGAGAGACCCGCTGTCCCCGGGTAGGGCAGCGGCGGCGCCGCGCCGGCAGTCCACGCCGCGGCCGTGGAGACGAGCGCGAGGACCCCGACGAAGAGGACCAGGGGGCCGGCGATCCGCGCGACCCTCCGGATGGTGATCCCGCCGGTATCGGCCGCGCCGGCACCGGCCGCGACGGCGTCGGCCGCGGTGGGGCCGGCCGCGGTGGGGCCGGTCCGCGCCGCTGCGGCAGCGTGCCCGAACCCGCTCGCGATGAAGAACATCGGGAGGAGCATCACGAACCAGCCGGCGACGAGGGCCGGGCCGCCGGGCTGCCAGCGGGTGACCACGAGGTTGCCCGCGTCGAGCCGGACCTCGAAGAACAGGGCGTGGTAGACCACCACGGCGAGCACCGCGAGCGCCCGCACGCCGTCGATGAGGTGGTCGCGCTCCATGCTGCCCAGCCAATCCGCCGCCCAGCTCCGCGCCAAGCCTTCCGGCGGCGTGTCCACTGGCATGCCTCCGGTGACGGCGCTTCGCGGCACTGTGCGTATACCATGTGCATCGCTGATGCACTGTTGATTTGACCAAATCGAGATGGAAAGATTAGTCACACCAGCGGACAAGCCAACGGAGGCATCATGTCAACCACCAGTACTGATGTCGCGCGGGAGCCGGCCACGAAGCTCCCACCCGACGTGCGCCAGAAGCTCCTCGAGGTGATGGTGCTCTCCCGCACCTGGGAGGAGGCGATCCAGCGGGAGTACCACGCGGACAAGGGACCGGGCTTCGACATCGGCAAGGGTCTCATCCCGGGCGAGATGCACCTGTCAGCCGGCCAGGAGCCGGTGGCCGCCGGGGTGTGCGCCCACCTCACCACCGATGACGCCGTCACCGCCACCCACCGCCCGCACCACTTCGCGATCGCCCACGGGATGGACCTGCGCGCGATGACCGCGGAGATCTACGGCCGGGTCGACGGACTCGGCCACGGACGCGGGGGCCACATGCACCTCTTCGACCCGAAGACCCATTTCTCCTGCTCGGGCATCATCGCCGAGGGCTACCCGCCGGCACTCGGCATGGCGTTCGCGTTCAAGCGCCAGGGGAAGGACGCGATCGCCGTCGCCGTGACCGGTGAGGGCGCCGCCAACCAGGGCGCCTTCCACGAGTCCCTGAACCTTGCCGCCCTGTGGAAGCTGCCGGTCGTGTTCATCGTGGAGGACAACGACTGGGGCATCTCGGTGCCGCGCACGTCGTCCACCGCGATCCCCAACAACGCCGACCGGGCCGCCGCGTACGGCATCCCGGGGGAGCGGGTGGAGGACAACGACGTCGAGGGCGTGTACGCGGCCGCGGCCCGTGCCGTCGGGCGTGCTCGCGCCGGCGAGGGGCCGAGCCTCATCGAGGTGCACACCGTGCGCATGCTCGGCCACTTCGAGGGCGACGCGCAGGGCTACCGGCCCGAACTCGCGGACGTGCCCGCCCGCGACCCGATCGCGAAGTACATCGAGCGGCTCCTCGCCGACGGGGTGCTCGACGCCGACGGCGTGGAGCGGATCAGGGCCGCGGCCCGTGAGCAGGTCGACGACGCCATCACCTTCGCCAAGAACAGTCCCGTCCCCGAGCCCGGCACCGCCGGCTCGTACGTCTTCGCCTGAGAGGAGGGCATCATGACACTCGCAGAGGCTCCCCAGGCGGAGCTCAGCGCCACCCACCGCCTCTCCACGGCGAACGCCATGGTCGAGGCCATCGACCTGGAGATGGAGCGCGACCCGTCCGTCTTCTACCTGGGGGAGGACGTCGGCACGTACGGCGGCATCTTCTCCTCCACGCTCGGCCTGCTCGACAAGTACGGCCCCGAGCGCATCATCGACACCCCGATCTCCGAGACCGCGTTCATCGGGCTCGCCATCGGGGCCGCCACCGAGGGCATGCGGCCCATCGCGGAGCTCATGTTCGCGGACTTCATGGGCGTGTGCCTGGACCAGATCTACAACCACATGGCGAAGATCCACTTCGAGTCCGGCGGCAACGTCAAGGTCCCGATGGTGCTCACCACCGCCGTCGGCGGCGGGTACGGCGACGCGGCCCAGCACTCCCAGTGCCTGTGGGCCACGTTCGCGCACCTGCCCGGCATGAAGGTGGTCGTGCCCTCCAACCCCTATGACGCGAAGGGCCTCATGACCGCCGCGATCCGGGACGACAACCCCGTGGTGTACATGTTCCACAAGGGCGTCATGGGCCTGCCGTGGATGGCCAAGAACCCCCGCTCCATCGCGGACGTGCCCACCGAGGCGTACGAGGTGCCCATAGGCAAGGCACGCATCGCCCGCGACGGCGACGACGTCACCGTCGTCACGCTGTCCCTCTCCGTCCACCACGCGCTCGACGTTGCCGAGAAGCTGGCGGGTGAGGGGATCGGCGTCGAGGTCATCGACCTGCGCAGCCTGGTCCCGCTCGACCGTGAGACCGTGCTGCGGTCGGTCGGCAAGACCGGGCACCTGGTCGTGGTCGACGAGGACTACCTCTCCTACGGGCTCTCCGGCGAGATCGCGGCGACGATCACCGACCACGACCCGTCGATGCTGCGCGCCCCCGTGGTCCGGGTCGCCAACCCGGACGTCCCGGTGCCGTACGCCCGCTCCCTGGAGTACGCCGTCCTGCCGCGGCCCGAGCGCATCGAGGGAGCGATCCGGAAGGTGCTCGGATGACGGACGTCGTCTTCCCCGTCCTCGCGCGGGACAAGCCCGACGTCGAGGGTGTCGTCTCGACGTGGTTCGTGGACGACGGGCAATCCGTGACCGCGGGCCAGCTCCTCGCGGAGGTGATGGTGGAGAAGGCCTCGGTGGAGGTGTCCGCGCCGGCCGCCGGTGTGGTGCGCCTGCTGGTGGCCGAGGAGACCGCCGTCATCCAGGGAGCGGTCATCGCGCGCATCGAGTAGCCCGTCCGCGAGGAGACAAGCCTGCGCGCCGCCGGTGCTCAACCGGCGGCGCGCAGGCGCTTCACCAGCGCATCCAGGATCTGCACCTGGCTGGGGACCAGCTTGGCTCGTGCCTCGCCGAGCGTGAACCACTCGGCACGGTCCACCTCGGGGAATCGCCGGATCCGTCCCGAGTTCCGGGGCCACTCCACCTCGAAGAGGTTGGAGGACACGAACTCGAGCATCAGGGGGGCGGCGCCGTGGTGAACGGTGAGGACCTTGCGGCTGGGCTGCCGGAACTCGCCCAGGAGGTCCAGGGGGCCGGTCCATGGCACGCCGACCTCCTCCTCGAACTCGCGGACCGCGGCGTCCGCGGAATCCTCCTGGTCGGGGTCGTACTCCCCCTTGGGCAGTGACCACGCGCCGTCGTCCTTGCGCCACCAGAACGGCCCACCCATGTGGACGAGGAACACCTCGATGCAGTGGTCGCCGACTTCCTCCGGCCCCACAGGCTCGCCCTTGGGCCTGTCAGGCGCACAGAAGCGGTACGCCAGCAGCCCGGCCGAATGTACAGGCATCCTCGTGTTTCCTCCCATCTCACAGGCTAGCGCACCCCCGCAACGGGTGGTGAAGCGTACGCTGGGCGGCACCACCAGCCCCCGCGGCCGGAGGGAGGATCATCGTGCGCGGTGAGGTACCGGTCGTCGTCGGCCGTGACCGCGTCCTCGACGCCGTCCGCGCCTTCGCCCTCCTCTCGGTCGTGTTCATCCACGCGGCCGCGTGGGACCTCTCGTCCGGGACCGCGGCGAGTGCGCTCGACGTCCGTCCGGACGTCGTGTGGGCCACCTGGCTGCTGCAGGTCGTCCCGCTGTTCTTCACTGCGGGCGGCGCCACCAACCTCCTCTCCTGGGGGCGGCATCCCGACGTCGCCGACTACCTCCGCCGCCGGGTGCTGCGCCTCGGCGCCCCGGGGCTGGTGTACGCGGGCACCTGGACGGCGGTCCTGCTGCCGCTGGCCCTCGTTCCCGTCCTCGCGGACGACGCCGTCGTGGCAGGCCGCTTCCTCGCCCAGCTGCTGTGGTTCCTCGGGGTGTACGCGCTGGTCACGACGGCGGTGCCGTGGACCAGTCGCTGGGCGGTCCGCCCCGCCCTGACGGTGTCGGCGTGGCTGGCGGCGATCGTCGCCGTCGACGCCGCCCGCTGGAACCTCCACCCCGGTCTCGGGTGGCTCAACCTCCTCCTGGTCTGGGGCTTCCTCCACCAGCTCGGCTACCACCTCCCCGCGATGCGCGCCGCCGGGATGCGCCGGACCCTGCCGCTGGCCGCGGTCTCGCTGGCGGCCGCCGTGGCACTCGCAGTGGCGGGCCCGTACTCCACCGCGCTCACGACCCGCGCCGGCGACCCCGAGCCCTCCAACCTCTCGCCACCCACGCTCGTGATCGCGCTGTACGGCACCGCACTGGCGCTGGCCGTGGCGGCGGCCTGGCCGGCGCTCCACCGCGCGCTCTCCCACGACCGCGCCTACCTCGCCGTCGCCGCGTTCGGCGCGCGCGCCGTCGGCGTGTACCTCTGGCACATCCCGGTGATGACGGTGGCTGTCGGCCTGGTCTGGCTCCTCGGTGCCGCGCCCCGGCCGTTCGGCGTCGGATGGTGGGCGCTGCACCTGACGGTGTTCGCGGTCGTCCTCGCGGTGGCGCTCCCGCTGGCCGGGCTGGCGGGTCGTGTCGACGCCGCTGCCCGTGCCCGCGCCGCGACGTGGGCGCGGCGGTCCGTGCCCGCGCTCCCGTGCGCCGTCGGCGTGGGTGCGGGCCTGCTGGCCATGAACCTGATCGGCTTCGGCACGTGGTGGGGCGGCAGCCAGATCGGGCTGTGGTCGTCCGCCCTCCTCAACCTCGCGGTCCTCGCCGGTTCGCTCTGGGGCCTCGCCGTCGGTGGGTCCCCGGCGCCGGGCGCCGTGCCGGTGGCGCCGTCCGTGGACGCCGAAAGCTGAGATCCGTCGCGGCCGTACGCTTCTGGCATGAAGATCCCCTCCCGGGTGAGCACAGGCCTGTCCGGTTTCGACGACGTCATCGACTGCCTCCGCCTCGGGGACAACGTGGTGTGGCAGGTGGACACTGTCGACGACTACCGCCGGGTGGTGGACCCCTTCGTGGCGCAGGCCCGCGCGGACGGGCGGTCCATCGTGTACGTCCGCTTCGGCCGTCACGACCCCCTGGTGCCGGACGATCCGGACATCACCATCCACCGCCTCGACGCCGACGCCGGCTTCGAGACCTTCGCCACCGAGGTCCACAACCTGGTGGAGAAGGAGGGACTGCGGGCCTTCTACGTGTTCGACTGCCTCACGGACCTGCTGCCGTCCTGGTACTCGGACCTGATGATCGGCAACTTCTTCAAGGTCACCTGCCCCTTCCTGTACGAGCTCGACACGATCGCCTACTTCGCGCTCATCCGCAACTCGCACACCTACCACACGATCGCCGGGATCCGGGAGACCACCCAGCTGCTGCTGGACCTCTACCAGGTGGACGGGCAGCTCTACATCCACCCCCTCAAGGTGTGGCAGCGCTACTCCTCCACGATGTTCTTCCCGCACCTCGTGACCGAGTCGGAGGCGGTCAGCGTCACCGCGAGCGCGGACCTGGCGAGCCTGTTCGCCCGGATCCCGCACGCCACGGACCGTCCCGACCACTGGAACACCACCTTCGACCGGGCCCGCGCCGCCCTCGCCCTCCCTCCGGAGCAACAGGAGGAGACGAAGGACCTGCTGATGCAGATGCTCATCGGCCGGGAGTCGAAGCTGTTCGGGCTGTGCCAGCGGTACTTCACGCTGGCCGACATCCTCAGGATCGCCTCCCGCGAGGTGGGGACCGGGTACATCGGCGGCAAGAGCGTCGGCATGCTGCTCGCGAACAGCATCCTCGAGAAGGACGGCGGCGAGCGCTTCACCCCCTACCTCGAGCCGCACGACTCCTTCTACCTCGGTTCCGACATCTTCTACTCCTACATCGTGGAGAACGGCTGGTGGCGGCTGCGCACCAGGCAGAAGACCGCGGAGGGCTACTACACCCACGCCGAGGAGCTCCGCAGGCTCCTGTTGCACGGCGCGTTCCCCACGAACGTCCGGGAGCAGTTCATGCAACTGCTGGAGCACTTCGGGCAGTCCCCGATCATCGTGCGCTCCAGCTCGCTGCTGGAGGACTCCTACGGCAACGCGTTCGCCGGCAAGTACGAGAGCCTCTTCTGCGCGAACCAGGGCTCGCCCGAGGAGCGCTACGCCGAGTTCGCCCAGGCGGTGCGCACCGTCTACGCCTCCACGATGAACGACGACGCGCTCGCCTACCGCATGCACCGCGGCCTGTTCGACAAGGACGAGCAGATGGCGATCCTCGTCCAGCGTGTCTCCGGGGACCAGTACGGCGCCGACTACTTCCCCCACGTCGCCGGAGTCGCGAACTCCTCCAACCTCTACATCTGGGATCCCGACACCGACATGGAGGCGGGCATGGTGCGCCTCGTCTTCGGGCTCGGAACCCGGGCCGTGGACCGGACCGTGGGTGACTATGCCCGCATCGTCACTCTCGACGACCCGCTCCGCCAGCCACCCACGAACTACGGGGACGAGAAGAAGTTCTCCCAGCGCAACGTCGACGTCATCTCCCTCGAGGACAACGCCCTGGTGACACGGCCGATGGAGCACGTGTTCGCCCACGACATCAAGACGGACAAGAACCTGTTCCTCTCCGTGGATCACCAGACCGTCCGCTGGCTGCGGGAGATGGGCCATGCGGACCGCCGCGTGCCCCACATCCTCGACTTCCGGAAGCTGCTCGGCCAGACCGACTTCCCGGCAGTGCTCCGGGACACGCTGCGCACCCTCGCCGCGGCCTACGACTACCCCGTCGACGTGGAGTTCACCGGCAACTTCGACCGGCAGGGCGCCTTCAAGGTCAACATCGTGCAGTGCCGGCCGCTGCAGACCAAGGGACTCGGCGCCACGGTGGAAATCCCCGAGTTCGAGCCCTCCGAGCTCCTCTTCTCCAACAAGGGCAACTTCATGGGCGGGAACGTCCGCATCCCGCTGGACCACGTGGTGTTCGTCCGCCCCCAGGAGTACCTCGACCTGCCGGAGCAGGCCAAGCACGCCGTCGCCCGCGAGATCGGCGTCCTCAACCGGGCGCTGGCGGGCAGCAGCGTGATGGTGGTGGGACCCGGGCGGTGGGGGACCACCACACCGTCGCTCGGGGTGCCGGTGAGGTTCGCGGAGCTCGCGAACGTGGCGGTGATCTGCGAGGTCGCCTCCAAGGAGGAGGGCTTCATGCCGGAACTCTCCTACGGCAGCCACTTCTTCCAGGACCTCGTCGAGTCCGGCATCTTCTACGTGGCCATCTTCGACGGCCAGCGGGACGTGGTGTTCAACCCCGAGCGCCTCCTCCGCGAGGAGAACGTCATCGCCACGGTCTCGCCGCAGAGCGCCGAGTTCGCCTCCGTGATCCACGTGACGGCGACGCCCGGGCTGGTGGTCTACTCCAACGTCGTGTCCCAGGAGGTGCGCTGCGGCTGACTGCGGCTGATCACCGCGCGAGCGACCGCCGCAACAGCGTGATCGAGAGCCCGCCGATGACCAGCGTGACCGCGAGGAGCACGCCCAGGTCCAGGGCGATGTCCGGGAGGCGGGCCCCGTCGTTGACGACGGCGTCCCACGCCTCGATCGCCCAGGCGTGTGGGGTGAGGTGCCCGATCACCCGCATGAACGGGGGCACCACCGACAGCGGCCACATCGCCCCGCCCAGCATCGCCATCCCGATCCCGAGCGGGACCGACCAGGCCACCACCTGGTCCTCCGTTCGCCCGAGGGCGCCGAGCAGCATCCCCACCACCGCACCGATCGCGCACCACAGGAGCACCAGGACCAGTGCGGTGGGCCAGTGCCCGATCCCCACCCCGAAGACGCCCACGCCGAGGCCGACCAGGATCGCCGACTGGATCAGCCCCAGTCCCCACCGCCCGAGGCCCACGCCCAGGAGTTGCGGACCCACGCCCGTCGGGGTGCTGAGCATCCGGCGCGCCACTCCGAGCCGCCGCGACTCGACCAGCGGGATCCCGGCGAGCATCCCGTTGAGGAAGATGAACAGGGTGAGCTGGGTGTACATCGCGGAGGCGAACGCGCTCCCGGTCGGAGGCTCGGTTCCGACCGTCGTCGCCTCCACCGTCACCGGCGGCAGCGCGTCGACGACGTCGCCCGCCACCTCGGCGAGCACCGCCTCCGCCTCGGGATCCGAACGCCCCAGCGCGGCGAGCCCCACCCGCACCGCGGTCGGCGCGCGGCCGAACTCCGCGGCGGTGGCGCTGATGGCCGCGGCCACGGCGGCGCCGTCGGTCGAGGTCTGGTCGAGCGTCATCACCACCTCGGTGCCGTCGCCCTCGAGTCCGTCGGCGAAGCCGGCGGGGAGCTGGACCCCGGCCGCGAGGAAGCCGAGCCGGATGTCGCGCGCGACGTCGTCGGGGTCGTCGTACGCGCGGACGGTGAGGATCGAGTCCTCGAGCCGCTCGGCGAACCGGGCGGACGCGGGCGTGTCGTCGTCGTCGAGGAGCCCCACCGGCAGGGCCGGGGTCCCGCCGGAGAAGGCGGTGCCGATGATGAGCATGAGGGCGGCCGGCATCACGAGGGTGGTGAACAGGGTGATGCGCTCGCTCAGGAAGCGCCGGATCTCCAGGGCTGCGATGGCCAGTGCCGGGCTCACGCCTCCAACCCCCTGTGGATCGCGAGGATCCCGATCGTGCCCGCTGCCAGGCCGCCGCCCAGCAGGATGAGGGCGGCGGGCAGGACGTCCCCGGGTCCGGCGTTCCCCGCGGCGAGGTCGACGAAGGCCATCAGCGCCTGCCCGTTCGGGGTGAACCGGCGCACCTCCGCGAGGAAGCCGGTCGACGTGTACACGAACGTTCCGCCCAGGACCGCCAGGACCAGCGCGAACACGATCGTGAGCGATTCCGCCTGCGACTCGGTCCGGGCGAGCCCCGTGACGGTCAGGGAGATGCCGGCGATCGCCACCACCGCACCCACGATCACCATCACCACGCCGAGCGGGTGCCCCCAGTCCACCCCGAAGGCGATGGACGTGATCCCCCAGACCACGAGCAGGCTCGTGAGGCCGAGCGTCAGGACCCCCAGCGTCTTGCCGAGCAGCACCGCGGTGGCGCTCGTGGGCCCGGCGAGCATGCGGCGGAGCGTGCCCTCGCGGCGCTCGGTGACGATGCTGCGTGCCGCCGCCCCCATCACGAAGAACAGGAAGATCATCGCCATCCCCGGGGCGAAGAACGCCATCATGCTGAAGGTGTTCTCGACGCGGGAATCGCGCACGCCGACCGCCGGGGGTGTGGCGGCGGCAACCCGGGCGACGGCGTCGGCCGCGACATCCTCCCCCAGGCGCGGCGCGGCCGCGAGCGTGGTCGTGATCGCGGCGCGCTGTGACTGCACCTCGCGGGCTACGCCCTCGGCCACGCTCCGGGCGACGCCGGCGGCGAGGTCGTCGCCCGCGTCCCCGACCACGGCGAGGCCGGCGGACTCTCCCGCCGCCACCGCGTCCCCGAAGCCCTCGGGGATCACGACGGCGGCCTCCGCCTCGTCCGCGGCGACCGCCTCCTCCGCCGCGGCGCCGTCCATGCCCGGCTTCGCGACGAACGTGACCCCGCCGGGCTCCGACTGGTCGGCGAGCCCGGCGACGATCCGGCTCGACACGTCCGAGCGGTCGGCGTCGGCGAGCCAGATGTCCGCGCGGTACCCGCTGGAGTCCCCGCTGAACGCACCGCCGATGATCAGGGCAAGGACCACGGGCGCCACGAGCACCTGGATGAGCACGGACCGGTCGCGGAAGCGCCGGGTGAGGTCCAGCCGCGCGATGAGCAGGGCGTCGGGAAGGGCGGCCATCACTCGTCCCGGAGGGCCTTGCCGGTGAGGTGGAGGAACACCGACTCCAGGTCGGGGGTCGCCACGTCCACCCCGCTGATGGTCACCCCGTGGCGGCCGGCCCGCTCGAACGCGGCCGCCACGGTGCCGGTCGGGTCAGGGCAGGTGATCTCCACGCCGTCCGCGGTGGCGTGCACCTGCGTACCGGGGAGCCCGGCGAGCGACTCCCGCCACTCGTCCAGCGGGCCCTCGGCCCGCACGGTGACCCGGCTCGCGGTGCCGAGGCTCGCGACCAGTTCGGCCCGCGTGCCCTCGGCGATCAGGCGGCCGTCGTCGATGATGCCGATCCGGTCGCAGAGCCGCTCCGCCTCCTCCATGTAGTGGGTGGTGTACAGCACCGCCATCCCGGCCGTCCCCAGGTTGGCGATGGCCTCGAGGATGGAGTTGCGGCTCTGCGGGTCCACGCCGACCGTGGGCTCGTCGAGCATCAGCAGGGTGGGGGAGTGGAGGAGCCCCACCGCGATGTTGGCGCGCCGCTTCATCCCGCCGGAGTAGGTCTCGATGCGGTCCTTCCCGCGCTCGCGCAGGCCGACCACCTCCAGGGTCTCGTCGATGCGGGACTCCAGCTCGGCGCCGCGCATCCCCTGGAGGCGGCCGAAGAAGCGGAGGTTCTCCCGCGCCGAGAGGTCCGGGTAGAGGGCGATGTCCTGGGGGACCAGCCCGATCGCGGACTTCGCGGTGGAGGCGGCGGTGGTGATCTCGCGCCCGAGTACCCGGACGGTGCCCGCACTCGGCGTGAGGAGGCCGGCGATCATCGAGATGGTGGTGGTCTTCCCGGCGCCGTTCGGCCCGAGCAGGCCGTAGGTCTCGCCGGGTGCGATGGTCAGGCTGACGTCGTCCACCGCCTGCAGGCTCCCGAAGGACCGGGCGAGGTGGGCGCACTCCAGGACGGCTGGCATGCGCCCATCGAACCACCACTCCGGGTCGGACGACAGCGCCCGACCCGGCCCCGCCCGGGGTCCGGGCGCCGGCGTCAGCGCAACCGGCGCCCCCGCGTCTCCCGCAGGTCCGCGAGCAGTTGGTACCGCGCCTCGGCGTAGGGCAGGGAGACCTCCCGCAGGAACGTGGCCATCTCCCCGTGGTGCTCGCCGAGGGCCTCCGCCACGCCCGCGATGTCCACCGGGTGCCGGTTCTGGCTCATCTTCGCCTTCCCCACCACCCGCGTGAGCCGGACCTCCACTCCCACGATCGCGCGGGCCATCCGGGCGAGCCGCTCCTCGCCCACGTCCGCGAGCACCGAGTCCGGCTCGTGCCTCCCCGTCAGCTCGCGTGCCGCGGCGAGCGCCCACTCCGGGTCGTCGTGGAGCGTGAGCTCGCCGTAGGCGTGGACAGTCACGTAGTCCCAGGTCGGGACGTCCGGCTGGTCCGCGTTGGTGGGGTACCAGGCGGGGGAGACGTACGCGTCGTCGACGTCCAGGATCACCAGCGCCTCGCCGTCGGCCGCCTCGCGGGCCTGCGGGTTCGTGCGCACCAGGTGGGTCACGAGCGTGCCGTGCCCGCCGCCCCGGTCCACGTGGAAGAACGGGGCGAGCGTGGCGTGGAGCCCGGAGGCGTGGTGGGTGACGAGGTTGGCGGCCCGGGGGCGCGAGAGGATCTCGCGGGACTGCTCGGCGGTCAGCGCGAAGTGGTCGGGAACGTACACCCGGCCAGCGTACGGTCCCCGCCTCCCACCCTGTCACCCCGGTGACGCACAATGGACGGGTGACCATCCCCCCGGACGACCTCCCGCGCTCGCCCACCGGCCGCGTGCCCGAGTGGGTGCGGCTGGAGGCCGCCGGGCTCCCGGTCCCGGACACCACGTGGCGTGCTCGGCCGCCCACCCCGCGGCGGCGGCGCCGTCGCCGGGGCCGTGGCCTCGCCGTCGTCCTCGTCGTCCTCCTGGCCCTCGGGGGCGCGTGGTGGGCGCGCAGCCCCGACCCGCGGGCGGAGCTCGAACTCGTCACCGATCCGGACACGTGGGTCGCCCTCGGTGACGCCGCCGGTGAGGTGGTGGAGCGGCTCCTCGACCAGGCGGTGGGCGGCGACGCGCCGGATCCGGTGGCGTTGCCGCTGCCTGTACCGGGGAGCGGTGACGTCCCGCCGCCGGGACTCGAGGAGGCGGACACCCGTCTCGCGCCGGTCGCCGGGGTGGCGGCGCCGAGCCAGTCCTACGCCTTCGCCGCCCTGCAGGACGACGGCGTCACCCCGGTCGCGTGGTCCCCCTGCCGCCCGGTCCGCCTCGTCGTGAACGAGGGGGATGCGCCCGCCGGCTTCCGGGACGCGGTCGAGGCGGTGGCCGCCGAGGTCGGGGCCGCGACCGGGCTCGTCCTCGTCGTGGAGGGTACGACGACGGAGGCGCCCGTTGCGGAGCGCGACGCACACCAGCCGGACCGCTACGGTGACCGCTGGGCCCCCGTGCTCGTGGCCGTCGCCGACGAGGACGCCGTGCCCTACCTCGAGGGCCGGGTCGCCGGGGTGGCGTCCACCTACCGCGCCGCGGCCGGAGGCGCGTGGCACCTGGTCTCGGGCGCGGTGTACCTGGACGTCGCGGAGCTGGACGAGGGCCGCGGCGGCGCGGAACCCGGCTGGGTGGCGGTGCTGCGCCACGAGATGGGCCACCTCGTGGGCCTCGACCACGTGGACGACTCCGCGCAGCTGATGTACCCGGTCACGGACTCCGTCCGCACCTTCCAGGCGGGGGACCTCACGGGGCTCTCGATCCTCGGACAGGGAGCCTGCGCGCCTGAACTCTGACCTGCGGCTGGTCCGCGGTGTCTCACGAGATGTTCCACACGTCACACGTCCCCGTCTCCCGATACGATCGTGGAATGGTACGCGCCCACCTCCTCCAGGCGAGGCGACGCACCAGTCGCCGGCCCCGACTCCGGGCCGGTGCGGCATGACCCTCGTCTGGACCTTCCTGATCCTCCTCGCCGCCCTGCTCGTCACGGGCCCGCTGACGCGTGTGCTCGGCCGGGAGACGGGCTGGCTGCTGGCCGGCGTCTACCTCGTGGCGATGGCGGTGTTCGTGCCGACCGCGCGGGAGGTCCTCGCCGGGGGCGTCGTCGAGGTGTCGGTGCCGTGGGTCCCGCAGTACGGTGTCGAGCTCGCGTTCCGCGTGGACGGGCTCGGCGTGGTCTTCACGACGATCGCCCTGGTGATCGGCGCCGTCGTGCTCGCGTACTCCGCGCGCTACCTCTCGCCGGGACGCCACGCCAGTTTCTTCCCGGTCATGGTGTTCTTCACCCTGTCGATGATGGGCCTCGTCCTCGCCGACGACCTCGTGCTGCTGTTCATCTGCTGGGAGCTGACCTCGCTGGCCTCGTTCCTGCTGATCGCGCAGTCCGGCAACGCCGGCGAGGTCGCGTCCATGCGCACCCTGCTGCTGACCTTCATCGGCGGGCTCCTCCTCATCCCCGCGGTGCTCCTCATCGTGGTCCGCACCGGGACCATGTCGGTCTCCGAGGCGCTCGCGCACCCGGTGTGGTCGACCGACCCGGGCTTCACCGCGCTCGTCGCCGTCCTCGTGGCGGTGGCGGCGATGACCAAGTCCGCCCAGTTCCCGTTCCACGTGTGGCTGCCCGACGCCATGGCCGCCTCCACTCCCGTCAGCGCCTACCTGCACGCCGCGGCGGTGGTGAAGGCCGGCATCTTCCTCCTCATGCGGTTCAGTCCCGCGTTCCACGCCACGCCGGCCTGGAACGCCACGCTCATCACGGTGGGGCTGTTCACGGCGGTGCTCGGGGCCCGGATCGCCCTGCAGCAGACCGACCTGAAGAAGCTGATGGCGTATTCCACGGTGAGCCAGCTCGGCCTCATCGTGGCGACCATCGGGGTGGGGACCGGCTACGCGCTGAAGGCCGCCGTACTGCACACGATCGCGCACGCCCTGTTCAAGTCGGGGCTGTTCATGATGGTGGGCGTGGTAGACCACGCCGCCCACACCCGGGACATCCGGCGGCTGCCCCAGCTGTACCGCGCGCTGCCGGGCAGCTTCGTGGTGATGATCCTCGGCGCCGCGTCCATGGCCGGCGTCCCCCCGCTCCTCGGCTTCGTCTCGAAGGAGTCGATCCTCGCCGCCCTCCGGGATGCCCCGGGCGCGGCGTGGACGGGGTGGGCCGCGCTGCTGGTCGCCGCCGCCGGCTCGGTCCTGACCTTCGCCTACAGTGCCCGGATCGTCCTGGGGGGCTTCGTCGACGGGACGGCGGACCGGCCGGTCGAGAAGCCGTCGCCCTCGCTCGCCATCCCCGCGGCACTCCCGATCGTCGCGTCCGTCCCCCTCCCGTTCGCCTTCGGGCTGCTCGAGCCGCCGGTCGGCCGGGCTGTCGAGGCGGCCCTCCCGCAGTCGGACACCAGCGTGTACCTGACGCTCTGGCACGGCCTGACGATCGAGCTGCTGGTGACCGCGCTCGTGCTCGCCACCGGCGTCGTCCTTGCCCTGCGACGGCGGGCGCTCGAGCCGCTGTACGAGCGGGTCACGCTCCCCTTCACCGGGGTGGGGGTCATCGAGCGGACACACCTCGAGGCCCGCAGGCTGGGCTTCGCCGCCAACCGGCCGGTCGCGGCCGACTACGCCTCCCGCCACGCCGCGGCGATCCTCACCAGCCTGGTCGTCCTCCTCGGTGTCGGGCTGGTCGGCGTCTCCCGCGGGGGTCTGCCCCCGGCCGTCGCGAACCTGAGCCGCCCGATCGACGCCGTCCTCCTCGTCCTCATCACCGCGGCCGTCCTGATGGTCGGGCGGTCCGGGTCGCGCCTGGCCGCCACCGTCTCGCTGTCCGCGGTGGGCGTGCTCGCGACCGTGCAGATCATCGCCCTGGGTGCCCCGGACGTCGGCCTCACCCAGCTGCTGGTGGAGGCCCTGACCATCATCGTGATCATGCTGGTGCTGCAGAAGCTGCCGTCCCGCTGGGGTGCGCCGGCGCGGTCCGTGCGCTGGCCGGCCCTCGCCCTCGCGCTCGGCGCGGGCGCCGTCGCCGCCGGCGCCACCTGGGTGCTCACCGGCCGGCGCGAGCGCTCGCCGGTCGCCGAGTACTACCTCGCCGAGGGCCCCGAGGTCGCCTACGCGAACAACATCGTCAACGTCATCCTCGTGGAGTTCCGCGCCCTCGACACCCTGGGCGAGCTGACGGTCCTCGGCATGGCCGGCATCGCGATCGTCGCGGTGCTCTCCACCGTCCGGCAGCACCACCTCGAACCCGAGGGCGACGACGAAGCCGAGGCCGAGCCCGAACTCCGCGCGGCCGGCTCCACCGCCGAGCGGGCGATCAGCACCGCCTGGCCGAACCTCGTCCCCCTGCAGCTCGTGCTGCGGGTCACCGGGCCGCTGCTGCTCCTCATCTCCTTCGTGCTGTTCATGCGGGGCCACAACGCGCCCGGCGGCGGCTTCATCGCCGCCCTGGTGGCGTCCGCCGCGGTGGGCCTCATCTACCTCTCCACCTCCTCGGACCGCCGGATCGGCCCACGCCGCCTGCCCATCGTCCTGATCGGCAGCGGCGTGGCGGTGGCGATCGTCACCGGGGTGGTGGGGTTCGCGGACGGGTCCTTCCTCGCGCCGCTCCACGGCTACCTGTTCGGCCAGCACGTGACCACCTCCATGGTGTTCGACCTCGGCGTGTTCGCCGCCGTCGTCGGGCTCCTCCTCCTCACGTTCAACATCCTCGGCGTCGGCATGCGCCGGCCCGAGAGCGAGGCCACCCGCCGGCGGGTGGACGAGACGGTCGACGGCGGCCGCGACGCCGCCCGCGAGCGCCTCCCGCGCGTGGGCGCCGCCACCCGCCACATCGCAGACGGCACACCACCCCGGGAGCTGGGCCGATGATCCTCGCACTCACCGTCGGAGTCCTCACCGCCGGAGGCGTCCACCTCCTGCTGCAGCGCAGCATGGTCCGCGCCGTCTTCGGGATCGCGCTGCTGTCCCACGCCGCGAACTTCGTGCTGCTCAGCGCGGGCGTGGCCGCGTGGCGGGGCGAGCCGCTCGCGGACCGCACCGACCCGGCACTCGCCGCCGACCCGCTGCCCCAGGCGTTCGTGCTCACCGCCATCGTGATCACCCTCGCCGTGACCGTGTTCATGCTGATGCTGGCCGTGCTCGGCAACAACGACGACACCCACGCCATGCCACGGACGGGGGAGGCCCACGACCGGTGAACGCCGCCCTGCTCCCCCTCCTCGTCGCCGTGCCGCTCCTCGCGGCCGCCCTCACGGTGCTGGCCCGCTCGGCCCTCGTCGACCGCCTCCTCATGGTCGGGGTGCCCGTCGCCGGCACGCTCGTCGGTGTCCTGCTGGTGCTGCACCACTCCTCCGAGCCGGTCATCGCCCACTCGGTCGGCGCGTTCGTCCCCGGGGTGGCGATCCCGTTCGTCTCGGACACCCTCACCGCCGTGATGCTCTCGGTGACGGCGTTCACCACCTGGGTCAGCGCGGTCTTCCTCATCCGGACCCGCGAGGACCGGCTGCGCTTCCTCCCCGCACTCGTCCTCATGCTCATGGGCGGCGTCAACGGGGCGCTCCTCACCGGCGACCTCTTCAACCTGTTCGTGTTCATCGAGGTCATGCTGCTGCCGTCCTACGCGCTCATCGCGGTCACGGGGACGTGGCGGCGGCTCGGCATCGGGCGGCTGTTCGTTCTGATCAACCTGCTGACCAGCACGATCCTCCTGATCGGGGTCGGCCTCGTGTACGGCGTGACGGGAACCGTCACCATGGCCCAGCTCGTGGGCGCCTCCGCCGAGGACCCGCGTGCCGCGCTCGCCGTCGGCGTGGTGCTGTTCGCACTCGCGATCAAGGCTGGAGTGGTGCCGCTGCACGGCTGGCTGCCACGGTCCTACCCGGCCACCTCCCCGGGCGTCATGGCCCTGTTCGCCGGCCTGCACACCAAGGTGGCGATCTACGCCATGTACCGGGTGTACGCGGTCACCCAGGACGGCACGCCGTCGTCGGTGGTGCCGGTCCTCGCCGCCGTCGTGGTCATCACGATCCTCCTCGGCGCCGTCTCCACCTACGGTGAGCGGCGCACGCGCGGCGTGCTGGCCTACCAGATGGTCAGCGGGGTCGGCCACATCCTCCTCGGGCTCGTCATCTTCACCGAGGTGGCGCTCGCGGCCGGGATCTTCTACATGGCGCACCACATCATCACCATGGGGGCGCTGCTGCTCACGACGGGGGCGATCGAGCAGACCTACGGCACCCAGAACGTCGAGCGGCTCAGCGGGCTGATGCGTCGCGACCCGTGGGTCGCGGTCGTGTTCGCGCTCGGCCTGTTCTCCCTCGTCGGCCTGCCCCCCACGTCGGGACTGTGGGGGAAGGTCGGGCTTGTGCTCGGCGCTGCCGGCGCGGGCGGGTGGCAGGCCTGGGTGTTCATCGGTGCGATCGCCGTCGCCTCCCTCGCGTCGATGCTGGCGCTGCAGGGCCTGTGGGGTGAGCTGTTCTGGGGGGCGCCCATGAAGGAGTACCGGCCCGCTGCCGCGGCGCCGGACGCGATGGTCGCGCTCCCGGACGGCCACCGGATCACCGCTTCCCTCGCCGCGCCCGGGGCGTTCCTGCTCGGCACCTCGGTGGTGATGTTCGCCGCCGCCGGCTGGCTCATCCCGGTGGTGACGCGGGCGAGCGCCGCCCTGCTGGACCTCGCCCCCTACGTCGAGGCGGTGCTGGGCTGATGATCCATCCGTGGTACGCGGTGCGCTACGTCGCCTTCATCACCCGGGAGTTGTGGGTCGGCGCCTTCCGGGTGGCGGTCGAGGCGTTCACCCCCGGCATCGCCACACCTGCGATCGTGGAGTACCCGCTGCGCTGCCGCACCGACCTCGAGGTCACGTTCATGACGTCCTCGATCACGATCACCCCCGGAACGCTCGTCCTCGGGATCGCCGCGGGCACCGACGACGTCCCGCCCACGATCTTCGTGCACTCCATGTTCGGCAAAGGACGCGCGGAGGTCGTCGCGGGCCTCCGGGACATGGAGGACCGTCTCCTCCTCATGACACGCGGCAGGAGGGAGGCCCGATGACGGCGGCCGTGTGGGTGGCGATCGGGCTCCTGGGCCTGGCGATCGTCCTCGGACTGCTCCGCGTGGCGACGGCGCGGGACGCCGCCAGCCGCGCGGTCGTCGGTGACCTCGTCTACTTCTCGGCGATGGGGATCCTCGTGCTCTTCGGCGTGATCGGCAGGTCCGCGGTGGTGGTGGACGCCGCCATGCTGGCCTCGATCCTCGGGATCGTCGCCACCGTCGCCCTCGCCCGCATCATCACGAGGGGGGAACGGTGATCGACGTCGTCATGCAGGTGGCCGTGGCCGTCCTCTCGGTCGTGGGCGCGCTGTTCATGCTGACCAGTGCGGTGGCGATGCTGCGGGAGGCGGACGCCTTCACCCGGATCAACGTGCTCAGCCCCGCGACCGGCATGGGCCTGCCCATGATCGTGGTGGCCGCCTGGCTCCACAAGCTCTGGATCCGCGGGTTCGAGTGGATGCCGCTCATCCAGACCCTGATCACCGTGGCCGCCCTCCTCGTGGTCTCGTCGGTGGCCTCCAACACGCTCGCCCGGGCCGCGTACCGCTCCGGCGCGCCGGTCAACCCGGCCACCGACCCGCAGGACCTGGCGCGCGAGCCGACCGCACGGGAGGACTGATCAGCGGGTCATCATCTCGTACCCGCTGACGATGTCCAGCAGCTCACTGGTGATCGCCGTCTGGCGTTCCCGCCGGTAGGCGGCGCGGAGCAGGTCCAGCCGCTCCTCGATCGCCGTCTCGGCGGACTGCATGGCGAGCAACCTCTCGCCATGCTCGCTGGCGAGTGCGTCGACGAACGCGGTGAAGAGCCGGGCGAGGACGAGCTGTCGGGCCAGCGCCGCGAACGTCTCCCGGGGCGTGGTCGCGAGCTGGGGGACCATCCGTGTGGGCCACTCGCGGTCGCGCAGCTCACGGAGCAACCCGATCTCGACCGGCAGGATGTGACGGGTCACGGGCTCGGCCCTTGCGGGGCCCGACCTCGAGTGGTGGAACGCGACGACGTCGCCGACTCCGGAGGCCCGCCACCCGTCCAGGTGGAGCAGCACCTCCGTGACCCGGTCGGGGACTCCGTTCACCGATCCCGGCTGCGTCAGCAGCCGTTCCGCCCGGAGCCGGTGTGCGCCGAGCTCCTCGGCGAGCCGGGACCCGACGGCGAGCACCCGCTGCCGGGAGGGGTCGTAGCCGAGGTCCTCCAGCCACGCCGCGGCGTAGTCGAGGATTCGCCGGTTCATGGGACCGCACATGCCCTGCTCGGCACCGATGAGGAGCACCCCGATCGGGTCCACGGGGGGCGGCTCGCTCGCCGGCTCGACTCCATGGGCCAGTACCACCTGCAGGCCGTGCTCCAGGGTGGCGATGTAGCGGCGCGCGGCCTCGCGGGCGTTCTCGTACTGCCGGACGCTCACGGCGGAGAGTCCCTTCATGGTCGCGACGATCGATTCCAGCTCCTCGGCCGTGGCGATGCTGCGGCTGAGCTCCTGCCTCACGGGGACCCCTCCAGCCGCGCGCCCATTGCCCGGAGGACCTCGGCGCGGAGCTCCGCACCGAGGCGGTCGCCGGCCGTGACCGCCCGCGTGAACCCCTCCACGGTGGCGGCGGCACCGGCGAGGAGCGGGAGGGTGTCGCGGACATCGTCCACGGGCACGGTGTCGAGCAGCCCCTCGCCCACCGCCAGCATCACGGCGATCTGGTCCGGGACGGCGAGTGGTGCGAACTGTCCCTGCTTCAGTACCTCCCGGACCCGGCGGCCGCGATCGAGCTCGCGCTGCCGCTCCTCCTCGAGGTGGGCACCGTAGCGGCTGAACCGTTCCAGTTCCTCGAACTGCGCGTAGGAGAGCCGCATCGCGCCGGTGACCTGCCGGTAGGGTGCGAGCTGGGCGCGCCCGCCCACCCGGGAGACGGAGCGCCCGACGTCGACGGCCGGCAGGACGCCCTGCTGGAAGAGGCGCGGGGAGAGGTAGATCTGGCCGTCCGTCATCGAGATCAGGTTCGTCGGGATGTACGCCGCCAGGTCCTCCGCCTCCGTCTCGACGATGGGCAGGGCCGTGAGCGACCCACCGCCCAGCGCGGGGGCGAGGTGGGTGGCCCTCTCCAGCAGGCGCGAGTGGATGTAGAAGATGTCCCCCGGGTAGGCCTCACGCCCGGGCGGGCGGCGCAGCAGGAGGCTCAGCTCCCGGTAGGCGCGCGAGTGGCGGGTCAGGTCATCGAAGACGACCAGCACGTCCTCGCCACGATCCATGAACCACTCGCCGATGGACATGGCGGCGTAGGGGGCGATGTACTGCTTGCCGGGGAGGTCCTCCCCGGTGGTGGCGACGACGACGGTGTGATCGAGGGCGTGGTGCTGGCGCAGGTCGGCGACGACGCGGGCCACCGCCGTCGACCGTGCCCCGATCGCGCAGTAGACACACCGGACGCCGGTACGGCGCTGGTTGACGATCGCGTCGACCGCGATCGCGGTCTTGCCTGTCTGCCGGTCACCGGCGATCAGTTCACGCTGTCCACGGCCCACGGGGACCAGGGCATCCACGATCGTCAACCCGGTCTGGAGCGGCACCTCCACGGGAGCGCGCTCGAACATGCTGGGAGCACCACGCTCGAGCGGGCGTCGCTCTGAGGCGTGGAGGGGGCCTCGTCCGTCGAGGGGCCGAGCCGCACGATCTCCTCCGACCGCACGTGGGGCAGTCCCGAGACCTGCGCGATGCCCTCTCCGACGAGTTCGACCCGGCCGACCTCTCCGAGAGTCGGCGCCCGGAGGTGGCCGTCGAGACGCCTGTCGACGGCGGCGAGGGTGGCGTCCACGCGGCCGAGCAGTTCGGCCGTCGTCCGGTTCACGGCGCCGTCTCCGCACCGACCTGCGGCTCGAGCTCGACGGCGAGGTCGTCGAGGAGGTCGCGCACACTCCAGCCGACGACGTGGCCGCCCGTCACGAGCCGCACTCCCGCGATGAGGTCGGTGTCGGTCGCGAATCGGGACACCTCGAGCCCGAACTCGTCCCGGATGGTCTCCTCGAGTGCCGCCCGCCGGTTCTCATCCACGGCGAAGGACGCGACCACGACGACGTCGTCACCGCTCGTGAGCACGCCCGCGAGCCTCGCGCGCCCAGACTCGTCGAGGTGGCGCAGGTGCTGGACGAAGCGGTCGAGCATGGCCTCCTCGACAGGGATCCCGGCGAGTTCATCGAGGACGCGTTCGGCGATGCGGATCGCCGAGTTGCCGACCCGCGTGGCGACCTGCGCGGCGAACCTGTCCCTCTCGCTGTCCAGGGCACGGCGCCAGTCCTCCCGCCGCCGTTCGATCTCGGCGCGGGCCTCCGCGTACAGCTCCTCCCGACGTTCCCCCGCTTCCGCCCGTGCGGCGCGCATGAGGTCCTCCGAGCGGGAGGTCAGCTCCGCGAGCTTCTCCCGGTGCCGCTGCGCCTCCGCGTCAGCGGCCTCGCGGGCTGCCTGCGCCGTCTCACGCTCATCGGCGAGGTCCTGGCGGCGGTGGTCGATGGACCGCTGGACCCGGCGGTACAGGAAGTGCCGGAGCAGTGCCACGAGGATGACGAAGTTGACCACCTGCGCCGCGGTCGTGAACCAGTCGATCAGCATGCCTCACCTCCCGGATCGGCGTCAGCCGGCGATCCGGCCCCAGAAGGGGTTGGCGAAGATCAGCACCATCGCGATCGCGAGGCAGTAGATGGCGGTCGACTCCACGAGCGCCATGCCCACGAACAGCGTCCGGGTGATCGTGTTCGACTCATCGGGCTGCTGCGCGATGGAGCGCAGCGCCTCGGCGAGTGCGCGGGCCTCGCCGAGTGCCGGCCCTATCGACCCGATCGCCATCGTGGCCCCAGCGACGATGATGGACCACATCGCGACGACGGTCGCATCGTCCATGCGGATCAGCTCCTTTCCTTCCGCACCGCGGGTCCGCTGTCCCGGATCCCGGTGGTGCTCATGCCCGACGTGATGTAGACGGCGGCGAGGATCGCGAAGATGTAGGCCTGGATCACGCCGGTGAGCAGGCCGAAGAGGTGGAACACGAGCGGGAAGACGAGGGGCACGATCCCCACGAAGATGGCCACCAGCTTGGTGGTGCTCATCACGTTGCCGAACAGGCGGATGGCGAGGGCGATGGTGCGGGAGAGTTCGCTGAGGATGTTGAACGGCAGCATGAACGGCGACGGCTCGATGTACCGGTGCAGGTAGGAGCCGAGTCCCTGCCGCATCACCCCGAAGACCGGGACGGAGACGAAGACCGCGATCGCGAGGCCCAGGGTGGTGGAGAGGGAGCCGGTCGGGGGCAGGAAGCCCGGCACGACCCCCAGGACCGAGGCGACTGCGATGAAGAGGAACAGGGTGCCGATGAACGGCACGAGGGATCGTCCCACCTTCCCGTCGGAGATCTCCTCGATCTGGCGCTCGATGAACTCGACCACGAGTTCCATGAGCACCTCCCCGCGCGTCGGTTCCTCCCGGGTCCCGATGCGCCTCGTCGCCAGCCACGCGCCGATCACGAGCACGCCCATCGTGACCCACGTGAACACGAGCGTCGCCGTGATGCGGACGAAGCCCCACTCGAACCAGACGACCTGGTCCGGGGTGATCATCTGGCCGCTCATGTCGGCCCGTTCCCGGTCGCGTGCACCCGCCAGACCACGGCGCCGCGCACGACGAGGAAGGTGATGAACGCCGTCGTCACGGTGGCGGGGCCGCCCCAGCGGGCGAGTACCAGGAACCCACCCGCCACGAGCGACACCCGCGCGAGGGCGCCCAGCATGATCGGCAGGAGACGGCCGTCCCCCGACGTCGCCCGGCCGGCGGAGTACCACACCGAGCCCAGGAAGGCGGCGGCGAGCAGGGCGCCACCCAGTGCGCCGGCTGCGATCCCCGTGATCATCGGCGTTCCTCCTCCTGCTGCTCCCGGGCATTCCGCTCCGGCTGCTGCGTCTCCGGTCCGCCCTGGCTGCCGGCGTTCCACGGACCCTCGCGCCGCACCCACGTCCACGCGAGCCCCACGCCGGCGACGAGGCCCACCACCATCATGGTGAGTGTCCATGAGGTGGAACCGGTGAACCGGTTGTCCAGCCACACCCCGAGGGCGACCCCCGCGAGCGTGGGGATCGCCACGGACCACCCCACCACGCCGAACGCACCGAACCAGGAGAGGATGCTTCGGCCGGACCGGCGTGACTCGATCCGCCGTCGTGCGCTCCCTCCCACGTGGGCGGCGAACTCCCTCTCGCGGTCCGGCGCGTCACCCATGGTCCTCCTCCAGTTCGAGCATCCGCTGCACGATGTCGCTCTCGAGGCGGGACAGGGCCGCGCGCGCGTCGAGTTCGCGCTCCGCGCGGGCCGCGAAGTACCGGACGACGGCGTCCTGGAGGTCGTCGAGCCGCTCGCCCGGGATCGCGTCCGGGGTCGACACCACCACAGCCTCCCCCTGCTTCACCAGCACGCCGCCGTCGATGGCGACGTGGCGCTCGCCCGTTCCGGCGTCCAGGTCCTCGTAGGTGAGCAGGCCCTGGCGGAGCACCGCCACGTAGTCGACGTGGCGGGGGAGGATCGCGAAGAGGCCGTGGGAGCCGGGGGCGAGCACCTTCGTCACCGCCGTCTCCACCACGGCGCCGCCTGGGACGAGGACTGCGAGCTTCACGGCACACCTGCCGCATCCGGGGCCGTGGCCTCGTCGACGGTCCCGATCATGTAGAGCGCGGACTCGGAGACGTCCGCGAACTCGTCCGCCAGGATGCGCTCGCAGCCCGAGAGGGTGTCCTCGACGGGCACGAGCTTGCCTGGCTGGCCGGTGAACTGTTCTGTCGCGCGGAAGGGCTGGGTGAGGAAGCGCTCCAGGCGGCGGGCCCGGCGCACCGTCTGCCGGTCCTGGCGGGAGAGCTCCTCCTGGCCCAGCATCGAGATGACGTCCTTGAGCTCCTCGTACTGGGCGAGGGTCTGCCGCACGCGGCGCGCCACCCGGTAGTGGCGCCGGCCGACCACCCGTTCGTCGAGCATCTGCGAGACCGAGCGCAACGGGTCGACCGCGGGGTACAGCCCCTGGGCGGCCCGGGCCCGGGAGAGCACGATGGAGGCCGAGAGGTGTGCGAACGTGTGGACGGCGGCCGGGTCGGTGAAGTCGTCGGCCGGTACGTAGACCGCCTGGATGGAGGTGATCGCCCCGGACGACGTGGAGGAGATGCGCTCCTCGAGTTCGGAGAGCTCCGTTCCGAGGGTCGGCTGGTACCCCATGCGTGAAGGGATGCGGCCCATCAGGCCCGAGACCTCGGAGCCGGCCTGCACGAACCGGAAGATGTTGTCGATGAGGAGGAGGACGTCC
Source organism: Actinomycetales bacterium UBA1383 (assembly GCA_002305415.1). Lineage (GTDB taxonomy): Bacteria > Actinomycetota > Actinomycetes > Actinomycetales > Actinomycetaceae > UBA1383. The sequence continues at coordinate 26,566 of DBQX01000029.1, read as the reverse complement.
GCGTGCTCGTCGTCCCGGAAGTACTCCGCCATGGTGAGCGCCGCGTGGCCCACCCGGAGCCGGGCACCGGGCTGTTCGCTCATCTGCCCGAAGACGAGGACTGTCTTGGAGAGGACGCCGGTCTCCCGGAGCTCGCGGTACAGCTCCTCGGCCTCACGGGTGCGTTCCCCGATGCCGCAGAACACGCTCACTCCCCGGTGTCCGCCGGCGACGTTGTTGATGAGTTCCATGATGAGGACGGTCTTGCCGACGCCGGCGCCGCCGAACAGGCCGGTCTTGCCTCCCCGTTCGAGGGGAGCGAGCAGGTCGATCGCCTTGATGCCGGTCTCGACCACCTCCTGGGAGGTCGACCGTTCGGCGAGCGGCACGGGCGCGCGGTGGATGGGGCGGGTGGAGTGCGCCTCGACCGTGCCGCCAGGATCGACGGTCCGGCCGAACACGTCGAAGACCCGTCCGAGGGTCGCCCGGCCGACGGGAACCTCGATCGGCCCTCCGCTGTCCGTCACCGGGTCCCCGCGGGCGAGTCCCCGAGCGGGTTCCAGCGCCACGCAGCGCGCGGTGCGGGTGTCCGGGTGGGAGGCGACCTCGAGTGCCACCCTCCCGGATCCGGCGTGCAGGAGCCGCTGGAGAGGCGCGGGCGGGCCCTCGAAGCCGACGTCGACCACGCTTCCCCGGACACGGGTGACCCGCCCGTGGGAGGCCTGCGACGCCCCGGTGCTCGTGGGCATCCGAATCACCCCTCGCGGTCTCCTGATCGACCCTAGCAAAGGGGGCTCCACGAAGGGGAGGCCTCGGGACGATGGCTGTCAGCGGGCCGTGTCAGACTGGCGTCACGATGATCCACGAGGCGCCCAGCACCTTCTCCGCCGCCACCCGCGAGTGGTTCCGCGCGTCCTTCGCCGCCCCCACCGCCGCGCAGGAGGGCGCGTGGGAGGCCATCCGGAAGGGCCAGCACACCCTCGTCGTCGCGCCCACCGGGTCCGGCAAGACCCTCGCGGCGTTCCTCTGGGCGCTGGACCGCATCCTCAGCACCCCGCAGACCCCCGGGCCCGCCCACCGGTGCCGGGTGGTGTACGTCTCGCCGATGAAGGCCCTCGCCGTGGACGTGGAGCGGAACCTGCGGTCCCCGCTGGTGGGGATCGGGCACGCGGCGGCGCGGCTCGGCACCGCCGTACCCCCCGTGGCGGTGGCAGTCCGCTCGGCCGACACCACCGCCGCGGAACGGCGCGACTTCGCCCGCCACGGCGCCGACGTCCTCATCACCACCCCCGAGTCGCTCTTCCTGATCCTCACCTCGCAGGCCCGGGAGGCGTTGCGCGGCGTGGAGACCGTGATCCTCGACGAGGTGCACGCCGTCGCCGGCACCAAGAGGGGCGCCCACCTCGCGCTCACCCTGGAACGTCTCGACGCGCTCCTCCCGCGGCCCGCCCAGCGCGTCGGCCTCTCGGCCACCGTCCGGCCGGTGGAGGAGGTACAGCGCTTCCTCGCCGGCGGCCGTCCCGTCGCCCTCGTGCAGCCACCGTCCACGAAGCGGTGGGACCTGCGGATCTCCGTCCCCGTCGAGGACATGACCGAGCTGGGCCAGCCCACCGGGGACCTGTCCGGCGCCGCCGCGGGCGAGCCGCGCCGGGCCTCGATCTGGCCGCACGTCGAGGAGCACATCGTGGACCTCGTCACGGCACACCACTCCTCCCTCGTGTTCTCCAACTCCCGCCGCCTTGCCGAGCGGCTCACGGCCCGCCTAAACGAGATCTGGGAGGATCGCCTCGCGGCGGACGCGGAGGTCGACGACGGCGCCGCGCACCGTCCGCCGTCGTCCGCCGGACCGGCCGCCCGCCCGCCGCGCCGTCCACCCGCCGAGTTGATGGACCAGGCCGGCTCCGCACGCGGCACCCCCGCCTACGCCATGGGCCAGGCCGGCTCCGCACGCGGCACCCCCGCGTACGCCATGGGACAGGACAACTCCGCCCGCGGCGCCCCGCCCCTGCTCGCCCGGGCCCACCACGGCTCGGTCTCCCGCGAGCAGCGCACGGAGATCGAGGAGGCGCTGAAGGCGGGACGGCTGCCCGCGGTGGTGGCCACCTCCTCCCTCGAGCTCGGCATCGACATGGGCGCCGTGGACCTCGTGGTCCAGGTGGAGTCCCCGCCGTCGGTGGCCTCGGGGCTCCAACGCGTGGGGCGGGCCGGCCACCAGGTGGGGGCGGTCTCCCGCGGCGTGTTCCTCCCCAAGCACCGCGGGGACCTCATCCAGACCGCCGTGGTGGTCCAGCGCATGCTCGCCGGGGAGATCGAGGCGCTCGCGGTTCCCGCCAACCCCCTGGACGTCCTCGCCCAACAGGTGGTGGCCATGACCGCCATGGACGCCTGGACAGTGGAGGACATCCTCGCCCTCGTGCGCCGAGCCGCCCCGTTCGCCGCCCTCTCGCTGGCGATGCTCGAGTCCGTCCTGGACATGCTCTCCGGCCTCTACCCCTCCGACGAGTTCGCCGAGCTCCGCCCCCGCATCGTCTGGGACCGGGCGAGCGGCACCCTCACCGGCCGGCCCAGCGCTCAGCGCCTCGCCGTCACCTCCGGCGGGACGATCCCGGACCGCGGACTGTTCGGCGTGTTCCTCGCCTCCGGGGAGGGCCCCGGGCGCCGGGTGGGCGAGCTGGACGAGGAGATGGTGTACGAGTCGCGCGTGGGGGACGTGTTCCTCCTCGGCACGTCCGCCTGGCGGATCGAGGACATCACCCACGATCGGGTGCTCGTCACCCCCGCCCCCGGCCAGCCCGGCCGCCTCCCCTTCTGGAAGGCAGACACGCTCGGCCGGCCGGCGGAACTGGGCCGCGCCGTCGGGCAGTACGTGCGTGAATTGGGGGCCGCCACCCGCGCGGACGCCACCGCAAGGCTCCGCACCGAGGGACTGGATCCGTACGCCGCCGCCAACCTCGTCGCCTACCTCGAGCAGCAGAAGGACGCCACCGGCCACCTCCCGGACGACCGCACCCTCCTCATCGAACGCTTCCACGACGAGCTCGGGGACTGGAAGGTCGCGATCCACTCCCCGTTCGGCACCCGGGTGCACGCCCCGTGGGCGATGTGCCTCGCCGCCCGGCTGCGCGAACGGTTCGGCGTGGACGTCCAGGCCATGCACGCGGACGATGGCATCGTGCTCCGCCTCCCCGACGCCGACCTCGACGACGCCGCGCTCGCCGACGCCCTCGCCGAGGCCGCCGTCCTCGACCCGGACGAGGTGCGCGACCTCGTCACCCGGGAGATCGGCGGCTCCGCACTGTTCGCCTCCCGGTTCCGCGAGTGCGCCGCCCGGGCGCTGCTGCTGCCCCGCCGCCGTCCCGACCAGCGCCAGGCCCTGTGGCAGCAACGCCAGCGTTCCGCCCAACTGCTCCAGGTGGCCAGCCGGTACCCGTCCTTCCCGATCGTGCTCGAGGCGGTGCGCGAGGCGATGCAGGACGTCTTCGACGTGCCCGCCCTCGTGGGCCTCATGCGGGACGTCGCGGCACGGAAGGTGTCCGTGCTCTCGGTGCGCACCCCGGCCCCCTCGCCGTTCGCGCGCTCCCTGCTCTTCGGGTACGTCGCCCAGTACCTCTACGAGGGGGATTCCCCGCTGGCCGAGCGCCGGGCGGCTGCGCTCTCCCTCGATCCGGAGCTCCTGGCGGAGCTGCTCGGGGACCGGGAAGGTGCCTCCCTCGCGGACCTGCTCGACCCGAGGGCCGTGGCCGCCACCGAGGCCGAGTTGCAGCACCTCACCGTGGACCGGCGCGCCCGCACGGCCGAGGACCTCGCGGACCTGATCCGCCGTCTCGGCCCGCTCGGCCTCCCTGCGCTCGTCTCGCGGAGCGCCCCGGAGGCCCCCGTGGCCGACTGGGTGTCCGCCCTCGCCGCGGAGCGCCGCGTGATCCCGGTGCGGGTCGCGGGGGAGGAGCGGTGGGCCGCCGTCGAGGACGCCTCCCGCCTGCGCGATGCTCTCGGGGTGGCCCTGCCCGTGGGCATCGCGCCCGCCTTCCTGGAGCCTGTGCCGGACCCGCTCGGGGACCTCGTCGCACGCTTCGCCCGCCACCGTGGTCCCTTCACGACGGCGGAGGCCGCCGCGTGGCTCGGCCTCGGCGTCGCGGTGGTCCGGGCCCCGCTCGAGCGGCTCGCCGCCGCCGGCCGGGTCGTCCGTGGGGAACTCCGCCCGCCGGGGATGCCGCCGATCGACGGCGGTGCCACTGCCAGGGACGGGGACGAGCTCGCCACCGGCGCCCGCCCCCTCCACTGGTGCGATGCCCAGGTGCTCCAGCGTCTGCGCCGCCGGTCGCTGGCCGCGCTGCGGAGCGAGGTGGAGCCTGTCGCCCGGGAGGACTTCGCCCGCTTCCTGCCCGCGTGGCAGGGGGTCGGCGGCCGGCTGCGGGGCCGCGAGGGGCTCCTGCGCGCCGTCGAGCAGCTCGCCGGCGCCCCCATCCCGGCGAGCGCCCTGGAGTCACTGGTGCTGCCCGCCCGCGTGCCCGGCTACGAACCCGCCCTCCTCGACGAGCTCACCGCCGCCGGCGAGGTGGTCTGGCAGGGCGCCGGAACCATCCCCGGCACCGACGGCTGGATCACGCTCCACCTCGCCGACTCCGCCCACGTCACCCTCGCCCCACCCGCGGAACTGGAGCTGACGGCGGTGCACGAGGCCGTCCTCACCGTCCTCGGCCGCGGTGGCGGCTGGTTCTTCCGCGCCCTCTCCGACGCCCTCACCCCCCTCCTCCCCGACGGCGAGCGCCCCACCGACGCCGACGTCACCGCCGCCCTCTGGGACCTCGTGTGGGCCGGGCACATCACCAACGACGGCCTCGGCTCCCTGCGCACCCTGCTCGGGGGCGGGCGGACCGCCCACCGGCGGCAACCGCCGCGGCACCTGTCCGTCCGGTACGGCTCCCGCCCGAGCCTCGGCTCGCTCGGCGGGTCGGGGTTCTCCGGGTCAGGGCACGGCGGGTCGGGCCTGGGCACGGCGCCCCGCCCTCGCCCCGCGATGCCCACTGCCGCGGGACCCCCCACGGCGTCCGGCCGCTGGTCCCTCCTGCCCCCGGTGGAGGAGGACCCCACCGTGCGGGCGCTCGCCCGCACCGAACTGCTGCTGGACCGCTACGGCGTCGTGACCCGCGGCTCCGTGGAGGCCGAGGACGTCACGGGCGGTTTCGCCGCGGTCTACCGCGTCCTTGCCCGGGCCGAGGAGGCCGGCCGGGTGCGGCGCGGCTACTTCATCGAGGGACTCGGTGCCGCGCAGTTCGCGACCGTGGGGGCCGTCGACCGGCTCCGGGCGGTGAGCCGTGAGGAGGCGCCGGGCGAGAACCAGCCGCGCGACGTCGTCGTCCTGGCGGCCACCGACCCCGCCAACCCGTACGGCGCGGCGCTCGACTGGCCCATGGACGACGGCGGTCACCGCCCGGGCCGGAAGGCCGGGGCGCTGGTGGCGCTCGTCGAAGGGCGGCTCGTCGCCTACCTGGAGCGGGGCGGCCGCACCGCCCTCACCTGGACGGCCGACACCGCGGACCTCGCCGCCTCAGCCCGGGGGCTGGCAGACGCGGTGCACGCCCGGCGGCTCGGCCGGCTCACGGTCGAACGCATCGACGGGGAGCCCGTGGTGGGCGGGGACCAGCCGTTCGCGGCCGCCCTCCTCGAGGCCGGGTTCGGGCCCACCCCGAAGGGGCTGAGGCTGCGTGCCTGAGGGGGACGTGGTCTTCCGCACCGCCCGGCGCCTGCACGCCGCACTCGCGGGCGAGCCGCTGACGCGGGCCGAACTGCGCTGGGGCGAGCTGGACGGCGCACCGCTGGTGGGCCGTCGGACGCTCGAGATCGTGCCCAGGGGCAAGCACCTGCTCCACCGTGTGGAGGGCGGGTGGACCCTCCACACCCACCTGCGCATGGAGGGCTCCTGGCGGGTGATGGCGACGGCGGACGTCGGCCTGCGGACCCTGGCCGATCGGCAGCTCCGGGTGGTCCTCGGCACGGCCGCGTGGACCGCGCTCGGCCTCCGGCTCGGCATGGTGGACCTGGTGCCCACCGAGCGGGAGGGCGAACTCGTGGGCCACCTCGGCCCGGACATCCTCGGGCCGGACTGGGACCGCGCGCGGGCGCTCGCGAACCTGGCCGCAGCCCCGGAACGAGCGATCGGGGAGGCCCTCCTCGACCAGCGCACCCTCGCCGGGATCGGGACCATGTTCGCCGCCGAATCCCTGTTCCTGGAGAGGACCAACCCGTGGACCACGGCCGGTGAGCTGGGTGAGGACGGCCTCGGCGCCGTCGTCGACCGAGCGGCACGCCTCATGCGCGCCAACCTGGGCGACGAGCTGCGCACCACCACCGGTTCACGACGGCGCGGCGAGGACACCTGGGTCCACGGCCGCTCCGGCAAGGAGTGCCGGCGCTGCGGCAGCCTGCTGCGGGTGGCACCGATCGGCGCGGCCCCCGCCGACCGGGTCATGTTCTACTGCCCCACCTGCCAGGGTGGTCTCGGCCCCACCGACGACGGCCTGCCGCAGGGTCCGCTCGGCAGCTCCGGAGGCCGCCGGACGTCCTACCGACCCTGAGCCCGCGGCGCAGCAGAACCCGCGGACCGTCCCAGCCAGTGGGGTGTCGCAGCCAGTGGCGTGTCAGAGCCAGCGGCGCACCGGCTCGATCGCGGCCTCGAGCGCCCGCTGAGCCAGGGACCGGTTGCGCCACCGGGTGAGGTCGATCTCCTCGCTGCGGGACAGGTCCTCCTGGAAGTGCTCCTCGAGGATCCGGCTCGTCACCTCGTCGAGGATCACGAGGGCCACCTCCTCGTCGTGGTCGAGGGATCGGCGGTTGAGGTTCGAGGACCCGATGAGGGCGGCGGCGTCGTCGATGAGGAGGACCTTGGTGTGGAGCATGCTCGGCTGGTAGCGCCAGACCCGGATGCCGGCGCGGACGAGTTCGTCGTACAGGGCCTCGCCCGCGAGCAGGGAGACCCGCTTGTCGATGGGGTCGCCCGGGATGAGGACGTCCACCTCGACCCCGCGTGCGGCGGCATCCTTGAGGTCAGCCATGATCCGCTCATCGGGGGAGAAGTAGGCGGTCTGGAGGTGGATCCGGTGCTGCGCGGACTGGAACAGCACGTGCCACACCGTCTCGATGTCGTCCCACCCGATCGTGGCCGTGCCGCGCACCACCTGGACGACGGCGTTCCCCTGGGCAGGCTGTGCGGGGAACTCGTCCCGCTCGTCGTGGAGGGCGCGGCCGTCCTCCGCCCAGTTGGAGACGAAGGCTGCCCGGAGACCATCCACCGCAGGCCCCACCACCCGGAAGTGGGTGTCCCGCCACTCCGACGGATTCCGGGCGTCGCCGGCCCACTCCTCGGCGATCCCCACCCCGCCCGTGAAGCCGATGACCTCGTCCACCACGCACACCTTGCGGTGGCAGCGATGGTTCTGCTTGAACGGGGACCGCACCCAGGGCTTGCGGAAGAACTGCACGTCCACCCCGTCGGACTCCATGGCCTCCACGAGGCCGTTCTCGATCTGGAACCCGGAGACCGCGTCGATGAGGACCCGCACCCGCACCCCTGCCCGTGCCCGTTCCCCGAGGGCGTCCGCGAACTGCCGGGCCGGCTCACCCTTCCAGTACACGAACGTCATGAGGTCCACGCTGCGTTGCGCGCCGCGGATCGACTCGAGCATGGCGGGGAAGATCTCGTCCCCGTTGTGGAGCACCTCGATCGCGTTGCCCTCGGTGAAGTGGATGCCGACCAGGCACTCGAGCATGCGGCGCAGGCGGGTACGGTCCTCGGCGTTCTCGCGTGACTCGGCGGCAGTCATGCGGGGGCTCCCTTCTGTTCCGGCTTCCCATTGTCCCGTGTGGCGGTGCGGCTCGCAGGCTCCCCGCCTGCTCGTGGGGCCCGGAGTACGCTGACGGCCATGGCAACAACGGTGTTCACCAACGCCCGTGTCTTCGACGGCACGGCCTTCCTCGACAGGCCCGCGGACGTGGTGGTCGTCGACGACGTCGTCACGGACATCGAACCCCACGGCGGGCTCCGCTGGGAGGAGGGCGCCGACGTCGTCGACTGCACCGGCCGCACGCTCCTGCCCGGTCTCATCGACGCCCACGTCCACGTCCTGTTCTCGAACGCGGGCGGCCTCGACATGGTCAACCAGCCGTTCTCGCGGCAGTTCTACCTCTCGGTGCGGAACCTGCACGCCACCCTCGCGGCCGGCATCACCACGGTGCGCGACGCCGGTGGGGCGGACCTGGGGACCAAGCACGCGATCGCCGAGGGCCTCGTGCCGGGCCCACGGATGAAGATCTCCGTGAACGTGATGGGCCAGACCGGCGGTCACGCCGACAACTGGATGCCGTCGGGCGCGCTGCTGCCGTTCATGGAGGCTCACCCCGGCCGGCCGGACGGCATCGCCGACGGGCCGGAGGAGGCCCGGAAGGTCGCCCGGCTGATGTTCCGGGCCGGCGCGGACCAGGTGAAGATCTGCACCACGGGCGGCGTGCTCTCCGCGATGGACGATCCGCACCACACCCAGTTCACCCTCGCCGAGATCCGCGCCGTCGTGGAGGAGGCGCAGGCCCATGGCAGCTACGTGCTCGCCCACGCCCAGGGGACGGAGGGCATCAAGAACGCCCTGCGGGCCGGGGTGCGCTCCATCGAGCACGGGGTGTACCTGGACGAGGAGGCCATCGGCATGATGCTGGAGGCGGAGGCCTACCTCGTGCCCACCCTCGTGGCGCCCCTCGCCGTGGTCCGCAACGCCGAGCGGGGGGTGGCGGCCATCCCGCCGCAGGTGCTGGACAAAGCACGCCGCGTCGTCGACGCGCACCGCGAGTCCGTCCAGCACGCCTTCGAGGCCGGTGTCCGTATCGCCATGGGCACGGACTCCGGCGTCGGGGAGCACGGGGACAACCTGGAGGAGCTCGCCCTGTACGCCGCGCTCGGCATGGACCTCGAGCAGGTCCTGGCGTCGACGACGTCGGTCGCCGCCGATCTCGTCGCCCCCGAGTGGCACGTGGGCCGGGTCCAGGAGGGCTGGACGGCGGACCTCGTCGTGCTGGACACCGACCTCACGAGCGTGGACCAGCTCCCCTCGCTCCGGGAGCACATCGCCGCGGTGTACCTCGGCGGGCGGCGCGTCGCCGGGAGCTGATCCGCCGCCTCAGGCCGCTGCGCGCACCCGCACCCGCGTACCCCACGGGTCCGCGACGGTGAGGGTCCGTCCGTCGTCGCCGTGCGAGAGCCCGGCCGCTCGGACGCGTTCGGCGAGGGCGGCGACGTCGTCGCGAGTGGGGACGTCGATCGCGACCTCCCCGAGGCCGAGCGACGCGGCCCGCGGCCCGGCACCCCGTGTCCCCCACGTGTTCATCGCCAGGTGGTGGTGGTAGCCGCCGGCGGAGACGAAGAGGGCCGAGCCGTAGTCCATGGTGACGTCGAAGCCGAGCACGTCCACGTAGAAGCCGCGAGCGGTGGCGATGTCTCCCACCTGCAGGTGGACGTGGCCGACCTCCGCGGGCCCCGGCGTCCCGGCGCCGAGGTGGCGGGCGAGGAACTGGTTGGGGTCGAGAGGCAGGGTGGCGGACTGGAGGGTGCCGGCGGCGTCGTAGGTCCACTCGTGGCGGGGGCGGTCCCGGTAGAGTTCGAGGCCGTTGCCCTCCGGGTCGGTGAAGTAGAACGCCTCGGAGAAGAGGTGGTCCGCGCTGCCGGTGAACGTGCCGGGTGCGAACCGGGCCACCGACATCAGGGCGGCGGCCAGAGAGGCACGGTCCGGGAAGAGGATCGCGGTGTGGTAGAGCCCCGCCGAGCGGGGCGCGGCGGGCGGGAGGTCCGCGACCTGGCGCAGGACGACGGCGGGTTCCCCAGCACCCAGCACCACGGTGGTGCCGTGGGCGTCGATGACGTCGAGGCCGACGCCGTCGTGGTAGTAGCGGGTCATGGTGTCGAGGTCACGTACGAGGAGTTCGACGGCGCCCATCGCGGTGGCGGGGGCGAGGCGGCTGTCTTGGGTCATGAGGTTCCTTCCGGGGTTGATTCGAGGGTAGGCGCCGGTAGTTGAACCGTCAATCAAGTTGCGGGTGTTGCAGCGGCCCTTTCAGGTGGGGAGCGAGCCGGCTGGGGGAGCGAGCCGGCTGGGGGAGCGAGCCTGCGGGGAGCGGTCCGGCGGGCCGGCGGGGAACGGAGGGGCCGGGCCGTATCCTCGGGACCATGGACCGGGAGACGGATCGGCGTGACGGCGAGCTGCCACGGAGCGAGCGCTTCGCCGACCCCCGCGACGTCGTCCTGAACCTGTTCACCGTGACGGCCCTGGTGGGCGTGGCACTCGGGGGACTGGCGCTCGGCGCGACGGCGTCCCACGGCGTGGCGTGGGCGCTGGCCGGGATTGGGCTGATGGTGTTCCTCTGGTCCCGCTACCTGCGGGTGCGCGCCCTGGTCCCGCTGCGCGGCGGCACCCGCGTGCTCGCGGTGGCGCTCTGGTTCGGGGCCGCCTTCCTCGCCTGGTGGTACGCGGGGTACGCCGTCATCGGGATGGTGCTCGTGGTGCCGGTGTCGCTGGAGGTGACCCGGCCGGCGCCGCGGTGAACCCGTGGCCCCCGCGGGATACCCTGTGGGGAACGGACCAGATTGGAGTGCGCGATGACTGATCGCCCCGAACAGGACCAGCCCGACAGCCCCACGGAGAGCCCCACCGAGATCATCGCCGAGCAGCCCACGGCGGTGCAGCCGGCGGTGGAGCAGACGATGGTCGAGCAGCGGGCGGAGCCCGCCACCACCACCCCGGAGACCCTCGCGGAGGCGGAGACCGCGCAGGCGGAAGCCGTGCCCGAGTGGCCCGCTCCGCCCGCGCCCACCTCGGACGACACTGCCCATCCGGGGCCTGCCCAGCCGGAGCCGGCGCAGCGGGAGGACGTTCCCGAGTGGCCCGCGCCGCCCGCACCCACCTCGGGCGACACCGCCCAGCCGCCGAGCGGGTCACCCGCCGCGGCCCCGTCTCCGGGCGAGCCCCCGGTGTGGCCCGCACCACCCGGTGCGACACCGGCCGGTGGCTCCGTGCCCCCGGGACCGTCGCAATCTGGCGGGTCGGTGCCCCCGGGTGGTCCGACGCCCCGCACCCCGTTCGGTCCGCCGACGCCGCAGCCGAGCCCAGCCCGTCAGCCCGCTCAGGGCACACCACTGTTCGACGGTCCTCAGCCGTGGACCGGCGGACAGACGAGCGGACAGCCCGGCGGGCAACCATGGGGCCAGTCGGGCGGGCAGCCCGGCGCCCAGCCCTGGGGCCAGCCCCAGGCAGGACAGTCGCCCTACGGACAACCCCAGGGCGCGCCGTCGCAGTACGGCCAGCCGTGGGGCACGCCGCCGCCACCGGCGTTCGGACAGCAACCCGGCCAGCAGCCGCCGTCGGGCCAGCAACCTCCTCCCGGGCAGGGATACGGCACCCCGTACCAGCCCTACGGCCCACCCCCGGCCTACCGCGGCGTCCCCACCCCGAAGGGACCGGCCGAGACCGTGCGGACCGCCCGGACGCTGCTCATGGTCGCGGTGGGCGTGATCGTGCTGGGGCTGTTCACGTCCTTCATCGCGGCGGTGACGTCCCGGTGGGGGATCATCCCCACGGGGGTGACCATCTTCGTCGGGATGCTGAACCTCGCGGCGCTCGTGTGTGGCGGGCTCGCCTTCTGGAAGCTGGCCGCCGTCGTGGAGACGCTCACTCAGAAGGTCGGGAAGGCGGAGGAGCCGAAGGACTGACGCGGTCGCGGCGCACGCCCCGCGTCAGGGCCGCGACCGCCGCCACCGCCACCGTCGAGAGCCCCACCGTCCCCGCCAGCCACGCCGGCGCGGGCGGGGCGAGGGCGAAGAAGTCGCGCACGGGCGGGATCACGAACGCGAGCGCGCCGGCCAGCGCCATCGCCGCCACCACCGCGGCCCGCCACCCGGTGAGGGGCCACTCGAGCACGGCGAGGACCCCCAGGCCCACGAGCAGCAGCACGATCGTGGTGAGCACGCGCGTCTCCGCGAGCGCGAGCCCGGCCGCGCCGGCCGCCGCGACCGTCCCGAGCACCGCCGTCGTCATCACCACGCCCGCGGGCACCGCGAACCGCAGCACCCGCCGGACGAAGCCGGGCCGGTAGGGGCGGGCCTTCGTGTCGAGGGCGAGAAAGAAGGCCGGGATCCCGATGGCCAGGGACCCGGCGAGCGTCACCTGCCGTGGCAGGGACGGGTAGGACAGGTCGAGCGCCGCGACCGTCACCGCCACCAGGCCCGCCCACACCGACTTCGTGAGGAACAGGTTCGCCACCCGTTCCGCATTGGTGACCACGCGGCGCCCCTCGGCCATGAGGTGGGGCACGGAGGCGAACGCGTCGTCCAGGAGCACCACCTGCGCCACCGCCCGTGCCGCCGGTACTCCCGACCCCATCGCGATCCCCAGGTCGGCCTCCTTGAGGGCGATGACGTCGTTGACGCCGTCGCCAGTCATGGCCACGGTGTGGCCCTGCCGGCGCAGCGCCCGCAGCATCCCGGACTTCTGCTCCGGCAACACCCGCCCGAACACCACGCCGCGGGCCATCGCCGCCGGGATTGCGTCGTCGTCGAGGTCGCGGGCATCGACGACGTCGCCCCGCACACCCACCGCCGCGGCCACCGCCGCCACGGTGCGGGCGTCGTCGCCGGAGATGACGCGCAGGCCGACGCCCTGGGCGGCGAGGTAGGCGACGGTGTCCGCGGCGTCCGGACGGATCCGCTCGGTGAGGACCACGAAGCCGGCGGGGCGGAGGGACGTGGGCAGGGTGTCGTCGACGGGTGGTAGGTCAGCTCGCGCCAGCAGGAGGACGCGGAGGTTCTGCGCGACGAGGTCGGCGAGCACGGCGCCCGTTCCCGGGTTGGGGGACGCCGCCAGGAGCACGTCGGGTGCGCCGAGCACCCAGGTGCCGTGGGAGCCGAGGTCGGCGGCGCTCCACTTCCGGGCCGAGGAGAACGGCACGGTACCGGTGGCCTCCCAGCCCGGCGACGGCGGGACGGCCGCGGCGATCGCGCGGAGGGTGGCGTTGGGGTTCGGATCGGCACGGGCAAGGGCACCGAGGGCGTGCAGGGCGGCATCCGCGTGCAGGCCGGCATCGGCGGGGAGGGCGACGTCGGCAGGGCGAGTGGCATCGGCGGTCGCGTCGAGCGGCACGAAGCGGCCGAAGGTGGGCTCCCGCTCGGTGAGGGTGCCCGTCTTGTCCACGCAGACCACGTCGGTGCGCGCGAGGAGTTCCACGGCCGGGAGCTCGTTGACCAGGACATGGCGCCGGGCGAGTGCGAGCCCGGAGACCGCGAATGCGACGCTGCTGAGGAGGACCAATCCCTCGGGCACCATCGCCACCAGTGCGGCCACGGTGTCCGTGACCGCGGTGGCGGTCTCGGCGCCCTGGGTGTTGCGCGCGATCGTGAGCGCCCCCACCGGCACGAGCAGCACCCCGATCACCTGCAGCACAGCCGTGATGCCGCGCATGATCTCCGAGTCGGCGCGGGTGAACCGGCGGCCGATCCGCTCCACGCGCGCCGCCCAGGCGTCCTCTCCCACCGCGGTGGCGCGGCACAGACCGCTGCCGGCGACCACGAAGCTCCCGGAACGGACCTCGTCGCGTGTCATCTTGGACACCGGGTTCGCCTCGCCGGTGAGGGCGGACTCGTCGAGTTCGAGGCCCGTGGCGGAGAGCACCTCGCCGTCCACCACGAGCTGGTCGCCGGGACCGAGCGCGACGACGTCGTCCAGCACCACGTCCGCCACCGCCACCTCCGTGGGGGTGCCGTCCCGGATGACCGTCGCGCGGGGGGCGGTGATCAGGGCGAGCCGGTCGAGGGTGCGCTTTGCGCGGAGTTCCTGGGCGATGCCGATCGCGGAGTTGGCCACCAGGACGAGCCCGAACAGTCCGTCCCGCCAGGAGCCGTACAGGAGGATCAACACCAGCAGGGTGCCGAGCACGAGGTTGAACCACGTCAGCAGGTTCGTGCGGAGGATCTCCGCCACCGGCCGGCTCGTGCGTGTCCGGACCGTGTTCGTCCGGCCCGCTGCCACGCGTTCGCGGACCTCCGCGGCCGTCAGCCCTGTCACGAGAACCTCCAGCGCTCACGCTACTCGCGGAGTGGGGGACGTGGTGAAGCCCCGGGGTCGTGGGGGAGGCGCCATGCAACGTACCTCCCGAAGCTCGGCGAAGCCGCGGGACATGGTGAAGCCCCCGGCGTAGGGAGGAACGCCGGGGGCTGTCACCATTGACGGGCATCAGAGCCCGTGGCCGCCATTCCCCTCAGTCCGGCGGCCCCGAGGATCACGTGTCACTTGACCCTCTCAGCCTCACCTACGAATCCCCTCAGAAGCTCGGATCGGCTGATGGATAGATCATGTCGCGTGAAGCTGGGAAACGGCTGGGAAAGAGTGGGCAGGTTCTTGGCAATGTTGTGCGCGGTTCTTCACATGCGGCCTACACCCAGGACGGCATCCACATGTGCAGGTGCCAGAACCAGTACGGAACGGTCAGGGCGGACCAGATCGGCCACCAGAGGGCGGCCAGCAGCACCAGGAGCCCCACCACCACCGCGAAGGTCACCACCCCGACTCGGCGCGATACCGCCGGGGTGAGCCGGCGGAGGGCGGGGCGGCGCCGTCGTCGTCCCTCGGACCGGCTGAGGATGGGCACGCGGAGGGCGAGCCACGCGGGGCCGGCGCGGCCGGAGGGGTCGGCGGGATCGTACAGCGGGAGGCGGTGGCTCATCAGGCCGAGCGCGTAGGTGACGGCGAGGGCCACGAAGGGGGCGATCACCACGGTGTAGAAGGTGAACACGGTGCGATCGAGGAAGAGGAACCACGGCAGGTAGGTGCCGGCGTAGCCCGCGACGATCGCCTGGGCGCGCCAGTCGCCACGGCGGAACGCCATCCACAGCACGAGAGCGAGGGCGAGGAAACCCGCCCACCACAGGACCGGATTGCCCACCGACGTGATCGCCTGGACGCACCGGTCCGCCCCGCAGTCCACGTCCACGCCCTCCTTGGTGAGGTCCCGCCAGTAGAAGGAGGTGGGGCGGATCTGGAGGAGCCAGCCGAGGGGCGAGGCCATGTAGGAGTGCTCGGAGTCCAGGTTGCTGTGGAACCGCAGCATCTGGAGGTGGTACTCAACGAAGGAGTTGAGCGAGTCCGGGAGCCAGGCACGCGGGAGGTCCTCGCCGGAGGCACGGCGCTCGGCGGCCCACTGGCGGAGGTAGGAGTTCTCGGCCCGGAACCAGGAGAACCAGGTGGCCACGTAGGTGAGGATCGTGGTGGGGACGAGGGCGAGGAACGCCGGCATGCCGCCCCGGAAGACGCCTGCGCCGATCCACAGGCGCGCGCCCGCGGCGCGACGGGCCTGGACCTCCCACAGGAACGCGGTGATCCCGAACGCCGCGGCTGCGTACAGGCCCGACCACTTGACCCCGGCGGCCACGCCGAGCGCGATCCCCGCCACGACCATCCACCAGCGAACCCCGGTGGGTGGACCCCAGGGGTCGGCGAAGGGGTTGCGGGCCCGGGCGTACCGCGTGGCCAGCCGGGCGCGGCTGAGTTCCCGGTCCTTGAGCAGCGCCCAGAACCCCACGAGCACGAACAGGGTGAGGAAGCCATCGAGGAGGGCCGTGCGGGAGTGGGTGATCGAGACCCCGTCCAGCGCGATGAACGCCGCGGCCGCCGTGGCGAGGAGGGCGGAGCGGAACAGCCGGAACGCGATCCGCCCCACGAGCAGGATCGTGAGCGTGCCCGCGATCGCCACCGCGAAGCGCCAGCCCAGGCCGGTGTCCGCGCCGAACAGCCGCATCCCGAGGGCGATCAGCCACTTCCCGACGTCGCCGTGCACCACATACGCCGGATCGTCCGTCATTTCGTGGTAGTCCCCGGCGACGAAGTTGGCGTTCGGGCCCTCCTCCTCGTCGTCGGGTTCCCACTGGGTGGCGTACCCGTACTGGTCGAGGGTGAAGGCGTCCTTGACGTAGTAGGTCTCATCGAAGACCAGTTCCGCGGGGTGGTCAAGGTTCGCGAGGCGCAGCACGCCGCCGAGCACCATCATGAGCAGCGGGCCGAGCCAGGCCCACAGCCGGACGTTCGCCGCGAGCCGGTGGCCCAGCGGGGCGAGGCCGAGCATGCCGCGGTAGCGGTTCTCGCGGTCGAGCTCGCGCTCCACGACGAGACGCGGGCGCGTCTCCTCGGGCGCGCCGGCGGAACTCACCCCTGAATTCTAGGCAGACGCCGGCGCCCGCTCCGCGCCCCACCCGTCAGCTGCGTGCGGGAGACTGGGGGCGTGAACATCCCGACCGAGGGCCTCGTCCTTCTCGCTGCCACCCCGATCGGCGACACCGACGACGCACCGCCCCGGCTCCGCGAGGCCCTCGAGTCCGCGGACCTGATCGCCGCGGAGGATACGCGCCGTTTCCTCAACCTTGCCGGGCGGATGGGCGTGCCCATCTCTGCACGCGTGGTCTCGTTGTACGAGCACAACGAGGCCGAGCGGGCCGCTGAGCTGGTGGCCGCGGCGCGGGAGGGACGCTTCGTGGTGGTGGTCTCGGACGCGGGGATGCCCACGGTCTCCGACCCCGGCTTCCGGCTGGTGCGTGCCGCCATCGACGCCGGGGTGCGGGTCTCGGCCCTGCCGGGGCCCTCCGCCGCGTTGACCGCACTGGCCGTTTCCGGGATCGCGTCGGACAGGTTCTGCTTCGAGGGCTTCGTGCCCCGGAAGGCGGGGGAGCGGCGCCGGGCCCTCGGGGCGCTCGCCGGCGAGCGGCGGACCATGATCTTCTTCGAGTCCCCGCGGCGGGTGGGGGAGACCCTGGTGGACATGGCGGCGGCGTTCGGCGCGGACCGGCAGGTGGCCGTGTGCCGCGAACTCACCAAGACCCACGAGGAGGTGCGGCGCGGGCCGGTCGGGGATCTGGCGCACGAACTCGCCGACGGCGTGCTCGGGGAGGTGACCATCGTCGTCGCCGGTGCGGAGGAAGGGGCCGTGGATTCGGCCGCGCTGGTGGCGCGGGTGCGGACGCTCGTGGACAAGGGGATGCGGCTGAAGGACGCCGCCGGAGTGGTCAGCGAGGAGAGTGGGGTCTCCCGGCGGGAACTCTACGAGGCCGCGCTCGAACGGTAAGCGACGGCCTCACCGCCGGTTCCTCGTGGGCGCCTCCGAGAGTCAGTCGATGGCCTCGGACGTCACCAGTTCCACGCCGGCGGTGCGCATGCGGTCGCGGGCGGCCTCGCCCAGTTCCGGGGTGACGGGCACGGTCAGGTCGGTGAGGACGCGGGTGGGAAGCTGCTCGCGCACGGCGTCGAGGGCGGTCTCCTTCACGCAGTGCGACTCGGCGATCCCCACCACGTCCACGGCGGTCACGCCGGCGGTCGCGAGGAGGGCGGCGAGGGAGGTCCCGGTGGCATCCAGGCCCTCGAAGCCGGAGTACGCCGCGGCGTACTGGCCCTTCTTGACGGCCGCGTCCGCATCGATGCCCGTCAGGGCGGGGTGCAGTTCGGCCTCCGCGGTGCCGGCCACGCCGTGGGGCGGCCAGGTGTCCACGAAGTCGGGGGTCTCGGAGAAGTGCGCACCCGGGTCGATGTGCCAGTCCTGGGTGGTGGCGATGTAGTCATAGGCGTCGCGGTGCCCGGCGACGAAGGCCGCGATCCGCTCGGCGACCGCGTTCCCACCCTCGACGGCGAGAGCGCCTCCCTCGCAGAAGGTCGGCTGGACGTCCACGATGATCAGGGCTCGTTTCATGGAGCCCATGGTAGGTCGGCCTCCGGCCTCAGGGGAGGTGGGGGAGGGCCTTCGCGCGCGAGCACGCCGGCGACGTCTGCCGCGATGCTGTTGGAACGCCATGTCAGCTCGTCGCTGGCGTAGCGCAGCACGTGGTAGCCAAGGAGGTGAAGCCTCCGGTCGCGCTGCCGGTCCGCGATGAACTGGACGGCGTCGGAGTGGTAGGAGTGGCCGTCCAGCTCGAGGACCACGCGGCCCTCGACCAACAGGTCCACGAATCCCACGCCTGCAATCTCGACGTTCGCCTCTGACCGGAAGCCCGCTGCGGCAAGGATCAGGCGGGCGGTGGTCTCAAGGGGCGATGCCACACGCTCGCTCACGTGGTCCAGGGCCCAGGCGACGAACCTGCGCTCGCGGCTCGACAACTCGGCGCGCAGGTCACCGCGGGTGACCAGGCCTCGGGTGAGCAGCGCGTCGGCTGCGATGACAGCGTCCACCAGCTCAGGACCGCGGAACATCTGTGCGACCGCGCGCGAGAGTGGGACCACGGGCTCGTCGGCAGGATCGGGGTGTATCCCGAACACGTGGCGGTGGACGACGATCCGTGTTCCGTTGACGCGTCGTGTTCTCGGAGCGGAGCAGTTCCGTGGGACCTCGACGTGGAACACGTCGCGGTCATCGACATCGCAACCGGGGATCAGGCCGACTGCAGTCTTCGCGGTGATCCGGCCCCTGCACACGCGTGCGGCCACCACGGCCAGGTCGGCGTTCGGCAGGGCGTAGACCCCGTGTGCGTGCCTCAGTACGGTTCCGGAGCCGACGGCACGCTCGAGGATTCGTGCCTCCGTGGTGTTGGCCACCAGGTCCTTGAACCGCGCGGCGCCGTGGAACTCCCGGAGCCTCCGATCGACATCCATGGGCGTCAGGCTTCCCGGCTGGCGTCACGCTGGCCAGGGGTGCCGATGTTGCTGTGGATCTCGCGGTACCAGTCTCCGCTGTGGAGTCCTTCTGCTGGCGTCCCATGGCCGTCGATCGTTGGCCCCTCATGGTGCGGAGGGACACACCTGTGACTGCGAGAGGGTCGCCGCCGCCGTGATCCGACGGAATGGCGCCACTGGTCTGAGTCGCGGTCACCTCACCCGATCCCACGTGTGTCCCTGCGCACCGTGGTCCGGCCCCAGCCTGGCGGCTCGCTGGCCGGCGTCCCAACCACCGCACCTCTGGCGCAAACGGAGGACACTGGGCTCATGCGGATCGTCATCGCACCCGACTCGTTCAAGGAGTCACTCTCCGCGAGGGAGGCCTGCAAGGCCATCGCCGCCGGTGTGCACCGCGCGGTTCCCGCCGCCGACTGCGTGCTCGTCCCCATGGCGGATGGCGGAGAGGGCACCGCGGACGTGGTGCGTGAGGCGCTCGGTGCGATCTGGGTGGAGGCACCAGCCGTCGATCCGCTCGGACGGCCACTCATCGGCCGTTACGCCTGGCTCGAGTCCCGCGGGCTGGCGGTGATCGAGATGGCAGAGACCAGTGGCCTCGCTCTGCTGCGTCCGGAGGAACGGGATCCCCTGCGCGCCACCAGCCGCGGTCTCGGCATGCTCATCTCCGATGCGCTCGAGCGCGGCGCGGGCGAGTTGATACTCACGATCGGAGGCAGCGCCACCAACGATGCGGGCGCTGGCGCGCTCCAGGCTCTCGGTGCGGTGCTCCGGGACACACGTGGGACGGACATCGGCCCGGGCATCAGCGGGCTCCGCGAGTTGGCGCGGCTGGACCTGGCCCCGGCGCTCGCCGCCGTCACAGGCGTGTCCCTGCGCACCGCGTGCGACGTCACCAACCCGCTCCTCGGGCCGCGCGGCGCCAGCGCCGTCTACGGACCGCAGAAGGGCCTCGCCCCAGAGGACCTTCCCGTGGCGGAGAAGGCCTTCGCCCGATGGGCGGACCTGACCGAGGCCGCGATCGGCCGGCAGATCCGGGACATCGCCGGCGCGGGCGCCGCCGGCGGGGTGGGCGCCGCGCTCCTCGCGCTGGGTGCCACGCTTGATTCGGGCATCGAGATCGTCGCTGACCTGGTGGACCTGCGTGCCGCCAGCGCCGGCGCGGACCTCGTCATCACAGGGGAGGGTTCCTTCGACTCCCAGAGCCTCTCGGGCAAGGTACCCGCGGGCGTGGCAGCGATCGCGCACGCCGCCGGGGTGCCCACCGCCGTGTTGGCCGGCCGGGTCGCCGCCGATCTGGACCCCAACCAACTCGCCGAGCTCGGCATCGTCCGCGCGCTCGCCATCACCCCACCCGGCACCCCACTCCCGGAGGCGTTTGCCCACGCCGGCGCCAACCTCGCCGCGGCGGCGGAGTACGTGGTGCGCGAGTGGGTGACCGGGGTGGGCGGGTAGGCGTTGCGGTGACGCGGGCCGGAACCCCGGCCCGAGCCCAGCCGTGAGCCGCGGCGGGGGACCCGCCGGAGCCCCACGGACACGAACTGAGCCCCCAGCCGCGCCGCATTAGGCTGGGGCCATGACCAAGATCCTCTCCGCCGTCGCCTGGCCGTACGCCAACGGGCCGCGCCACATCGGCCATGTCGCCGGGTTCGGCGTGCCCTCGGACATCTTCTCCCGCTACATGCGGATGGCGGGGCACGACGTCCTCATGGTCTCCGGCACGGACGAGCACGGCACCCCGATCCTGGTCGCCGCAGACGCCGCGGGCGTGACCCCGCGGGAGCTCGCGGACCGGAACAACCGGATCATCGTCGAGGACCTCACCAGGCTCGGTCTCGCCTACGACCTCTTCACCCGCACCACCACCACGAACCACTACGCGGTGGCGCAGGAGATGTTCCGCACCGTCCGGGACAACGGCTACCTGCTGGAGCGGACCACCCTCTCGGCGATCAGCCCCTCCACCGGTCGCACCCTCCCGGACCGCTACATCGAGGGCACCTGCCCGATCTGCGGCTACGACTCCGCCCGCGGGGACCAGTGCGACACCTGCGGCAACCAGCTGGACCCCACGGACCTCGTGAACCCGCGTTCCCGCATCAACGGCGAGACCCCCGACTTCGTGGAGACCACCCACTGGTTCCTCGACCTCCCGGCCCTCGCGGACGAGCTGGGCGAGTGGCTGGAGGGCCGCGCCGCCACCGGCACGTGGCGCCCCAACGTCATCAAGTTCTCCCAGCACATCCTCGAGGAGATCAAGCCCCGCGCCATCACCCGGGACATCGACTGGGGCATCCCGATCCCGGGCTGGGAGGACCAGCCGAAGCGGCTCTACGTCTGGTTCGACGCCGTGATCGGCTACCTCTCCGCCTCCATCGAGTGGGCCCACCGCATCGGGGACCCGGACGCATGGCGCCGCTGGTGGAACGACCCGGAGGCCCGCTCCTACTACTTCATGGGCAAGGACAACATCGTCTTCCACTCCCAGATCTGGCCCGCGGAGCTGCTGGCCTACAACGGCGTCGGCCCCCACGACGGCACCGCCGGCGTCCTAGGCCCGCTCAACCTCCCCACCGAGGTGGTCTCCTCCGAGTTCATGACCATGGAGGGTGCCAAGTTCTCCTCCTCCCGCGGCGTGGTCATCTACATCGGGGACATGCTCTCCCGCTACCAGGTGGACGCCGTCCGCTACTTCATCGCCGCCGCCGGCCCCGAGAACCAGGACTCGGACTTCACCTGGTCCGAGTTCGTCCGCCGCACCAATGGCGAGCTCGTGGCCGCGTGGGGCAACCTCGTGAACCGCACCGCCGCGATGATCGCGAAGAACTTCGGCGAGGTCCCCACCCCGGGCCCGCTCGCCCCCGAGGACGAGGCCCTCCTGGGCGCGATCGAGGCCGCCTACTCCACGGTCGGCACGCTCATCGAGGCCCAGCGTTTCAAGGCCGGCCTGGCCGAGGTCATGCGGCTCGTGGGCGAGGCCAACAAGTACGTCGCGGACACCGAGCCCTTCAAGATGAAGGCCCCCGAGCAGCGCGAGCGTCTCGCCACCGTGCTCCACACCCTTGCCCAGGCGGTGTCCAACCTCAACGTCATGTTCGCCCCCTACCTGCCGCACTCCGCGAACGCGATCGATGCCCTCTTCGGCGGCGACGGCGCGCTCGCCCCCCTGCCCCGGATCGAGCAGGTCGAGGACCTCGGGGACGGCCCCGCCTACCCCGTCATCACCGGCGAGTACTCGACCACGCCGCCGTGGGCGCCGCGCCCCGTCGTCGTCGGAACGCCGGTCGCCAAGCCCACGCCCGTGTTCACCAAGCTGGACGAGGCGATCGTGGAGGAGGAGATCGAGCGGATGGGCGGCCGTGGCTAAGCCGAAGCCCACCGGGTACCCGCCCGAGGGGGAGGAGCTCCCCAGCCCCGTCATCGACAACCACACCCACCTCCCGCTCGGGCCGGTCGAGGACTTCCCCCAGGGCGTCACCCCCCTGCCCATCGACGTCCAGCTCGCCCGCGCGGCCCGCGCGAACGTCGTCGGCCTGATCCACTCCTCGTGCGAGCTGCCGGACCTCCAGCCCGGCATCGACCTCGCCCGCGCCCACGCGCCCGTCCGCGCGGCCATCGCGATCCACCCCAACGAGGCCACCCGCCACGCCCACGTCACCGACGTCGGCCCCGACGGCTGGGAGCCCGCCTTCGCCCCGCACCACGAGGTGTCCCTCGACGACGCCGTCGCGCGGGTTGGCGAGCTCGCCGCCGCCAACCGGGACGTCGTCGTCGCCATCGGGGAGACGGGACTCGACTGGTTCCGCACCGCCGGGCGCGGCCACGACGTGCAGCGGGCGGCCTTCCGCGCCCACATCGCGCTCGCCAAGGAGCTGGACCTGCCGCTGCAGATCCACGACCGGGACGCGCACGCCGACGTCCTCGACGTGCTGCGCCGCGACGGCGCCCCCGCGCGCACCGTGTTCCACTGCTTCTCCGGGGACCGCGCGATGGCGGAGGTGCTGAACGAGCACGGCTGGTACGCGTCGTTCGCGGGGCCGATCACGTACAAGTCGAACGACGAACTGCGCGAGGCCTGCCGCGCCATGGATCCCGCGTTGGTGCTCGTGGAGACGGACGCCCCCTACCTCACCCCCGTGCCGTACCGCGGCCGCCCGAACGCCTCCTACCTCATGACCCACACGGTCAGGGCCGTCGCCGAGCAGCTCGACATGGAGCTGACCCAGGCCTGCCACCAGCTTCTCGCCAACACCCGCGGCGTCTACGGCTCGTGGTGAGAGCGGGCCGGGCACGTGGTGCGCCGGCTGCTCCGGGCGCGTGGTCTGAAGCCCCGCAAGGTGCCACGCCGCCCTTCACAGGATCGTCACACGGTGTGAGGAATCCGCATTCTCCTGTGTCTGGTGTGAATGTCACGAATCGGTTACGGTCAATGGCAGACCTGTAGCCCCTCCCGTCAGGATCCAGCCAATGCCGACTGCCCACGGGCGCCGCCGCGCCGAGACCCCCGCGTCCTCCAAGCACCGTGTCCTCTCCGGGCTCGCCCGGGTGACGCTGGCGGGAGCGCTGGTCGCGAGCATGGGGGGTGTGCTCGTCGCCCAGTCGCTGGAGCCGGCGGAGGAGGCCACCCCCGCGGCGGCCACGGCGCTCGAACTCCGCGACGCCGACCTCGCCTCCCGCTCCGAGCTCGCCGGGCGCCTCGCGCTCGAGCAGGTGCCGGCCGTGGCCATCGCCATCGAGGTGGACGGGACCACGATCGAGCACTCGACCCGCGCCGCCACCCTCGCCGACGCGCTCGCCGAGGCGGGCATCGCCCTCGACGACGACGACGTCGCCTCCGCCGCCCTCGCCGAACCCGTCCACGACGGCATGACCGTCACCATCCAGCGCGTCGAGGTCACGCAGGTGACCGAGCAGGTCGTGGACCCGCACGAGACGAAGCGCGTCGAGACGGACAGCCTGGAGAAGGGCACGGAGAAGGTCACCACCGAGGGCGTCGACGGCGTCGCCTCCCACACCTACCGGGTCACCATGGTGGACGGCGAGGAGGTCTCCCGCGAGATCGTCGTCAGCGCGGTGCGGACCGAACGGGTGGACGAGGTGGTCTCCGTGGGCACACGCGTGCCGGCTCCGGCAGCCCCGCGGACCACGTCCAGCAGTTCGAGCGCCCCGAGCTCCGGGCCGGTGCTGACCGGTTCCAACCGCGAGATCGGTGCGAGCCTGGCCGCGCAGCACGGCTGGACCGGCTCCCAGTGGCAGTGCCTCGACGCGCTGTGGCAGCGCGAGTCCGGGTGGAACCACCTCGCGATGAACCCGTCCTCCGGGGCGTACGGCATCCCGCAGTCCCTGCCCGGCTCGAAGATGGCCACCGTGGCCGCCGACTGGCGCACCAACCCCGCCACCCAGATCACCTGGGGCCTGAACTACATCGCCGGGCGCTACGGCACCCCCTGCGGGGCGTGGAGCCACTCGCAGGCCGTCGGCTGGTACTGACGGGCACCCGGCCCTGCCGCCTCGACTCCAACGACGCTTGCCGTTGGGCGTAGGCGTCCACGGCCGTTCCTGGGGCGGGTTGACCTGCCCTTGACGCACTGAAAACCGCGTCATTCCAACGGTTGCGACCCCGGTCACAGTCCCCCTGAGAGACCGCTCACAAACGGCGAATCCGTCTGGTCCGGAAGATAACGATCTGGTTACGCTCGAGACAGCCGGCCAGCCCGCACCCCCGTGGGATGGCTCGTACAGCCGGATCGGACCCGCTCGAAAGAGCCGCTTCGTGCCCGGACCCAGTGACCCAAGGACAACGTGACCAAGGACCTCAACGAGACCACGCGTCTCCTCTCCGAGACCACTCCTGTTGACAGCTCCGCGGCCGACTCGGCCACCACTCGCCGCCCCCGCCGCGGCCTCCTCCTCTCCGCCGCCCTCCTCGTGCCCACGCTCGTCGCGAGTGGCGCGGTGGCGGCAAGCGCCCACAAGACCGTCGAACTCGACCTCGACGGCGACGTGCGCACCGTGACCACGTGGGCCGGTTCGGTCGACGGCCTCCTCGACGAGGAGGGCATCGAACTCGGCGCCCACGACGAGCTCGCCCCCGGCCCCGACACCGCGCTGACGGACGGTAGCGCCGTCGTTGTGCGGATCGCCGAGCAGGTGGAGATCGTCGTCGACGGCGAGACCACCACCATCTGGACCACCGCCGACTCCGCCGCCGAGGTCCTCGAGGACCTGCGCGCCTCCGGGCGTGACGGCGCCCTCCTCGCCTCGTCCCGGTCCGCCGGCCGCGACATGCTGGCCCTGCCGCTCACGGCGGGCTCCGGCGTGGTGGTGCGGGTGGACGGCAGCGAGATCTCCCGCGCGTTCGCCGGCGTCACCACGCTGCGCGACGCGTTCGAGGAGCTAGAGATCACCCTCGGCGAGACCGACGAGGTGACCGTGACCGCCGGGGAGAACGGTTCCGTGGTGGTCGAGGTGACCCGCATCGTGCACGGGGAGCGCACCGAGACGGTCGAGATCCCGTTCGAGACCGAGACCCGCTCCACCGACGACCTCTACAAGGGCCAGAGCCGCGTCCTCGAGGCCGGCAAGGCCGGATCGCGCACCGTGGTGTACGAGACCGTGACCCGGAACGGCGAGGAGATCGAGGCCGTGGAGGTGTCGAACACCGTGACCGCCGAGCCCGTGAAGCGGATCGTCGAGTCGGGTACCAAGGCCCGCCCGGTGGCGTCCAGCTCCTCCAGCAGTTCCGGCGGCAGCGCGCCGACTTCCGGCGTGTGGGCGGCCCTCGCCCAGTGCGAGTCCGGTGGCAACCCCTCCATCGTGAGCGCCAACGGCCTCTACTACGGCCTGTACCAGTTCTCGCTGGGTACGTGGGCCGCTGTGGGGGGTAGCGGACTGCCCTCGCAGGCCTCGCCCGCCGAGCAGACCATGCGCGCCCAGATCCTCCAGGCCCGCGCCGGCTGGGGCCAGTGGCCCGCCTGCGCCGCCAAGCTCGGCCTGCTCTGAGGCTCCTGGCCGGACGAGTTCTGGCTGGACGGCCCTGTCTGGACGGCCTCCTGGCTGAGGCTCCTGGCTGAGGGTGCTCCTCACCAAATGACCCCCTGGCTGAACCCCTCGCCGAGGCGCGGATCCCGATAGGGCTCCGCGCCTCGGCCGTTCTGCTTCTCCCGGCGCCCGCCGCCTGCCGCCTCTCCGCAAACGGAGTCTCCGGACTCGTTGGGCGGCCGGTATTTGGGTCTCCCGATGCGAACGGAGTCTCCGGATGACCTCGGAGGCCTGAAGTTGGGCCTCCGGACTGACACCTCGCCGTCAGAGCAAAGCCGCCCCAGCGCCCGTGGCGAGGATCCGAACAGGCGTGGGCGCAAATCACACCGCGGAGGACTCCGACCTCCACCGCCGCGAGCTTTCCGGCCACGGCCTAGGCTTGGAGCCGTGCCCCTCCTCGGACCGGCGGAGATCCGCCATCTTGCCCGCGATCTCGGGATCCGTCCCACCAAGACGCTCGGGCAGAACTTCGTGCACGACGCCGGCACCGTCCGCCGCATCGTCCGCACCGCCGGAGTCCAGCCCGGGGACTTCGTGCTGGAGATCGGGCCTGGACTCGGGTCCCTCACCCTCGCCCTCCTCGAAGCGGGCGCCCACGTGACCGCTGTCGAGATCGACGGCGCCCTCGCCGCGGCGCTGCGGGACACAGTTGGGACTCACCTGCCCGAGGCGCTGCCCTTACTGGCCGTCCTCCACGCCGATGCCCTTGCGATCACTGGCCCACGCGACCTCCCGGTGCCGGAGTCGCTCACGCCAGCCGAGCAGGGCGTCACAGGTGTGTCCCCCAGCACCGCACCTGCGCCGGCTGCCCCGACATCGCCAACCCCTGCGCCGGCAGAGCCCGCGCCAGCTGAGCCCGCGCCACCCGCCCCCAC
>DBQX01000092.1 GCA_002305415.1 Actinomycetales bacterium UBA1383 | reverse complement strand
TCGGTGAGCAGCCAGCGGTTGCCGGACGCCGGCACCCCGTTCAGGTCCATGTACGCGCCCATGATGTTGGCGGCGCCCGCCTCCACGGCGGCCCGGAACGGCGGGAGGTGGACGTTCCAGAGTTCGGAGTCGGAGATCTCGGCGTCGTCGTAGTCCCGGCCGCCGCGCGCGGCGCCGTAGCCGGCGAAGTGCTTGGGCCCGGCGAGGATGCTCTCGGGGCCGAGGTCGCCCTGGAAGCCGCGCACCTGCGCGGCGGCCACCGCCCCGCCCAGGACCGGGTCCTCTCCCGCGCCCTCGATGATCCGGCCCCAGCGGGGGTCGCG
Source organism: Actinomycetales bacterium UBA1383 (assembly GCA_002305415.1). GTDB lineage: Bacteria > Actinomycetota > Actinomycetes > Actinomycetales > Actinomycetaceae > UBA1383. The sequence goes on along the minus strand of DBQX01000092.1, from coordinate 4,231 downwards.
CGCGATGTCCACCATCGGCGCGAACGCCCAGTGGATGCCCGACACCCGCGCCTCCCGCGCCGCCACCCGCTGCCCGGCCTCGATCACGTCCGGGTCCCAGGAGGCGGCCTGCGCGATCGGCACCGGGAAGATCGTGCGGAAGCCGTGGATGACGTCGTAGCCGAACAGGAGCGGGATGCCGTGACGGCTGCCCTCGATCGCGATGCGCTGCAGCCGATTGGCGTCGGCCGCGTCCTTCACGAACAGGACGGACCCCGCGCCCCCGGCCGCGAGCGCGGCCTCCACCATCCGGGGCTGCTGGGCGAAGGCCTCGGCGTCCAGCGGCAGGGCGTCGTCGGCATCGGCTGCGGCATGGGCATCGGCGTCCTGGCCGCTCTCGCCGCCACCCAGGGCCCCGAACCAGAAGTACTGGGTGAGCTGGCCGGCCTTCTCCTCCAGGGTCAGGCGGGAGAGCAGGTCGGCCACCCGCTCCTCCACAGGGAGGCTGGGGTCACGGTAGGGGTGCGCGGTCATGGTGGACCTCCTCACGGGCGGCGTCGTCCTTGCCGCAACCGTAGCCCGCGATAGGCCAGCCCGACCCCCAGTACCACGAGCCCGGAGGCGATCGACTGCCACGGCAGCGTGCCCACCAGCACCAGGCAGCCCACCACCCCGGCCACCTGCAACCACCGCGGCCAGCGGCGGTGCGGAGCGTCCTGCGTGAACGCCGCGGCGTTGGCGATCGCGTAGTACAGCAGCACCCCGAAGGACGAGAAGCCGATCGCACCGCGCAGGTCCGTGGCGAGGACCAGGGCGCTGACCACCACGGCCACCGCCACCTCGGCGTGGTGCGGCACCTGGTAGCGCGGGTGCACGGCGGCGAGCCAGCGCGGCAGGTCCCCGTTCCGGGCCATCGCCAGGGTGGTACGCCCCACCCCGGCGATCAGCGCGAGGAGCGCCCCGAGCGACGCCGCCGCGGCCCCCACCCGGACCACCGGCTCCGCCCACCCCCAGCCGGCGGCGTGCACGGTGTCCACGAGCGGGGCGGTCGAGGCGGCGAGCCGGTCCGGTCCGAGGACGCCCAGCGCCGTGACCGCGACCGCCGCGTACACCACCAGGGTGATCGCCAGCGCGGTGAGGATCGCGCGCGGGATGGTGCGCGCCGGGTCACGCACCTCCTCCCCCATGGTCGCCATGCGCGCATATCCCGCGAACGCGAAGAACAGCAGTCCCGCCGACTGCAGCACCCCGTACCAGCCGCCGCTCGCGGCGAGGGCGGGCGGCGCCGTCGTCGGGCCGGCGAACCCGGACGCGACGACGACAGCGAGCGCCACCAGCACCACCGTCACGATCGCGCGGGCGAGCCGTGCCGTGCGCGTGACGCCGCGGTAGTTGACGGCGGCGAGCGCCGCGACGGCCGCGACGGCCACCGGCTTCTGCCACGGCGCGGGCACGGCGTAAGCCGCGACGGTGAGGGCCATGGCGGCGAGGCTCGCGGTCTTGCCGATCACGAACGCCCACCCGGCGAGGAAGCCCGGCCATTCGCCGAGACGCTCCCGGCCGTAGACGTAGGTGCCGCCGGAGGTGGGGTACTGGGCCGCGAGCTGGGCGGAGGCGGAGGCGTTGAGGTAGGCGATGACGCCGGCGATGGCCAGGCCAATCAGGAGCCCGCTGCCGGCGGCCGCGGCCGCTGGCGCGAACGAGGCGAAGATCCCCGCACCGATCATCGAGCCGAGGCCAAGGACGACGGCGTCACCGAAGCCCAGCCGCCGCGCGAGGGGTCCGGTCGTGGCAGTCATGGCTGGCTTCCCACCTCCTTCCGGGCAAGTAGAGCACGTACCGGTGACGGGCCGGCAAACGAGCCGCATGATGCATGAGCATTAGCATTGCTGATGCTATGCTGTCATCCGTGCGCACCACCGTGACCCTCGACCCGGACGTCGAGAACCTGATCCGCCGTCGCATGGAGGAGCGGGGCGTCTCCTTCAAGGAGGCGCTCAACGGCGCGATCCGCGACGGCGCCGCACGTCCGGCTGCCGACCTCGCCTTCACCACCACCGCGGTGTCCCTCGGGGAACCGGCCTTCGATGCAGACCGGGCCCTCGCCGTCGCCGCAGACCTCGAGGACGCCGAACTCCTGCGCAAGCTGCGGCGGGACGCATGAGGATCGTCGACGCGAACGTCCTGATCCACGCGGTCAACGCCGACTCCCGCCACCATGCCGCCGCCCGGCGGTGGCTGGACGGGGCGCTGGGGGGAGGCGACGTCGTCGGCCTCGCGTGGACGGCACTGCTCGCCTTCGTGCGGCTCACCACCCGGCCGGGCCTGTTCCCCCACCCGCTGCCGGTGGAGGCCGCCCTCGCCCAGGTGGAGGCGTGGCTGGCCGCACCCGGCGCGGTGGTGGTGCACCCGACGGCGGCTCACGGCGGGCACCTCCGCGAACTGTTGGGGGCGCGCGGCACCGGGGGGAACCTCGTCGCGGACGCGCACCTCGCGGCCCTCGCCCGGGAGCACCGCGCCCGGATCGTCAGCTACGACGCGGATTTCTCCCGCTTCGCCGGCGTCCGCGTGGAGACCCCCGAGGACCTCGCCGCCTGACCGTGGCCGTCTCGCCATTCGGGCAGGGCATCGCCACCGTCGCCGGACAGCCCTACGGTCATCTCCATGGCCAGCATCCTTATCAGGCGGCGCGCGGGAACCTGAACCCGTCAGCCGGCTGGCCCCGCGCGCCCCATCGCCCACAAGGCGATCGGGCGCTTTTTATTTCCCACAAGGAAGACCCGCGGTTCCCACAAGGAACACAGGGAGGACGACATGAGAACCGCAGACCGAGGCAACCACCCCGCGCGCAGTGTCACCGAGGAGCCCAGAGCCGGCGGATGCCGGATCATCCGCCGGCTGGGCGAACTCACCGGGCCTGACCATCACATGAGAGAGGGATACGGCTCGGGGATACGCTTGAGACGGCCGAGGGGGGAACATGCGGCGAGCGACGTCAGTGCTTCTGGTGGCCGTGTCTCTGGGCATCGTTGGTGGGTGTGGCGGGGTCAAGACGACTCTCCCGGGCGACACGGCGGCGACAGCTGGGAGCCGTGAGCCAGGCCTGGTGGCTGCGGTGGGGTGGCCGGAGGCAATTCCTGATGTGATCCCACCCTTGCCTGGCCAGATCACGTCGGTGATGGCATCCGATTCCCACGTCCGCCTCTTCTGTGAGGGTCTGACCGAGGCGACAGTCCGGGACTATCTCGACCAGTTGACCAGCGGCGGGTTCGCACTGGAGTACATCGTGTACGAGACGGCCGTCGACCCGGATCGGGCGCGCGAGCGTGCCGCGGCAGGGGAATGGGATGCGGTCCAGGCGATCAGGGGTGACCTCAGCCTGCGTCTGGAGTTCGGTGGCGGAACCGGGACCCTCGACATCACGGGCATCCCGCTCGATGAGTTCGATCCGCCGACGTCCTGGCCGGCAGAATGGGCAGGCATCCCCGCCCCCACCAGCCTTGTCATCGACCAGGTGATCAGCCTTGGCGGCACGGGCCCGATCGTCGAGGCCCGTTACGAGAATGATGCTGACATCGCACGGTACGAGGAGGAACTCGTCGCGGCGGGATTCACGGTGGCGGATCGCTCGTTCAACCAGGACCACCAGATCATCAGCATCCGGGTCACCGACTTCGACCGGGACGTCGTCCTCTGGACGTATCCCGGGGGGCGGCTGCGGATCACCGTCACACCGGCGACCTCAACCTCCCCGCCCGAGTTCGTGGCAACCACCGAGTTCCCCACGTGGTTGCCACCCGTACCCGGGGGCGAACTGATCACCGCAACCGAGGGACCTGGCGGCGGATTCGCCGCGGTGGTCGTGATCGGGCAGGGCCATACGGTGACCGAGTACGTCCGAGTCCTGGAAGCCGCCGGATATGCCGAGAGCGACACGATGCTGGCCGGGTACATCCTCACCGACGGCGAACGGACCGTGACGATCTTCGGCGACGACACGCTGCCCCCTCCACGACAGATCTCGATCGCCGTGACAGTCCCCTGATCCGCAGCTGGCGCCCGGCTTCCACTGCGGGCGAGCCGCGTTTCTACACCATCAGTGTCGAGATGCGGCGAAGATTGAGGAAACACGCCGGTCATCTTTGAAGAACCGGGCCTGTGGGAGCGGGTTCTTCGAAGTTCGTGCCGAGCGAGGCCTCATTTCGGGCGGGGCTGGCGCCGACTTGGCCAAAGTGGGAGCGGGGTAGCGGGC
>DBQX01000022.1 GCA_002305415.1 Actinomycetales bacterium UBA1383 | reverse complement strand
GCCCCCGGCCCGGCCGCCGCGCCCGAGGGCCGGCCGCCCACCGCGGCCAGGCGTCCCGGCCAGTCTTCCGCCCGGACCGGCAACCGCCACAGCACCCGCAGCACCGTCTCGACTGGCCGCTGCAGGAGGCGAACCCCGAGGTGGTCGTGCGACCCGAGGCGCGGCAGCAGCACCGCCTTCGTCCCGGCCCGGCGCGCCACGAGGACGTCCTTGAACATCTGGTCGCCGATCATCAGCATCTCGGCGGGCCGCACCGCCCGCTCGGCGCCGATCGCCGGGTCCGTCACGGTGAGCCGCGAGGCCGCCTCGAGCAGCATGTCCGGGGCGGGCTTGCGGTGCCGGCGGCCCGAGTCCCCGGGATCCGTGGGGTCCACGCAGTCTGCCGGCGTCATCACCTCGGTCACCAGCCCGTCGAAGAGGCGGTGCACCTCCTCCACCCGTGCGCCGGAGCAGTTGCTCACGATCACCGTCAGCAGGCCGGCCGCGGTGAAGCTGCGAATTCTCTCCTGCGCCTCCACCGGGACACTCGCGGCGTGGTAGTCGGTGACCGTGCCGTCGATGTCCATGCAGACCACCCGCGTCTCCGGGGAGAGCGCATGGAGGTCCTCGGGCGTCACGTGCAGGAGCCGGTCCACCACGAGATCCGGAATCAGGCGATTCATCTCAGTTCCTCCTCAACCGCGGCCACACGCAGGGGGGTTCGGTCCGCTGGCGCCCACGAAGTCCCCGTCACGCGCCGTCTCCCCGCAACGTCCGCGGGCAGCGCGGGCCTTGTCGGCACCAGCGGGCGGCAGGCGATCGTCCTTGAGGGAGCGGCGCTCCGGGGAGTCGCAGCCCGCGAGCACGCCACACGTGACGAGCACGACGACGTGGCGGGGACGCATGGTGACCCTCCCTGGCTCCGTGCTACCACGTGGCCACGGATTTCGGGCGGGGATCGGCGACAGTCACCGTCACACAGGTGGAGGCCGGCGCCGCCACCTGCGGCGCCGGCCCCCTTCCTCCCGGCTGCAGCCCGATCAGCCGAGCGATACCTTGATGACGGCACCCATCCCCGGGGCGACCGACCAGATGGTCACGTACGCGGCGTCGTCGCGGATGGCGACGCCGTACGGGAACATGAGCCCGCCGGCGACCACCTCATGGTCGCCCATCGGGCCGACCTTGACGAGTGACCCGGGCGGGCCGCCCAGCAGTCCGGTGTCGGTGAGCTGGACGGCGTACAGGTCGTCCCCGTTCCATGCCAGGTCGGTCACCGTGCTCAGGCCGGTGGCGTAGGGCTCCGGGTCCTCACCCGGCACGACGCGCCAGATGATCGACCCGCCAGCCGGGAACGGGAAGCCGGTGAGCTGGCTGACGTAGTACGCCCCGTCCGGGCCGACCACGACCGAGGTGGGCACCGCGTCCATGCTGAGCATCACGCCAGGAGGTGCGAACGGGTTCTGCACCTCACGTTCCGGGAACCAGGCGAGAGTGGAGACGTTCCCGCTCGCCGAGACGGCGAGCAGGGAGTTGCCGCCCGCGTCCACCGCCACGTACCCACCGGGTGTCGCCACGAAGCCGCCCGGGTTCGAGTCGGGGAGGTCGCCGTCGGGATTCGCATCCGCCTCATACGCCCCGAGGTCGGCGGTGACGCGCGGCATCGAGGCGAACGTGCCGGTGAGGAGCGTCGCCATGCGCTCGGCACCGGAGATCATCGTGCGGGCAGCTGGATCGGCACCCAGCCCCATGCTGACGGCATAGCGTTGCGGACCCTGGACGGACACGTCGGTGGGACCGATGGCGTTGGCGCCCACGTCGCTGGCGAGGGACGGGAGGCCGGTGATCACGCGCTCCTGCAGGTCACCCCGGACGCGGGTGACCGATCCGGTGAGGCCGAAGTAGGCCTCACCCTCCGGACCGGAGTACGGCCCGTCCGTGCCCCCGGTCCCCGCCTCGGCGACGAAAAGGTCGCCGGTGCCCGAGAACGACAGGTGGCGCGGGTTGTTGAGGCCGTCAGCGACGACCTCGTAGCCAGGCGGGTCCTCGTCGGCGGAGACGGCCGAGGCCCCGAGGAGTGACAGTGCGAGGACACCGACCCCGAGTGGGGCGAGCGGTGAACGGGCGGTGAGTGGCATCCTGACCCCTCTCTCTGTGTGAGACCCGCCACAGTCTGCCACTCGGCCAACCCTAGGACAATAGTCCTAGGGCGGCTGCGTTCCCATCCGTGGAGGGTGTTCCCTCCGCGGCCGAGCGGGTCCACGATGGGATGGTGTCCAGGCGACCGTGGCTGACGCGCAACCTCATCGTCCTCACTCTGGTCTCGCTCATGCAGGACGCGGCGTCCGAGTTCCTCTACCCGCTGCTGCCGCTGCTGATCACCGGCGTGCTCGCGGCACCTCCCGTGGTGCTCGGGATGATCGAGGGTGTCGCCGAGGCGACCGCCGGGATCACCCGGTACGTCACCGGCCGCTGGTCGGACCGGAGCGGCCGCAGGCCGTTCATCGGCGCGGGCTACGCACTGGCCGCCGTCGGGAAGCTGCTCGTGGCCGCCGCGACGGCGTGGCCGGTGGTCCTGGCGGGCCGGGTCGTCGACCGGCTCGGGAAGGGGGTGCGCTCCGCACCCCGGGATGCCCTCATCGCGGCTTCCGTTCCCGCCGACGCGCTGGGACGGGCGTTCGGGTTCCACCGGACCGGCGACACCCTCGGCGCCGTGATCGGGCCACTCCTCGGCCTCGCGGTCCTGGCCGCCATGGACGGGGACCTCCGCGCCACCCTCTGGTGGGCCGTCGTCCCCGCGACCATCTCGGCGCTGCTCGTGGCGTTCGTGCGCGAACCGTCCGCGCCGCGGGCTGCGGGCGACGAGGCCGGACCGCCGTCGACCGCCACGCCCGCCGGCCGATCGCCGCTCCCCCGGCACTTCTGGCTGGTCACCGGCGCGCTGGTCACGATCGCCCTCGTCAACTTCTCCGACGCGCTGCTCCTGTTGCGGGTCTCGGAGCTGGGCTTCTCGACCACCCAGGTGGTCTGGGCCTACGTGCTGTTCAACACCGTCTACACCCTCGGCTCCTACCCGGCCGGAGTGCTGACCGACCGCTGGCCACAGCCGTATGTCTACGCGGCGGGACTGGTGGCCTTCGGCGCCGGCTACATCGGGCTCGGGCTCTCACGCGGCGGAGCGGGGGTCTTCCTGCTGCTGGCCGTGTACGGGCTGTTCCCCGCCTTCACTGACGGGGTGGGCAAGGCATGGGTGTCATCGTTGGTGCCCGCCGAGCATCGCGGCCGCGCGCAGGGCGTCTTCCAGGCCCTCAGCAGCGGCGCGGTGCTCCTGGCCGGCCTGTGGGCGGGACTGCTCTGGAATGCGGGGCCGGGCTCGGGCACCGTGCCGCTGCTCGTCTCGGGGGCCGCGGCCGTAATCGGAGCGGCCGCGATGGTGGGGCTGCGGCTGTGGCGGGCCAGGACCGCGACACGCTGAGCCGCCGCGTCGACGCAGCACCCCGGGCCCGCGAGCGCGAACCCGGCGATCGCGAGGATCGGCGCCGCGGTCGCCTCCCGCCCTACCATCGAAGGGTGACGACCCGCCTGCTCCTCATCTCGGACACCCACCTGCCCGCGCGCGGCCTCGACCTCCCGACCGAGGTATGGGCGGCGGTGGACGCCGCCGACGTCGTCGTCCATGCCGGTGACTGGGCAGACGTGACGCTCCTCGACCGCCTCGAGGCGCGCTCCCGCGCGCTCCTCGCGTGCTGGGGCAACGTCGACGGGCTCGCCCTGCGGGTGCGGCTCCCGGAGGTGGGTCGTGCCACGGTCGACGGCGTCAGGCTCGCCGTCACGCACGACTCCGGCCCGGCCCGGGGACGCGAGGACAGGATGGACGCGCGCTTCCCCGACGTCGACGTGCTCGTGTTCGGGCACAGCCACATCCCGTGGGACGGGGTCACGCCCCGGGGGATGCGGCTGCTGAACCCCGGATCGGTCACGGATCGGCGGAGGATGCCGCACTGCAGCTACATGACGGCGGTGCTGCGCGACGGGAGGCTCGCCGAGGTGCGGCTGCACGAGCTGAAGGGGTGACCGCATCCGCTGATCGGCGGGATCGTCCTGCGGGGCGGCCACATCAGCGCGATCATGGTGGCGAGGGGCCGGCATCGTGGCCCGGCTGGCGGGAGGATCCGTGGTGGACCTGAACGAGTGGTGCGGCGTCCCGGTCCCGGACGGGGTGTGGGACGGCGTGATGGAGATCTACCGCGCCTCCTTCCCGGCAGCGGAGCGGATGGGGGAGGACGCACTCCGGACGAGTATCGAGGCGGGCGTGCGGAGGCTGTGGACGCTCGGGAGCGTGGACGCGTTCGCCATCGCGCTGGACCTGGCGACAGCGCCGCCGTGGGTCTTCAGCGAGTACCTCGCCGTCCGGGCCGATGCGCGATCCGGCGGACTCGGTGGCGGGTTGCTCGGCACGCTGCGTGGACTCGGCCGGCCGGTCGTCCTCGAGGTGGAGGACCCGGAGTGGGGCGGGGAGATGGCGGCGCGGCGCATCCGGTTCTACGAGCGCCACGGCGCGCGCCGGGTACCAGGTTCCGAGTCGTTCCGGGCGCCCGACCTCGAGACCCCGGGCGAGAGCGTCCCGATGTGGCTCCTCCAGGTGCCGGCGGATGCCGGCAGCGAGCTGGGTGACGAGCTCGGGCGGGTCCTGATGCAGGCCATCCTCAGCGAGGGCTACGGACGGACGTAGCATGGGCTCGTGCCCATGACGCTGGAGTGCCGGTACAAGCGCCGGTTCGACCTCCGGGAGTTCTACGGCGCCGCGGTCCTGCTGCCGCCCGCGATCGCCGCGCTCGCTGCCAACCGGCGGCATCGTGCCCTGGACCGGCGTGCCCTCGAGCGGATCATGCTCGCGGTGACCGAGGTCAACGGGTGTCCGGCGTGCTCGTGGGCGCACACCCACATGGCCCTCCGCGAGGGGATGTCCGGGGAGGAGATCAGCGCCCTGCTCTCCGGGGACGGCACGATGGTTCCGCCGGAGGAGGCCGTGGGGGTGGTGTTCGCGCAGCACTACGCCGACTCCCGCGCCCACCCGGATCGCCGCGCGTACGACGCGGTCGTGGACGAGTACGGCCCCGAACGAGCGCGCACCGTCCTCGCCGCCTCCCACGTCATGCTGGTGGGCAACATGTATGGCATCCCCTACAGCGCGTTCGTCTCACGGCTCCAGGGCAGGCCGTACGCGGACTCCACCCTCGCCTACGAGCTGGGGATGCAGGCGGCGGGACCGCTGGTCCTGCCCCTCGCCCTTGTCCACGGGGTGCTGCGGTGGGCGGCGGGCGCGCCCGCGGCGCGGTTCGCCCTGACGTAGGCCGCGCCGCGATGTGGGCCGCGTCACCGCAGGTCCCAGGTTTGTGACGGTTCTGACGCCCCATCCCGGCCTTTGGTCCCGCCTGCGTCACGCCGCAGGGACCTTAGCGTGGCTGCAGGTGTACCGCACCTGCTCATGACGGCCCACGAGGCCGACTGACGACAAGGACCCACCCATGGCCATCCCCACCATCGACCACGCCGAGACCACGCCACACGCCTTCGCCTGGCGGGGCTTCGCCCCTGGCCCGTGGCAGGACCGCATCGACGTCCGCGACTTCATCCAGCGCAACGTCACCCCCTACGACGGCGACTCCTCCTTCCTCGCCGGCCCCACCGAGCGCACCGCCCGGGTCTGGGGGATCCTCTCCGAGATGTTCCCCGAGGAGCGGATCACGGGGGTATACGACATCGACGCCACGACGCCGTCGACCATCACGTCCCACGCCCCGGGCTTCATCGACGAGGACAGCGAGCTCATCGTCGGCCTGCAGACGGACGCGCCGCTGAAGCGCGCGATCATGCCCTACGGCGGGTGGCGGATGGTCGCGAACGCCCTGAAGACCTACGGCTACGAGGTGGACCCCACCCTCGAGCACATCTTCACCACCTACCGGAAGACCCACAACGATGGCGTCTTCGACGTCTACCCGCCGGACGTGCGCCGGGCCCGCAGCGCCCACATCGTCACCGGCCTGCCGGACGCCTACGGCCGCGGCCGCATCATCGGCGACTACCGCCGGGTGGCGCTCTACGGCGTGGACGCCCTCATCCAGGACAAGAAGCGGGAGCGGGCCGTCCTGGACCGGCAGCGCTCGGTGGAGGACGTCATCCGGGACCGCGAGGAGAACGCCGAGCAGGTCAAGGCCCTCGCCGAGCTGAAGCAGATGGCCGCCAGCTACGGCTACGACATCTCCGGCCCCGCCGCGACCGGCCGCGAGGCCGTGCAGTGGCTCTACTTCGCCTATCTCGCGGCGGTGAAGGAGCAGAACGGCGCCGCCATGTCCCTGGGCCGGACCTCCACCTTCCTGGACGTCTTCCTGCAGCGGGACATCGAGGAGGGCCTCCTCTCGGAGTCCGAGGCCCAGGAGATCATGGACGACTTCGTGATCAAGCTCCGCATCGTCCGCTTCCTGCGCACCCCCGAGTACGACGCGCTGTTCTCCGGCGACCCCACGTGGGTCACCGAGTCGATCGGCGGCATGGGCGACGACGGCCGCCACCTCGTGACGCGGAACTCCTTCCGCATGCTCCAGACCCTCTACAACCTCGGCCCGGCCCCGGAGCCGAACCTCACGGTGCTGTGGAGCGAGGACCTCCCCGAGGGCTTCAAGCGCTACTGCGCGCAGGTCTCCATCGACACCTCCGCGATCCAGTACGAGTCCGACGAGCTCATCCGCTCGCAGTGCGGGGACGACTCCGGGATCGCCTGCTGCGTCTCCGCCATGGCGATCGGCAAGCAGATGCAGTTCTTCGGGGCGCGCGTGAACCTCGCCAAGGCCCTCCTGTACGCCATCAACGGCGGCCGGGACGAGCTCACCGGGAAGCAGGTGGCCCCCGCCTCCGAGCCGGTCAGCGGCACCGTGCTCGACTTCGACGACGTCATGGCGAGGTACGACTCGCTGCTCGACTGGCTCGCCCAGACCTACGTGGACGCGCTGAACTGCATCCACTACATGCACGACAAGTACGCCTACGAGCGCCTCGAGATGGCCCTCCACGACGGCGACGTGCTGCGCACCCTCGCCTGCGGCATCGCCGGCCTCTCCGTGGCGGCCGACTCGCTCTCCGCGATCCGGTACGCCACCGTGCACCCGGTCCGGAACGCCGAGGGCCTCGTGGTGGACTACCGGGTCGAGGGCGACTTCCCCATGTTCGGGAACGACGACGACCGGGTGGACGCCATCGCGGTGGACCTGGTGGAGCGGTTCATGGCCAAGATCCGCGCCCTGCCGACCTACCGGAACGCGGTCCACACCCAGTCCGTCCTCACCATCACCTCCAACGTGGTGTACGGCACGCACACCGGCAACACCCCGGACGGCCGCCGCGCCGGCGAGCCCTTCGCCCCGGGCGCCAACCCGATGAACGGCCGGGACACCCACGGCATGCTCGCCTCGGCCCTGTCGGTGGCGAAGCTGCCCTACTCCGAGGCGCAGGACGGCATCTCGCTCACCACCACCGTGGTGCCGTCGGGTCTCGGCCGCACCGCGGACGAGCAGGTGGCGAACCTGGTGGGCCTCCTCGACGCCTACATGGGCTCGGCCGGCTTCCACATGAACGTCAACGTGCTGAACCGGGACACCCTCCGCGATGCCATGGAGAACCCCGAGAAGTACCCGCAGCTCACCATCCGGGTCTCCGGGTACGCGGTGAACTTCACCCGCCTCACCCGCGCCCAGCAGGAGGATGTCATCTCCCGCACCTTCCACGGGGGCATGTGACGTGACCGCGCTCGCCTCGCTCCGCACGGCCGACCTCCCCCGTGCCGAGGAACTCGCCGCGGTCCGGTCCGGCGAGGTCGGCTCGCTGCACTCGTGGGAGCTGGTGACCGCCGTCGACGGGCCGGGCACGCGCCTCACCGCCTTCCTGGCCGGGTGCCCGCTGCGCTGCCTGTACTGCCACAACCCGGACACGCTCCGGATGAGGGACGGCCAGCGGGTGCACGTCGACGAGCTGCTGGCGAAGGTGCGTCGCTACCGCCCCGTCTTCCGTGCCACCCGCGGCGGCCTCACCGTCTCCGGCGGCGAGCCGCTGATGCAGCCCGCCTTCCTCACCCGCCTGCTCGAGGGCGCGAAGGACCTGGGGATCCACACCGCGATCGACACCTCCGGCTTCCTCGGCGCCCACGCGGACGGGAGGCTGCTCGACTCCCTCGACCTCGTCCTCCTCGACGTCAAGTCCGGCCTGCCGGACACCTACCGGGCGACGACGGGGCGCGAGCTCGCCCCGACCCTCGAGTTCGGGCGGCGGCTCGCCCGCCGCGGGATCGAGACGTGGGTGCGGTTCGTCGTCGTGCCCGGGCTGACCGACGCGCCGGAGAACGTCGACGCCGTCGCCGCTTACGCCGCGTCCCTCACCACGGTGAGCCGGGTCGAGGCGCTCCCGTTCCACCAGATGGGGCGGGAGAAGTGGGACCGCCTCGGGATGGACTACCGGCTGGCGGACACGCGCCCACCGGCTCCGGAGGTCATGGACCGGGTGCGGAGCCAGTTCCGCGCCCACGGACTGACGACCTTCTGAGTCACAGCGGCCGGATGTGCCGCTCCGCGATCTGTACCACCTTCGCCACCCGCCGGGCGTACTTCTTCTCGCTCGAGAGATAGTCGGTGGTCATCCAGCTCCGGACCACCTCGAGTGCGAGCGCCGAGCCGATGATCTTGGCGCCGATGCACAGTGCGTTGGTGTTCGAGTGCGACCGCGCCAGCCCCGCACAGAACGGGTCCTGGGCCACGGCCGCGAACACCCCGGGCAGCTTGTTGGCGATCATGGCGCTGCCGTAGCCGACTCCATCCACCAGGACGGCCCGGTCCGCCTCGCCCCGGGCGAGCGCGAGGGCGGCGGGGTAGACGAAGTCCGGCAGGTCGCACGCCCGCTCGTCGTGGGTCCCGAAGTCCTCCACCTCGTGGCCCTGGCTCCGCAGCCACTCGGCGATCTCGCCCTTGAGCGCGTAGCCCGCATGGTCGCTCGCCATCGCGATTCTCATGCGGCAACGGTACGGGATCGCCGTTCCCGGAGGAGCGCTAACGGGGCGCGGGCTCCCGCAGGGCCCGCCGGTTGAACCACTTGACCACCTCGAGCACCGGCGCGATCGTCACCGCGACCGCGAGGATGATGCCCCACTCGGTCGGCCCGAGAGGGTGGGTGTTGAAGGGCTCCTGAAGGAACGGCACATAGAGGATCGCGAGCAGCAGCGTCGTCTCCCACAGCATGGCGAGGTTGAGCCACTTGTTGGCGAAGGGCCGGACGAAGGCCGGGGTGTGGTCGGAGCGCAGGTTGTACGCCTTGATGAACTCGACAAGGACGAGGGAGACGAACGTCATCGTCATCGCCTCCCGCAGGCTCCGGCCCGAGGACAGCGCCCAGGCGAACAGGCCCGTGTTGATGAGGGTGGACCACAGGCCACCGGCCAGCATCAGGGCCACCACGGGGCGGGTGAACACCCCTTGCCGGCGGTCACGGGGGCGGCGCCGCATCAGGTCGTCCTCCGGCGGGTCGACGGCGAGCGCGAGGGCCGGCAGCCCGTCGGTGGCGAGGTTGACGTAGAGGATCTGCACGGCGGTGAGCGGGAGCGGGAGCCCGATGAGCATCGTGGCGGTCATCAGGCCGATCTCCCCGATGTTCGCCGAGAGGAGGTACATCAGGTACTTCTTCACGTTGTCGAAGACGCCGCGCCCCTCCTCGACGGCGGCCACGATCGAGGCGAAGTTGTCGTCCGTGAGGGTCATCGCGGCGGCTTCCTTGGTGACGTCGGTGCCCGTGATCCCCATCGCCACGCCGATGTCCGCCTTCTTGAGGGCGGGCGCGTCGTTGACCCCGTCGCCCGTCATGGCCACGACGTGACCGTTGCCCTGCAACGCCGTCACCACCCGCAGCTTGTGCTCGGGCGAGACGCGCGCGTAGACGTCGATGGCCTCCACCTCGCGGCGCAGCTCCTCGTCCGTCATCCGGTCGAGGTGCGCGCCGAGCACCACGCGGCCGCTGGCGAGCAGCCCGAGTTCCCGGGCCACGGCCTCCGCGGTGGCGGGGTGGTCCCCGGTGATCATGACGGGGCGGATCCCGGCGCTCTGGCACTGCGCGATCGCCTCCTGGGCCTCCGGCCGGGGCGGGTCGATCATGCCGACGAGTCCGAGCAGCGTCATCCCGTCGTCCGCGTCATCGGGACCCGGGCCCTCCCGGATCGCGACGGCGAGCACGCGCAGGGCCGACGAGGCGAAGGCGTGCGCCACGTCGAGGACGTCACGCCGCCCGTCCTCGTCGAGGGGTGTGGGGCCGCCCTCGGTCATGACCGCGTCGCAGCGCGGCAGCACCACCTCGGGCGCACCCTTCGTGTAGGCGACCACGACGCCGCCGCCGCCGTGGATCGTCGTCATCCGCTTCGCCTCGGAGGTGAAGGGGATCTCGCCGACGCGGGGCTGGGCGGTCTCCAGGGCGCCCTTCTCGAGACCCGCCTTGGCCGCCGCGACCACGAGCGCGCCCTCAGTGGGGTCTCCCTCGATGGCCCACGCGCCCTCGTCCCGCACCAGCCGCGCGTCGGACGCGAGCGCCGCGGCGGTGAGGAGCGCCTCGAGGAGGGAGCGCGGCACGGGGCCCTCGTGGCTGAGGTAGTCGCCCTGCGGGTCGTACCCGGAACCAGTCACCTCGATGATCCGGCCGGCCACCCAGAGCCGGCGCACCGTCATCTCGTCCTTGGTCAGGGTGCCGGTCTTGTCGGAGCAGATGACCGAGGTGGAACCCAGCGTCTCGACGGCGGGCAGGCGCCGCAGCAGCGCGTTCCGCCTGACCATCTTCTGCACCCCGATTGCAAGGGAGATCGTGACCACGGCCGGCAGCGCCTCGGGAACCACCGCGACGGCGAGCGCGACGCCGAAGAGCAGCATCTCGATGAAGGGCTGGCCGCGCAGCAGCCCCACTGCCACCACCAGCGCCACCACCACGAGCGCAACCCGCGCCAGCACTCCCCCGACCCGGTCGAGGTTCTGCTGCAGGGGCGTGCGCCCCGTCTCCACCGTCTGGAGCAGCTCCGCGATGGCACCGACCTGCGTGTCCATTCCCGTGCCGACGACGACCGCGCGGCCCCGCCCGTAGGCGGCCGCGGTGGCGGCGTGGACCATGTTCGACCGGTCACCCACGGCAAGGTCGGGATCCGGGAGTGGCTCCGGGGACTTCTCGACGGCGACCGACTCGCCCGTGAGGGCGGCCTCGTCCACCTTGAGGTTGACGGACTCGAGGACGCGGGCGTCGGCTGGAACGCGGTCCCCCGCCTTCAGCACGATCACGTCGCCGGGCACGAGTTCGCGGGCCGGGACGGAGGTTTCACGCCCGTCCCGCACGGCTGTGGCCGTCGGGGCGGCGAGCTGGCGGAGCGCGTCGATCGCCCGCTCGGCGCGATACTCCTGCACGAACCCGAGTACCACCGCGAACAGCACGATCACCGCGATGACCACGGACTCCACGCCCTCGCCGAGGAGGAAGGAGATGCCGGTGGCCACGAGCAGGATGATGATCAGGACGTTCCTGAACTGCTCGAGGAGGAGCTTCCACGGCGGGACGCGGCGGGCCGCCTCGATCTCGTTGGGCCCGTACTGCTCGAGCCGGCTCGCCGCCTCCGCGGCCCCCAGCCCGTCGGGCGCGCCCTGGAGCCGTGCCACCACCTCCTCGACAGTCAGGGTGTGCCACGTGGTCCGTGTCATGCGCCATCGCCTCCCCCTCGATCATGCCAACCCGGGCGGGGCTGGTGCCACAATTGGGCACGGAACCACCGGAGGAGCCCGCCATGACCCCGAGCCTCCACCTGACAGGACGGTTCGTCGACGCCGTCCGGTATGCCGCCGTGCTGCACGGCGCCCAGGGCAGGAAGAACACCGAGGTCGCGTACATCGGCCACCTTCTCGGGGTGGCGAGCCTCGTGGTGGAGGCAGGCGGTGACGAGGACCAGGTGATCGCCGCGCTCCTCCACGACGCGGCGGAGGACCACGGGGGCGAGGCGCGGCTCGCGGACATCGCCGCCCGGTTCGGGTCCCGTGTCGCGGACATCGTCGAGGGCTGCTCGGACTCGCTCACCGCGCAGCGCACCGAGCGGGATTCCTACCTGCCGCGGAAGCAGCGCCACCTCGCCCGGCTCGTCGACGCCAGCCGGGATGTCCTGCTGGTGAACACCGCCGACAAGGTCTTCAACACCCGCGCCCTCGTCACCGACCTGCAGAACCAGGATGCGGCGGCGGTGCTCGCCCGGTACGACGGCACCCCCGCGCAGACGCTCTGGTACTACGAGGAGAACCTCCAGATCGTCCTCGACCGCTCGGACGAGGTTCCCGCCGTGCTCGTGACCCCACTGCACGACGCCGTCCGGCGGCTGCGGGAGCTGCTCACCGAGGCCGGGCTCGTGGACGCCGCCGGGCACCAACCGCCGGTTCCGCCGCGACGCCCGCCGCTAGCCTGAACCCACGGGCGGGGAGCCCTTCACGAGGGGAGACGAGGATGATCGGCGTCAGCCTACGAACCACCAGTTGCAGCGCCGTCCTGCTGGACCCTGCGGGGCACGTCGTGGCGCGGGCGTCTGCCGGGTACCCGCTGAAGCGGCCCCACCCGGGCTGGTCGGAGCAGGACCCCCGACAGGTGCGGGCCGCGGTGCGGGCCGTGCTGCGGGAGGTGGCTGCCGCGGAGGTGGCACCCACGGGCATCGCGTTCAGCTGCACGATGCACAGCCTCTTCCCGGTGGCCGACGACGCCGGCACACCACTCGCGGACGCGATGACCTGGCAGGATGCCCGCGCGACCTCGATGTACCGCGGCTTGCGCGCCGACGCGGACGTGAACGCCCTGTACCGGCGGACGGGCTGTCCGGTCCACTCCACCTACCACCCCCAGCGGCTGCGCTGGTGGTACCGGGTGGACCCCGAACGCGCCGAGCGCGCTCGCCTCTGGGTGGGCCTGAAGGACTGGATCCTGCACGAACTCACCGGCGTCTGGGCCACCGACCTGTCGATCGCCTCGACGACCGGCCTGCTGAACCTCCACAGCCTTGACTGGGACAACGAGGCGCTGCGGCTCGCCGGGATCTCGGCGGACCAGCTGCCGCCGCTGGTCTCCCCGGCGGCGGTCGTCGGGGGGCTGGACGCGGCGACGGCGGAGGCGACGGGCCTGCCGGAGGGCCTGCCCGTGGTGGCCGGCGGGAGCGACGGCGCCCTCGCGAGCCTCGGCACCGGGGTCGCGGGTCCGGGCCAGACGGTGATCACGGTGGGCACGAGCGGCGCGGTGCGCAAGATCGTCTCCGAGCCGTGGTTCGACCCGGGCGAGCGGACCTTCTGCTACCTCCTCACCGACACCCCGGAGCCGTTGTGGTTCGTGGGCGGGGCGATCAACAACGGCGGCCTGACCGTGCAGTGGATCCGGGAGAAGCTGTACCCGGACGTGGTGGACGACCAGGCGGCCTGGGAGAAGATCATGCGGGACGCGGCGCGCATCGAGCCGGGGGCGGAGGGCGTGTTCCTGCTGCCCTACTTCGCGGGCGAGCGGTCCCCGCACTGGGCGCCGAAGGACAAGGGGATGTTCTACGGCCTCGGCATGCAGCACAACCGCGCCCACTTCGCCCGCGCCGCCCTCGAGGGGGTGGCCAACTGCCTCGCCGACGTGTGGGACTCGCTGTACGGGTCGGCGAGGAGCACCGACATGGTGCGCCTCACCGGTGACATCACGGCCTGGCCACTCTGGGTGCAGATCCTCACCGACACCCTCGGCATCCCCATGACCGCCCTCGACCTGGTCGACACGCAGTCGATGGGCGCGGCCCTCCTCGGCATGAGCGCGCTCGGCGAGATCAGGCCGGACGAGCTCGCCGCCGCGGTGGAACCCGGCCCGGTGTACACCCCCGACCCCCGCACCCAGCAGGTGTACCGCCAGCACCACCGCGAGCACCGGGCACTTCGGCGTGGTCTCGCGCAGATGGGCGAGACACTGGAGAACCTCAAGGACAGCTACCTGTAGCCATGGAGGGCCCCACGGCGTGGCTGCGGGAGGCGTGGGCGCGTCTCCAGCCCACCGGCGCGCTGACCCTCGACGGGTGGGTCGTGGGAGCGGCGGCTGCCGCTGTCGCCCTCCTCCTCGTGCCCGCGCTGTGGCGCTGGTCCCGGGTGGGGGTGACGGTGGTGCACGAGCTGGGACACGCGGTGGTCGGGATCGCCGCGGGACGTCGCTTCACCGGCCTCGTGTTGCGGCCCGACATGTCCGGCCACACCGTGACGGTGGGCGCGGCGCGCGGTCCCGGCCTGGTGGCCGCCACGTGGGCGGGCTACCCGGCGCCAGCGGTCGTGGGCGCCGTCCTCGCGCGCCTGGCGGTCGGCGGCTGGTCACCCACGCTGCTGGGGGTCTCCACCGCGCTGCTGCTCGGCGCCCTGACGCGGGCGCGCAGCCTCTACACGGCCGGGGTGGTCGCCGCCCTCGCCACCCTGAACGGGAGCCTCTGGTGGTGGGGCGCCTCCCAGGTGCAGGGGGCGGCGGTGCTGGCGGTGGGCTGCTTCCTGCTCGCGGGGGCGTGGCGCCACCTGGGCGCCGTCGCCGCTGATCCCACGCCACAGTCCGACCCCGGACTGCTCGCACGGCTCACGGGCGTGCCGCGCGCGCTGTGGATCGCCAGCCACGCCGCCGCGCTGGGCCTGGCGACGTGGTGGCTGGCCCGTGGCCTCGGCGCGCTGGTGGCCCGCTGATCCTCAGGAGCGGGCCACCTGGGTGAGCAGCATCCAGAATGTCGCGGGCACCTGCACCTCGCCGTGGCCCTTGATCACGGTGGAGGCCTCCACCGCCACGAGGCGCGACCCTGGCTCCGGTGGGTCGTAGGGGTGCGGGGGCACGGCCGCCACGACCCGGGTGACCTCACCCTCGACCCCGCCCGGCCCGAAGCCGCCGAGCGCGGCGTACCGGTTCGGGGCCCCGGCGATCACCACTTCCCCGAGGTCGGAGGGCCGTCGCACCGCCCAGTGGAACACCTTGGTGAGCGGGAAGTCGTGCCGGCTGTAGGTGGTCATGATGGGCTGGCGGGTGCGCGCCAGCGCGGGCCGGTACCCGCCCGGCCGGCCGGCGCCGTCGACGTCGGCCGCGAAGCACAGGTGGGACACGGCGGGCTGGAGCAGCAACACCGACTCGACGGGCCGCGAGTGCGGCTTCGCCGCGAGGGCGGACAGCACCACCTTCGCGCCGTACGAGTGCCCGACGAGGTGGACGCGCGCGTCGGACGTGGCGAGCAGCGACTCGAGGAGGTCGGCGACGCCTCGGCCGCCCACCCGCCCGGCGCGGTCCTTCATCAGGAGCACCGTGGCGAGGCGCACCAGGCCGCGCGGGTCGAGGGCCTGGAGGAGCCCGGCGGCGCGCGCGTCGGCGGCCGCCTCCGCGCGGGCCTCGTCCCCCGCGACATCCGCGCCCGGCCACTGCACCCGGCCGAACTCAGTGGGGATCGCTGCCGGACGGCCCGGCAGGGAGCGCCACACCTCGAGGACGGACTCGGCGTCGGGCTCCGCCGTGTCCACCTCGTCACCGCCCACGAAGGCGGGGACCACGAGGCCCGCGAACTCGGCCGCCTCGGCGTCCGAGAGGTCCTGGCGCTGGGCGAGCTCGTAGAAGAGGGCGCGCTTCTCCTCCGGGACGATCGCCGCGACCTCGGCCACCTCGGCGCGTTCCTCGGCGACGGCGTCGTCGTCCCCGTCCGTCGCCGCGATGTCGGGGGCCTGCTCCCACGGGGCGACCAGCGCGGTGCTCGGCCAGACGATGCCCACGAGGACGGGCCGGAACGGCCGGTCGAGCGGGTGCTCGGCCCTCATCCGGGCGAACCCGGCGATGAACTGGTCGTAACGCGCGGTGGCGGCCTTCCAGTCGTTGTTCCACCCGTGGGAGAAGAGGAACACGTCGGTGGGGCGCTGGGTCGCGACCGTGGCGAGCAGGTTCCGGGCGGTCACCGGGCCGGTACAGACCCCGTCCCTGTCGAAGGGGACGATGTAGAAGGGAGCGGTCGCCCCGCCCCCCAGGTCGATGGTGCGGTAGGGCGCGCCGGGCGCCAGTCGGTCGGCCATGACTCCCCCTCGGTGGGCTGGGATGACCGAGTATCGCCACGCCGCGGCGCGCGCGTCAATGCTCGCGCGCGGCCCGGTTCTGGCGGTGGACCTCCTCGATGACCCGGATGACGGCGAGCGACTCCTCCGGGTCCACGGGCAGCGGGCCTCCACCCGTGAGCGCCTCCCCGAGGAGGCGGTAGAACTCCGGGTAGGCACCGCGGACGGCCGGGACCGGGCGGGTGCCCTCCGGCGTGCCGAGCGTGCCCCACGCCTCCTCCGGCTCCACGCCGTACTGCGGGTCGCCCGGGGAGACGCCTTCTCCGAGGGCGCGCTCCTGCGAGTCCAGGCCCCACTTCACGTAGCCGGCCGCCGAGCCGAGCACGCGGAACCTGGGCGAGGGGACGGCGGAGATGAGGTTCGCGGACAGGCGCGAACGTACGCCCGACTCGTGGAGCAGCGAGACGAAGGCGTCGTCGTCGGCCTCCCCGGTCCCGGCGTGGCGGGTGGTCTCCCCGTGGACCGTGCGTACCGGGCCGAACAGCTGGAGGGCCTGGTCGATGAGGTGGGAGCCGAGGTCCGCGAGGATCCCGCCGCCTGCGGCGAGGGCCGTGTCGCCCTTCCACGAGCGCAGGCCCTCCGGCTTCCAGCGCTCGAAACGTGACTCGAACGTGTGGACCTGCCCGAGCTCGCCGGCCTCGATGAGCTGGCGGAGCGTGAGGAAGTCGGCGTCCCAGCGACGGTTCTGGTAGACGGTCAGCGCCGTGCCCGCGGCACGCGCACTGGCGATCAGCGCCTCCGCCTCCCGCCCGGTCGGGACGAACGGCTTGTCGACGACGACGGCGAGCCCCCGGTCGATGGCCGCCTCCGCGAGGGAGAAGTGGCTCCCCGGCGGGGTCCCGATGACGACGAGGTCGAGGTCACGGGCGAGGGCCTCCGCAGCCGTCCCGACCACCTCGGCGGTGGGATGGAGACGGCGCGCGCTCGCCGCCCGTTCCGGGTTTCCGGTCACGATGACGTCGAGCGAGAAGGCCGGATCGTGGGCGATCAGGGGGCCGTGGAACACGCGGCCGGAGAGGCCGAAGCCCAGGAGTGCGGTGCGGATCGGCGGGGCCATGGCCGCGATCCTAGCGGTCAGCCGCGACAGACGTGCCGCCTGGGGAGAAGGAGTGTCCGGAGGGGGACTTGAACCCCCACGCCCGTTAGGGCACTAGCACCTCAAGCTAGCGCGTCTGCCAATTCCGCCACCCGGACGGGGTGTGCGACCGGCGGACGAGCCGCCGTGTGCAGCGACAACGCTAGCATGCCGCGGGTCCAATCTCAGAATCGGTGAGGGCAGTGGACTGGTACAGGTGGGTCACAGATTCGGGGCCTACGCTTGGGGCAGACCTACGACAGGAGCATCATGCGAAAGACCCTCGCCGCCGTCCTCGTGGCCGGCGCCCTCGCGCTCACGGCGTGCTCGTCGGACGCCACCGACACCGAGACCACCACCCCGGCCACCGCGAGCCCCACGGGCATCGAGATCGGCGGCGACGGTCCGTTCCCGGAGACCTCCACGGTCTTCGGCGAGGCCCCGGAACTGGCGTTCCCCGACGACGAGCCGTCCACCCGGCTCGAGGTGTCCGTTCTCGCCGCGGGTGACGGCGAGGCGGTCGAGGCGGGCGACCTCCTCGTCGTCGACTACCTCGGCCAGGTCTGGGGCGGGGAGGTGTTCGACTCCTCGTTCGAGCGCACCTCGCCCGCCGCCTTCTCAATCGGCACCGGCCAGGTGATCCAGGGCTGGGATGCGGGCCTCGTCGGCCAGGATGTCGGCAGCCGGGTGATCCTCTCGATCCCGCCGGAGCTCGGGTACGGCACCGGCGGCAACCCGGACGCCGGCATCGAGGGCACTGACACGCTCGTGTTCGTCGTCGACATCATCGGCAGCTACCCCACGGACGTCACCGGTTCCGCGGACGCCGCGGTCACCCCCGAGGCCGCGACCACCGGCCTGGAGATCACCGGGACGCCCGGCGAGCCGGCTTCGGTGAGTGTCCCCGAGGGCACCGCCGCACCCACCGAGTCGAGCGCGACCGTCCTCGCCACGGCCGACGGCGAGCCCGTCGTGGCCGGCGGCGTGATCGTCCAGTACGCGGTCGCGTACTGGGACAACAGCTCCACCGGGTCGACGTGGGACGCGGGTCAGCCGCAGGCGGTGGAGGTGGGCACCGGTGGCGAGTTCGACGCCCTCATCGGAGTTCCCATCGGGAGCCGCGTCCTCCTGCTGATCCCGGCGCCCGACGAGGCCACGCCCGCGATCGCCGCCGTCGTCGACATCATCGACCAGGTCAGCACCTCCTGACCCGGCGCGGTGGCGTTAGGCTCTCCCATGCACCACGCGATCACAGGTTCGGCCGTCGAGCTGTCCGCTCCCACCGTGGAGGACGTCCCCGCGATCGCCGCCGCCTGCCAGGACCCCGCGATCGCCGCGTACACCACGATCCCGTTCCCGTACACCGCCGACGACGCCCGCGCGTTCGTGGCCGCCGCCCGGCCGGCGTGGGAGGCCGGGAATCCCGTCTGGGCGATCCGGGTGGCGGACGAGCTGGCAGGGATGATCGACCTGCACGGCTCCGACGGCGACTCCGCCGAGATCGGCTACTGGATGACGCCGGCCCACCGGGGACGTGGCCACCTCACGGAGGCGGTGGGCCTCGTCGTGGACCACGGCTTCGCGCGGGGGCTGCGGCGAATCCAGTGGCGCGCCGTCGTCGGCAACTGGGCCTCCTGGAAGCCGGCGTGGCGGCACGGCTTCCGGCGCGAGGGCGTGCTGCGGGCCTGCTTCGCGGACCGCCGCGACCCGGCTGCGCCCTGGCGGGACATGTGGGTGGGTGCCCTGCTGGACACCGACCCCCGCGAGCCCGCCACCCGCTGGGACGGGCCGCTCGACCACCACCCGGCCATCCCCGACCCCCGCGACCCGGACGCGCTCGTCCGGCAGTTCCATGCCACCTACCACCTGCCTGTCGCGACCGGACCCGCCGATGTCGCGATCGAGAGGGTGCACATGCGCATGGCCCTCATCGCCGAGGAGTTCGCCGAGCTGATGGGGGCCGTGTACGGCGACGACGCCGAGCAACTGGTGCTCGCGGCCGTCACCGAGGCCGTGGCCTCGGACACGCATCGGCGGGACACGGTCGCCGCGGCCGACGCGATGGCGGACCTGGTGTACGTCATCTACGGCATGGCCCTGGAGACCGGTATCCCGCTCGACGCGGTCCTCCACGCGGTACAGCGATCCAACATGTCAAAGCTGGGCGAGGACGGCATGCCCATCTACCGGGCGGACGGGAAGGTGCTGAAGGGCCCCGGCTTCTTCAATCCGGACATCGCGGCCGTGCTCGCCTCCACGCGTGTACCGGGTCTGTGACCCTTCCGCGCGCCAACGCGCGCGCGGCCGCCGTGAGGCAGCACAATGACACGCATGCCCCTCGACCCCGCCAATCCCTTCGCCACGCCCTCCGCCCTCGATCTCGAGCTTCCGGACTTCGCCGCCACCACGCCCGCCACTGTCCGGGAGGCGTTGCGCGCGGGCCTGGACGAGCAGCGCGCCGAGTGGGACGCCATCGCGGCGGACGAGGAGCCCGCCACCGTGGAGAACACCCTCGTGGCGCTCGAGCGTACCGGCCAGCTGCTGTCACGCGTGCTGCCGGTCGCCTTCACGCTGATGGAGTCGATCGGCGGCGAGGAGTGGGATGCCCTCGAGGCGGAGTTCATGCCCCAGCTCGCCGCGCACGCCGACGCCCTCCACCTCAACGCCCGCATCTTCCGGCGGCTCGAGTCGCTTGAACGCGCGCGGGCGCTGCTCGCCCTCGATCCCGAGACATCCTGGCTCCTGGACGAGTACCTCCGCGACTTCCGCCGGGCCGGCATCGGGCTGCCCGAGGACGACCAGGAACGGCTGAAGGACCTGAACCAGCGGATCACCGCCGCCGAGACCGGGTTCTCGCAGCGCGCGACGAAGGCGCTGGAGGAGGCCGCCCAGCTCTTCACCGACCCGGAGGACCTCGCGGGCCTGGACGGCGAGACCCTCGACGCCCTCGCACAGGCTGCCCGCGACCGCGGCCGTGCTGGCTGGCTCGTCACCCTCCTGTCCCCCACCCAGCAGCCGCTGCTGACCCGGCTGGAGAAGGCGGCCACCCGGGAGCGGCTCATGGCGGCATCCCTCGCCCGGGGGGACGGCCACGACCCGGACTCCGACACCCGCCACCTCATTCTCACGCTCGCCCGTCTCCGCGCCGAGCGGGCCCGGCTGCTGGGCCACGCCACGCATGCCGCCGCCGTCGCCGAGGAGGGCACCGCCCGGTCCGCCGACGCGGTGGCGGAACGCCTCGCCGCTCTCGCCCCCGCCGCGGCCCGCAACGCCCGCAGCGAGGGCGAACGCCTCGCCGGACTCGCCGAGGGGCCGTTCACGGCGGCCGACTGGGCCTACCACTCCGAACGGCTCCGCAGGCAGCTGTTCGCCGTCGACGACGACGTGCTGCGGCCCTACCTCGAGCTCGGCTCGGTGCTCGTGAAGGGTGTCTTCTGGGCCGCGGAGCGGCTGTACGGCATCACGTTCCACGAGCGGGAGGACCTGGCCGGCTTCGCCCCCGAGGTGCGCGCCTGGGAGGTGCGGGACGAGGACGGCCGCACGCTCGCGCTCTTCCTCGGTGACTACTACGCCCGCAAGGGCAAGCGTGGCGGAGCGTGGATGCACAATCTCGTCGACCAGTCACGCCTGCTGGGCAGGCGGCCGGTGGTGATGAACACGCTGAACATCACGAAGCCCGCAGAGGGGGAGCCCACGCTGCTCACCTGGGACGAGGTCACCACGTGCTTCCACGAGTTCGGCCACGCCCTGCACGGGATGTTCTCGGACGTCACCTACCCGAGCCTGTCCGGAACCGACGTGCCGCGCGACTTCGTGGAGTTCCCCTCCCAGGTGAACGAGATGTGGATGGCGAACCGCGCCGTCGTCGCGAACTTCGCCCGCCACCACCGCACCGGAGAGCCGCTTCCCGATGAACTGCTCGACCGCCTCGTGGCGATGGGCAGCTACGGCCAGGGGTTCGCGACCTCGGAGTACCTCGCCGCCGCCCTCCTCGACCAGGCGTGGCACCGTCTCACGCCGGAGGAGGTGCCCGACGACGCCGGGGCCGTGGCGGCCTTCGAGGCGGCGGCGCTCGAGGCTGCAGGCCTGGCCTGGGAACTGGTCCCGCCGCGCTACCGCTCCGGCTACTTCAACCACGCCTTCGGGGGTGGGTACGACGCGAACTACTACTCCTACATCTGGGCCGAGGTGCTCGACGCGGACACGGTCGAGTGGTTCACGGGCGAGGGTGCGATCGACGGGGACGGCGGCCTGAACCGCGTCGCGGGGCAGCGGTTCCGGGACGAGGTGCTCTCCCGCGGCAACTCGCGTGACCCGCTGGAGTCCTTCCGGGCGTTCCGTGGCCGGGACGCCGACATCACCCCGCTGCTGCGGCGGCGCGGCCTGCAGTAACGTCACTCCTCGGTGATGGCTGCCTCGAACTGCGCCTGGTAGAGCCGGGCGTAGGCGCCGCCCGCGGTCAGCAGGTGCTCGTGGGTGCCCTGCTCGACGACGTCACCGTGCTCCATCACGACGATCAGGTCCGCGTCCCTGATCGTGGAGAGCCGGTGGGCGATGATGAACGAGGTCCGCCCCTGCCGCAGCGCGTGCATCGCCTTCTGGACCAGCACCTCCGTGCGGGTGTCCACCGACGAGGTGGCCTCGTCGAGGACGAGGATCTGCGGGTCGGCGAGGAACGCGCGGGCGATGGTGAGGAGCTGCTTCTCGCCCGCGGAGATTGACTCGTCCGTGACCACCGTCGCGTACCCCTCCGGGAGCGTGCGGACCAGCCGGTCCACGTTGGTGGCGACGGCGGCGGCCAGCATCTCCTCCTCCGTGGCGTCAGGACGCGCATAGGTGATGTTCTGCGCGATGGACGCCTCCAGGAGCCAGGTGTCCTGCAGGACCATGCCGATGCGGGCGCGCACGTCGTCCCGGGAGACGGTGGCGGTGTCCACGCCGTCGATCAGGATGCGGCCCGAGTCCACCTCGTAGAAGCGCATCAGGAGGTTCACGAGCGTCGTCTTGCCCGCCCCGGTGGGACCGACGATGGCCACCGTCTGGCCCGGTTCGGCCCGCAGGGACAGGTTCGTGATGACCGGCACGCCCGGGGTGTAGGAGAACGTGACGTCGTCGAACACCACCTGGCCGACCTCGGGAGGCAGGGCGGCGGTGACGACGTCCTCGCGCTCCTCCTCGGCGTCGAGGAGCTCGAAGACCCGTTCGGCGGACGCGAGGCCGGACTGCAGCAGGTTCGCCATCGACGCGAGCTGGGCGAGCGGCTGGTTGAACTGGCGGGAGTACTGGATGAACGCCTGTACCTCGCCGAGCGTGATCGTCCCGTTCAGCACCTTCAGCCCGCCCACCACCGCGACACCCACGTAGGAGATGTTCGAGAGGAACATCATCGTGGGCATCATCGTGTTGGAGATGAACTGCGCCCGCCACGAGGAGTCGTACAGCTCGCCGTTGTGGGCGGCGAAGTCCCGCGCGAACGATTCCTCCCCACCGAACGCCGCGATCACCTCGTGGCCCGTGAACGCCTCCTCCACGACGCCGCCGACGTCACCCGTGGCCTTCCACTGGCGCACGAAGTTCGGCTGGGCGCGCTTCGCGATGCTCATCGTGACCACCGCCGAGACCGGGACCACCACGAGCGCGATCAGCGCGAGCTGCCAGGACAGCCACAGCATCATGCCCAGTACCCCCACCACCGTCAGGATCGAGGTGACGATCTGGGAGAGGGTCTGCTGGAGGGTCTGGGTGACGTTGTCGATGTCGTTGGTGACCCGCGAGAGGACGTCGCCGCGGGCGTGCCCCGACAGGTAGGAGAGCGGGAGCCGGTCGATCTTCTCCTGCACCGTGGCGCGGAAGGTGAAGCCCACCTCCTGCACCACGCGGGTGAGGATCCTCGCGGCGATCCAGGAGAGCAGGGCGGCCGAGGCGAAGAGCGCGAGCACGAGCAGCACGGTGCGGGTGAGCTCGGGGATGTCGATCCCTTGTCCGGGGACGAAGTCCATGGCGCTGAGCATGTCCGCCATCCGGTCCTGCCCGGTGGCACGCAGCCCCGCGATCGCCTCCTCCCGGGTGACGCCGGGGGGCACCATGCGGCCCACGACACCGCTGAAGATGATGTTGGTGGCGTCGCCCAGGACCTTGGGACCGAGGACCCCGAGGAAGACGGACGCGGCGCTGAGGCCGACGACGACCGCGAGGCGGAAGCGCTGCGGGTGGAGGGCGCGCACGAGGCGCCGGAAGGTGCCGCGGAAGTCCTTGGCCTTCTTGGTGGGGTCGACGACACGGGGCCCGGGACCGTGGCTCATGCCGCCTCCTCCGCCGAGAGCTGGGACAGGACGATCTCGCGGTAGGTCTCGCACTCCGCCATGAGCACGGCGTGGGTGCCGATCCCCACGACGCGGCCGCCGTCGAGGACGACGATGGCGTCCGCCCCGCGGATGGTGGCCACCCGCTGCGCCACGATGAGCACCGCCCGGTCGGCGAGCACGGCACGCAACGCGCGGCGCAGCAGCAGGTCGGTGCTGTAGTCGAGGGCGGAGAACGAGTCGTCGAAGATCGTGAGGTCCGCCCGCCGGACGAGCGCGCGGGCGATGGTCAGCCGCTGCCGCTGGCCACCGGAGAAGTTCTTGCCGCCCTGCTCGACGTGTGCCTCGAGGCCCCCCAACGCGCGGACGAACTCCGCGGCCTGGGAGGCCTCCAGCGCGGCCCACATCTGCTCCTCGCTCGCCTCCGGCGCGCCCAGCCGGAGATTGGAGGCGATGGTGCCGGAGAACAGGAAGGTGCGCTGCGGCACCAGCGCGATGCGCTGGCGCAGCGCGGTGAGGTCGACGTCGGCCAGCGCGATGCCGTCCACCGTGAGGCGCCCGGACGAGGCCTCGAGGAGGCGCGGCAGCAGGTTGACGAGCGTGGTCTTGCCTGCACCCGTGGACCCGACCACCGCCGTCGTCGTCCCGGGACGCAGGGCGAGATTGACCCCGGTGAGGACGTCGCTCTCCGCCCCGGGGTAGCGGAAGCCCACGTCCTCGAACGCGAAGGTCAGCGCGCCGGGCGGCAGCGCCGCTGGGCTGGCGGGGGTCCCGATCGCGATGGGGCTGGTGAGGACCTCGTTCACGCGGTCCGCGGAGACCTCGCCGCGGGGGACGATCATGAACATCATCGTGGCCATCATCACGGACATGAAGATCTGCATGAGGTAGTTGAGGAAGGCGATGAGGGAGCCGACCTCCATGCCACCCGCGTCGATCCGCAGGCCGCCGAACCAGATGACCCCGACCTGGGCGGAGAACACCACGAGCTGGACGGCCGGGAAGAGGAACGCCATCCACAGGCCGACGCTCAGCGAGGTGTCGAAGAGCGCGGTGTTCGCGCCGCGGAACCGCTCCCGCTCGGCGGACTGCCGCACGAAGGCACGGATCACCCGGACGCCGGCGAGCTGCTCCCGCAGCACCGTGTTGATCGTGTCGATGCGGGCCTGCATCTGCTTGAAGAGCGGGCGCATCCGGACCATCGCGAGCCCGACCACGGATCCGAGCACCGGGACGATCGCCACGAGGAGCCAGGACAGCTGGGCGTCCTGGCGCATCGCCATGAACACGCCGCCGAACAGCATGATCGGCACCATCACCATGATGGTGAAGGTGAGCATCAGGACCACCTGGATCTGCTGGACGTCGTTCGTCGACCGGGTGATCAGCGAGGGCGGCCCGAAGCGGGTGAGTTCGAGGGACCCGAAGCGCTGCACGGTGGAGAAGACGTCCCGCCGGAGGTCGCGGCCGACTGACATCGCGGTGCGCGCGCCGAGGTAGGCGGCGGACACGGCGCAGGCCACCTGGAGGGCGGAGATGGCGAGCATCTCGGCGCCCGTGCGCCAGATGAACGGGATGTCGGCGCGCACCACGCCCTGGTCGATGATGTCGGCGTTGAGCGTGGGCAGGGCGAGGGCGGCGAGAGTCTGGATGACCTGCAGCGCGATCACCAGGTACACGGTCCCCATGTAGGGCCGCAGATAGCGCATGGAGAGCTTGAAGAGCAACCGGGTGCCTTTCGCGATGGGTGGACTACAGCGTAGACCCGGTGCAGCACGATCGACGCCGGCGGGAATGGCCCGCCGGCGCCGCGATCAGTCAGTTCAGCGTGACCGTGTACGTCGTCCCGATCGTGTGCGACTCCCCGGCCGCCAGGGTGGTGGCGCTGGCGCCGACGTTGGCCGTCTCCACACACACGAACTCGGGCCACGACTCGTCGGGGACGTCGGCGAGGCCCTTGGCCGTCTCGGCCCACGGATTCCACGTGACGGTGTTCGCGGAGTTCGACTTCGCGATCCGGATGGTGCGGTTCCTGCCCGGATCCACGATCTCGACGTCGGCGGCCGAGTCGTACACCCGGTCGGTGCGGTCGGTGAAGACGAGGTCACCCTCCTGGGTGGCGACGCCGCCGGCCACCTTGTCGAGGTAGCGGGCGCCGTCCAGCCCGACGACGCGGATCCCTGACACGTCCTTGACGTCGAAGTAGGTGTGGAACGCCTCCTCGACGACCATGTCGGCCTCGGCGTCGTTGGTGGTCGTGAGCTCGAGCGTGAGGCTCCCCCCGACGACGATCCGGAAGGTCGCCGACCAGCCCTCGTCCACCAGCCGGAGGTCCAGGGTGACGACGCCGTCGTCGTCCGTGGCGTCGGCCAGCTCCCACATCGAGAGGCGGGCGGTGCCGTGCATCGGCTCCTTGTCCCCGTTCGGGCCCTTCGAGAACCAGGGGAGGCAGATCGGGATGCCACCCCGGATGGGCTGACCCTTCGTGAACTGCGAGCCCGGGGAGAGCCAGAGGACCGGGTCGTGACCCTCGGGGATCCACGAGGTCACGTTGGCGCCGTGGAGGTGGACCGTGGCACGGGCCCTGGCACTCGAGACCTCGACCGTGGGCAGGCCACCCTGCCCGATCGACAATGACACGCTGGCGGGAAGTTCGTCCATGGTGCGAGGCTAACGCGACGGCAGCCCAGCCGGACGGGGAATGCCGCCGTTTCCGCCCCTCCACACGCCTACTCTTGTGCGCGTGAGGATCGCGATCTTCGACTTCGACGGCACCATCGCGGACTCCGGTCCCACCATCATGGGCAGCGCACGGGAGACGCTCCTCCGGCTCGGTCACCCGGTGCCGGACGAGGACCGGCTGCGCCTCTTCGTGGGGCCGCCGCTGCTGACCGGCATCACGGAGGTCCTCGACGTGCCGGCGGAGCGGGCGGACGAGTTCCGCGTGACCTACCGCGCGATCTACACGGAGCGCATGACGGAGGCGGTGATCTACCCCGGGATCCCGGAGTTGCTGGCGGAGTTGCGCGCCGCCGGCTGGGTGCTCGGCGTGGCCAGCTCGAAGCGCGAGGACCTCGTCGCGCGCATCCTCCACGCCAAGGAGCTGGCGGCGCCCTTCGAGGTGATCGCCGGCGCGGACCTGCTCGACCGGCACGCGTCGAAGGCCTGGGTTCTCGGACGCGCGCTGGCCGCGCTCGCCACACGCGGGCTCGACACCCGGGGCGCCCTCCTCGTGGGGGACAGGCGTCACGACGTCGACGGCGCGGCCGAGCACGGGATCCGGACGATCTTCGCACGGTGGGGCTACGGCACCGAGGCTGAGGCCGCAGGCGCCTGGGCGATCGCCGACTCGCCGGTCGAGGTGGCCGCGCTGCTCGAGCGCGCGAGCGTGGCACCCGACGACGGGTCCGCCGAGGGGGCAGACTGACGGTGATGGCGAGGAACGACAGGACACGCACCCCGCGGCGGATGCGCCCGACGGCGGGGGGACGGGCCTCGGTGCGGCGGATCGCCGCCAGCTCCCCGCGCCCCCACCCGCTCGTGCCGCCGTGGCTCGCCAAGTCCGGCACGATCAGCTGGTACGTGATCGGCATCGTCATCGCGCTCGCGCTGGTGGTGTTCGCCGCGACGCGGATCGAACTGGTGTTCATCGCGGTGTTCATCGCGTTCGTCTTCACCTCGGTGCTGAACCCGGTCACGGACTGGCTCGCCCGGTCCATGCCCCGCGGCCTCGCCGTGGTGCTCTCCCTGCTGCTGGCGTTCCTCTTCTTCGCCGGGCTCCTCACCTACGTGATCAGCTCGGTAGTGGGTCAGTGGAACAGCCTCGCCGACCAGTTCAACGACGGCATCGAGCAGATCCTCGACTTCCTCGAGAACGGCCCGCTCCCGTGGCACGTCACCCAGGACGAGGTCACCGACTGGGTGAACAACCTCATCCAGCAGGCCATCGAGTACATCCAGTCCAATGCCGGCAACCTGGCGGGCCAGGTGGTCTCGAACGCGGGCACGGTGGCGATCGGGTTCACCATGTTCGCGCTCAGCCTGTTCGTGACGATCTTCCTGCTCTCCTCCGGCACCCGCATGTGGCTGTGGTTCCTGAACCAGCTCCCGAAGCGCTACCGCACCCGCGTCCACGTGTCCGCCAGCGCCGGGTGGTACACGTTCTCCGGGTACGCGCGCGGCACGATGATCGTGGCCACGGCTGACGGGCTCATGGCGTTCGCGCTGCTGCTGATCGTCGGGGTGCCCCTCGCCGCACCGCTCGCGGTCCTCGTGTTCGTCGGGGCGTTCATCCCGCTGATCGGCGCGCCGCTGGCGATGATCGTGGCGGCGGTGGTCGCGCTGGCCGCCGGTGGGTTCGTCGACGCCCTCATCGTGACGGTGGGGGTCGCGCTCATCGGGCAGATCGAGGGCCACATCCTCGAACCACTGGTCATGGGCAAGCAGGTGTCGCTGCACCCGGTGGTGGTGGCCCTCGGGGTGACCGCGGGGACCTTCCTCGGAGGAATCTTCGGGGCGATCCTCGCCATCCCGCTGCTGGCGGTCGTCTGGTCGGTGTTCGCCACGCTGCGGACACCGGACCCACCCCTGGAGGAACTGCCGACCGTGCCGCCCCGGCCGGAGCACACCAACGCCTCCACCACGACCGGGCTGTCGCTGCCGCTCATCCCGTGGAACGAGGGCCTGAAGCCCTGATCAGCGGAAGTCCCGGGCTCGGGAGGGCACCCGCAGGGACAGGGGCTCCATCCCGTCCGCCACCAGGTTGGTCACGCCGTCCGCGCGTTCCAGGGTGCCCCGTACCACCAGCGCGGCACTCGTGCGGGCCAGGTGGCGGTGGCGGCGCCACAGTCCCGGGGAGCACACCACGTTGAGGAGCCCGGTCTCGTCCTCGAGGGAGAGGAAGGTGATCCCCGCCGCCGTGGCCGGACGTTGGCGGTGGGTGACCACGCCACCCACGCGGAGCCGCTCCCCCGGCTCCCGGGAGGCGAGGCCGGCGATGGGCACCACCCCGGCCGCATCCAGCCGCGGACGCACGAAGCGGGTGGGGAAGGTATCCGCTGTCACCCCGGTCGCCCACACGTCGGCCACCGCTTCCTCCACCTCGTCCATCGCGGGGAGATCCGGGGGCCTCACCCCGACGGCGGTGCCCGGCAGCGGCGGCTGGATCCAGGAGCCGTGGCGCACGGCGCCGTACTCCCGCGCGAGCGCCCCGGCGGACCACAGGTTCTCCCGCCTGCTCCCCCATGCCCGCAGCGCGTCCGCGGTGGCGAGCGCCTCCAGCTGTTCCCGGGTGAGGTGCACCCGTGCGGCGAGGTCGGCGACCGACCCGAAGGGCTCCCGCTCCCGCTCCGCGATGATCTCGTCGGCCTTCTCCTCCCCGATCGTCCGGATCTGGGCGAGCCCGAGGCGTACGGCGAGGCCGGGGTGTGGGCGGACGAGGGGGGTGCCGGCGGGAGACCGGGGGACGCCGTCGGGCAGGGCGACGGCGGCCTCCCCCACCCGCTCGACGCACGGCTGCGCGGCCGAGACCGTGATGTCGGCGGTGAGCACCCGCACGCCGTGGCGGCGGGCGTCCGCGACCAGCGTCTGCGGGGAGTAGAACCCCATCGGCTGGGAGGCGAGGAGTGCGGCGTAGAACGCCTCCGGGTGGTGCACCTTCAGCCAGGCGGAGGCGTACACCAGGTACGCGAAGGAGAACGAGTGCGACTCCGGGAACCCGAAGTCCGCGAACGCCTGCAGCTTGGCGTAGATCTGTTCCGCGATGTCCGGAGGGATTCCGTGTGCGGCCATGCCCTCCATCAGCCGGCCCCTGAGTGCCTCCATGCGCTCCAGCGAGCGCTTGGCGCCCATGGCCTTGCGCAGCCGGTCCGCCTCGGCGGGGCTGAAACCGGCCACGTCGATGGCGATCTGCATCAACTGTTCCTGGAACAGCGGCACCCCCAGCGTCTTCTCCAGCGCCGGCCTGAGCAGGGGGTGCAGGTAGGTGACCGGTTCCCGGCCCCGCCGGCGCCGGATGTAGGGATTCACCGACCCTCCCTGGATGGGTCCCGGGCGGATGAGCGCCACCTCCACCACGATGTCGTAGAAGCAGCGGGGCTGGAGGCGCGGCAGGGTGGCCATCTGGGCGCGGGACTCCACCTGGAACACCCCCACGGTGTCGGCGGCGCACAGCAGGTCGTAGACGCTGCTGTCCTCCTGGGGAAGGTCGTGCAGCCCGATCGGACGTCCCTCGTGCCGCACGCCCTGCGCGGAGAGCTCGGTGAACGCGAGGCGCAGGGCTGAGAGCATCCCGAGGCCGAGCAGGTCGAACTTCACCAGCCCGGCATCCGCGCAGTCGTCCTTGTCCCACTGCAGCACGGTGCGCCCGGGCATGGTGACCCACTCCACCGGGCAGACATCGATGACGGGCCGGTCGCACAGCACCATGCCGCCGGAGTGGATGCCCAGGTGGCGGGGCAGGCGCAGCATGCGCTGGGCGAGGGTGACGACCGGCGCGGGGATCCCGACGTCGTCCGGCACGCTCCCCCAGCGCTCGATCTGCTTCGACCACGCGTCGGCCTGCCCGATGTCGTACCCCAGCGCCCGTGCCACGTCCCGCACCGCGGAGCGCGGCCGGTAGGAGATGACGTTTGCCACCTGCGCGGCGTGGTGGCGGTCGTAGCGCTCGTAGACGAACTGGATGACCTCCTCCCGGCGCCCGGACTCGATGTCCAGGTCGATGTCCGGCGGCCCGGACCGCCCCGGGGAGAGGAACCGCTCGAACAGCATCCGGTGCCGTACCGCGTCCACCGCCGTGATCCCGAGCGCGTAGCAGACGGCGGAGTTCGCCGCGGAGCCACGCCCCTGGCACAGGATCCCCCGGCCGCGGCAGAACTCCACGATCTCGTGCACGATCAGGAAGTAGCCGGGAAACCCGAGCTCGGTGATGATGTCCAGCTCCTTGTCGATGGTGGCCCACGCCCCCGGCGTCCGTTCCGCGCCGCGTGGTCCGTAGCGGTCCGTGGCACCGCGGTGGGTGAGGGCGAGCAGCCACGTGGCCTCGGTGTGACCGGGTGGCACCGGGTGGGGCGGCAGGTTCGGGGCGATCAGCGTCAGGTCGAAGGCACACTCGTCCGCCAGGTCCGCCGCGGTGGTCACCGCTGCGGGGTGGCGGTGGTGGAGGAGGGCCATCTCGGCCGGGGACCGCAGGTGCGCCGCCCGCGCCGGCAGCCAGCCGTCGAGGTCCTCCACGCTGCGCCGTGCCCGGGTGGCAGCGAGGACGTCGGCGAGCGGCTGGTCCTCCGGGCGGGCGCAGTGCACGCCACCGGTGGCGACCAGCGGCAGGTGGGCGGCCGCGGCGAGGGTGGCGAGCGCGTCATGGAGGTCGTCATCGTCGGCCTGCTGGCGGTGGGTGATCTCCACCGCCACGTTGTCCCGGCCGAAGAGTGCCACCAGACGGTCCAGCTCGGCGCGGGCGGCGGTGAGGCCTCCGCCGGCCAGCGCGAGCCGTACCGCGCCCTTGCGGCAGCCCGTGAGAGCCAGCCAGTTCCCGTCCGCCACACCGGCGAGCTCCTCCAGCGTGTGGCGTGCCGCGTCCTTCCGGCCGCTGCGCAGGTGGGCGAGCGAGATGGCACGGGACAGCCGGTGGTACCCCTCCGGTCCGCGGGCGAGCACGATGAGGTGGGGTCCGGGCGGGTCGTGGGCGTCTGCCTCGCTCGCCGCCCGCCCACCCGTACGGGGTGCGGGGGTGAGGGTGAGCTCCGACCCGATCACCGTGCGCAGCCCGGCGAGCCGGGCCGCCTCGGCGAGACGCACCACACCGTGGAGCCCGTTGTGGTCCGTGAGGGCGAGGGCGTCCAGTCCCAGTCGGGCCGCCTCGGTGACCAGCTCCTCTGGCTGGCTGGCGCCATCGAGGAAGGAGAACGCCGAGTGGGCGTGCAACTCGGCGTACCGCGCAGGGTCGGGCCTAGTCATAGAGGCCCTCCAGCAGCCAGCGACCGTCCTGCCCCACGAGCAGCATCGACGGCCCGTCCGCGGGGGTGACCTGCACCCACGCCCCCCGGCGTGGCGTGGACCACCACGTCTCGCTGATCGGCCACGGCCCCGCCCATGCGACGACGTCGTACGGCCGGTCCGCCATCACCCGACGGGGCGGGGCGCTGATCCGTCCCCGCGCGTCCACCACGACCGTCGTGCCCGACTCGTCCACCACCCCCACCTCGCGGGGCTCGTCGAGGAGGGTGCTGGGGGCGGGCGTAGGAAGACGGCCGGGCCAGGGCGCGTCCAGTCGGCGGAGCGCGACGGGATCGTCGTTCCAGGCGACCGTGCGTACCCGGGAGCGGGGGTCGCGGCCTCCCTGGAGGACGGGCAGCCACACACCCTCGGTGCCCAGCATGCCCTGCAGGCGCACGATCGCACGCTGGGCCTGCAGCGCGGAGTGGGTGGGACGTCCCCAGAGGGGCTCCTGGGTGGTGAGCGACCCGCGCAGTTCCTCCGCGCTGAGCTGGAGGAAGTGCAGGGGTGCGCTCGGTGGGACACCGCTGCGGCCCGCCAGCCACCCGTCCAGCTGCCAGCGGACCCTGTCGGTGACCTCGCGGGGCAGCAGGACGGACTCGACCGTCCACAGCCTGCTGAGCTCGACGCCGTCGGTGGTGCGGGCCGTGACCCGCAGGCGCCCGCACGCCCGGCCTTCCGCCCGCTCCGCCAGGTCCTCAGCGAGGGTGCGCGCGGCGAACGCGGCGGCGTCCGCGCGTTCGAGAGGTGGGTCGAGTTCGCGGGCCACCGCGAGGGAGCCGAGGGGGCGCGTCCCCGGGGCGGTGGGCACGGCGTGGCCGCGGGCAAGCTGGTGGCAGCGCTGGCCCACCTGTCCGAAGCGGGCGCTGACATCCGGCGCGGGCAGGGCGGCGAGGTCCCCCAGGGTGCGGATCCCCAGTTGTGCGAACACCTCGAGCAGGGCGTCCACCTCGGCGCGGGCGGCCCGGGTCAGGGCGGCGTGCCGCAACGACGCCACTGGGTGGGGGGCGAGGAAGGCGGCACTGGCGGACTCCGGCACGATCGCCGAGGCACGCGCGGCGAGGATCGCGGTGAGGAGACCGGTGGCGACCCCCACGTAGGCCTCGGCGCCGCTGAGCCGCGCCACCGCCCCGATGAGGGCCTCGGCCACCTGGTCCTCCGACCCGAGGTGCCGCACCGGGGCCTCGGCCAGCACGAGACCGGGCCGCAGGACAGCCGGGTGGGCGACCACGCTCTCCACGGCCTGCACCACCGGCTCGAAGGCGCGGGCGTCCCGGGCCTCATCCCTCGTGAGCAGCACCAGTTCCGGGCAGGCGCGCTGGGCGTGGCGGCGCCGCATCCCCCTCCGCACTCCCTGGCGTCGCGCCGCGGCCGAGACCACCACCAACCCGCGCCCGTCGTGCACCGCGACGGGACCGGCCGGGTCCGCCAGGCCTTCCGCGACCGCGGCAACGACCGGCCAGTCAGGCACCCACACCACCACGGCGCGCATCACGACACCGCCTGGAGGTGACGCCGGGGCAGCAGGCGGGACTCCATCCGCAGCACCACGACGGCCGGCATGCCCTCGCGCCGCACGCTGAGGGAGCGTCCCCGCAGGTGGCCCGCGCCGTCTGCGCACCCGTCCCCGCCGTGGACGGTGGCGCGCAGCACCGGTGCGCCCGGCCAGTTCGCGAGCACGACGGTGCCGTGGGCACGGATCCTGCCCGCCAGGGAACGGCGTACCCCGGCGCCCAGGGCGACGGCGTCGCCCAGCACGACGACGTCGAACCCGTCCACGCACGCCGCCACCACGTCGGCCGGCGCTCCCCCGGGGCGCGGGACGTGGATGACCCGGGTGAGGTCGACCCCGGCCTCGCTGGCCGCGACCCAGCCGAGGTCCCCCCGCCCCACCACCGCTGCCCAGCCGGAGGAACCCATGGCCGCTGCCATCACCGCGAACACGAGGCTCGTGGACCCCTGTATCCCGAGCACGCTGCCCCGGGGGAGTCCGCCCGGGAGGAGCGCCCCGAGTCCCGCCGGGAGCGGGACGCCCGCATCCCGGGAGCGCACCCCGGCTGCCGTCTCGGCGCGGGAGAGGGCGTCCCGTGCCACCGCGAGACGATCGAACATGTGTTCGAGTATAGATCGGCCCACTGACGTTGGGAAGAGCGCACCGACACGGGCGAGGGTATCGCGCCCTTCCCCCCTCCCGCCGGATAGCGTTGGGAACCACCGACCACCGGAGGCTGACATGGACCTGACCCGCCCACTCGCTCCCAACCCCTACGATCTGCTGCCGCCCGCCCCATCCTTCGAACTCCGATCGGATGACCTCGTGGACGGCGCGCCGATGCCAGTCCCCCACTCGGCCGGGGACGCCAACATCTCCCCCCACCTGACGTGGTCCGGCTTCCCGAAGAACACCAGGAGCTTCCTGGTGAACTGCTTCGATCCGGACGCCCCCACCCCCGCTGGCTACTGGCACTGGACGATCGTCGACCTCGACGCCTCCGTGACCGAGCTCGAGCAGGGCGCCGGGGAGTCCGACCTCACCCTGTCCGGGGCCGCGTTCCACCTCCGCACCGACGGCGGCGCCCACGCCTACGAGGGTGCCGCGCCGCCCGCGGGCGACCGCCCCCACCGCTACATCTTCACGGTGCACGCCCTCGACGTCGAGACCCTCAACCTCGACGAGGACGACTCCCCGACGAGGGCCGCGTTCGTCGCCCTCTTCCACACCCTCGCCCGGGCCCACCTCACCGTCACGTTCCAGCGCTGACGGGCCGGGATGTGACACCGGCGCGGTGACGTCACCCGAGCAGTACATCCGGGCCGCCTTCGACGTCCCCACCGACCCGCGTCGCCGCGCCGCGGAGCGGATCCGCGGCGCGTTCCGTCGCGAGCCGGGGTGGACGCTGGTGGCCGCGACACCCGCCGAGGTCCCCGAGGTGGTCGCGCGGGCCGACGCGCTGGCGCGAGCCGGGGCGTGG
This sequence comes from Actinomycetales bacterium UBA1383, assembly GCA_002305415.1. Taxonomy (GTDB): domain Bacteria; phylum Actinomycetota; class Actinomycetes; order Actinomycetales; family Actinomycetaceae; genus UBA1383. Next base: position 42,991 of record DBQX01000022.1, on the reverse strand, counting down.
GTGCTCGGTGGGCTGCGGTACGAGGCGGCGGGCGCCTGGGACGCGGCCCAGGCCACCCAACCCTCTCCCCAGCCCGCGGCGCACTTCGCGGCCTGGGAGGGGGACCCAGAGCCGTGGCCCTCCGGCTCCCCTCCCCTGCCCGCCCTCGACTGGCGCGACGACCGCCGCTTCGGTTCCGCCCGCCCTCTCGAACCCCGGCAGGCGATCGCAGCGGTGCGCGCCCACATCGCCGCCGGCGACTGCTACCAGGTCAACCTCACCACCCGGCTGCGCAGCCTCCCCGGCCCGGAGCTCTTCACCCTGTTCGCGGCACTCGCTGCCGCCCAGCCGGGTGGCTACGCGGTGTTCCTGCGTGACGCCGGAGCGCTCAGTGTCTCCCCCGAGCTCTTCTTCTCGTTCTCCCCCGCCTCGGGTGTCCTGCGGACCCAGCCGATGAAGGGGACCGCCGCCCGCGGGAGGGGACCGGCGGCGGACGCCGCCGCGGCCGCCGCCCTCCGCGGGAGCCCCAAGGACCGCGCCGAGAACCTCATGATCGTCGACCTGCTCCGGAACGACCTCAGCCGGATCTGCGAGCCGGGCTCGGTGTGCGTGGAGGCGCTCTTCGAACTGCTGGAGCTCCCCACCGTCTGGCAGATGACCTCCACGGTCGCCGGCCGCACCCGCCCCCGCACCGGACTCGCCGAGGTGATGGGCGCCCTCTTCCCCTGCGGCTCGGTGACCGGCGCGCCCAAGGTGCGGGCGATGGAGGTCATCAGGTCGCTCGAGCCGGCGCCCCGTGGCTGGTACTGCGGAGCCCTCGGTGTCATCCGGCCCGGTGGGGAGGCCATCTTCAACGTCCCGATCCGCACCGTCGACGCCTCGGGCGGCACCCTCGTGTGCGGGATCGGCAGCGGGGTCGTCGCAGACTCCGACCCCGTGGTCGAGGAGGAGGAGTGGCGCGCGAAGCAGCGCTTCCTCGGCGGCGTCCCACTCGAGGCGCTCGAGACGATGCTGCTGGAGGACGGGCGGATCGCGCGCCTTGACCGGCACCTCCGCCGCCTGGCCCGCACCTGCGCCGCCTTCGACCTCCCCCTCGACGCCGACGCCGTCGCCGCGCGCCTGGCGGCCACGGCGTCGGCGCACCCGGCCGGGCGGCTGCGGGTGCGCCTGCGGGTGGGCCGCGACGGCGTCGCCGTCGAGGTCACCCCGGCTCCCGTCACTCCCCTGCCGGTACGGCTGCGCCTCGCGAACACCCCGCTGGACACGGCGGGCTTCCTGCGCCCGGTCATCGTCAACAAGACGACCCACCGAGCCCACTGGGCGGCATTCGGCCCGGCAGGCGACGCCTTCGACCTCATCGGCCACACGCCCGCCGGGGAGCTCACGGAGTGCACGACGGGCACCCTCGCACTCCTCCTCGACGGTGCGTGGCTCACCCCGCCCGCCGCGGTGGGCCTGCTGCCGGGTACCCTCCGGGAGGAGCTGCTGGAATCCGGACGGCTGCGCGAGGCCCCCCTGCGCGTCGAGGACCTCGCCCGCGCGCAGGAGGTGGCGTTCCTCAACAGCCTGCGCGGCTGGTGTCCCGCCGTGGTCCTTCCCGCCCCGACCGGTGGAGGGCACCTCACGCGTCCCCGGTAGGCTGGCCCGCGTGTTCCACGTCGTGTTCTTCTCGCCGCGGATCCCGCCCAACACGGGCAACGCGATCCGGATGGTGGCCTGCACAGGCGCGACCCTGCACCTCGTGGAGCCGCTCGGCTTCGTGCTCACGGATGCGCACCTGCGCCGCGCGGGCCTCGACTACCACGACCTCGCGCACGTCGTCGTCCACGCCACGTTCGACGACGCCGTCGCCGCGCTCCCCGGCCGCCTCTTCGCGTTCACGGGCCGAGGCGCCACCCGCTACACCGACATCTCCTACGAGTCGGGCGACGCGCTCCTGTTCGGTCCCGAGCCCGACGGGTTGCCGCGGGAGATCGTCGACGACCCCCGGGTGACCGACCGGGTCCGGATCCCGATGCTGCCGGGGATCCGGTCGCTGAACCTGTCCAACGCCGCCGCGATCGCCACCTACGAGGCGTGGCGCCAGCACGGCTTCGCGGCCGGGACGTGAGGAGCACCATGGAACCGACCCTCCTCCCCGACGGCACCGCACGGCTCGGCACCCTCACCTGGGTGCCCGCGGTCGCGGCCCCCGACCTGCTGGGGGCCCCGGTGGCCGCCGGCCTGGGCGAGCTGGCGCGGCGCGTCCCATCCGCGGCGCGGGACGTCCTCGTCGCACGGATCGACCCGGACCATGCCGACACCGCCGCCATGTCCGAACGCTACGAGCTTGACCTGGCGCTGTCCGCGAACTGCGTCATCGTGGCGGGCCGCCGGGCCGGGGAGGAGCGCGTCGCCGCGTGCGTGGTGCGTGCGACGACGCGGGCGGACGTGAACAACCGCGTCAAGCGGCTCCTCGACGTCCGGAAGGCCAGTTTCTGGCCCATGGACCTCGCGGTGGCGGCCTCGGGGATGGAGTTCGGTGCCATCACGCCGATCGGGCTGCCGGTCGGCGAAGGGCGGTGGCGCCTGCTGCTGGACACGCGCGTGACCACCGGGTGGGCGATCATCGGTTCGGGCGTGCGCGGGTCCAAGCTGCTGCTGCCGGGCGCCCTCCTCGCGGAGGTCGCGGGCAGTGAGGTGGTCGAGGACCTGGGCGTGGGCTAGGCGGCCAGTGTCCCGCCGAAGACCTGCCAGGCGAGCAGGGACTTGGCCACGAGGCTGAGGATGATGTAGCCGCGCTCGCCCACGAGGTAGTCGGCCCAGCGCCCCTTCGCGCGGTACTGCAGCCACTGGTTCAGGGCGAAGACGTTGAAGAACAGGAAGAGGGACACCACGATCGCGTAGACGAAGGTGGGGGGCTCGGCGTCGGATCCCGGCGCGATCGTGTACACGAGGATGGCGAGCCACGGGACGATCCCGGCGATGCAGCCGAAGAGGAAGGGGAGCCACCCGCCCCCGCCGGCCTCCTCGTACTTCTCCTGCAGCCAGCCGAACAGGATCATCGAGACGTTCGCCCCGGCGATCCCGATCAGGGCGCTCGCGTCCGTGATGCCCACCAGCTGGGCGATGATCACGATCATGAGGGTCGAGGAGAGCGAGTACTCCACCCACCGCGCCCGGTTGATCTGGTGGGAAAGGTCCCCGATGTAGTTCCGGAACCAGACCGTGGAGACGATGAGGTGGGCGAGGAACGAGAGGAACAGGAAGCCCGCGACGGCGAGCCCGGTCGAGAGGTCGGCCAGCGTCTGGGCGGGCGCGGGCGGGGTACCGGGCGGGCCTGCGAGGTACGCGGCGGTGATCGGGATGACGAAGTCGTTGGCGAGCACCACGACGGCGACGGCCTGCCCGAGGTGGAGCGCGGCGGCGGCGAGGTTGAGGGTGCGCAACCTGCCCTGTTCGGCAGGGGTGATGGTGCGGGTCGACATGGCGCCACCCTACAGGTGCGACGCCGCGTCGTGACGATGGCGCGCGGTCAGGTGCGGGTGGCCCAGAACGCCACCGCCCCCGCGGCCGCCACGTTCAGCGAGTCCACGCCACCCGCCATCGGGATGCTGACGGCGAGGTCGGCGCGGGCGATCGTCCGGGATGCCAGCCCGTCGCCCTCGGTCCCGAGGACCAGGGCCAGCCGTTCCGGGGGCCGCGCGGCGAGCTCGTCCAGCGGGACCGTGTCCGCTCCGAGCGCGAGCGCGGCCACGGTGAAGCCGAGGGAGTGCAGCAGGTCGATCCCGCCCGGCCACGGGTCGATGCGCGTCCAGGGAACCTGGAAGATCGTGCCCATCGACACGCGAACCGCCCGCCTGTAGAGCGGATCCGCACACCTCGGGGTCACGAGGACGGCGTCCACCCCGAGGGCCGCCGCGGAGCGCACCACGGCGCCCACGTTGGTGTGGTCGACGATGTCCTCCAGCACGACGACGCGTCGCGCCCCGGCGCCACCCCGGGCCCGGGCGAGCACCTCGCCGACCGTGCCCAGTGCCGGGCGGTGCATGGCGGCGAGGGCCCCGCGGTGCAGATGGAAGCCCGTGATGGTCCGCAGCAGCTCCTCGGGCGCGAGGTAGACAGGGACCGCACCGCCGTCCGGCGCCCCTCCGACCGTCACGAGGATGTCCGCGACCGACTCGAGCCAGCGCGGCGCCAGCAGCAGCGACCGCGGGCTGTGCCCGGCTGCCACGGCACGGCGGATCACGGTGGAGCTCTCCGCCAGGTACAGTCCCGCGGCAGGCTCGAGGACACGCCGCAGCGCGACGTCGGTCAAGTGGGTGTACTCGTGGACCCGCGGATCCTCCGGGTCCGTGACCTCGATGATCACTGGGGCCGGAAGAACTCCTCCGGCGACGGCTGCTGCTGCTCGCCCTCAGGCCTGGCATGGCGGTGCGGGCGGTCCTCGTCGGGGCGCCACGGGCCCCGAGGGGGCTCGGGCTCCAGCTCGGCCGGTCGCAGCCCCGCCTCGGCGGTCCGCGAGAACGGCATGCCGGTGCCCTCGCCGGCCTCCGACGCGTCGGCCGTCGCGCGGGCGCTCTCCGAGCGTGCCTCGCGCAGCGCCTCACCCGGGTCCTGCAGGGCGGTGTTCGCGAGGTCCTCGAGCATGCCGGGACCCTGGGCACCGAAGTCCACGGGGCTCGACGCCGCCTCGACGGGGGCGCCGCCGTCCGGCACGCCGCCGAAGCCGCGCGCGATCGACTCGAGCGCCGTCGTGAACTCGGTGGGCACGATCCACATCTTCGAGGAGTTCCCGTTGGCGATCTTGGGGAGGGTCTGGAGGTACTGGTAGGCCAGCAGCTTGGGATCGGGGTTGCCGCGGTGGATCGCGTCGAAGACCTGGAGGATGGCCCGCGACTCACCCTGCGCCCGCAGGATCGCGGCCTGGGCCTGGCCCTCGGCGCGGAGGATGGCGGACTGCTTCTCGCCCTCCGCCTCGAGGATCTGCGACTGCTTGACGCCCTCCGCGGTGAGGATGGCCGCGCGCCGGTCGCGCTCGGCCTTCATCTGCTGCTCCATGGAGCCCTGCACCGAGGCGGGCGGGTCGATCGCCTTCAGCTCCACGCGGTTCACGCGGATGCCCCACTTCGTGGTCGCGTCGTCGAGCACGCCACGGAGCTGGCCGTTGATCTGGTCACGGGAGGTGAGGGTCTGCTCGAGGTCCATCGAGCCGATCACGTTGCGCAGCGTCGTGACGGTGAGCTGCTCGATGCCGAGGATGTAGTTCGCGATCTCGTAGGTGGCGGCCTTGGGGTCGGTCACCTGGAAGTAGATGACCGTGTCGATCGACACCACCAGGTTGTCGGAGGTGATCACGGGCTGCGGCGGGAACGAGACCACCTGCTCGCGCAGGTCCACGCCCGCGCGCACCCGGTCCACGAACGGGATCAGGAAGTGCAGCCCGGCGTACATGACGGTCTGGAACTTGCCCAGCCGCTCGACGATCAGTGCGACCGCCTGCGGCACGATCCGCACCGCTCGCGAGATCGCCGTGATCACGAAGATCACGAACAGGGCGAGGATGATCCACAGGATGATCTGGCCGGCGTCCATTTGGGGTTCTCCTTCGTGGGGGGGTCAGTGGATGTCGCCACGGGGCTCGGGCCGGGCCACCATCGCGATGGCACCGTTGATCGCGGTGACGACGACGTCCTCGCCGACGGCGAAGGCCTCACCGCGCGTGGCGCTGCGCGCCGTCCAGACCTCGCCCCCGAGCTTGACACGGCCGGCGTCCTCGGTCACCTCGAGCACGACGCGCGCGCTGCGGCCGATCAGGGCGTCGACGTTGGTCTTGGTCTCGGGGGTGGTCCGCTCGAGCCACGCCTTCGCGGCGGGGCGGGCGAGCTGGAGGAGCGCCCAGGACACGATCGCGAAGGTCAGCACCTGCACCCACGCGGGCAGGCCGAGCAGCGCCACGATCATCGCGGCCAGGGCACCGCCGACCAGCATCATGAAGATGAGGTCGACGGTGACCAGCTCCACGACCCCGAGGATCAGCGCGATACCGAGCCACCACATCCATGCCACGGCGAACCCTCCCTCCGGGTCCACTCTACGCGAGCCTCCGCCCCCCGCTGCACGGGGGTCAGGCCCGCCGCGCCCACGCCGCGAACCGGCCCTCGTGCCCCTCGACCTCGAGGTCGATCCCGAACGCCCGCGACAGGTGCGCGGACGTCATCACCTCCGCCAGGGGCCCGGCAGCCTCCACCCGGCCCTCACGCATGAGCATGCCGTGGGTGAAACCGGGCGGGATCTCCTCCACGTGGTGGGTGACGAGCACCAGGATCGGGGCATGCGGGTCGACGGCGAGGTCGGCCAGTGCGGCGAGCAGCACCTCGCGGCCGCCGAGGTCGAGCCCCGACGCGGGCTCGTCCAGGATGAGGAGCTCGGGGTCGCTCATGAGGGAACGCGCCACCTGGGCGCGCTTGCGCTCCCCCTCCGACAGGGTGGCGAACTTCCGTCCCTCCAGGTGTGCGATGCCGAACGCGTGCAGCAACTCGCGCGCCCGCGCCACGTCCGCCTCGTCGTAGTCCTCCCGCCAGCGGCCCGTCATCCCGTAGGCCGCCGTGAGGACGACGTCGAGCACCGGTTCCGTCCCCGGGATCCGTTCCGCGAGGGCCGCCGAGGCGAGGCCGACGCGCGTGCGGAGCTCGGCCACGTCCACCGTCCCGAGCCGGTCGCCGAGGATGGTGACGGATCCGCGGGTCGGGAACATCCGCCCGGAGGCGAGCTGGATGACGGTGGTCTTGCCCGCACCGTTGGGTCCGAGGATCACCCAGCGCTCGCCGTCGAGGACCTCCCACGACACGTCGTGGAGGATCTCCTTGTTCCCGCGCCGGACGGTGACGTTCGAGAGCTGGAGCACTGCGGGCATGGGCCTAACCTATCGCGCCCGCGCGGGACGGCACCGCCCGAGCATCGGCCCGCGGAGACGCGCATGGCCCCGGCACGGCAGCCGGGGCCATCCGCGTGTCGTGTCAGCGGCCGAGGACCTTCGCGTAGAACTCGACGGTGCGCAGGCCGATCGCGTCCCAGGAGAAGTGCTCCTCGACACGCTTCCGGGATGCCACGCCCATCGCCTTCGCCCGCTCGGGGTCGGACACCATCTTCGTGAGCGTCGCGGCCAGGTCGGCCTCGAACTTCTCCCGGTCGATCGGGGTGCCGGTGCCGTCCTGCACCTGCTCGATCGGCACGAGGTAGCCGGTCTCGCCGTCGACGATCACGTCGGGGATACCGCCAGTCGCGGTGCCGACGACCGGGATGCCCACGGCCATGGCCTCCAGGTTGACGATCCCCAGCGGCTCGTAGACCGACGGCGTCACGAACGTCGTCGCGGCCGACTCGATCGCCACGAGCTCCTTCCGGGGCAGCATCTTCTCGATGAGGACGACGCCGTCGCGCTTGGACTGCAGGTTCTCGACCAGGCCCTCGACCTCCTTCGCGATCTCCGGCGTGTCCGGGGCGCCCGCGCAGAGCACCAGCTGGACGTCCGCGGGGAGCTGCTCGGCGGCCCGCAGGAAGTAGGGCAGGCCCTTCTGCCGGGTGACGCGGCCCACGAACACGATCAGCGGCCTGGACTCGTCGATGCCGTACTCGGCGAGGGTGGCGAGGCGCTCCGGGTCGTCCTTCGCGGGAGCGACCCAGCCGGAGAGGTCGATGCCGTTGTGGATGACCTCGACCTTCGCGGGGTCGATGGCCGGGTAGCACCGGAGGATGTCGTCGCGCATGCCGTTGGAGACCGCCACGATCCCGTCGGCGGCCTCGTAGGCGGTCTTCTCCGCCCAGCTCGACACGCGGTACCCGCCGCCGAGCTGCTCGGCCTTCCAGGGGCGCAGCGGCTCGAGGGAGTGCGCGGAGACCACGTGGGGGACCCCGTGCAGCAGCTTCGAGAAGTGGCCCGCCATGTTGGCGTACCAGGTGTGGGAGTGGACCAGGTCCGTCCCGGCGGTTCCGACCGTCATCGCGAGGTCGACGCCGAGGGTGCGGATCGCGGCGTTCGCGTCCGCGAGGTCGGGGAGGTCGGAGTAGCCGGTGACGCCGTCGGGGACGGCGCCGGGCTCCCGGGGTCCGTCGAAGCAGTGCACGCGCACGTCGATGTGGTCACGCAGCACGCGGGAGAGCTCCTCCACGTGCACGCCGGCGCCGCCGTAGACTTTCGGGGGGTATTCGCGGGTGAGCAGGTCGACCCGCATGCTGTTGTCGCTCACGGACCCATCTTGGCGCAAAATTCCGGCCTCCGAAGCGCTCGTGGGTCCCCACTTTTCGCAATATGGTCGTGCCATGGTCACGCGCACAAAGGTCCTTGCAATCGTGCTCGCCGGGGGTGAGGGCAAGCGCCTCATGCCCCTCACCGCAGACCGGGCGAAGCCCGCCGTCCCCTTCGGGGGCATCTACCGCCTCATCGACTTCGCCCTCTCGAACCTGGTGAATTCCGGGTACCTGAAGATCGTGGTGCTGACGCAGTACAAGTCCCACTCGCTGGACCGGCACGTCTCGAAGACGTGGCGCATGTCCACCCTGCTCGGCAACTACGTGGCCGCCGTCCCGGCCCAGCAGCGCATGGGCAAGCAGTGGTACCAGGGGAGCGCGGACGCGATCTACCAGTCCCTCAACACGCTCGACGACGAGCGTCCCGAGACGGTGGTCATCACCGGTGCGGACAACATCTACCGCATGGACTTCTCCCAGATGGTGCAGCGGCACAAGGAGAGCGGCTTCCCGCTCACGATCGAGGGCATCCGCCAGCCCTTGTCGCTCGCGGACCAGTTCGGCGTCATCGACGCGGACAAGGACAACCCCCACAAGGTCGGTGCATTCCTCGAGAAGCCCAAGGACGCCGTCGGGCTCGCTGACTCCCCCAACGAGGTGCTCGCCTCCATGGGCAACTACGTCTTCGACGCCGACGCGCTGCGCGAGGCGGTCGTGCGCGATGCCGAGGACGAGAACTCGAAGCATGACATGGGCGGGAACATCGTCCCCTGGTTCGTGAACCAGGGCGCCGCCGGGCTCTACGACTTCATCGAGAACGAGATCCCCGGCGCAACGCCGCGCGACAAGGGCTACTGGCGCGACGTTGGGACCCTGGACGCGTTCCACGAGGCGAACATGGACCTCATCTCCGTGACGCCCGTGTTCAACCTCTACAACTACGACTGGCCGCTCTACACCGGCTACACCGGCCTGCCGCCGGCGAAGTTCGTGTACGGCCACCACGAGCGCCTCGGCCACGCGCTCGACTCGCTCGTATCCCCTGGCGTCATCGTCTCCGGCGGGGAGGTCGTCGGGTCGGTGCTGTCCCCGGGTGTCCGGATCAACTCGTGGTCCTCGGTCCGCGGCTCCGTCCTCTTCGACGACGTGTACGTCAGCCGGAACGCCGTGATCAACAAGGCGATCCTCGACAAGAACGTCTTCGTCGAGGAGGGCGCCCAGGTCGGCATCGACCACGAGCACGACCGTGCCCGCGGCTTCACCGTCACCGACGGCGGCGTGACCGTCGTCCCGAAGGGCCTGCGCGTCCCCCGGTGAGGCTGACGCTCGTCGCGGGCTCCGAGCTGCCCGGGCACCTGCTGTCGGACACCGAGCACACCCTGCGCCACGTGGGGTGGCTCGGTGTCCGTCGTCGTGTGGTGGCCTTCCCGCCGCTCCATGTGCTCCACTTCGACGGCGTGGTTCCTCCTGTGACCCTCACTCACGCCGGCCACGACCACGAGCGGATGCTCGCGGACCTGAGGACCGGCTGGATCACCCTGGGCGTGTGCTGTGCGCTGGACGAGGACGCCCCGGACGTCCCCGGCCAGATCGACCCGGCGCTCGCCGCCGTCGCCCTCCTGCGCGCGTCACCCAGCGAAGAAGACGTGGACGACCTGCCCGCCGCACTCACCTCTCGTGCCACACTGCTGCTGCGACGGCCCGACGCGCCGCTCCCACCGGGCCTGACCCAGGTCGCGGCCGCCCTCGGGCTTCCCCCGGGGGTGACGACCCGCCACGCCGTCACCCGCGCCGCACGGCTCCTGGGGCTCACGCTGCTGCCCGGCGCCGAGCACGACTGAGAGGATCACCATGGAGTTCCGCCCATTCCGCGCGCTGCGACCCCTGCCGCAGTACGCCGCGGCGATCGCGTCGCTCCCGTACGACGTGGTGGATGAGGACGAGGCGCGACTCGAGGTGCGGCGCCGGCCCCTGAGCTTCATGCACGTGGAGCGGCCGGAGGTCGACCTCCCGCCGGGAACCGACCCACACGATCCTGCGGTCTACCGGCAGGCGCGACTCAACCTCGACGCGTACGAGGAACGGGGCCTGATGGCGCAGGACCCGCACCCGATGTTCTACGTCTACCGGCAGGCGATGGGCGAGCGTTCCCAGACCGGCCTGGTGGGCCTCGCAAGCGTCGACGAGTACCTCGAGGGCATCATCCGGCGCCACGAGCTGACGCGCGCCGAGAAGGAGGCGGACAGGGTCCGCCACGTCGACGCCACCGACGCGCACTCCTCCCCCGTATTCCTCGCCTACCGCCATACCGACGCCGTCGACGCCGTCGTGGCGCGCGTGACGACGGGCGCCCCGGCCTATGACTTCACCACGGACGACGGCGTGCGGCACCACCTGTGGCTCCTCGACGATCCGGCGGACGTGGAGAGAGTGCGCGCGGGTTTTGCGGCGCTGCGCCACGCGTACGTCGCGGATGGCCACCACCGCACCGCATCGGCCGCGCGGGTGGCGCTGCTGCGCCGGCAGCGGCAGGGCGCCGGCGAGCACGACCTCTTCATGGCCGTGGCCTTCCCGGACACGGAGCTGCGGATCCTTGCCTACAACCGGGTGGTCGCGGACCTGAACGGGCTGTCGCCGCAGGAGTTCCTCGCCCGTCTCGGTAAGGCCTTCGAGGTCACCGTGACCGCGGCGGCCGCCCGGCCGGCCGCCACCCACGAGTTCGGCATGTACCTGTTGGGAGAGTGGCATCGCCTCGTTCCCCGCCCGGGCACCTGGGACGAGGCCGATCCTGTTCGAGCCCTCGACGTGTCGATCCTGCAGGACCTCGTGCTCGGCCCGATCCTCGGGATCCGCGATCCGCGCACCGACACGCGGATCGACTTCATCGGGGGCATCCGTGGCCCTGAGGAACTGGAGCGACGCGTGGACCTGGGGCGCGACGCCCTCGCGTTCGCGCTGCACCCCACGTCGATGGACGAGCTCATGGCGATCGCCGATGCCGGCGCGATCATGCCGCCGAAGTCGACGTGGTTCGAGCCGAAGCTCCGGTCAGGACTTTTCGTCCACCGCCTCACCTGACGCGCGCCCCTTTTGCCGGGAGGGGCGGACCACCTCCCGGACGTGTGCCCGGTTCCGGTCCAGTTCCGACCACGCCACCGGCACGTCGATGATGCAGGCCGTGGACGTGGGGATCCCCCGGGACATCTCCTCGGACATGGCGTCCCGCGCGTCGTGGAGCATGTAGGCGAGCGTGCTCATGGTGGGCTCGTGGCCCACGACGAGCACGCGCCGGTCCTTCTCGTCCAGCCGCTGCAGGATGCCCAGCAACTGCCGGGCGCTGGCCTGGTACAGCTCGTCCATCACGCGCGGACGCGGGTAGGCGTCCGAGTCTCCCGCGAGCAGGCGGTAGGTCTCCCGGGTGCGCAGCGCGCTCGAGACCAGGGCGCGATCGAACGGCCCCACCATTCGGACCAGCATGGGGCCGAGGGCGGCTGCCTGGCGCCGCCCGCGGGGCGCGAGCACACGCTTGGAATCGCCCAGCGACCCGAGCGACTCGGCCTTGGCATGCCTGACGAGGACGAGCGTCCTCGGCGGGACGGCCATCTACTGGCCCATGGCGTGCACGCCGCCGTCGACGTGCACGACCTCGGCGGTGGTCGCGGGGAACCAGTCGGAGAGCAGGGCGACGACGCTCCGGGCTGTCGGCTCCGGATCGGTCACGTCCCAGCCGAGGGGTGCCCGCTCGTCCCAGCGGCCCTCCATCACCTCGAAGCCCGGGATGTGGGTGGCCGCGGTCGTCCGGATGGGGCCGGCCGAGACCAGGTTGACCCGGATGCCTTCCGGCCCGAGGTCACGGGCGAGGTAGCGGGCGGTCGCCTCGAACGCCGCCTTCGCCACGCCCATCCAGTCGTAGACCGGCCAGGCGACCGAGCCGTCGAAGGTCAGGCCGACGATCGCACCGCCGTTCGTCATGAGCGGCTTCGCGGCCACCGCGAGCGACTTCAGCGAGTAGGCCGAGATCTCGAGTGCCGTGGCGACGTCGGGCCACGTGGCCGTGAGGAAGTTCCCGCCGAGCACCGACTGCGGGGCGAAGCCGATCGAGTGGACGACGCCGTCGAGGCGGTCCGTGTGCTCGCTGACCGCGGCCGCGAGGCCGTCGAGGTGTTCCTGGTCGGTGACGTCGAGCTGCACGATCGGGGCGGGGTAGGGCAGCCGCCGGGTGGAGAGTTCGGTCAGCTTGAACTGCCGGCCGAACGAGGTGAGGACCACGCTCGCGCCCTGCTCCATCGCGAGGCGCGCGACGTGGAACGCGATCGAGTTGTCCCGCAGCACGCCGGTGACGAGGATCGACTTGCCGTCGAGGATTCCACTCATGATGACCTCCTAGTGGCCCATGCCCAGGCCGCCATCCACGGGGATCACGGCCCCGGAGATGTAGGCGGCGTCGTCCGATGCGAGGAAGGCGACCGCGGCCGCGACGTCCGCGGCGGCGCCGAAGCGGCCGGCGGGGATCGCCTCGCGGTAGTTCGCCTGCTGCGCCTCCGGCAGCGCGGCGGTCATGTCGGTGCCGATGAAGCCGGGGGCGACCACATTGGCGGTGATTCCCCGGGCCCCCAGCTCGCGGGTGATGGAACGGGCCATGCCGATGAGCCCGGCCTTGGACGCCGAGTAGTTCACCTGGCCGGGACCCCCGTACAGCGCCACCACCGAGGAGATGAACACGATCCGGCCGAACCGGGCGCGGATCATCCCCTTCGTGGCCCGGCGCGCGACGCGGAAGGCGCCGGCGAGGTTGGTGTTGATGACGGCGTCGAACTCCTCGTCGGTCATCCGCATGAGGAGCTGGTCGCGGGTGATGCCGGCGTTCGCGACCACGACCTCGACCGGCCCCTGGTGGGCCTCGATCGCGGTGAAGGCCGCGTCGACGGACGCGGTGTCGGTGACATCCCCGACCGCGCCGAACACCCCCTCGGGGAGCTCGCCGGAACGGTAGAGGGTGGCGACCCGGTGCCCATCGGCGACCATGCGCTCGGCGATCGCGCGGCCGATGCCGCGGTTCGCGCCAGTGATGACCACGCTGCGTGCTGAAGTATTCATCCAGACGACCATAGTGGGAGCGGGGACCGCATTTCATGGTGTTCCCCCACAGTGTTGCGCGCGTTAGCCTGCAGGGGTGGGTACAAGGAAGCGGCGGGGTGGTGAGGAGGTCTACTCGATCACCTCGGCGCGCCGTGCCCTCTCCGAGGACCTCCACGACCGCAACATCCGCTACCTCGTCTCGATGGCGATCCGGACGGTCTCGCTCTTCCTCGCGGTCCTCACCCCCGACCCGTGGCGGTGGGTGTTCGTCGCGGCCGCCGTCGTCCTGCCGTACGTGGCCGTGATCATCGCGAACGCGGGGCGCGAGCGGGCCGCGGAGCCGGACCCGGGGGTGACCCTGCCCGCCGAGCCGGGCGCCGTGCAACTCTACGACCCCCGGACGGAGTACCTGCGGTGACCGGTCACGCGCCCTGCGACGCCTCCGATGGGTGACGGCTGGGGATTCCTGCGGACGAGCCGCTGGATCGGCCTGATCGCCGGTGCGCTGGTGGTCAGCGCCGTGTGCGTGCTGCTCGGTGCGTGGCAGTGGGGCCGTTACGAGCAGCGGGCCGCCGCGGTCGAGCGCGTCGACCGGAACTGGGAGGCGGACGCCGTCGCCCTCGACGACGTCGTCGCGGGTGGCCTGCGGGTCCCGGCCGACCTCGAGTGGCAGCGGGTCGAGCTGCACGGCCGGTGGGTCCCGGGCTCGACGGTGCTCCTGCGGAACCGCCCCGTCGCCGGGACTCCGGCCCTGCACGTGCTCGCGGTGTTCGAGGCGCGGCGCGCAGCCGGCCCGCCGATCGCCCTCGTCGTGTCACGCGGCTGGGTGCCCGTGGACGACGCCGCTCCCCCGCTCCCGGCGGGCGACCGCGCGATCGTTGCGCGGCTGCGGGTGGAGGAGGGCCCCGTTGACCGGACGCCGCCCCCGGGGCAGGTCTTCTCCGTGCACGTCGCACAGGTCCTCTCCGCCGCCGACACGGACGCCGTCGCCCGCCTGGCCGACGTGCCGGTGGTGCAGGGGTGGGCGCAGGACACCGCCCCGGAACCACCGCTCCGCGGCTTCCCCGAGCCGGCCCGGGACCTGGGCTCGCACCTGAGCTACGCGTTCCAGTGGTGGTTCTTCGCCGCCGCCACCCCGGTGGGCGTGGCGATCCTCGCGCGGCGGGAGCGGATCGAGGGGCCCGCGGGCACTCCCGGGCCTCGCGTGCGGCGGCGGATGTCCGACGAGATCGCGGAGGACGCGCTCATCGACGCGCAGCTGCACGGCTGATCAGGCCAGCGACACCAGCTCCAGGTACTCCTCCGACCACAGGTCCTCGTCCCCGTCCGGGAGCAGAAGCACCCGTTCCGGGGCGAGGGCCGCGACCGCCCCCTCGTCGTGCGTGACGAGCACGACGGCGCCGGCGTAGGTCCGCAGCGCCCGCAGCACCTCGCCGCGGGAGGCGGGATCGAGGTTGTTGGTCGGCTCGTCGAGCAGCAGCACGTTGGCGGAGGACACGACGAGGATGGCGAGGGCGAGGCGGGTCTTCTCCCCGCCGGAGAGGACCCGGGCGGGCTTGGCGGCGTCGTCGCCGGAGAACAGGAAGGAACCGAGCACGGTGCGGACGCGGGTGTCGTCGAGGTCGGGCGCCGCGTGCCGGAGGTTCTCGAGCACGGTGGCGTCGAGGTCGAGGCTCTCGTGCTCCTGGGCGTAGTAGCCGAGCCGGAGCCCGTGGCCGGGGGTGACCTCGCCGGTGTCGGGAGGCTCGAGGCCCGCGAGGATGCGCAGCAACGTCGTCTTGCCGGCGCCGTTCAGGCCGAGCACGACCACGCGGCTGCCACGGTCGACGGCCAGCGAGACGTCGGTGAACACCTCCAGCGAGCCGTAGGACTTCGACAACCCTCCGGCGGTGAGGGGGACCCGGCCGCAGGGCGCGGGATCCGGGAAACGCAGGTGCGCCACCTTGTCCGCGACGCGCTCGTCCTCCACCTCGGCGAGGAGCCGCTCGGCACGGCGGATCATGTTCTGGGCCGCGACCGCCTTGGTGGCCTTCGCCCGCATCCGGTCCGCCTGGGCGAGCAGCGCACCGGCCTTCCGCTCGGCGTTGGCGCGCTCGCGACGTCGGCGGCGCTCGTCGTCCTCACGGGCCTTCAGGTACGCATCCCACCCAAGGTGGTAGACATCGAGTTCGGCACGGTTCGCGTCGAGGTGGAACACGGTGTTGACGGTGTCCCGCAGGAGCGCCACGTCGTGCGAGATCACGACAAGTCCGCCCGGCCAGGCGCGCAGGTGGTCGCGCAGCCACGCCACGGAGTCCTGGTCGAGGTGGTTGGTGGGCTCGTCCAGCAGGAGCGTGCGGGCGTCGGAGAACAGGATCCGTGCGAGTTCCACGCGGCGGCGCTGCCCACCGGAGAGCGTCGCCAGGCTCTGGTCGAGGACCCGGCCGGGCAGGCCCAGGTTCGCGGTGATGCGCGCGGCCTCGGACTCGGCCGCCCATCCGCCCTGGGCCGTGAACTCCGCGTCGAGCCGGACGTAGCGCTCCATCGCCTTCTGGCGGCGGGCGCCACCCGCCTCCGCCATCTCCCGCTCCGCACGCCGGATCCGCGCCAGCACCTCGTCGATACCCCGCGCCGAGAGCACCCGCGTGCGGGCCGTCTGCGTGAGGTCGCCGGTGCGCGGATCCTGTGGCAGGTAGCCGATCGTGCCGGTCCGGGTGATCGTGCCGTTCCAGGACAGTGCTTCCGACGCGACCTCCTCGCCGGCGAGCAGGCGAGTGAGAGTGGTCTTCCCCGCACCGTTGCGGCCGACGAGTCCGATCCGCAGCCCGTCATCGACGCGGAAGTTCGCCGACCGGATCAGCTCCCGGGGACCGATCCGCAGGGACAGGTCCGACACTGAGATCACGTCTGTGGTCAACTCCCGAGTGAGGGGGCCGAGGCGGCCCGAATACGCCGGGCATCCGCTGATGCCCCCGCCTATGCTAATCGTGGGAGGTGCCATGACTTTCAACGAGGGCATCCAGCTCGACCCCAATCGCGTCAAGACCTCACGTGGCGGCCGGGGGGCGGCAGTCGGCGGCATCGGTGGCCTCATCGCGCTCATCATCTTCATGTTCACCGGCGTCGACCTGTCGGGAGTCCTGGGCGGCTCCTCGACGGACACGGCGAGCGGCGGCACGATCGACCTGTCGCACTGCGTGGACGCGGACGCGGCCAACCAGTACGTCGAGTGCCGCATGGTCGCCACCGCCGAGTCCCTCGACGCGCTCTGGGAGCAGGCGCTCCCCCAGCAGGCGGGCGTGCGCTACGAGATGCCGGGCTTCACCGTGTTCGAGGCGTCGGTGAACACCGCCTGCGGCCAGGCGTCGTCGGCGACGGGCCCGTTCTACTGCCCGGCGGACCAGACCGTCTATCTCGACGTCTCCTTCTTCGACACCCTCGAGACCCAGCTCGGCGCCGAGAACGCGCCACTGGCGCAGGAGTACATCGTGGCCCACGAGTGGGGTCACCACATCCAGAACCAGCTCGGCTACATGGCGCAGGTCAACCTGCGCGACACCGGGCCGGAGTCCGGTGCGGTGCGCCTCGAGTTGCAGGCCGACTGCCTCGCGGGCATGTGGGTCCGCCACGCCGCGAGCACGGTGGACCCGGAGACTGGCGTGACCTTCCTCGAGCCACCGACGCGTGCGCAGCTGGAGGACGCACTGACCGCGGCGGCCGCCGTCGGTGACGACAGGATCCAGGAGATGACGCAGGGACGCGCCTTCCCGGAGACGTTCACCCACGGCACCTCGGAGCAGCGCATGCGCTGGTTCGCCACCGGGTACGAGGGCGGGACCGTACAGTCGTGCGACACGTTCTCGATGAGCGGCGCCGATCTCTGAGCACGCCCGGGACGGCTGTCCAATGCCGTCCGGTACGGGTGTACCAATCCGCCCCGCGCGAGCCCACCCAGCCGCTAGCCTGATGACAGTGCACCGTCGCACGCCCGAGCAGCGCCAGGAGACTCCGTGTCGCAGTCGACCCACACCACCGTCACGAATTCCAGGGGTCTTTCAGTTCCCGCCCTGACCGCGCTCGTGGTCGGGTCCATGATCGGCGGGGGCATCTTCGGCCTCCCGTCCCAGATGGCCCGCGCCGCCGCGCTCGGCCCGCTCCTCATCGGCTGGGCCCTCACCGGTGTCGGCATGCTGATGCTCGCCTTCACCTACCAGTCCCTCGCGAACCGCTTCCCCGAGGTGAACGGCGGCGTGTACGGGTACGCCCGCGCCGGGTTCGGCAACTTCATCGGGTACTGCTCGGCGATCGGGTACTGGATCGGGGCCTGGATCGGCAACGTCGCCTTCCTCGTGCTCCTCGGGTCCGCGATCGGGACCTTCATCCCCTCCTTCGTGGGCGGGAACACGCTCCCCTCGATCGCCTTCACCTCCGTGGTCCTGTGGGTGGTGTACGTCCTGGTCCTGCGGGGCGTCCAGGAGGCCGCGGTCGTCAACGTCATCGTCACCATCGCCAAGGTCGTCCCGCTCGTGACCTTCGTCGTCGTCGGAATCTTCGCCTTCCGGCTCGACTTCCTGACCGCGGATGTCTGGGGCACCGCCACGCAGGTCTATGCCGACGGCGGCACCGAACTCCTGCCTCTCGGCGGCACGATGGCCCAGGTCGTGGCGATGATGCTCATCACCGTCTGGGTGTTCTCCGGGGTGGAGGGCGCGGCCGTGTTCTCCGAGCGTGCGCGCCGCCGCAGCGACGTCGGGAAGGCCACCGTCATCGGCTTCCTCTTCGTCCTCGCGCTCTACGTGCTGGTCAACATCATGTCCTACGGCATCATGTCCCAGACGGACGTGTCGGGGCTCGCCGACCCGTCGCTCGCCGGGGTGTTCGCGGCCGCCGTCGGTCCGTGGGGGGCGGGGTTCATCTCCGCCGGCCTCATCGTCTCCCTGCTCGGCGTTCTGCTGTCCTGGGTGCTGCTCGCCACCGAGATCCTGCGTGTGCCTGCCGAGGAGGGCGTCATGCCGAGGTCCTTCGGGCGCCTCAACGACCGGGGCACCCCGCCGGTGGCACTGTGGACCTCGAACATCGCCGCACAGGTCACCCTCATCCTCACGTACTTCTCCTCGAGCACCTACGAGTTCCTGATCTTCCTCGCCTCCGGCACCATCCTGATCCCCTACCTCTGGTCAGCGCTCTTCCAGCTCAAGACGGCGTGGCAGAACGAGCGGATCACGCAGGGGAAGTCGGTCACCTATGAACGCGTCGTGGGGCTGATCGCGGTGCTCTACACGATCTGGCTCATGTACGCCGGCCGGGACTACCTTCTCCCGTCCGCCGCGGTGTACTTCGTGCTCGTCCCCCTCTACGTGAAGGCACGGCGGGAGGTCGGTGACCGCACGGTGTTCAAGCCCTTCGAACTGGTCGTCCTCGGCGCCCTCGCCGCCATGGCCGTGGCATTCGTCGTGCAGGTGGCGACGGGCACCTCGGCCTTCTAGCGCGGCACCACGGTGACGACGGCGCCGCCCGGCTCCGGCGGGGCCGGCAGGTAGGCGTCCAGCCCCATGACCGCCTCGAGGTCCGCCCAGCGTGCCTGCACGCGTTCGGGCCCCAGGGTGAGGTCGGGGAAGGTCGTGCCGTCACGGAGCTGCTGGATGGAGTAGAGGCGCTGGCGGCCGGCGGTGTCGATGGTGGCGCCCGACCAGGTCACCGCTGTCACGGTGGCGTCGCCGTCGGGGCTGAGGGTGATATCGCTCCGCAGGAGCAGGCCGGTGGCCGTGGAGATGTCGCAGCACTTCTCGTCCTGGTTGGACAGGAAGTTGCCCATCGAGTAGCCGACCCACATGCCGCCGCCGTCGGGGCCGCCGTCGAGCTTCACGAGCGGCTGGGGCACGTGGCTGTGCCCGCCGAGGACGAGGTCGACCTGGCCGGAGGCGGCCAGCGTGGCGGCGATGTCCTGCTGCAGCCCGTCGGGCTCGTCCCAGTACTCCTGGCCCCAGTGGGGGGTGAAGAGCACGATGTCCGCCCCGCCGGCGCGCGCCTGGCGGGCGAGTTCCACGATCTGGGCGGCGTCCAGGGCGTGGAGGTGGTCGGAGTACTGGGAGGGGTCGGTGTAGTCGTTGTGGAAGGTGGTCGCGGAGAGGTGCGCGAGCGTGAGCGTGGCGCCGTCCTTCTCGACCTCGTAGAACTGTGCGCTCACGGTCTCCTCGGGCGACCGGCCCGTGCCGGTGTGTCCCAGCCCGACGGCGTCCATGACCTCGAGCGTCCGCTCCAGTCCCGGCACGCCCCGGTCCAGCGAGTGGTTGGTCGCCGTCGCGCAGCCGTCCCAGCCGATCGCCCCGAGGGAGCTGATGAGCTGCTCGGGTGCACCGAACACCGGGTACGCGCTGGGGGCCTCGCCGGCCGGGGCAAGAGGCACCTCGAGGGAGCAGAGCGCGATGTCCGCGTTCTCGATCCACGGCCGCACCGGCTCCATGAGCGGCACGTAGTCGTAGCCGCCCTCGATGGCGGCGTTGCGGTTCACGGTCGCGTGGGGCAGCACGTCGCCCGCCGTGACGAGGGTGAACACCACCGGCTCGGGATCCGGGGTGGGCGTCGGGGTTGGTGTGGCGGCGGTGGGCGCGGTGACGCCCGCCGGGGTGTCGGTCGCGTCCGCGACGGCGTCGCCACCCGGGAGCACGCGGCTGACGGCCCACGCCCCGACGGCGACCACCAGCACGAGCACGAACGCGAGCATGATCCGCCGCACGAGGTAGACGCGGCGCGGGAGGCGACGGGCGTGGGCGGGCATCAGACGTTGAACCCCAGGGCGCGCAGTTGCTCGCGCCCGTCAGGGGTGATCTTGTCGGGGCCCCACGGGGGCATCCAGACCCAGTTGATGCGGACGGAGCGCACGAGGCCCTCCAGCACCATCGAGGTCTGGTCCTCGATCATGTCGGTGAGCGGGCACGCGGCAGACGTCAGGGTCATGTCGATGACGGCGTCGTTGAACTGGTCGATCGTCACGCCGTAGACGAGCCCGAGGTCGACGATGTTGATGCCGAGCTCGGGGTCGATGACGTCGCGAAGTGCCTCCTCGACATCGGCGGCGGTGGGGGCAGTGGGGTGCTGGGTCATGAATCCTCCGGATCGGTCACGAGGGCGTGCGCGATGGCGGCACGCAGGGCCATCCAGCCGAGCAGGGCACACTTGACGCGCGCCGGGAACCGAGAGACGCCCTCGAGGGCGGCCGCGTCCTCGAGGCGGTCCGCCTTGTCCTCGTCGAAGCCACCGCGCGTGTGCATCATCTCGAGGAAGAGTTCGTTCAGCTCGTCCACCTCGGCGAGCGTGCGGCCCACGGCGAGATCGTGCATCAGCGAGAGCGATGCCATCGAGATCGAGCATCCCTGCCCCTCCCACCCGATGGCGGCGACCCGGGGTGCGGCGGTACGGTCCAGCCGGACACGGAGGCGGACCTGGTCCCCGCACGTCGGATTGACCTGGACGGACTCGCCGTCCCAGTCCTCGAGGAGCCCGGACCCGTGGCGGGAGCGGGCGTGGTCCATGATCACCTGCTGGTAGAGCTGTTCCAGGTCAGCCATTCGTCACCCCGAAGAACCCCCTCACGCGGGCAAGCCTCTCGACGAAGAAGTCTACGTCGTCGAGGGTGTTGTAGACCGCCACGGATGCCCGGGCGGAGGCGTGCACACCCAGCCGCCGGTGCACCGGCTGGGCGCAGTGGTGGCCCACCCGTATCGCGATGCCGTCGTCGTCCAGCACCTGGGAGACGTCGTGCGGATGCACCCCGTCGACGTCGAACGCGACCAGTCCCACCCGGCCCCCGGCACTCGCCGGCCCGAGGATGCGGACGCCGTCGACGGCGCCCACTCCCTGGACCAGCCGCTCCGTGAGGCCGGCCTCGTGGGCGGCGACCCGCTCCATGCCGAGGCCCTCGAGATAGCCGATCGCGGCGTCCAGGCCCGCGATCTGGGCGATCATCTGGGTGCCGCCCTCGAACCGGGCCGGCGGGGGCATGAAGCTCGTCTCCTCCATCGTCACGACCTGGACGGTCGAACCGCCCGTGATCACCGGCGGGAGGTCCGCGAGCACGTCGGCACGGACCCACACGGCACCCACGCCGGTGGGACCGAGCAGCTTGTGCCCGGAGATCGCCACGGCGTCGACACCGAGGGCGCGCACGTCGAGGGGCAGGTGGGGCGCGGACTGGCAGGCGTCCAGGACCGTGAGAGCGCCCACGGCCCGGGCGGCCGCCACGATCTCGGACACCGGCGAGATCGCGCCAGTGACGTTCGACACGTGCGTGAACGCGACCACGCGGGTCCGCTCGGTGATCACGTCGAGGCTGGACGTGTCGATGCGACCGTCGTCGTGGAGGCGGAGCCACCGGAAGCGGGCGCCGGTCCGGCGCGCGAGCTGCTGCCACGGCACGAGGTTGGAGTGGTGCTCCGCCTCCGTGACGACGATCTCATCCCCGGGACGCAGCGCGAACCGGCCGCCGTCGAGGGTCGCGTTCAACAGCGCGTAGGCGAGGACGTTGAGCCCCTCGGTGGCGTTCTTCGTCCAGAGCAGCTCGTCCGGTCGCCCGCCCACGAACGCGGCGAGGTGCGCCCGGGCGGACTCGTAGACCTCGGTCGCCTCCTCCGCCAGCGCGTGCGCGCCCCGGTGCACCGCGGCGTTGCTGCGCTCGTAGAACGTCTTCTCCGCCTCGATCACCACCCGCGGCTTCTGGGCGGTGGCCGCGGAGTCGAGGTACACGAGCGGCTTCCCGCGGACCGTGCGGCCCAGGATCGGGAAGTCGGCGCGCACGGAGAGCTCACCGGCATCCAGTGAGCCCGTCCGGCCCGGCACCGCCATCATCAGACGCCGGCGCCCACGTAGCGGTCGTAGCCCTCGGACTCCAGCCGGTCGGCGAGCTCGGGGCCGCCCTGCTCCGCGACCCTGCCGTCGACGAACACGTGGACGAAGTCCGGCCGGATGTACTGCAGGATGCGGGTGTAGTGGGTGATGAGGATGATCCCGGCGTCCGTGGTCCGGTGGACCCGGTTCACCCCCTCGGAGACGATCCGCAGCGCGTCGACGTCGAGACCGGAGTCGGTCTCGTCGAGCACCGCGAACCGGGGCTTCAGCAGTTCGAGCTGGAGGATCTCGTTGCGCTTCTTCTCACCACCGGAGAAGCCCGCGTTGACATCCCGCTGTGCCATCTCCGGGTCCATCCGCAGCCGCTTCATCGCCTCACGGACCTCCTTCACCCAGTGCCGCAGCGGCGGGGCCTCGCCGTCGAGCGCGGTCTTGGCGGTGCGGAGGAAGTTGGAGACCGTCACGCCCGGCACCTCGACCGGGTACTGCATGGCGAGGAACAGTCCCGCACGGGCGCGCTCGTCCACGCTCATCTCCAGGAGGTTCTCCCCGTCCAGGAGCACCTCGCCACCGGTGACCTCGTACTTGGGGTGCCCGGCGATGGAGTACGCGAGAGTGGACTTCCCGGAGCCGTTCGGGCCCATGATGGCGTGGATCTCGCCGGAGTTCACCGTGAGGTTCACGCCACGCAGGATCTGCTTGGCGCCCTCGTTGGTCTCGACCTGCACCCGCAGGTCCTTGATCTCGAGTGTCGACACGTTCTTCCTTCTCAGGTGGTAGGGGTGGGGGCGTCCACGAACACGCGCCCGTCCGCCACGGTGACGGGGTACACGGTGACGGGCTTCGTGGCGGGGAGGGACAGTGGCCTGCCGGTGCGCAGGTCGAAGGTGGAGCCGTGCAGCCAGCACTCGATGGTGCAGCCGTCGACCTCACCGTCGGAGAGGTTGACGTTCCCGTGGGTGCAGCGGTCCTCCAGCGCGTGGAAGACGCCGTCCTCATCCCGCACCACGGCGACGGCGAGGCCCGGGAACTCCACGCGCGCCACCTCTCCGGGGGCGAGGTCCCCGACCGCGCACGCGAACCGGGCGCTCATGCGGGCATCCGCCCGAGCTCGGCCTCCACGGCGTCCATGAGGCGCTCCTGCAGGTCGGGCAGCCCGATCTGCGCGATGAGCTCCGCGAAGAACCCGCGGACGACGAGGCGTCTGGCCTCGGCCTCCGGGATGCCGCGTGCGCGCAGGTAGAAGAGCTGCTCGTCGTCGAACCGCCCGGTGGCCGACGCGTGGCCGGCCCCCTCGATCTCGCCGGTCTCGATCTCCAGGTTCGGCACCGAGTCGGCCCGGGCGCCCTCGGTGAGGACGAGGTTGCGGTTGAGCTCGTACGTGTCGGTGCCCTCGGCCTCCTTGCGGATCAGGACGTCGCCGACCCACACGGAGTGGGCACCCTCGCCCTGCAGCGCACCCTTGTACGTGGCGCGGGAGACGCAGGAGGGCACGGCGTGGTCCACGAACAACCGGTGTTCCTGGTGCTGGCCGGCATCCGTGAAGTAGAGGCCGAGCAGCTCGAGGGTGGCTCCCCTCCCCGTGAAGCGCGCCGAGGTGTTGACGCGTGCCAGCGCGCCGCCCAGCGTCACGACGACGTGCTTGACGGTCGCGTCCTTGGCCACGGCGACAGCGTTCTCCGCGAGGTGGACCGCGTCGTCGTCCCACTCCTGCAGGGTGACGAAGGTGACGTGGGCGCCCTCCCCGACGGTCAGGTCGACACGGGCGGAGTAGCGGGCCGTGCCGACGTGGCGCAGCACCACCACCGCGTTCGCGTTGGGACCCACCTCGACCGCGAGGTGGCCGAAGACCCGGCCGCCGTCACCCGTGAGCGTGAGCGTGACGGGGTCCCCGCTCCAGCCCGCGGGCACGTCCACGTGCAGGGCGCCCCCCGACGCGGCGACCGCGACCGCCGCCGGCCGGTCACCGGGCGGGAACGGGGACCGGGCGCGCGCCTCGTCAGGGAGGAGCTCGTCGAGGGTGACGCCATCGGGGACGACGGCGTCCAGTCGGAGCCGCGCGGCCGGCCCGGAGGGGTCCATCAGTTCGATGAGGGTCTCCACCGGGGTGAAGCGCCACTCCTCCTCCCGGCCGGTCGGGAAGGCGAAGGCGGCGACGTCGAAGGATGCCGGCCGCTCCGCCCGGTCCACCTGCGGGATGGCCCCGTGGGAGTGCGCGCCCACGAGGGCGGCGCGCGAGTGATCCAGTGTGGTCGCCTCCATCAGCCGACCGCTCCTTCCATCTGCAGCTCGATGAGCCGGTTCAGTTCGAGGGCGTACTCCATCGGGAGCTCGCGCGCGATGGGCTCGACGAAGCCCCGCACGATCATCGCCATCGCCTCGGTCTCCTCGAGCCCACGGCTCATCAGGTAGAACAGCTGCTCCTCGGACACCTTCGAGACGGTGGCCTCGTGCCCCATCTCGACGTCGTCCACCCGGACGTCGACGTACGGATAGGTGTCGGAGCGGGAGATGGTGTCCACGAGGAGGGCGTCGCACAGCACGTTCGACTTCGAGTGCGGCGCCGTCTCCATCACCTGGACGAGACCGCGGTAGGAGGCACGGCCGCCGCCGCGGGCCACGGACTTCGAGATGATCGACGACGAGGTGTGGGGCGCCAGGTGCACCATCTTCGACCCCGTGTCCTGGTGCTGGCCCTCACCCGCGAACGCGATGGAGAGGGTCTCGCCGCGGGCGTGCTCGCCCATGAGGTACACGGCCGGGTACTTCATGGTCACCTTGGACCCGATGTTGCCGTCCACCCACTCCATGGTGCCGCCCGCCTCGACGGTGGCGCGCTTGGTCACCAGGTTGTAGACGTTCGTGGACCAGTTCTGGATGGTGGTGTACCGGACGCGGGCGTCCTTCTTCACGATGATCTCCACCACCGCGGAGTGCAGCGAGTCCGAGGAGTAGATCGGCGCGGTGCAACCCTCGACGTAGTGCACGTAGGAGCCCTCGTCCGCGATGATCAGGGTGCGCTCGAACTGCCCCATGTTCTCGGTGTTGATCCGGAAGTAGGCCTGGAGCGGGATCTCGACGTGCACGCCCGGCGGCACGTACACGAACGAGCCACCGGACCAGACCGCCGTGTTCAGGGACGCGAACTTGTTGTCGCCCACCGGGATGACCGTGCCGAAGTACTCCTCGAAGATCTCCGGGTGCTCCTTGAGGCCCGTGTCGGTGTCCAGGAAGATGACGCCCTGGGCCTCGAGCTCCTCCTGGATCTGGTGGTAGACCACCTCCGACTCGTACTGGGCGGCCACGCCCGCCACCAGCCGCTGCTTCTCGGCCTCCGGGATCCCGAGACGGTCGTAGGTGCGCTTGATGTCCTCCGGCAGTTCGTCCCACGTGGTGGCCTGCTTCTCGGTGGAGCGGACGAAGTACTTGATGGTGTCGAAGTCGATGCCGGTCAGGTCGGCACCCCACTGCGGCAGGGGCTTCTTCTCGAAGAGCTTCAGGCCACGGAGGCGACGGCGCAGCATCCACTCCGGCTCGCCCTTCAGCGCCGAGATGTCACGGACCACGTCCTCGTTCAGCCCGCGGCGCGCCGACGCGCCCGCGACGTCAGGGTCGTGCCAGCCGTAGCTGTAGTGGCCGATCGAGGCGATCGTCTCTTCCTGCGACAGGGGCGCGGCCTTCGTCGCCGGGGTGGGAGAGGTCATGGGGTTCCTTCCGGGAAGCGGGAACGGACGGTCAGGGGGATGTGGGTGGTGCAGACGTGCTCGCCCTCCGCGAGGGTGGCCAGCCGCTGCACGTGGGTGCCAAGGAGGCGGGCGAAGGCCTGCAGTTCGGCGTCGCACAGGTGGGGGAAGCGCTGGGCGACCTTGAGGACGGGGCAGTGTCCCTGGCAGAGCTGGATCGCGTGCCCCGCCGGCCCGACTCCACGGACCGTGGCCGCGAAGCCATCCCGCGACAGTGCCACGGCGAGCGCCTCGGCACGTGAGCGTGGGTCCTCGCCCGCCGCCCGGACCGGGATCTCGTACCGCCGGGTGATGTCCTCCACCCGGGTGAGCGCGAACTCCTCGACGGCAGGTGGCCCACCGTGGTCCTCAAGGAACTCCAGGACCGCCGTCGCGAGGTCCGAGTAGGCCCCGCCGAGTCTATCCCGCCCGCTGTCGGTCGCGATGTAGTGGCGCGCGGGCCGGCCCCGGCGCGGCGTCCCCAGCAGCGCCGGCTCGTGGCTGGTCACCAGTCCGTCCGCCTCCAGGGACCCGATGTGGCGCCGGATGCCGGCCGCCGTGAGCCCGAGCTGCTGGGCGAGCTCCGCGGAGGAGACGGGCCCGAGGGTGACGACGAGGTCGAGGATGCGCATGCGCGTGGTGTCCTCGTGGGTTGCCAGCCCCTCGTCCATCGCACCTCCTCTGCCCGTCCCCAGTATTAAGCAACATTGTCGTTTCAAAATTCCCGCGCCGCAAGCAGCGGTCCCCGGGGCGGACAGACGGAGCGCGTCCCTAGGATTGGGGCGTGGACGAGGCCCTGCGCGTACGTGGACTGACGAAGACGTACGGGCAGCGCCGGGCCGCGGACGGTGTCTCATTTCACGCGGACGCCGGCCGGATCACCGCGGTCCTCGGGCGCAACGGAGCGGGCAAGACCACGACGCTGGAGTGCTGCACCGGGCTGCGGACCCCGGACGCCGGGGAGATCGTGGTGCTCGGCCGGCCGCGCACCCGGGCGAACGACCCGTGGTTGCGGGAGCACGTGGGCGTGATGGTGCAGCAGGGGGGACTGCCCATGGCCCCGCGCGCGCGGCAGGTCCTGCAGCACGTCGCGTCCCTGCACCGCCATCCCGCCGATCTCGACTCCCTGGTCGGCGCGCTCTCCCTGGCCGACGTGATGGACACGCCCGTCCGGCACCTGTCCGGCGGCCAGCGCCAGCGCCTCGCCGTCGCGTGCGCCCTCGTGGGACGTCCCCGCCTGGCGTTCCTCGACGAGCCATCCTCCGGTGTCGACCCGCACGCCCGCCGCGACGCCTGGGAGCTGCTCCGAACCCATCGGGACGGGGGTGCCGCCGTCGTGCTGACCACGCACCACATCGCCGAGGCTGAGGAGCTCGCCGATCACGTCGTGATCCTCGACGGCGGTCACGTGGTGGCCGCCGGCAGCGTGCCGGAACTCGCCCACGGCCACACACTGACCCTGGCGGCCCTCGCGGACCCGGCCCGGGCTGCGGGCGTGGTGGCGCGATTCGCCCCCTGCCAGGTGTCAGCCGACGGCGTGGTGACCGCCCTCCTCCCGCACGCCGACGTCGCGACGACGCACGAGCTGGCGGGCGCGCTCGCGGCCGCCGGCGAGTCCGGCGCCCGGTTCACGCTGGCGCGCCGGACCCTCGAGTCGGTGTAACTGGACCTCACCCGGGACACCGAATGATGCGGCACACCGTCGCCCAGGCCCGCTGGGAGCTGCGCGCCATCCTGCGGAACGGGGAGCAGCTGCTGGTCAGCTTCGGCCTGCCCGTCCTGGCACTCGTCGCCCTCGTACGCCTCCCCGTCATCGCCCTGCCCTCTCCCGTGGCCGCGTCCGCCCTCGCGGGGACCCTCGCGATGGCGGTGCTCTCCAGCGCCTTCACCTCGCAGGCGATCCTGCTGGCCTTCGACCGACGCTGGGGGGTGCTGCGGATGCTCGCCACCACACCACTCGGACCGGGAGGTCTCGTGCGCGGGAAGGCAGTCGCGGTCGTCGTCCTGGTCGTCGCGCAGAGCGTGGTCCTGGCCGCGCTCGCGGCACTGCTCGGCTGGACCGGGACGTCCCCGGCGGGCGTGGGGCTCCTCGCACTGTTCCTCGCGCTCGGCACGGCCGCCTTCGTCGGCCTGGCGGTGCTGGTGGGCGGCACGCTGCGGGCCGAGGCGGTCCTGGCCCTGGCCAACCTCCTCTGGCTCCTCTTCGTGGCCGGTGGGGCCCTGCTGCCGCTCCCGGAGGGCTCCTGGCTGCGCTTCCTGCCTCCCGGAGCCCTCGGTGAGGGTCTCCGCGCGGCGACCGCCGGAGAGGCCGACGTGCCGGCCGCCGCGGTCCTCGCGTTGTGGGCGGTGGTGCTGGGCCTGCTCGCCCGCCGCACGCTGCGATGGGATTAGGTAAGTTGAGGATCGTGGACCCGCTCGCCGACACCCTCACGCGCCGCCTCGCCTGGGCGAACCTCGCCGCCCAGGTGGGGATCATCGTCACGGGCGGCCTGGTGCGCCTCACCGGGTCCGGGCTCGGCTGCTCCACGTGGCCCATGTGCGAGCCGGGGAGCTTCACCCCGGTGTTCCACGAGGCGGCCAGCATCCACCCGTTCATCGAGTTCGGGAACCGCACCCTCACCGGCGTGCTCACCGTCATCAGCCTCGCGCTCCTGTGGGCGGTGCATCGCCGCGAGTCCGTGCGTTCCCGTCCCCCCGTGTTCCGCCGGCTGGCGCGCGTGGTCCTCCTGCTGATCCTCGCCCAGGCGGTGATCGGCGGTCTTTCCGTGCTCGCGGACCTGCATCCCGCGATCGTCGGCTCGCACATGTACATCTCGCTCGCGCTCGTCGCGGTGAGCGCCTACCTGGTGGCCCGGCTGCGGCAGCCGGACGGACCGGCGACGCCGCCACCCGGCCAGCTCCCGCGCCTGGTGACCGCGCTCGCCGTCGTCGGGGCCGCGCTCATGGTCGCCGGGGTGGTGACCACCGGAACGGGCCCGCACTCGGGCGACGCGACCGCGCCCGCGCGGTTCGCCCTCGACCCGGTGCTGGTGACGCGCGTGCACTCGGGGCTCGCCTGGCTCTTCGTGGGCGTCCTCGCCGCGACCGCGGTCGCCGGGACGCGGCACGGCCTCGGCTGGCGCCGGTGGTCGGGCGTCATCGCGGTCACCGTGGCGCAGGGGCTCGTGGGGTACGTCCAGTACTTCACCGGTCTGCCCGAAGCGCTCGTGGCGGTCCACATGCTGCTGAGCGCGCTGCTCGTCGCCGCGCTCACGATGTCGATCACGGGCCTGTGGCCGCGCCTCCCGCTGCCGCCGGGACCTCAGCGCATCCAGGGGCTGTCGGCGGCGCGCAGGCCCTGATACCCGGCGGCTCGGGCCTGGGCGGCGGCGAGGATGCCGACCGTCGCTGACGGGCTGTGGATCCGGCCCTCCATGACCGCCGCGATGGCGTCGTCGAGCGACACCCACCGCAGTTCCATCTCGGCCTCCTCCTCCACCCGCTCGAAGTCGTGTTCCACCACCTCGAGGTCGCGGGCGAGGTAGACCCGCAGCGACTCATTCGACCCTCCGGGGGTGCAGAAGATGTCGGCGAGGACGTGCCAGTCGCGCGCACCGAGATCGGCCTCCTCCGCGAGCTCGCGCGCCGCCGCGGCGAGGTAGTCCTCGCCGTCGTGGTCGAGGAGGCCGGCCGGGATCTCCCAGAGGGAGGCGTTCACCGGGTGGCGGTACTGGTTCAGGAGGGCGATGCGCTCGTCCGGGTCCATCGCGACGATCGCGACGGCGCCCGGGTGGTCCACCCACTCGCGCAGGATGGGCGTCCCGCCGCCGAGGTCGATGTGCTCGGCGACGATCCCGACGATGCGGCCCCGCCAGATGTCGGTGTGGTCGAGGACTTCCCTGGTCTCCCGCCGGTCGGCGATGGGCTCGCTCAACGGGCCCTCCGGTGGCGGAGCGCCGCGGCGACGAGACCGGCGAAGAGGGGGTGTGGACGGGTGGGCCGCGACCGGAACTCGGGGTGGGCCTGGGTCCCGATGTAGTAGGGGTGCAACTCGGCGTCCAGCTCGACGAACTCGACGAGCGCGCTGTCGGGCGAGACCCCGGAGATGTGCATGCCCCTCTCCTCGAGCCGGTCCCGATAGGCGTTGTTGACCTCGTAGCGGTGCCGGTGCCGCTCGACCACCCGCGTGGCGCCGTAGACGGCGGCCACCAGGGAGCCGTCGTCGAGGACCGCCTCGTAGTCACCGAGCCGCATGGTCCCGCCGAGGTCGCCGTCGCCGGCGACGATCCGCTTCTGCTCGGCCATCGTGGCGACCACGGGGTCCGGCGTGTCCGGGTCGAACTCGGTGGAGGACGCCCGGGTGAGCCCCAGCGGACCCCGCGCGAACTCGATGACCATGCACTGCAGCCCCAGGCACAGGCCCAGGGTGGGGAGGCGCTGCTCGCGTGCGTACCGCAGGGCCCCCACCTTGCCCTCGATGCCACGGATCCCGAAGCCCCCCGGCACGACGACGCCGTCCACCCCTGCGAGGGCCTGCTCGGCGCCCTCCGGGGTGGTGCAGTCGTCGGACGGCACCCAGCGCACCTTCACGCGCGCGTCGTGGCGGAAGCCGCCGGCACGCAGGGCCTCGGTCACGGAGAGGTAGGCGTCCGGCAGGTCGATGTACTTGCCGACAAGTGCGATCTCGACGAAGTGCTTGGGGCCGCGCACCTGCTGGAGCACCCTGTCCCACTCCGTCCAGTTCACGTCGCGGAAGGGCACGCCCAGCCGCCGCACCACATAGGCATCGAGGCCCTCGCGGTGCAGCACCCGGGGAATCTCGTAGATCGACGCCGCGTCGCGGCAGGTGACCACGGCCTCGGCGTCGACGTCGCACATGAGCGCGATCTTCCGCTTCACCCCGTCGGGCAGGTCCCGGTCGGAGCGGCAGACGATGGCGTCGGGCTGGATACCGATGGAGCGGAGGGCGTTGACGGAGTGCTGCGTGGGCTTGGTCTTCAGCTCGCCCGCCGCGGCCAGGAAGGGGACGAGCGAGACGTGGACGAAGAACACGTTGTCTCGGCCCAGGTCCCGGCGCACCAGGCGGGCGGCCTCGAGGAACGGCAGGGACTCGATGTCGCCGACAGTGCCGCCGATCTCCGTGATGATGATGTCCGGCGCGGGCCCCTCCTCCGGGTGGGCCTGCGCGCGCATCCGCTCCTTGATCTCGTCCACGATGTGCGGGATCACCTGCACGGTGTCGCCGAGGTACTCGCCGCGACGCTCCTTCGCGATCACGGCCGAGTAGACCTGGCCGGTCGTGGCGTTCGCCGCCCCGGACAGCTCCACGTCGAGGAAGCGCTCGTAGTGCCCGATGTCGAGGTCGGTCTCGGTGCCGTCCGCCGTGACGAACACCTCGCCGTGCTGGAACGGGTTCATCGTCCCCGGGTCCACGTTGATGTACGGGTCGAGCTTCTGCAGGGCCACCCGGAGCCCGCGGGCGCGCAGCAGGTGCCCCAGGCTTGACGCGGTGAGGCCCTTGCCGAGGGAGGAGACGACTCCTCCGGTGACGAAGATGTGCCGGGGGACCTCAGGGGTCGCGTGCTTGTTCACCACGGGATTCCACTCTATCCGTTAAAGGCGTCGGTACCAGTTCTCCCACACCACCGCGGTCGCGGCGAGGTCGGCCCAGCTGCCGGCGATCTCCCGTCCCCGGCTCGAGAGGTACTCCGCCCTCGCCGGATCCCGGAGCACGCGGCGGATGGCCGCGACCGTCGCGGCCGCGTCCCCGACGGGTACGAGTTCACCCACCACCTCCTCCCCCGTCCTCACCAGGTCGGGGATCCCTCCGGTGTCCGTGGCGACCACCGGCAGCCCGGCGGCCATGGCTTCCTGCACCACGAGCGCCCGCGCCTCCCAGGTGGAGGTCAGCACGAGGACGCTGGCCGTGGCGTAGAGCTCGTCCAGGTCGGGCCGCGGTCCCAGGTGGATCAGGTCGCCCGCGGTGTCCTGCGCCATGATCCGGCCGAGCAGGTCGGCGTCGGCGGAGCCGACGAGCACCACGGTCGCCTCCCCCCGCAGCCGGCGTGCCACCTCGAGCAGGACGTCGATGCGCTTCTGCGGTGCGACGCGCGCGACGGCGAGCACCAGCGGGAGCGCCGGGTCCAGCCCCGGCCGTTCAAGGCTGGCGACGAACGCGGCGGAGGCGAGGCGCCGTTCCGCGACGGCGCGGAGCGGGGTGCGGAGGAGCGCGGGCACCCGGGGCGACGGAACCTCCGCGAGTTCAGTCCAGCGGGCGCCGTGCCGGCGCGCCTCGGCCACCAGATCGGATGAGGCGCCGGTGACGAGATCGGCGCGCCGGGCGACGAAGCGCTGCAGCCCGGTCGCCACCGGACGCGGGAAGGTGCCCGGCAGGATCGCGTTGTGCAGCGAGACGACCAGGGGTGAGGCCCCGGCAGCGGCAGCCCACGCGCCCGCCTGGTGCCCGTGGGCGTGCACCACGTCGGCACCGTGGGCCAGGGCCCGGGTGGCACGCCGCGCGGCCACCAGCCGCCGCGGGTCCCGTCCGTGCGGCCAGTGGAGGTGGGCGTCGTCCCAGGAGAACGTCGCCGCGGTGAGGGCGTCGGTGAGCAGGTCCACCGTGTGGCCGCGCGCCCGCAACTCGGTGGTGAGGCTGTCGACGTGCACGCCGATGCCGCCGGTTGCCCGGCCGAGGACCATCAGGATTCTCACGATCTCACTCCGATCCGGGCGAGGAGCGGCCCGAGCGTCGAACGGTCGAACAGGTAGGTCGCCACCAGCGTCAGGCCCGCCGCCACCGCGGCGCCGGGCACCGCCGCGAGCACGCTGCCGGTGACGGTCGCACCGGTGAGGTCGAGGGTGGTGTCCACCGCCAGCCGGCCGACCGCACCACCAGCCACTGCCCCGACGGTGCCCACCAGGAGGGTCCGCATGAGGGCCCCGGTTCCCTCGCCGCGCGTCACGCGATGCGTCGCGAGCAGCAACCCCGCACCGGCCACGACCATCCCGGCCGAGTTGCCCATCGCGAGGGCGCGCAACGTGGCGGGGGTGTCGGCGCCGTCGGGCGCGAGGAGCAGGACGAGTGCGGTGGAGGCGACGACGACCGCCACCCAGCCCGACGCCGTCGCGACCACAGCGCTGCGTCCCCGGTCCACCGCGTACAGCACGCGGGAGGAGTGGAAGGTCAGGCTGAACCCGACGATGCCGGGGGCCAGCCACGCGATCGCGTCACCCATCGCCGGGGTGACCCGGAAGATCGGCGGGGCGGTCGGGGCGTCAGCGATCAGGATCGCCATGCCGACCAGGCCCACGACGAGGATCAGCCGGGTGGACGTCGCCGTCAGGCGGGCGAACTCGTCCCGCGAGTGGGTCGCGGCGAACTCGGACAGGCGCGGGAAGACCGCGGTCGCCAGCGGGACGGCGAACACGGCGTACGGCAGCACGTACACGGCCTGGGCGTACTGGTAGATGGACAGCGTTCCGGCGTCGCCGCCGAGGGGGGCGAGCACCACGACTGCCAGGACGGCGAGCTGCTGCGCGAGCAGCGCCCCGAGGCCTGCCCCGGCGAGGCGACCCGCGTGCCCGGCCTCGCCCGGCGGGAAGTCCAGGCGGGGACGCAGCCGCACGCCGAGCCGCCGCACCGGCACCAGCTGCGGCAGGCTCATGGCCACCACCCCGGCCGTGGTGCCCCATCCGAGCCACGCCGTGGCGGCTCCGGAGAGGGAGGCCGGGTCGTCCTGGTTGCCGTCGGCGAGCGCGCCGAACACCACATAGGAACCGATCACCACGATCGAGGAGAGCATCGGGGCGATCGCGGGCCAGAGGAAGCGCCGGTGGGCCTGGAGGATCCCGGTCAGCACGATCCCGACGCCGTAGAGCGGAATCTGCACCGCGAAGATCCGCAGGAGGAGGGTGACGAGCCCGTCGAAGGCCGTCACTTCCTGGGCCGTCAGGCCGGCCGGGTCGGGGAGGAGGGAGGCGATCCACCCGGCCCCGAGCGCCACGAGCGCGGCGAGGGGCGTGAGGATGAGCACCGCCCACGTCAGGAGCGCGCTGGCGACGTGGTCGACCTGGTCGCGCATCGCGCGGGCGAGGGGCGCCGCCACCAGGGGCACCACCACGGACGCGAGCGCACCACCGGCAGCGACCTCGAACAGGATGTTGGGGATCTGGTTGGCGGTGGCATACGCGCCGGCGGTCGCGGAGCCACCCTCGAGCATCCACGAGTGCACCAGCCACCGCACGAAGCCGACGACGCGGGAGAGGAGCGTGATGACCGCGATCAGGCCGGCGGCCCCCATGATCCCCTCCGCCGTGCGCCGGGCCGCGCTCATGTCGGGCGCCGCCCCCAGGCGTCGATCCGCCTCAGCACGGGATTCCCGGCGATGACACGGGAGAAGCTCACCTTCTCGCTGGCGAGCGTCAGGGCCACGATCCCCGCGAGGGTGCCATAGCGGAGCGGTCGGGAGTCCGACGCCGCGACCGCCGTGCCGAGGAGTGCTCCCAGCGCGTTCGCACCCGTGTCGCCCAGCATCGTCCGCTCTCCGAGGTCCTCGGGGAGGGCGGCGAGTGCCACGCCCAGGGCGCCTGCGGCGCGCGGCGAGCCCGCCCCGACCACGCTCGCCAGGGCGGCGACCTTCAGGGTGCGCCCCGGCCGCAGGTCGAACAGGTTCATGAGGTTGGCCGTCCCGGCCACCAGGCCGGTGCCGACGGCCACATCCGTGAGCGACCGCGGCCGGGGCGTCAGGAGGATCGAGGCGACCAGTCCGCTCGCGCCAATCCCGACGATCTTCAGGAAGCCGGTGGTGACCCGTCCCTCCCGGAGGGCACCGAGGTGGCCACGGAGGCCCTTGGAACTCGTCGCGGAGTCAGCGCCGAGGTCGTCGACCATGCCGAACGCTCCCCCGCCCAGGGCGGCGACCACCGCGCCGGCCGGGTCGGGCGTCGTCGCCGCCGCGATCACGCAGGCCTTGGCGACCGCCACACCGCCCAGCAGGGTGACCGTGCGGCCGGCGTAGTTCCTCCGCTCCCAGCGGGCCGCGCTGCCGGGTTCCCATGCCCGGAGGACCGCCCGGGCGGCGCCGTAGCCCGCGGCGCCCGCGAGTGCGCTGAGGACGGGCCCGCCGATCATCCCTGGTCCTCCCCGGCCGGGACCTCGACGGGGGCGGCGAGGTCGACGAGCGGGGGAACCGGCCGGTTCGCGCTCGCGGCGAAGCCGTAGCGGCCGTGCTGGCCGCCCAGCTCTGCGGCGAGGGCGAACGGCACCGAGACGGTCGCGGGGACCTCGCCGATCGAGTCGATCGTGGACGTGGGGAGACCCGCCTCGCGGATCTGCAGGATGAGGTCGTCGGACGCGCCGATGGTCACTGTGGGAAGGGTGCCGACAACGGCGCCGACGATCGCGGCGGCGTCGAGTTCGGGCTCCGCCGTGGGGCTGGGGCTGGCCTCGGCGGCCTCCGGGACGGGCCGGGGGCCCACCACGACGACGGAACCGACGGCGGAGGTGGGGTCGTCCTGCAGTGTGATGAAGGGCTGGTCGCCGCCGCGCAGCAACTCGAGGAGGATCGCGGGGTTCGGGTTGTCGGCGCTGGCCCAGTCACGCAGGGTCTGGGCGAGTGCCAGCGCCATGACCTCCTCCGGGCTGGCGTCCGCGGCCGGCGCAGGGTCGAGGTAGCCGGCCAGCTGCTGGGCGAAGGTCTGCCGGAAGGTCGGGTCCGTGGTCGTCCAGGCGTCGGTCAGCCGGGCGGCGGCGCTCACCTGGGCCCCGGCGACGCCGAGCGAGTCGACGACGGCGGCCACGTCGCCGTCGTCCGCACCGGGCAGTGCGACGACGGCGACGGTGCGGCCGTCGAGGCGCCCGGCGGCCGCCTGCTCGCCCATCGCGCCGATCCAGGCGTCGCGGTCGTTCACGTCGACGATGGCGGCCTCCAGCTCGGTGCGCAGCGCGTCACGGTCGGCGCGGAGTGCCTCGACCTGGCCGGTGAGTGATTCGCCGATCCCTTCCCGCAGGGGGCCCGCACCGAGCACGATGCCCACCGCCAGGGCGAGGAACACGGAGATCAGCGAGACCAGGTGGTACCGGAAGTCAATCATGGGGTCTCCTCAGGAGGCTAGGGTGGGCGCGAGCCCGACGAGACTGCGCAGCAGGTTCCACACGTCCTCCAGCCAGGCGCCCGACAGCCCGAGGATGGTCTGGCCCAGGTTCGTGGCCAGCAGGGCGACCAGCAGGGCGAGCAGGCCGGCGAGGGCGAGCAGGAAGAGCTGGTAGGTCTTGATCCGGGGCCGCGAGAGCAGCGAGACGCCCTTCGCGTCGACGAGCTTCGTCCCGACCCGTAGTCGCGTGAGGAAGGTGGAGGCCATGCCGGCGCGACCCTTGTCGAGGAACTCGATGAGGGTCGTATGGGTCCCGACCGCGACGATCAGGTCGGCACCCTTGTCGTCGGCCAGGAGCATCGCGACGTCCTCGCTCGTCCCGGTGGCCGGGAAGACGACGTGCTCCACCCCCAGCGCCTCGACGCGGGCGATCCCGGGCGCCCGGCCGTCCCGGTAGGCGTGCACCACGATCTCCGCTCCGGAGGTGAGGGCCCGGTCCGAGACGGAGTCCATGTCCCCGACGATCATGTCGAGCGGGAGCCCAGCCTCGAGGATCGCGTCCGCACCGCCGTCCACGCCGACCAGGATGGGGCGGTACTCGCGGATGTAGGACCTCAGCATGGCGAGGTCCTCCTTGTAGTGGTACCCCCGGACCACGACGAGAACCTGCCGCCCCTCGAAGCGGGTGCGGACGTCGGGGACGCCGGCGCCGTCGAACAGCAGTTCGCGTTCCTTGAGGATGTAACCGGCGGTGTTCGCGGCGAAGGCCTCGAACTGGAGGGCGAG
Source organism: Actinomycetales bacterium UBA1383 (assembly GCA_002305415.1). Lineage (GTDB taxonomy): Bacteria > Actinomycetota > Actinomycetes > Actinomycetales > Actinomycetaceae > UBA1383. The sequence goes on along the minus strand of DBQX01000022.1, from coordinate 6,302 downwards.
CCCGTCGTTCGCGGCCGCCATGTTGCGCTCGACGGTCTCCGCGTCCTGCAGGACCCCCTCGGCCACGAGGCGGTCGCCGGCGTACACCGCCGTTCCCCTGACCTCGACGCGCTGGCCCTCGCGGAGGTTCATGACGTCGGGACCGAGTTCGTCGATCAGCGGGATCCCGGCGTCCAGGAGGATCTGCGGGCCCAGGTTGGGGTAGCGACCGGTCGTCGACTTCGCGGCGTTCAGCACGACCACGGGGCCGCACGCGACCAGCGCCTCGGCGGAGACGCGGTCGATGTCCGCGTGGTCGATCACCGCGACCTCGCCGGACCTCAGCCGCTTCGTGAGGTTCTTGGTCCGTGCGTCCACCCGCGCGACGCCGCCAAGCGTCCCCTCCCCGGGCACCGCTGGCTTCCGGCGCTGAAATGGAGCGATCACCCCGTTATGGTCCCACGTCGGCACGTGCGAGGAGCTCCTTCGCGTGCCGGAGTGCCGTGGTTGATTCGTCACCGGCGAGCATCCGGGCGAGCTCCCTCTCGCGCTCAGCCCCGGAGACGGCGGTGACCACGGTCGTCGCACCGCTGTCGGAGACGCGCTTGGACACCACCAGCTGCCGGTCCGCGCCGGCGGCCACCTGGGCGAGGTGGGTCACCACCACCACCTGGTGGACCCGGGACAGGTCCCGCAGCCGCCGGCCCACCTCGACGGCGGCGCTCCCCCCGATCCCGGCGTCCACCTCGTCGAAGATGAAGGTGTGGTCCCCGGGACGGCGCGCGAGTGCCACCTCGAGGGCGAGCATGATGCGCGACAGCTCCCCGCCGGAGGCGGCGGACGCGACCGGCAGCGGCGGCGCGCCGGGGTGTGGGGCGAGCGTGATCGTGACGTCGTCGGCCCCGGAAGGGCCGAGCGAGGTGGGCTCGACCCGGACGTGGAGGTGGGCGCCCCTCATGGCGAGACGCCGCAGCTCGCGGTTCACCGTCTCGGCGAGCGCGCCCGCCGCGCGTCGACGGCTCTCCCGGAGCTCCGCGGCGAGCCGTTCCGCCTCGTCCCGGGCCCGTGCCTCCTCCTCGGCGACGGCCTGGCGGCTGGTCGGCAGCGCGTCGATCTCGGCGAGGCGGGCGCGCGCCCTCTCGGCCCAGGAGAGCACGTCGTCGAGGGTGGGCCCGTGGCTGCGCATCAGGACGGCCAGCTGGGCGCGGCGGGCGTGGACCTCGTCGAGGAGCCGGGGGTCGGCGTCGAGCTCGCCGCGGGAGGCGCCCAGCTCGTTCGCCACCTCGGAGAGAAGCGTGATGGCCTGGTCGATTGCCGACACCCAGTCGCCGATCTCGGCGCCGTAGCGGGCGACTCCGCCGAGGGCCCGGGATGACCGGGAGAGGTCGCCGAGCACCCCGGGGGCGTCGTCGCCGCCGGAGAGGATCGCCCACGCCGTCTCGAGGGCGACGCGGAGATCCTCGATGTTCGCGAGCCTCTCGGCGCGGGTACGCAGCTCGTCGTCCTCACCGGCACGGGGGGCGACGGCGTCGATGTCACCGAGCCCGGCTGCCAGCCGGTCCCGCTCCGCCGCGAGGCGCGCGGCGGTGGCCTCCCAGTCGGCGAGGTCGGCGCGGCACCGCTGGAGCCGGTCCCAGGCGGCACGGTACCTGCCGAGCAGCTCGCCGTGGTCGGCGAAGTCGTCGAGGGCCGCCCGCTGGTGGGCCGGGGAGCGCAGGCGCTGCTGGTCGGCCTGACCGTGGATGGTGATGTACCGATCCCCGAGTTCCGCGAGCGTGGCTGCCGGGACCGCGCGGCCGCCGAGGTGTGCGCGCGCACGACCGTTGGCCGGCACGGTACGGCCGACGAGGAGGGCGCCGTCGTCGAGCGTGCCGCCGCTGGCCGCCGCCCACTCGGCGAGTTCAGCCTCGTCGCGGGCGGTCAGGACACCCTCGACCACGCCCTGCTCCTGGCCGGCGCGCACCAGGGCCGGGTCCGCCCGGCGTCCCGTGAGGAGACCGAGGCCGGTGAGGATCATGGTCTTGCCGGCGCCGGTCTCGCCCGTGATCGCGGTGAGGCCGGGAGAGAACGCCAGCTCGGCTCGCTCGATCACCCCGATGTTGCGGAGGGTGAGCTCCTCGATCATCGGCGGGCGGACCCCTCGAGGCGATCGCGCCAACCACGCACGGGCAGGGAGAACTTCGCGACGAGCCGGCCCGAGAAGGGGGTGTCGGACAGGCGGGCCAGCAGGACGGGCTCCGGGCTCCGGCGGACGGTGACCATCGTTCCGTGGGGGGCGGCGATGCGGCGGCGGCCGTCGCACCAGATCTCGGCGTCCGAGGCGAGGTGGGTGTCGAGGTGGACCGTCATCTCGGAGTCCGGTCCGACGACGAGTGGCCGGGAGAACAGGGCGTGCGCCGCGATCGGCACCGCCAGCAACGCCTCGACGTTGGGCCAGACGATGGGTCCGCCGCCCGAGAAGGCATACGCGGTCGAACCTGTGGGTGTGGCCATGACGAGCCCGTCACAGCCGAACGAGGACACGGCTCGTCCGTCGACACCGAACGCGAGTTCGACCATCCGGGCCCGGTCCACCTTGAGGAGCGCGACCTCGTTGAGCGCCCAGCCGGTCGTGGTGACGCCGTCCGGGGTGGTCACCGCCACCTCGATCGCCATGCGTTCGTCCACCGCGTAGTCGCCGGAGACAACGCGGTTGACGACGTCGTGAAGCGATTCCGGGTCGGCCTCCGCGAGGAAGCCCACATGGCCGAAGTTGACGCCCAGCAACGGGATCGGGGTGCCGCGCACCAGCTCCGCCGCCATCAGGATGGTCCCGTCGCCACCGAGGATCAGGACGAGGTCCGCCTCCCGGAGCCGGCCCTCCGGAAGGATCGTGCCGCCCAGCTCCGCGACGGCAGCCGACACGAACTCGGCCTGCTGCGCGACGCCGGGCCGGGTGTGCTTCACCAGGGCGATCCTCCGGGTCATCCGTCTCCCTCGCTCAGCTCACCGGTCCCTCGGCCTGCGGGACCGCGCGCGATGGCGGCCTCGACGGCATCCGACAGCGCGCGTCCACGCAGGGCACGTGGGTGCGACTGCTTCAATGCCACGAAGTATTCCACGTTCCCCGCGGGTCCGGGCAGCGGGCTCGCGACCACCGACCACGGTTCGAGCCCCTCGGTGGCTGCCGCCGCACACACCCCGAGGACGGCCTCGCGGTGCAGGGCCGGGTCCCGGACGACGCCGCCGCTGCCCAGCCGCTCGCGGCCGACCTCGAACTGCGGTTTGACCAGCAGCAGGAAGTCCGCGTCGGGCGCGGCGCAGCGGCGCAGCGCGGGGAGGACCAGGGCGAGGGAGATGAAGGAGAGGTCACCGACCACGAGGTCCGGCGCGGGCGCGACGTCGTCGGGCCGCAGCGTCCGCACGTTCGTCCTGTCCAGGACCTGCACGCGGGGATCCTGGCGGAGCCGCCACGCGAGCTGGCCGTAGCCCACGTCGACCGCGACGACGCTCGCGGCACCGGCCCGCAGCAGCACGTCCGTGAAGCCACCGGTGGACGCGCCGGCGTCGAGTGCACGGCGGCCGGCGATCCTCAGGTCCTCACCCAGCACATCGAGCGCCCCGAGGAGCTTGTGGGCGCCCCGTGACGCCCAGGCCTCGTCGCGACCGATCACCTCCAGTGCCTGGGCCGGGTCAACCTGGCGGGCGGGCTTCAGCGCCACCTGGCCGTCGACGGTGACGTGACCGGCCACGACGAGGTCCGCCGCGTCGGCACGTGAGCGCGCCAGGCCGCGGCGCACGAGTTCGGCGTCGAGACGGACGCGTCTCGCCACGTCAGGGCTCGCTGGCCGAGAGCCGCTCCCGGAGCTTGCTGTGGAGCTCCTCGTAGGCCGCCACCTGATCGGGCAGCGGCCGCTCGAGGATGTCCCGCAGCTCCTGCGGGATCGAGGACGGAGCGGGTTGCGCGTCAGCGGTCACAGCGACTCGATCACCTCGATCGGCGGGCACGCCACCCTGGTCTCCACCGACCACGCGGCGACAGCCAGAGCACGGTATTCGTCCAGGGTGACTTTCGCCGCATCGGTGAGCACGCCGAGCCTGCCCAGCTCGAGGGTGCCGTTGACCACGCGCGCACGGGCCGCTCGGCAGCCAACCCACTCCCCTCCGTGGACCACCGGTGGATGGGGCCGGGTGAGGTCACGGAGGTCCCTGCCGAGGTAGCGTGGCCGCTCCCCGGGAACTGCGAGCACGACGTCACGGGCCTTCGAGACGCCGGTGAGCACGTGCAGCGAGGGCACCTCCGAGGCCACCGCACCCGCGATGTCGGTGTTCAGCCGGTCCCCGACAGCGATCGGGTTGCGGGCGCCGACCCGCTCGGAGGCCAGCCGGAAGATCTCGGGCTCGGGCTTGCCGGCCGACACGGGCGTCACGCCGGTCGCGTTGACGACGGCGGCGACCAGCGAGCCGTTCCCGACAGCCATCCCGCGCTCGCGGGGAAGCGTGGAGTCGAGGTTCGTGGCGATGTAGTCGGCACCGCGGTTGATGGCGAAGGCGGCCTCGGAGAGGTCCTTCCAGCAAATGGTCTCCCGGAAGCCCTGGAGGACCGCCACCGGACCGTCGTCCGCGCTCGGAACGGGGACGAGGCCACCCTCCTCTGACGCTTGGACGAGGCCGGCGCCGCCGACGACGAGCACTCGCGCACCCACGCCGTGCCGCTTGACCGCGAGTTCCACCGCTGCCATGGCTGAGGAGTAGACCTCCTCCGGAGTGGCGGGGATACCAAGGCCCACCAGTTGGGCGGAAACCTCCTGGGGCGGCCGGGAGGAGTTGTTCGTCACGTAGACGAAACGCATCCCGAGCGCGCGGGCCGCGGCGAGGCCTTCCGCGGCGTACTCGATCGGTGCGGCACCCTCGTAGGTCACACCGTCGAGGTCCATCAACGCCACGTCATGGGCGGCGGCGAGCGGCCCGTCGTGCGCGAGCAGCCAGGTCATCCCCGTTCCTCCTCGGTCAAGACACCATCCTCGGCCGACGGCGGGGGCTCGCGATCGGCGTCGGTGTCGTCGTCGCCGCCAACGCGCGTGTCGCTGGAACGGGCGACGTCGTCCGGCTCCTCGTCGTCAACGGCGTCCTCGTCCTCATCCCAGGGCTCCTCGTCGTCAACGGCGTCCTCGTCCTCATCCCAGGACTCCTCGTCGTCAACAACGTCCTCGTCCTCATCCCAGGACTCGCCCTCCTCGGACTCCGAGAGCTCTTCGTCCTGCGCGGCTTCAGCCCCACCCTCGTCAAGCGTCTCGTCGATGTAGAGGACAGCGTCGTCGGACGTGGCTTCTGCGGCCAGCATCGCGCGGACCTCCTCGGCCTCCTCATGGCGACCGAGATCGTCAAGCCGGTCGGCCTTCACGCTCAAGAGCCGGTCGCGAAGTTCGGTATCGCGAACCGAAAGCAGGGCGTCCTCGACCACCAGGAGGCCGGCGTCAAATTCCCCGAGATCCGCGCGCGCACCCGACGCGACGATCGCGAGTTCGGTCCGGACGTGGGCAGGCTGGCGCGCGAGATCCACCTCGCCGATAACTGCGAGTGCGCGCTCGGGCCTGCCGAGCCCCCGCTCCGAATCGGCCTCGATCGCGCGCAGGGAGTCGTCACCTGACAGGCGGCGAACAGTGCGCGCCTCCCGGAGCGCGTCGGCGTAGCGCCCGGTGTGATAGGCCGTGATCGCCACCGCCTCACGGACGACGTCCACACGACCTGCGCGCCTCTGAGCCGCAAGCGCATGCTGGTGAGCCCGCTCCGGGTCGGTCTCGAGGTACTGGCCGGCCGCGACCAGGTGCCGCGCGACGATGTCCGCGCTCTCCTTGCTCAGTGTCCGCAGGGCACCACGTGAACCGCGGTCGAGCATGCCCGGAGTAATAGCCGAGTCAAGCGCGGGCTCAGCGACCCGCTCGGGGCGACGCTGGTCGCGGGCGGCCTCGTAGTCGTCCCCTCGATATCGGGGGTCGCCTCGCGACCCGTCGTACGACTCGCGGCCGCCGCGATCGTACCCGCTCCGGTATCCCTCGCGACGTTCAGACCCGGTGTCCCCTCGTGGGCCGCGGCCCTCAGACCGGTAGCCGCTGCGATCGCCGCGATCACTGTGGTATCCACGGCCTCCACGATCACCGGAGGGTCCGCGATCGTCCCGCCCGCCGTACGATCCACGATCGTCGCGATCTCGGCGCTCGCCGTACGGGCGTGGCTCACCACGACCTCCGGAGCCACCGGGGCGGCGCTCGTACCGGTCGCTTCCGGCACCGCCATCGCGCTGGCTGTCCGAGGGCCCTCGGTCCCCACGATCCCCGTACGGG
>DBQX01000119.1 GCA_002305415.1 Actinomycetales bacterium UBA1383 | reverse complement strand
CCGTCGAGACGGCGGAGCGCCCCGAGCGCGAGGAGCGCGCCCCCGACGGCGATGGCCGCGGCCAGCAGCGCCCCTCCGGCGGGCGCGCCCCCGAGGATCGCCGCCCCGGCGCCGACTGCGCCGAGGAGCGCGAACGCCCCCGCGGCCCACCGCTCGCGCACGAGCGTCCCGATCCCGGCTCCAAGGGCGCCGACGACCACGACGACCCCCACGACCAGGACGGTCTTGTTGGCCGTCCCGAACGTGGCGATCGCCCAGTCCTTGACCGGGGTGGGCGCCGAGTCGATCACGACGTCGGCGACCGCCTCCACCAGGGACGGCACCCCGGCGACGAGCCCGGCGGCGAGCTCGGACAGGCCGAGGGCGGCAAGGGCGGCAAGGGCGCCAGCCAGTGCGGCGCGCGCACGCGTGGACATGGACGGAACCTAACCCGCGCCCGGCGGCCGCGCCATCGGGGCGCTGCCCAGCCGCGCCGTTCAGCCCTGGTCGAGCATCTCCGTGACGAGGGCGGCGATCGCCGAGCGCTCGGAGCGGGTGAGCGTGACGTGGGCGAAGAGGTCGTTGTTCTTCAGCGCCTCGATGACCGCCACGACGCCGTCGTGCCGGCCGACCCGCAGGTTGTCCCGCTGCGCGATGTCGTGGGTGAGCACCACCTTCGAGTTCTGGCCGATCCGGGACAGCACCGTGAGCAGCACGTTCCGTTCCAGGGACTGCGCCTCATCCACGATCACGAAGGCGTCGTGCAACGAGCGGCCCCGGATGTGGGTGAGCGGCAGGACCTCGAGGAGGCCGCGGGCGAGGACGTCGTCCACCACCTCCTGGGCGACCACGGAGCCGAGGGTGTCGAACACGGCCTCAGCCCAGGGATTCATCTTCTCCGACTCGCTGCCCGGCAGGTAGCCGAGCTCCTGGCCGCCGACGGCGTAGAGCGGCCGGAACACCAGCACCTTGCGGTGTTCCTGCCGCTCGAGCACAGCCTCGAGCCCGGCGCAGAGGGCGAGCGCGGACTTCCCCGTTCCCGCGCGGCCCCCGAGGGAGATGATCCCGATGGCGCTGTCCAGGAGGTGGTCGATCGCCACCCGCTGCTCGGCGGAACGGCCCCGCAGGCCGAACACCTCGCGGTCGCCGCGGACGACGGCGATCCGGCCGTCCCGGGTGACCTTGCCGAGCGCGGAGCCGCGGGGCGAGTGCATGATGACGCCGGTGTGCACCGGCTGGTCCGCCAGGTCGCCGGGGGTCGCGAGATCCGCGATCACGAGGCCGCCGTCGCGCCAGAGGCCCGACATCTCCGACTCGGTCAGCTGCGCCGTGGTCATCCCGGTCCAGCCCGACTCGATCACCTGCTGCGCACGGTACTCCTCGGCGTTGATGCCGAGCGCGGCCGCCTTGACCCGCATCGGGAGGTCCTTGGACACGACCGTGACGGCGAGGCCCTCCTTCGCGAGGTTGGCGGCGACGGCGAGGATGCGGGTGTCGTTGTCGCCGAGGCGCATCCCGTTGGGCAGCGCGCCCTCGCTCATGTGGTTGAGCTCGACGCGCACCGTCCCCCCGTCCACCCCCACGGGGATCGGGCGGTCCAGCCGTCCGTGCATCATGCGCAGGTCGTCCAGCAGGCGCAGCGCGCTGCGCGCGAAGTAGCCCAGCTCGGAGTGGTGGCGCTTGCCCTCGAGCTCCGTGATCACGACGACGGGCAGGACCACCTCGTGCTCCGCGAACCGGAGGATGGCGTGGGGGTCCGAGAGCAGGACCGACGTGTCGAGCACGTAGGTGCGAAGCGCCGTCCGGGCGGGATCGACCGCCGTCTGTGGCTGCAGCAGCGATGTCACGTGGTTCCTCCTCGTGGCGCCGCAGCGCCCTCGGCGATGTGGTCATCACCACAGTACGTCGCCGCTCCCCGCACCCGGGCGTGGCGCGCCGGTGCGGCGTGGGACAGTGGAGGTCGTGCAGACCGTCCCCGCTCGCCTCGCGAACTTCCCCGTCTCGTTCCCCTCGGTGGTGATGGGCCTGGCGGGCCTCACGATCGCCACCCAGCGCGTCGAGAGCCTCTTCGGCATCGCCTCCGTGGCGAGCACGGCGCTGCTGTGGCTGTCCGTCGCCGTCTTCGCCGTGATCACGGCCACCTACCTCCGCAAGCTGGTGGTGCACCGCGAGGCGTGCATCCGGGAGTTCAACGACCCGGTGCGGATCAGCTTCTTCCCGGCCTTCTCGATCGCCTTCCTGCTGCTCGCCATCGCCTTCCTCCAGGTGCACGAGCCCACCTCGCTGGCGCTGTGGGTCGTGGGAACCGTGCTGCACCTCGTGATGACCCTCGTGGTGCTCACCATCTGGGTGCAGCAGCAGCGCTTCCAGATCCAGCACATGAGCCCCGTGTGGTTCCTGCCCGTGGTGGGCAACATCCTCGTGCCCATCGCCGGAGTCCCCCACGGCCAGATGGACGTCTCCTGGTTCTTCTTCAGCGTGGGCCTGGTGTTCTGGACGATCCTGCAGGTGATCTTCTTCTACCGGATCTTCTTCCACCACCCGCTCCCCCAGAAGCTCCTGCCCACGTTCTTCATCCTGCTCGCGCCACCCGCGGTCGGGTTCATCGCCTACGTCCGGCTGAACGGCGCCCTGGACAACGTCGCGCTGGTGCTCTACCACTTCGCGCTGTTCCTGTTCCTGTTCCTGCTCGCCCAGGTCGGGATGCTGCGGCGCGTCCGGTTCTTCCTCTCGTGGTGGGCGTACTCGTTCCCCGTGGCGGCCCTCGCGATCGCGAGCCTGCTCATGTACCACGAGTCGGGCGGCGAGTTCTTCCGCGTGGTCGCCCTCGTGGTCTATGCCCTCCTCGTGGCGCTCATCGCGACGCTCACCGTGCTGACGGTCCGCTCGATCGCCCGCCGGGAGATCTGCGTCGAGGACTGAGCACCGCGCGCGTCCCGCGCACGGTCCGGCAGGGTCCAGAATGGACCCACCACACCCGTCCCGCGCCTGTCGCGGCAACCGGAAGGGAATCGTCATGCCCGCCCCCGCACTCCGTGGCACGGTGCAGCTCCCCGCCGACAAGTCCATCGCACACCGGGCGCTCCTCCTCAACGCGATGGGCGAGGGCTCCGCCGTCATCTCCCTCCACCGGCCGGGCGGTGACGTGCGGTCCACCGCCGCCGCGCTCGCGGACCTGGGTGCCCTGCGCACCCTCACCGATGCGGACGACAACGCCACCGCACCGGTCCGCTACCACGTCACCGGCGGCGGGAGGGCACGGGCCGCCCTTCCCGGCACGGATCCCGTCACCCTGGACTGCGGCAACGCCGGCACCCTGATGCGCCTGCTCACCGGGGCCGCGACCACCCGCGCCGGCCGCACCGTCCTCACCGGCGACGATTCGCTCTCGGCGCGGCCGATGGAGCGGGTCGCCGAGCCGCTGCGCGCCATGGGCGCCCGCGTCACGACGACGGACGGCCACGCCCCGGTGACCATCGACGGCGGCGTCCCCCTCCTCCCCGGGGCACACCACCTCCGCATCGCCTCCGCCCAGGTCCTGGGCGCGCTGGTCCTCGCCGCCGTCGCCGCCGACGGCGTCACCACGATCACGACCCCAGGGCCCACCCGCGACCACACCGAGCGCCTCCTCACCTTCCTCGGCGCCGAGGTGAGCCGTACCGGACTCACCACCACGGTGCACGGGCCCGCGCGCTGGGAATGCCGGGACATCGACGTCCCTGCCGACCCCTCCGGCGCGGCGTTCTGGCTCGTGGCGGGCGCCATCCACCCGAGGGCGGACATCATCCTGCCGCTCGTCGGGCTCAACCCCACCCGCGTCGGCGTGATCCGCGTGCTGGAGCGGATGGGCGCCCACATCGAGGTGATCCCGGCGGAGCTTCCCGGCCCCGAGCCCGCGGGCCGGCTGCGGATCCGGTCGGGACCGCGGCTGCGGGCCATCGAGCTCGCCGCCCCGGAGGTCGCGGACGTCATCGACGAACTGCCGGTCCTCGCCATCGCCATGGCCGCCGCGGAGGGCACGTCCACCCTGACCGGTGCCGGGGAGCTGCGAGTGAAGGAGTCCGACCGGATCGCCCTCACGGTCGCCGGGCTGCGCGCGATCGGCGTCGACGCCCACGAGCTCCCCGACGGCTGGCGCATCACAGGCTCCCCGGTCCGGACGACCTCCTCCAGCGGCTCGGCCACCGTGGCGACCGGCGGTGACCACCGGATCGCGATGGCCTTCGCCATCGCCGACCTCGTCGGGGTGGGAACGCTGGACTGCGACGTCGACGACCCGGCCTGCGCGGACATCTCCTATCCCGGATTCTTCGACGACTTGGGGAGCCTGTTGTGAAGGTGCTGGAACTCTTCGGCCACCACATCTCCTACTCGGCCTCGCCCGTCATCCACCGCGCCGCGCTGCGCGTCCTCGGCCTGGAGTCCGAGTACGACTACGTGCTCACCGACGTCAGTCCCGCCCACTTCCCCCGCGAGATCGAACGCTTCCGGGAGAGCGGCGTCGGCGCGAACGTCACCGTCCCGCACAAGCGGATGGCGGCCGAGGCGTGCGACGAACTCACCGACGACGCCCGCATGACGCGTGCCGTGAACACCATTGTGCGGACGGGCACGCGGCTGACGGGCCACAACACGGACATCCCGGCCCTCGCCGACGAGATCCGCGCCCTCAGCCCCGACGGCGTGCGGCGCGCCGTCGTCCTCGGGAACGGGGGCGCCTCCAAGGCGGTCCAGCTCGCCCTGTTCCGCATGGACGCCGCGGTGACGGTCGCCCAGCGGCGGGACGGCTCGCTGCGGAACGTGGGCGCGCTCCTCCGGAGCGCGGACCTCCTCGTGAACGCGACCCCGGTGGGGACCCTCTCCGACGAGTCGCCGATCGATCCCGAGGACCTCCGCCCCGAGGTCGCCGTGCTCGACCTCGTCTACCGTCCCACCCCGACCACGCTCGTCGAGGATGCCCGCGCGATCGGGGCACGCGCACGGAACGGCGGGGGGTTGCTGGTGGGCCAGGCGTGGCGGTCGCTGGCCCTGTGGCTCGCCCCCGAGGGCATCACGGTCGGCCCGGAGATCGCCGACCCGATGCTGGCCGCGCTGCTGGACGAACTGGGGGCCGAGAGTGTCTGACGTCATCCTGGTTGGCCTGCCCGGCTCCGGCAAGTCAACCGTGGGCCGCCTCCTCGCCCGCGCCACCGGCCGCGACTTCCTCGACCTCGACGAGGAGTTCACCGCCACCCACGGACTCAGCCCGGACCGCTTCATCACGCAGCACGGCGAGCCCGCCTTCCGGGCTGCCGAGGCGGGGATCACGCGCGCGGCGGCGGCCCGGACCAACACCGTTCTCGCCACCGGCGGCGGCGCGGTCATCGACCCGATCGCGCGGTGGCGGCTGTGGCATGCCGGGCCCGTGATCTGGCTGGATGCGCCCGACGACGTGCTCGCCGCCCGCCTCGCGGCCCACGAGGTCCCGCGCCCGACCGCGTCCGACGTCACGCAGCTGGCCCGCCGGCGCGCCGAGCGTGAGCGGTTCTACCGCGCCGCCGACCTCGTCATCGCGGACGACGTCCCGGTCGAGCGCGCCGTGGAACTCGCGATCGAGTGGCTGGGCACCCACGGCGACGCCACGCCCGCTGCCCGGCGCCTGCTCGACCTCGTGGTGCGCCGCGACCACCCGATGGGACCGCGCAGCGCCCAGATCCTCCTCGGCCACCGGCTCACCCCGGCCAGCCTGGCCGACCTCGTGGCGCGGTACTCCACGGGCGTGCCCGTCGTGGTCGCCGACCAGGTCGTCATGGACCTCCAGCCCGGGATCGTGGGGGCCTTCCCCGCGGCGCGCCGCCTCCTGATCGATGCCGGGGAGGCGAACAAGCGCCTCTCCAGCGCGGAGGCCATGCTCGAGTTCGCCGCCGAGGCCCACGCGGAGCGCGGGGATGCCTGGGTCGCGATCGGGGGCGGCACCACCGGGGACCTCGTCGGCACGGCGGCCGCGCTCTACATGCGCGGTGCGCCGTTGATCCAGGTGCCGACGACGTGGCTCGCGATGGCGGACGCCGCCATCGGCGGCAAGGTGGCCGTGGACCTGTCCGCCGCGAAGAACGCCGCCGGGGCATTCTGGCCGCCGGTCGCCGTCGTCGGCGACCTGGCCACCCTCGCCACCCTCGACCGGGACCGCCTGCTCGACGGCATGGGCGAGACCCTCAAGTGCGGCATCATCGGCGATCCGTGGCTGTGGGAGCTGGTCAGGACCTCAGGGCGGGCCGCGCTCGAGACCGGCCCGCAGGCCGACCTCGCCGCGCGCTACGCCATGGTGGAGCGCGCCGCACTGCTGAAGGTCGGCGTCGTGGACCGCGACCCGTTCGAGGCCGGTGAACGGCGCACCCTGAACCTGGGCCACACGATCGGGCACGCCCTCGAGATCGAGTCCCGCTACACCCTGCCCCACGGCCAGGCGGTCGTCCTCGGGACGCGCGCCGTCGCCCACATGGCGGTGGCGCGCGGTGCCAGCCCCGAACTCGCCGCGGAGATCGACGACGTCGTCGCGCACCTCGGCTTCGCCACGCACCGGGAGTTCGACCCGGCGGTCGTCGCGCGTGCCCTGCGCGGGGACAAGAAGGTGCACGCCGGGCGGCTCCGCTGGATCCTCCCGGAGGCCATCGGCCGGGTCGTGCAGGTGGACGACATCACCGAGGCGGAGGTCATGGCCGCCCTCGCGCACATCCGGCGGCCCTGATGCGCATCCTGCTCCTGAACGGCCCGAACCTCGGGCGGCTCGGCGCGCGGCAGCCCGAGATCTACGGCTCCACGACCCTCGCGGAGATCGAGGAGGCGGCCAGGGCGCGGGCGCAGTCACACGGCCACAGCCTCGCCACGTTCCAGACGAACCACGAGGGCGCCATGATCGACCGGATCGAGCAGCGCGACTACGACGCGATCGTCATCAACCCGGGGGCGTGGACCCACTACTCGTGGGCCCTGCGGGACGCGCTCGCCGCCTGCGACGTGCCCGTCGTCGAGGTGCACATCTCGGACGTGAAGGCACGGGAGGAGTTCCGCCGTGTCAACGTGCTGACGGGGGTGGTCGCACACCGCATCGCGGGCCACGGGTGGCAGGGCTACCTGGAGGCGATCGACTGGGTGTCCGGCTGACGCCTACTTCCCCATGCGACGTTCCCGCTGCCCGTAGTCACGCAGGGCGCGGAGGAAGTCCACCCGCCGGAAGTCCGGCCAGTAGGTCTCGCAGAAGTACACCTCGGAGTGGACGGACTGCCAGAGGAGGAACCCGCTCATCCGCTGCTCCCCGGAGGTGCGGATGATGAGGTCCGGATCGGGCTGGCCCGCGGTGTAGAGGTGGTCCGCGATGTCGTCCACGGACAGGATGCTCGCCGCCTGCTCGATCGTGATGCCCTTGGCGGCCATCTCGCGCAGCAGGGCCCGCACCGCGTCGGTGATCTCGTGGCGGCCGCCGTAGCCGATGGCGACGTTCACGTCGAGGCCGTGCCGGACGCGGGCGGCATTCCGCGCCTCGGCGGACGTCAGGCAGCTGGAGACCTCGGGCGGCAGCAGTTCCAGGGCGCCGACGACGTGCACGCGCCACCGCCCGTCGTCCGCGAGGGTGTCCACCGCGGAGCAGATGATCTCGAGCAGCTCGGCGATCTCCTCGGGGTCCCGGCCGAGGTTGTCGGTGGAGAGCATCCACAGCGTCACCCGCTGGATCCCGACGTCCGCGGACCACTCGAGGAGTTCGGTGATGTTGTCCGCACCCTTGCGGTGGCCGTGCGCGGGGGGCTCTCCGAGCGCGCGCGCCCACCGGCGGTTGCCGTCCAGCATCACGGCGACGTGCCCCGGGAGGCGGCCGGGATCCAGGTTGCGGGCGAGGCGTCGCTCATAGAGTCTGTACAGCAAGCCGCTGCCCACGAGACCTCCTTCGCCGCTCCCGCTGCACACGGTACCGCCCCCAGTGGTGTGATGAAGGCGGCTCGACGCCGGTGGCCACCGGGCTGGTGCCCGCAACCACCCGCGGGTTACGATTGCGTAGGTTACGTAACCGTAGGTAGGAGGTGCGATGACTGTGGGTTCCACAGGGAAGACCCGCTCCGGGCGGGACCACGCCCGTGACGTCGTCGAGGCGGCACGCGGTGCCATGGACTCCGCCCACGACGCGGTCGACCAGGCGATCGAGCGGGTCGAGGAGGCGGCCGGACGCGTCGCCGCGACCGTCAAGCCGAAGCTGCGGGGCTGGATCCACGTCGGCACGGCACCCCTCGCCCTCGTCGCGGGCATCGTGCTGGTCGCCCTGACGCCGGCGTCGGACCGCTGGGCGAGCGCCGTGTTCATGGTCGCGAGCCTCGTGCTGTTCGGGACGTCGGCCGTCTACCACCGCGGCAACTGGTCACCGCGCGTCACGCAGATCCTGCGGCGGCTCGACCACTCGAACATCTTCATCATGATCGCCGGCACCTACACGCCCCTGACGTGGATGCTCCTCGACCGCGCCACCGCCCAGCTGCTGCTCGCGGTCGTGTGGGCGGGCGCGCTCGGTGGCGTACTCCTGAAGGTGTTCTGGCTGTCCGCCCCGCGCTGGCTCTACGTCCCGCTGTACGTCGCCCTCGGCTGGGTCGCGGTGTGGTTCCTGCCGGACTTCTGGGTGTCCGGAGGACCGGCCGTGGTGGCGCTGGTCGCCGCCGGCGGGATCGCCTACACCCTCGGCGCCGCCGTGTACGGCTTCAAGCGGCCCAACCCCTCCCCCACCTGGTTCGGCTTCCACGAGATCTTCCACACCGGGACCGTGATCGGGTACGTCTGCCACCTCATCGCGGTGTACCTGGCGGCCCTCGCCTGAGGACTCGCCGCACGCGTGCCGCACGCCTGCGAGTGTGGGTGCACCCATATTCGGATACCTTTCCGTTCAGGGAAGGGAGACTGACGTGGGTGACGACAACGGCAAGGACGGCGGCGTGGCTGGCTGGGTGACCGACCCCGGTGACCTCCTGCGCGTCGGCCCCGGCTTCGACCTCGCGGGCGTCGACCGCGCGGCGACGCCCGGCTGGGACGGCGACTCGGACACGGCCGACGCGTTCCGGGACGGGCGGGGCGACCTGCTCTCCGAGATGCAGGAGCGGCTCTACGCGAACGGGCGCACGGGAGGCACGCGGTCGGTCCTCCTCGTCGTCCAGGGCCTCGACACCGCGGGCAAGGGCGGCATCATCCGGCACGTCGCCGGGATGATGGACCCCCAGGGTCTCGCCATCCGCTCGTTCGGTGTCCCGACCCCCGAGGAGCGCCGGCACCACTACCTCTGGCGGATCCGGCGCGCCCTCCCGACTCCCGGCAAGATCGGTGTCTTCGACCGCTCCCACTACGAGGACGTCCTGGTGGTCCGGGTGGAGAAGCTGGCGGAGGTCGACTGGGCGAGGAGGTTCCGGGAGATCAACGCCTTCGAGAAGAAGGTCGCGGAGTCCGGGACCGTGATCGTGAAGGTGGCCCTCATGGTCTCCCGCGAGGAGCAGGGCCTCCGGCTGATGGAGCGCCTGGACCGGCCGGACAAGCACTGGAAGTTCAACCCCGGTGACGTCGACACGCGCGCCCGGTGGGACGACTACCAGGCCGCCTACCAGGACATGCTCGTCCACACCTCGACCGGATGGGCCCCGTGGTACGTGATCCCGGCGGACCGGAAATGGTACGCGCGCCTCGCCGTGACCGAGCTCCTGACGCAGGCACTCGCGTCCCTCGAGCTCGAGTGGCCGAAAGTCCGCTGGCAGGTCGAGACCCAGCGGCGCCGGCTCGCGGCGACCATGCGCCCGGAGACCCTCGCGAAGGCGGCCGAGGAGGCCGGGGAGAAGGTCCCCGAGGTCCACGAGGAGATCGCCGAGCACGCGGAGGACGTCCGCGCGGTGAACGAGCTCGCCGACGTGGACCCCACGCCAGCCGAGGATCGCCCCGACGCCGTCGCGGCGGACGAGGAGACCTCGCCCGGCGCGAAGAAGAAGAAGAAGGGCAAGAAGTCGAAGAAGAAGTGACGTCGCGCCACGCCGTCACGGCCACGTCGGCCGCTCGCGCCGCTAGTCCGGCGTCACGGGTCTCGGCTCCCCGGCCGCCCGGCCGGGCTCCGGGCCGTACAGCTCCTCCTCCCGCTCGGCAGCGCGGTAGTTCGCCCTGCGCACGTGCCGCAGCATCGAGACGGCGAGCAGCCACGCGGCCACGGCCAGGACCATGAAGGCGATGAAGCCCTCGATGCCGGGAGAGACCACCCACGGGCTGTCGAGGTCAACCGCGGGCGAGGGCGTCTCGAACAGGAGCATGCCTCATTGTCCCCCACCGTGCGGCACCGGGCCCGACGGTTAGTCGTCGTCGATGCCGGCGAAGAGATCGTCCTCCATCTCGCTGGTGGGCACCAGCGAGAGCGCCAGCTCGAACTCCTCCACCGGCCAGACCTGCCGTTCGAGGTCGCGCGGGATGTGGAAGAAGAAGCCTTCCGGGTCCACCTGGGTGGCGTGGGCCCGCAACGCGGCGTCGCGCTGGTCGAACCAGTCCGCGACGTGGATCCGGGCGGTGGCCACCCGTTCCAGGAGCGGGTCCCGCCGCGCGAGCCACTCGTCGAACGGTGAGACCTCTCCGCGGGCCAGGAGCGCGTCATGCACGGCGCGCAGGCGGGCCTGCGAGAAGGTGACGTCGTAGTAGACCTTCCGCACGGCCCACGGCTCGCCGGGCCCCAAGGCCGGGTCCGCGGCTGCCTCAACGGCCCGGAGCGAGATCCGGTGGGTCATGATGTGGTCCGGATGCGGGTAGCCGCCACGCTCGTTGTACGTGAGGAGCACGTGCGGGCGGAACCCGCGGATCTCCGCCACCAGCGCGGGGACGGTCACCTCGAGGGGCTGCAGCGCGAAGCACCCCTCGGGCAGCGGCGGCGGCGGATCGCCCTGCGGCAGGCCGGAGTCCTCGAAGCCGAGCCAGACGTGCTCGACCCCCAGGATCGCAGCGGCGTCCGCCATCTCGGCCCGGCGCACGGCGGCCATGTCCTCCACCGCCCGGGCCCCGAACCTCGGGTTGAGGACGTCGCCCCGCTCTCCCCCGGTGCAGGTGACGACCCGGACCCGATGACCCTCGGCGACGTACCGCGCCATCGTCGCGGCCCCCTTCGACGACTCGTCGTCGGGGTGCGCGTGCACTGCCATCAGCCGCATCTGCCCTGCCTCTCACCCGCCGCCCCGCGCGGCCATTCCGGCTGTCCATGATCCCCCAGCAGCCGCACCACCGGCAATCGGTGCGAGAATGGGCGTCATGGAACTCAGCCAGGCGGAGTACCTGCGCCAGCGTTACGGCGGGCACGCCAACGACCGGCGCGCCGTCTGGATCGTGGCCGGACTGCTGATCGCGGTGGCCATCGCGTGGTTCGCGTGGCAGGCGGTCGCGCTGCGCCAGCCGACCGTCACGGCGGAGGGGCTCGCGCTCGACGTCGTCTCGGAGACCGAGGCGGTCGTCACGTTCAACGTGACGACGACGCCCGGGGCGACCGTCGCGTGCACGGTCCGTGCGCTCACGGGCAACCTCACCGAGGTGGGCGTCAGGGAGGTCACGATCGGCCCGGTGAGCGCCGAGCTCACGACCGTCACGACGACGGTCGCCACCATCCAGCGCGCCACCGGCGCCAGTGTGGGGGACTGCCGGATCCTCTCACCCTGAGTGGCGCCGCACGTCGCTGTGCTAAGATCGTTGTTCCACAGGCATGACGCATCCGGGTTCGCCCATGACGGACCCGGTTTCTTATTGCTCCGACGAGGGGAGGAGATTCGTGACAGGATCAGGCACCTGGCTGACCCAGGATGCATACGACCGGCTCGTGGCCGAGCTGGAGTACCTGCGCACCGAGGGACGGGCGGAGATCGCCGACAAGATCGACGCCGCCCGCTCGGAGGGGGACCTGCGCGAGAACGGCGGCTACCACGCGGCCCGCGAGGAGCAGGCAAAGCAGGAGGCGCGGATCACGCAGCTCACCAACCTGCTGCGCGAGGCCAAGATCGGCGAGGCGCCGCCGGACGACGGCATCATCGAGCCCGGCATGGTGGTCAAGGCGATCGTCGCCGGCCAGAAGAAGACCTTCCTCCTCGGCTCCCGCGAAGGTGCGGCCGACGTCGAGATCGAGGTCTTCTCGGAGAAGTCGCCGCTCGGTGCGGCGCTCAACGGGCACCGCGCCGGTGAGACGGTGAGCTACGAGGCCCCCAACGGGAAGACCTTCTCGGTGGAGGTCCTCGAGGTCACCCCGTTCCGGGTGGCCTGACGAACGGCAGGCAGTCCGTTCACGGACGGCCTGCCCCGTCCGTCCCTCCCTCGCCCTGGGGGCCCGCCTCGGCGGTCGTCGCCGGGAAGGCCTCGGCGAGGTCGACCTCGTCCTCGTCCGGAGGCCCGTACCCGTAGGACGCCCTGATCTGGTCCCCGAGGGTCCCGGGGGGGCCACCGGGCCGGTTCGCGGCCGTCGCGAGCCGTGGTGACGTGTCGTGCCCGGAGAGGTAGAGCACCACGGTGTTGACGAACGCCATCAGGGGGACCGTGAAGATCGCGCCGGTGATGCCCGCGATGTACGTGCCCGCGGCCACGCCCAGCACCACGGCGACGGGGTGGAGCGACACGGAGGCCCCCATGATCAGGGGTTGCAGGATGTGTCCCTCGATCTGCTGCACGGCCAGCACCACGGCCAGCATGGCGAGCGCGATGCCCACGCCCTTGTCGACGAGGGCCACGAGCACGGCGATCGAACCGGTCAGGAACGCTCCCACGATCGGGATGAACGAGCCGATGAACACGAGGATGCCCAGGGGAAGCGCGAGGGGCACCCCGAGGAGCGCGGCGCCGACGCCGATGCCGACGGCATCGATGAACGCGACGAGGATCGTGGACTTGGTGTAGCCCCGCAGCGTCACGAAGCCCCGGATGGACGCCTCGTGCACGGGGTTGCGCCACGTGCGGGGCAGGAGGCGGACGCACCAGATCCAGATGGTCCGGCCGTCCATGAGGAAGAAGATCGTCAGGAACAGCACCACGGCGCCGCCCGCCACGATGTTGCCGATCGAGGAGGTCAGGGACCACGCGCCGTTCGCGACCACGCTGGAGTTGTCCTGGATCGTCTGCGTGAGCTGCTCGATCCAGGCGTCGATCTGCGCCTGGTCGATGCCGAGCGGACCGTTGGCGAGCCAGTCGAGCAGGGACTGGATGCCGGCGCCCGCCTTGTCGGCGAGGTCCTGGAAGCCGGTGAACAGGCTGCGGCCGGCCACCGATACGAGTCCGGCGACGATGCCCAGGACCACCAGCGTGCTGAAGATCGACGCCAGCACCCGCGGGAAGCGCAGCACGCGGTGCAGCCAGCCGTAGACGGGGCTGAGGAGCACCGTGAGGATGACGGCCAGCAGGATGGGGATGACGACATGCTTGAGTTCGACCACGAGGAACCCGAGGACCGCGATCAGTGCGAGGATCACGAGGCTGCGCCACGACCAGGCCGCGAACACCCGGATGCTCCACGGGATGCTCAGTTCGGGGGCGTCCAGCTCCCGGGCGCGCGCCTCGGCCTCCGCGTGCTCCACGGTGTGGGGCGCCGCCTGGGTCGCCGGCCGCGGTCGCGGTTGCCGGGGGACACGATCCCGCAGCGACTTGGGAAGGTATGCCATGTCTCTGGTGTTCCTCTGGGTGGCACAGTAGTCACTGAGCAGCGTACTTCGTGGACGCGCCACCGTTGGGACAGGAGTGGACATGGCACCCATACAGCCGATGCGCACGCGGGGCAATGAGGATCGTGGGAGCGCGGGCCTCGAGGTCATCTACTTCGCGATGGGGTGCTTCTGGGGGGCGGAGGAGATCTACTGGCAGACGCCGGGCGTGGTGTCCACCGCCGTGGGCTACATGGGTGGCACCGCCCCGCACCCGTCCTACGAGCTGGTGTGCACCGGCACGACCGGCCACGCGGAGACCGTGCGCGTCGAGTACGACCCGGAGGTCACGGACGTCAACGAACTCCTCAAGGTGTTCTGGGTGAGCCATGACCCCACCACGCTGGACCGGCAGGGGAACGACATCGGCTCGCAGTACCGGTCCGCCATCTTCGTGACCAACGACATCCAGCTGAACGAGGCGTTGCGCACCCTCGACGAGTACCAGCACGCCCTGCACGAGGCCCACCTCGGGAGGATCGTCACGGAGGTGGTCCCCGCGTCCGAGGCCGGCCCCTTCTACTACGCCGAGAGCTACCACCAGCAGTACCTGCGGAAGAACCCCCACGGCTACCGGTGCCACGCACGCACCGGCGTGCCGTTCCCGGAGCTCCCGCACCGTCGCTGAGGCCCGCGGCACCCCTGGGAACCGGGGATCACCGAGCCCCGGACGCCCGAGCCCGCAGCACCTGACGGGTGGATCACGCCGGGTGGCGCCACCGGTCGGCGAGGACGACGTCGTCGAGCGCCGCGCGCAGGACGTCGGCGTGGCCGCAGTGGCGGGCGTACTCCTCGATCATGTGCAGCATCACCCAGCGCCGCGACACCGGCGCACCCGCCACGGGCCGGGGGGTGGCGTCGTCGAGGTCGCCCGACTCCTGCTCGTCCCGGGCCCGTTCGACTGCCTCGCTCCAGAGCTCGCGCAGTTGGGCACCGTCGAGTTCCCCGGCGAGACGCCAGTCCAGGTCATCGGCGGACCCCCAGTCGCCGCTGCGCCACGGTTCCGAGGGCGGGCGCCCCGCCCAGACGTGGCCGAACCAGTAGTCCTCCTGGAAGGCGAGGTGACTGAGGAGGCTGCCCATGCTGATGCGCACGTCGGGATGGCGGCGGTGCAGCTGCTCATCGGTGAGGCCGTGTGCACTCGTCTCCAGGCTCGCGCGCAGGTGGTCGAGGAAGCCGGCGAGGAGCACGCGCTCAGGACCGTTGGCCGGCGCGTCTCCCCTCATGGACCACAACGCTAGCCGCTGGGCCGCGGCGCCACGGGTGGTTCAGGCCCGCTGCCCGACGGGTCAGCGCACCCCGAGGATGTCGACGACGAACACGAGGGTGTCCTCCCCCCGGATTCCCGCTTGGGGCACGCCCCGTGCACCGTACCCGTACTCCGGGGGGATGGAGAGCAGGACGCGCGAGCCGACGCGCTGGCCGACGAGCCCGTGGTCCCACCCACCGATCACCATGCCGACGCCGATCGGGAAGGCGAGCGGCTGCCCGCGGTCATACGAGTTGTCGAAGACGTGCCCGCCCCAGGTCTGGCCGAGGTAGTTGACCTCGATCTCGTTCCCGCGGTCGACGGCGGTCCCGTGCCCCTGCCGCAGCACCTGGACGTGCAGGCCCTTCGGCGCCTCGCTGGCCGGGAACTCGAGGGACGGCTTCGCTCCGAACTCTCCGACGACGCTGGGCAGCTGAATGGTCGACATGGGTGCCTTTCGGGAGGAGCGAGGGGCGCACGAACGAACACGGGAGGCAAAGTGCCTGCTCAAAGGTTCCGGACAATACTAACGCCGGGTGCCTGATTCTCAGGCACCCGGCGAGGTTGGGATGGGTCACACTGGCTATTCGCCGCGGAGGATGGCGAGGATCCGGAGGATCTCGATGTACAGCCACACGAGGGTGACGGTGAGCCCGAAGGCGCCCGACCACGCGTACCGGGCGGGGACTCCCGCCTTGACGCCCTCCTCGATCATGTGGAAGTCGATCATCAGGGAGAAGGTGGCGAGCAGGACCGCGGCGGCTCCGATGACCACGCCGATCGGGAGGCCCATCACCTCCATGGAGCGGACGCCGAACGCGCCGTCGGCCACGCCCGTCAGCATGAGGACGAGGTTCACGAGCGAGAACGCGAGGTAGGAGATCATCGCGATCATCACGAAGCGGACGAACTTGGTGGTGACGCGCACGATTCGCCGCGTGTACAGCACAAGGGTGACGACGAAGGTGACCACGGTGGCGAGGACCGCCTGCGCGACGATGCCCGGGTAGAGCGTCTCGAAGTAGGCGGAGATCCCGCCGAGGAAGGCGCCCTCGAACGCCGCGTACAGGAGGATGAGCGCCGGGCTCGGCTCGCGCTTGAACGCGTTCACCAGCCCGAGCACGAAGCCGACGAGCGCGCCGACGACGGCGGCACCGAGGCCGAGAGCGGGGTTCGCCATCGCCAGCATCCAGACGGCGGCGCCCGCGACGACGACGACGCCCAGCGTCAGCGACGTCTTGACGACGACGTCCTCCATGGTGAGGCGGCCCATGTCGGCAGGGCTGGCGCTGGGGCGGTTGTAGGCCTGCTCCAGCTCGGCCGGGCTCGGGTACTGGCCGTACGGCTGTGCCTGCCCGTACTGCGGCGCCTGGCCGGCCTGCGGGTACGGCTGCGGCTCGCCGGGGCGGGCAGCGGTCTGGGTACCGCCGGAGCGGGGCTGGTAGCCGGGGTACTCGGGGTACCCGGCCGGCGTCAGCTTGCTGCCGAACGCCCTGTTGAGTGCGGGGTTGCTCATCGTCTCTCCTGTCGAGGCGGTGGGTCGGATGCGTTGTCACGCGATCTGCTCGCTTCAACGCCGGGCGGGCCCCAGTTGTTCCACGCGGGCCTGCGACGCCGGCGCGGTGCCCCCGGCGGGAGTCGAACCCGCACTGCGCCGATTTTAAGTCGGCTGCCTCTGCCGTTGGGCTACGGGGGCGACGCGCATCACCAGAATCCCACATGGCAATTCGCGGCACGAACATGGCCATCCGGGGTGGGGGCGCAACTAGCCTGAGAAGCAAGATCTCAGGAGGTTACTGTGACGCGTGCGCCCTTGGCCGTGTTGCCCTTCGCCACAGAGGGCGGCCTGGAAGTCCAGTGGTGGTCGATGATCCCCTTCATCGTGATGCTGCTGTCCATCGCGATCCTTCCGCTCATCCATGCCACGGAGCACCGCTGGGAGCAGAACTCCACGAAGCTCACGCTCGCGCTCATCCTCGGCATCCCGGTGGCGGTCTGGTTCTGGTTCGCCGGCGAACACACCACCGTGCTGCACTCGCTGTGGGAGTACGTGCAGTTCGTCCTCCTGCTGGGCTCGCTCTTCATCGTCTCGGGCGGCATCTTCCTCACCGGTGACCTGCGCGCCACCCCGCGGACGAACGCGACATTCCTCGGCGTCGGCGCCGTGCTCGCCTCGTTCATCGGCACAACCGGCGCCGCCATGCTCCTCGTCCGGCCGCTCCTGAACACGAACAAGGAGCGGCTGCACAAGGTCCACACGATCGTCTTCCTGATCTTCATCGCGGCCAACACCGGTGGACTCCTCACGCCTCTGGGCGACCCGCCGTTGTTCCTTGGCTTCTTGCGGGGCGTGCCGTTCACCTGGACGTTCAACCTGCTCCCGGAGTGGCTGTTCGTGAACGCGATGCTCCTCGCCACCTACTTCGCCCTCGACACCCGGCTGTACCGCAAGGAGCCCGGCTCGGCCCTGCTGTCGGACGCGATCCAGCGCACCCCGCTCGGCGTCAAGGGCAAGATCCACTTCCTGTTCCTCGCCCTCGTGGTCGTCGCGGTGGCGCTGATCCCGTCGCTCGACCTGCACGCCATCGAGACCGGCGAGGCCACCCTCACCCAGATGATCCCGTGGCGGGAGCTGGTGTTCGTCCTCGCGGGGGCGGGCTCCTACTTCCTGGGCGACAAGGTGGCCCGGTTCGTCAGCAACGAGTTCTCCTGGACCCCGATCCTCGAGGTGGCCGCGCTGTTCATCGGCATCTTCCTCACGATGATGCCCGCCCTGAAGTTCCTCTCCCAGATCGCCCCCAAGCTGCCCCTCAACGAGCTGACGTTCTTCGCGTTCACGGGTGGCCTCTCCGCCGTGCTGGACAACGCCCCCACGTACGTCACGTTCTTCGAGATGGCCCGACAGTTGCCCGGCGAGCCCCGGGTGGCGGACGTCCCCGAGGTGTACCTGGTGTCCATCTCGCTGGGCGCCGTGTTCATGGGTGCCATGACGTACATCGGCAACGGGCCGAACTTCATGACCAAGGCGGTGGCCGACTCCCGCGGTGTGGCGATGCCCAGCTTCGGCGGCTACGTCGTGTGGTCCGGCCGGGACCTGCTCCCCATCCTGATCGCGATGGCCCTCATCTTCATCGCGCCGCAGCTCTGGCTGAAGATCATCGGCATCCTGCTCGCGGTCCTCATCCTCGCCCGGGCGGCCCTGGTGCTCCGGTCGACCAGGGAGGCTGAGGTCGTGGAGGAGCGGCCCCTCGACGAGGCGACGGTCTGAGCGCGGATCGCCCCGTCACGCGAGGGACAGGGCGATCCCGTCGAGGATGTCGTGCTCGGAGGTCGTCGTCGTCTCGAGCTGGCCCCCCGCCGCCACGACGTCGCGCTGCACCCGCGCCATCACCTCTGACCACACGAGGGCGCCCGCGGCGATGACGTCCACCCGGCCCGGGTGGAGGTAGCCGCGGCCCGCCCGCTCGTCGTGCGTGGCGCGCAGGAACCAGTCGCAGGCCCGCTGGGCGGCGGCGATCGCCATGGTGGCGCCGTCGATGAGGGCAGGGTCGTAGTGGTCCAGCCCGAGGACCTCGCCGGTGAGGGTGGTGATGGTACCGGCCACGCCCACGAGCGTGCGGGTGGCGCCGAGGTCGACGACGCCGCCCGCCACGTCCAGCGCCGCGCGGATGTCCGAACGGGCGGCGGCCAGCTCGGCATCCGTCGGGGGGTCCGTGTGGAGGTGGCGCTCCCGCATCCGCACCGACCCGATGTCCATCGAGTAACCGGCGGTCACCGTGCCGCCCGCGCCGAGGACGAGTTCGGTGGAGCCGCCCCCGATGTCCACCACGAGGATCGGTTCAGGACGGTCGCGGAGCGCCGAGGTGGCACCGGAGAAGGAGAGGGCCGCCTCCTCGTCGCCGCTGATGATCTCCGGCTCCACGCCGATCAGGTCACGGACGCCGTCGACGAAATCCTGCCGGTTGGCGGCGTCCCGCGTCGCGGAGGTGGCGACGTAGCGGATGCGCTCCACGCCCAGGTCCCGGCACTCCGCCGCGTAGCGGGCGGTGGTGTCCAGCGCCCGGGCGAGGGCGGCGGGATCGAGTATCCCGGTGCGGTCCACGTCCTGCCCGAGCCGGACGATCTCCATGCGCCGCACCACATCGGTCAGCGCGCCGTCGGCCACGTCGGCGACGAGGAGGCGGATGGAGTTGGTGCCACAGTCGATCCCAGCCACGCGAGTCACGGACCAACTCTGCCACGTCGGCCGCTCAGCAGGAGCACGCCCGGGGGGACCAGGTGCCGGAGGCCTCAAGGAGCGCGAGAACCTCGTCACCGAACGGGTTGACGCCGGGCCCGGCTGCCAGGGCGTGCCCCACGAGGGCGTGCAGGCACTTCACGCGGGCGGGCATGCCGCCGGCGGAGACGTCCGCGATCTCGGGGACGTCACCGAGGAGGGCGCGGCGCGCCAGGTAGTCCCGGTGGGCGCGCTCGTAGGCCGCCCGGAGCGCCGGATCGGCCGCGAGGCGGCGGTTCATCTCCTCCATCGCGCCGCCGGCCTCGAGGGTCGACACGGCCTTCACCGCGGCGGGCGAGGTCAGGTAGAACGTCGTCGGAAATGGGGTGCCGTCGTCGAGGCGGGGCGCCGTGGTGACCACGAGGGGCCGGCCGCAGACGCAGCGCGCGGCGATGTCGACGACGCCGCGGGGCACCCGGCCGAGCTGCTGCTCCAGGACGGCGAGGTCGGCAGCGGTGACGCTCATCCGTCCGCGCCCGGCTCGCCGGCCGCCGCCGGGTCGCCAGCCGGCTCGGCCAACGGGTCAGCCACCTCCGCCCCGTCAGCCGCCTCCCCCTCCGGGGCCGCGGCCTCCGTGCCGCCCGCGATCCGGATCGAGTCCCACATCTCCGCGTACCAGGCCTTGGTGGGCGCGATGTAGCCCATCTCCTCCTCGTAGGCGCGCTGGGCGTCCTCCCCCACCACCACCTCGGGATCGATGACCACGTACGGCTGCTGCCCCGGCATCACGTACCCGAGGCGTTCACGGGCCTGCGCGCGCACATAGTTGGGGTCACCCCAGCGGTCGATGGCGTTCTGCAGGGAGTCGTTGCGGGCCTCCAGTGCGGCCACCTGCTCGTTGAGGCGCCGTTCCTGCTCCTGCTGGCGCAGGTAGTAGCGCAGTGTGGGGGTGACGAGCACGAACGCCACGGCGAGCACGAGGGTCAGGACGATCGCCCGCCAGCTGACCGAGACGGTCCCGTTGTTGCGGGTGGCGATCTGGATGCGGGAGCCGCGTCCCTTGGGGGCGGTGCGCCCTCCGGCGGGACGGGAGTTCTCGGGCCGCCGGGTGCCCGCGGCGCGACTGGGGGCGGTGGGACGGCGGGCACTCACCCCACCATTGTGCGGTGCCGGGAAACGGAAAGCGGGGAGCAGGAGACGCGAGTCTCCTGCTCCCCGCCGGGCCGATGGGGCGAACCTCCCCGTGGACCTGCTACTTCTTCCAGCGCGGGAACGCGGACCTGCCGGCGTACACGGCGGCGTCGTCCAGTTCCTCCTCGATGCGGAGCAGCTGGTTGTACTTGGCCACGCGCTCGGTGCGGGCCGGCGCACCGGTCTTGATCTGGCCGGCGTTCGTGGCCACCGCGATGTCCGCGATCGTGGTGTCCTCGGTCTCGCCGGAGCGGTGCGAGGTCATGGAGCGGTAGCCGTTGCGGTGCGCCGTCTCGACGGCGTCCAGCGTCTCGGTGAGCGAGCCGATCTGGTTCACCTTCACGAGGAGCGCGTTCGCGGCGCCGAGCGCGATGCCCTTGGCGAGACGCTCGGGGTTGGTGACGAACAGGTCGTCGCCCACGATCTGCACCCGGTCGCCGATGCCCGTGGTGAGCGCGACCCAGCTGTCCCACTCGTCCTCGGAGAGCGGGTCCTCGATGGAGACGAGCGGGTAGTCGCCGATGAGGGTCTCGTAGTAGGCGATCATCCACTCCGGGGTCTGGGCCTTGCCCTCGAACTGGTAGGCGCCGTCCTTGAAGAACTCGGTGGACGCCACGTCCAGCGCGAGCGCGACATCCTCGCCCGGCGTGTAGCCGGCCTGCTCGATGGCCACGAGGATGAGGTCCAGGGCCGCGCGGTTGGACTCGAGGTTGGGCGCGAAG
This sequence comes from Actinomycetales bacterium UBA1383, assembly GCA_002305415.1. Lineage (GTDB taxonomy): Bacteria > Actinomycetota > Actinomycetes > Actinomycetales > Actinomycetaceae > UBA1383. The sequence continues at coordinate 26,002 of DBQX01000119.1, read as the reverse complement.
CCACCCTCGTCACCGAGGCCGGTGGCGAGGCCCTTGCCCTTGAGCACGGACTTCAGCGAGTGGTAGACCTCGGCGCCGTAGCGGAGGGCCTCCCGGAACGTGGGAGCGCCGATCGGGGCGATCATGAACTCCTGGATGTCCACGTTGGAGTCCGCGTGCGAGCCACCGTTGAGGATGTTCATCATCGGGACGGGCAGCAGATGGGCGTTCGGGCCGCCCAGGTAGCGGAACAGCGGCAGGCCGGAGACCTCCGCCGCAGCCTTCGCGACCGCCAGCGAGACGCCGAGGATCGCGTTCGCGCCGATCTTGCTCTTGTTCGGGGTGCCGTCGAGGTCGATGAGGGCCTGGTCGATGAGGCGCTGCTCGGTGGCGTCGATCCCGAGGATCTCCGGGGCGATCACGTCGATGACAGCGTCGACGGCGTCCTGCACACCCTTGCCCAGGTAGCGTCCCTTGTCCCCGTCGCGACGCTCGACGGCCTCGAAGGCGCCGGTCGATGCACCCGAGGGAACGGCTGCACGGGCAATGGTGCCGTCCTCGAGCTGCACCTCGACCTCGATGGTCGGGTTGCCGCGGGAGTCGAGGATTTCGCGGGCTGCAACGGCTTCAATGCTTGCCACAGGTTCTCCTTTGATCGGTGGTGTGACGGCTCACAGCCTATTGCCTCCGCGAGCACCGGGGCGAGACCTGGGGCCCATGCGACGGCGGCGTCCGCGGCGCGGTGTGGGCCCGGATAGGGTGTGGAGGGCCGGGATGGGAGGGAGGACGGATGGCGCGGTTCGGCAGCCGGCTCGGCTCGCTCCGGCTGGAACACCTGTGGCCCGCCACGGTGCTCACCCTCATCTTCGCCCTCACCGCCGCGATGCCGGTGGCGCAGGCGGACTTCTGGTGGCACGTGACGGTGGGCGAGCAGATCGCCGCCACCCGGTCGATCCCTGCGCTGGACACCTTCACACACACCCAGGCCGGCGACCCCTACCCCTCCTACCAGCAGTTCTGGCTGATGGACCTGGTGCTGTACTGGCTCCACGCCCTGGGCGGGCCGGTGCTGGTCTCGGTGGTGCACGCGCTGACGCTCACCACGACGTACGCGCTGGTGCTGTGGGTGGCGTGGCGCGCGAGCCACAGCTGGCGGGCGGCGGCGATCGCGACCCTGCTGGCCGCCATCCTCGGCTTCTTCAACTGGAACATCAGGCCGCAGACCGCCGCGTTCCTCCTCGGGGCGCTCCTCCTCGCGGGCATCACGGCGCAGCGCTCCTCGGCCTCCGGGCGTTGGGTGGCCCTGTTCCCGCTGGTGATGGTCGTGTGGGCGAACGCGCACGGCACCTTTCCCATCGGGCTCGCCCTCCTCGGGCTCTGGGTGCTCGACGAGCTGGTGACGCAGGCCCGGGCGATCCGGGCCGGTGAGGCCGGCCCCGCGACCGGCCTCACCCGGGCCGCCCTTGCCCTGCTCCTCTCGCTCCTCGCGACATTCGTCAGCCCTGCCGGGCCCGGATGGCTCCGCTATGTCGGCGCCATGGCCGGCAACGAGGCGGTGCAGGGCGTCTCCGAGTGGCTCCCGCCCGACCCCACCGAGGCGCAGGGGGCGAGCTTCTTCGCAGTGCTCCTGCTGATGGTGTTCGTCCTGATCCGTTCGCCGCGCCGTCCCACCCTCGTGGAGCTGGTGACCTTCCTCGCCTTCGCGGCGCTCGGCATCCGGTACGGGCGGGGCAGCGTCTGGCTGGGCATCGTGGCGGCCCCGGTCATCGCGGCCCACCTCGCCGCCCTCGGCGCGCGGTTCCGCCCGGCCCAGCCCGCGGCGCCCTCCCGCACGGAGTCACGATTCGCGCTCGGCGGGCTCGTGGTGCTCACCCTCGCGGCGCTGGTCGCCGCCGCGCCGGCCCGGGAGGCGCTCACCGGCCGGCAGGTGATCGCCTCCGACACGCCGGTCGAGAGCACCGCATTCCTCCTGGCGGCGCAGCCCCCGGGGCCGATCTTCAACAGCCAGGTGTTCGGCAGCTACCTCATCTGGGCGGCGCAGCCGGACTACCCCGTGTTCATCGACTCGCGGGTGGAGCTGTTCCCGGACGCTGTCTGGGAGGACTACGCGGCGATCTCCGCCGCGCGGTGGGACTGGCAGGCGCGGCTCGACCGCTACGGCGTGCGGACCCTCTTCCTCTCCCCCGAGTACGCCGAGCACCTCATCGAGGCCGCCACCGCCTCCCCGGCGTGGGTGGAGATCTATCGCGACGACGTCGCCGTGATCCTCACCCAGTCCCCGTGACGCTCACCCGGGCGGGCTCACGTCCTCCCGGAGCGCGGCGGCCCGCAGCGCCGCCGTCCAGCGGCGCAGCTCCGTCTCCGGGTCGAGGCCGGCGTCGAGGGCGGCCAGGACCGCCTCCCCGAGCTGCCCCGCTGGCGACGACGGCGCCGCCTCCCCGCCAAGCGCGGCGGCGAGCGCCGCGGGATCGAGGCCGGCCTTCCGCACCCGGTTCACGGTCTTCGTGGCGCGTTCCATGGCGGGCAGCCCACGCGGCAGCCGGCCCAGCGCGGCGGCGAGCTCACCCCCCGGGTGGTGCTCCTCCCCCGCCTCGGCCCGCTCGGCGGCCTTGATGGCCTGCCAGTTGGTGACCACCTCGTCCGCGCCGGAGACCGTCACGTCGGCGAAGACGTGCGGGTGGCGGCGCGTGAGCTTCGCGACAAGGGTGGCGGCGACGTCGTCGACGTCGAAGTCGCCAGCCTCGGCCGCGATCCGGGCGTGGAACAGCACCTGCAGGAGCAGGTCGCCGAGTTCGTCGGCGAGCCGGGCGGGGTCCCCGCTGTCCACGGCGTCGGCCACCTCGTACGCCTCCTCGATCGCGTAGGGAACGAGGGAGGCGTGGGTCTGCTCGATGTCCCACGGGCAGCCGCCGGACGAGCGCAGCCGGTCCATCACCTCCACGGCGTCGAGGAGGCGGTGCCCGGGGCGCTCCGTCACTGGGCGGCGTTCTCCGTGTGGATCCACGGGAAGGAGGTGGCGGTGAGGAGCCCGTTCTCGTCATAGGAGCCGAAGCGCGGGTTCATCTCGATCTCGGCGTCCTGGAAGGCGCGCAGCATCTCGTTGGAGATCTCGAGGACCGCCTCCTCGCCGGACATCCGCTCCATGAGGAGCAGGTAGCGGCCAGCCGCGAGGCCGGAGGCCGGGAGGTCCGCCTGGTCCAGCACCTCACCGCCGGACGCGACGGCGTACTGGTTGAGGTAGTCCACCACCTCGCCGTCGGAGGCCACCAGGTCGAAATCGCCCGCCACCGGCGTGACCACCTTCTCCTTCACGAGCGCGTCCAGCACCGCGGCGGTGTTGGGGGCGGACCCGAGGAGGCGCCCGAACATGTCGGTGGCCTCCGTGACCTCACCCTGCGTGATCCGCTGGCCGTCCACCACGGCAGCGGTGCCGGGCAACGTGGCGCACCCCGCGAGGAGCGCGGCGGTGGCGGCAAGGGCCCCCAGGATGCGAGTGCGGCGAGACACCAGGTTCCTCCTCGATCGGTCTGGCACCATCCTAGCCCGCGCCCGCCGCCGCACCGATCGGCGTGGTGACGTCCAGCAGCTGGTCCAGCCACTCCAGCAGCGGGGCGTCCGCGAGCGGCCTGCCGCCCACCTTCGCGGTCTGCGGGAAGGGCACGAGGATGGCGCGGATCGCGGGTTTGAGCACCGTACCGGGATACAACCGCTTCAGGCGCATCTGCGCGGACTCCGGGAGTTCCACCGGCGCGAGCCGGAGGTACTTCCCCTGGGCGGTGATCTCCGCGATCCCCACCCCGCGGGCGTGCGCCCGGACGGCGGAGACGGCGAACAACCGCTCCACGGGCTCCGGGACCGGGCCGTAACGGTCGGTGAGCTCGGCGCGGATGGCGGCGACGTCGTCGGGCCCCGCGGCGGCCGCGATCTTGGAGTAGGCCTCGAGGCGCAGTCGCTCGTGCGCGATGTACTCGTGGGGGACGTGCGCGTTGATGGGCAGCTCGATGCGGACCTCGGCCTTCTCCGGCTCCTTCTCGCCGCGGAAGTCGGCCACGGCCTCGGAGACCATGCGGACGTACAGGTCGAAGCCCACACCCTCGATGTGGCCGGACTGCTCCCCGCCGAGCAGGTTGCCGGCGCCGCGGATCTCGAGGTCCTTGAGCGCCACCTGGATGCCGGCACCCAGGTCGGTGTGGGCCGCGATGGTCTGGAGGCGGTCGTGGGCGGTCTCGGTGAGCGCGCGGTCCGGGGGGTAGAAGAAGTAGGCGTAGGCCCGTTCACGGCCGCGGCCCACACGCCCGCGCAGCTGGTGCAGCTGGGACAGGCCCATGAGCTCGGCGCGCTCCACGATGAGCGTGTTGGCGTTGGCGATGTCGAGTCCCGTCTCCACGATCGTGGTGCAGACCAGCACGTCGGACTCGCGGTTCCAGAAGTCCACGATCACGCGCTCGAGCTGGTGCTCGTTCATCTGCCCGTGCGCGACGGCGATCCGCGCCTCCGGCACGAGCTCCGCCAGCCGGGCGGCGGCCGCGTTGATGGTGCTGACGCGGTTGTGGATGAGGAACACCTGGCCGTCGCGGAGCAGCTCGCGCCGGATCGCGGCCGCCACCTGCTTCTCCTCGTACGGGCCCACGTAGGTGAGCACCGGGTGGCGTTCCTCCGGGGGCGTGGCGAGGGTAGACATCTCCCGGATGCCCGTGACGGCCATCTCGAGCGTGCGCGGGATGGGGGTGGCGGACATCGCGAGAACATCCACGTTGGTGCGGAGCTGCTTGAGGGTCTCCTTGTGCTCCACGCCGAAGCGCTGCTCCTCGTCCACGATCACCAGGCCCAGGTCCCTGAAGTGCACCTCCCCGGTGATGAGGCGGTGGGTGCCGATCACCACGTCCACGGTCCCGGCTCTCAGCCCTTCCTTGACCTCCTGCGCCTCCTTGTCCGTCTGGAAGCGCGAGAGGGGCTTCACCACGATCGGGAAGCCGGCGTAGCGCTCGGTGAAGGTCTCGAAGTGCTGCTGCACCAGGAGGGTGGTGGGGACGAGCACGGCCACCTGCTTCCCGTCCTGCACGGCCTTGAAGGCGGCACGCACCGCGATCTCGGTCTTGCCGTAGCCGACGTCGCCGGAGATGAGGCGGTCCATGGGAGTGGGCTTCTCCATGTCCGCCTTCACCTCGTCGATGGTGACGAGCTGGTCCGGGGTCTCGGTGTAGGCGAAGGCGTCCTCCAGTTCGCGCTGCCACGGGGTGTCGGGCGCGAAGGCATGGCCCTTCGTGGACATCCGGGCGGCGTACAGGCGGATCAGCTCGCCGGCGATCTCGCGGACGGCCTTGCGGGCGCGGGCGCGGGTCTTCGCCCAGTCGCTGCCGCCGAGCTTGTTGAGGGCCGGGGAGTCGCCGCCGGCATACTTCGTCACCTGGTCGAGGGAGTCGGTGGGGACGTAGAGCAGGTCTCCGCGGCCGTCCGCGCCGCGCTTGGAGGGGGCGTACTCGATGACGAGGTACTCGCGGGTGGTGGCGTCCGCACCCCTGCCGACCGTGCGTTGCACCAGTTCGGCGAACCGGCCGACTCCGTGCTGCTCGTGGACCACGTAGTCGCCGGGCTTGAGGGCGAGCGGGTCCACCACGTTGCGGCGGCGCGCGGGCATCTTCCGCATGTCCCGGGTGGACGTGCCGGCGCGGCCGGTGATGTCGGACTCGGTGAGGATGGCGAGCTTCAGGGCCTCGGCGACGAACCCGCGGCCGGCTCGCGAGGTGGTGACCTGGACGACGCCGGGGGGCGGCGGCGTCGGCACGTCGGCCACCGTGGTGGCGGCGACGTCGGCGGCCGCCAGCTTTTCGGCCATGCGACGGCCGGGGCCGGGACCCTCGGTGGTGAGGACGATCCGCCAGCCGTCCCGCGTGAGGGCGCGCATGTCCCGCAGGGCGGCCTCGACGTCGCCGCGGTAGGGGCGGACGTCGCGGGCGCCGATGCGGACGGCCCCGGTGACGTCGTGGACGCCGTCCGCGTCCGCGTCCATGAACTGGACGAGTTCCGCGTCCGCGGGCAGGGAGGTGAGGGACCACCAGCCGAGGCCGCGGGTGAGCGCGAGGGCGCGGGCCTCGGCGAGTTCGGCGAAGGAGGCGTCGTTCAGGCGGACCGGGACGTTGCCGCCGGCCGCGGCCGACGACCAGGCGGCGGCGAGGAACTCCGCGGTGGTGGCGACGAGGTCCTCGGCGCGGCGGCGGATGCGCTCGGGGTCGAAGAGCATCACGAGGGAGTCCGGAGGGACGAGGTCGAGGACGGGCTCCATGCCGTCCACCAGGGCGGGGGTGAGCGCCTCCATGCCCTCCACCGCGATGCCCTCGGCGATGCGGTCCAGCATGTCGGTGGCGCCGGGGAGCGCGCCGATGAGGGCGCGGGCGCGGGCGCGCACGGCGTCGGTGAGGAGCAGCTCGCGGGCGGGTGGCGCCCAGAGGCGGTCCACGGTGTCCATGGAGCGCTGGTCGGCCACGGAGAAGGCGCGGATCTCGTCCACGGTGTCCCCGAAGAACTCCACGCGGAGCGGGTGCGGCTCGGTGGGCGGGAAGACGTCGAGGAGGCCGCCACGGACGGCGAACTCGCCGCGGCGCTCCACCATGTCCACGCGGGTGTAGGCGGCGTCGGAAAGGCCGCGCTCGACGTCCCGCATGTCCGCCTCATCCCCGGGGCGGAGCGAGACCGGGGCGAGCCCGCCGAGGCCCTTCGCGACGGGCTGGAGGAGGGCGCGGACGGGCATCAGGATGACGCGGGGGGCGTCGGGCTGCGGGGCGGTGGGGTCCGGGTGGGCGAGGCGGCGGAGGACGGCGAGGCGGCGGGCGACCGTGTCCGCGCGCGGGGAGAGCCGCTCGTGGGGCAGGGTCTCCCAGGCCGGGAAGATGGCGACGGCGTGCTCGGGGAGGTAGGAGCGCAGGGCGGCCTGGGCCTCCTCGGCCTCGCGGGTGGTGGCCGTGACGACGACGATCGGCCGCTGCTCCGCGGCGCGTGCCACCAGGGGCGCGCGCACGCCGGGCGCGGCAGTGACGTTGAGCATGCCGCGGGCGGGAACGTGCTCGAGCGCGGCGCGGAACCCCGGGTCCTGGTCGAGAACGGGGAGGAGGCCGGTGAGGTCCATGGGTCCTCTCTGGTGGGGCACAGCACGACGGCCCCGCATTCGGGCGAAGACGGGGTGCCCGGCCAGTCTAGATGAGCGGTGTGTCCGGGAGCGGGGTCGCTACTGTGGGGTGCAGCATGCTCCAGGCACTGATCGTCTCCCTGCTCGCGGGTCTGGCCACCTCCATCGGCGGCCTCCTCGCGATGAACCGGCGCACGCTCGAACGGGAGTACCTCGCGGTGAGCCTGGCGTTCGCCGCTGGAGCGATGCTGCTGGTCTCCTTCATGGAGATCCTGCCGCTCGGGGTCGACGCGATGCGGGAGAGCTGGTCGGAGCAGGCCGCGCAGGCCATCGTGTACCTGGCGTTCTTCGGCGGCATCGGGCTCGTGCTGGCGATCGACCAGTTCCTCCCCTCCTCGCTCAACCCGAGCGAGATCGAGGGGCGCGAGGCGGCGCTCACGGAACGCGACGCCTCTCAGAATGTGCGGTTGCTGCGGAGCGGCCTGCTGGTGGGGCTCGTGCTGGGGCTGCACAACTTCCCGGAGGGCATGGCCACCTTCTTCACCACGTACCAGGAGCCGTCCATCGGCATCACGCTCGCGGTGGCGATCGCGATCCACAACGTGCCCGAGGGGATCGCCGTGGCGGCGCCGGTCTTCGCGGCCACGCAGTCACGGCGCAAGGCGCTGTGGTGGGCGACGCTTTCCGGCCTCACCGAACCGATGGGCGGACTCGTGGCTGCGGCCCTCCTGGCGTGGGTGGTGCCCGCCACGTTCTTCGGGGTGTTCTACGGCGTGGTGGCCGGGATGATGGTGTTCCTGGCGCTGGACGAACTCCTGCCCGGATCCTGGCGATACAACACCGCCAACCACCAGACGATCTACGGGATGCTCTCGGGGCTGGCGATCGTCGCGGTCAGTCTGGTGCTGTTCGCTGCGAGCTGACGAAGCTAGAACTTGCCGACGACGGACTGAAACAGAGTTGACACCTGAGTGCCGAGAGTGGCGACGATCGTCGCGATCACCGCAGCGATGAGGCTGACCATGATCGCGTACTCGACTGCCGTCGCGCCCCTGTCGGGCGCTCGAACGAGACCGCGCTGGTCACAACACGAGCCCGACCTAACCGACATCCCATCCATCCGCGCCACCTCCAGCCAGACCAGCGATCGTGATTCTAGCGGACCGCGTGACCCAGGCGCCAACTCACGCCCGAGCTTCATTTCACCGATCCTGTTCGGCTCCTCAACCTGGGCAAGCCGGCCAAGGAAACGAAGACGAATACCAGGGTGGGCAACTCCCATCCCAAGATCACGGCGAGAGTGCCCTCCTCTGAAAGGCCCTGGGTGGGTGAAAAGGCAAAGAACACAAGCGAAGCACCGAAAGCGGCAACTGCCGCGCTCGGCGGCCTGGTCAATTGCATCATGACCACGAAAGCGAGTGGTCCCCATATTTGGTGGTGCGCCCACGATATCGGTGAAACGGCCACAGAAGCACACCCGATAACAACCGCCGCCCGCAACTCGGCACCGTCGAGGTAGTGCACCCTCGCTCGATACAACGCAACGAGGCCCACAGCACCCGCCACCACAACCCAGGCCACCAGAAGCGGATGGCCCTCCAGACCGAGTCGAGCCAGAAGGCCAGCGATTGCCTTGTTGCGACTGGATGAGATCTCGCCGACGTTTTCGGTCTCGAAAAGCAATGATCCCCAATACAAACGCGATTCAGAAGACAGAAAGACGAATCCGACCGCTACAGCCAAGGCGAAGGCGGCTGTCGCTTGGATCGCAGCACGTCGCTGTCGCGCGACCACAAAGTAGGCGATGAAAATGAGGGGGGTCAACTTCACTGCAGACGCAAATCCCACAAGAAGTCCCCTCCACCGATGAGGAACGACACCGGACACGTCAAGGAGCGCCAGAAACGAAATAAGGAGACTGATCTCGCCCAGAACCACGTTGTGAAGCAGCGGATAGGAGAGCGCCAGCACCAGAAGAACGCCATCCCATCTCGCAAAAATCGGAGTCCCCAAGACTCCGCTGCGCTTCCAGTCGCTAGCTGAAGTTGCGACCACGACGGCCATCCCTATTGCGGCAGCGGCAACTCCGGCCGTCCATAGAATGTTGCTCACATTCGGTGAGAGCCATGCCAACGGAAAGAGAAGTATGGCGGCGAACGGCGGATATGTGAAAGGATAACCGTCTGGCCTGCTAGCATGTTCGTATCGAAAGTCGTAGAGACTGCCGCCAGCGGCAAGACGCTCAACCGCACCACGGTAGATGGCAAGGTCCCCCAAGGTCTCGCCGGAACCGACAGCAGCCAAGCACTGCGCTGCCAAGAGCGCAAGAGCTAAGCCCGCAACAGGGCGCGAGTAGGGGAGTGCCACAACTGACCGTGGCAACGTAAGATCGTTCGGTGGTTGGGTGTCATTCATCCAGCGTCACCGCCCGGCTGAATCCTGTTGGAATTGCGTCGCATGCAGTTCCGAGTAGAGGCCTCTAGCCTCGACCAACGCGACGTGGGTTCCCGTTTCCACGACGCTGCCGGCGTCCAAGACCACAATCGTGTCTGCGGCCCTTACTGTTGATAGTCGGTGCGCGATGACCACGCTGGTCCGCCCCACCATCGCGCGGTCCAGCGCCCGCTGCACCGCGGCCTCCGACTCTGAATCCAGGTGGGCAGTGGCCTCGTCCAGCACCACGATGCGTGGCGAGCGCAGCAGCATGCGGGCGATCGCGACCCGCTGCTTCTCCCCTCCGGAGAGACGGTGACCTCGATCCCCCACCACCGTGTCGAGGCCCTCGGGGAGGCGCCGCACCAGTTCTGCCACCTGAGCGTCTCCCAGCGCCTCCCACATCTCGGCTTCAGTCGCCTCCGGTCGGGCATAAGCGAGATTTGCGCGGATCGTGTCGTGGAACAGGTGGGCGTCCTGCGTCACGACACCGATAGCACCGTGGAGGGACTCAGCGCGAAGGTCGCGGACGTCGAGGCCCCCGACCTCGACAACGCCGGAGTCGGGGTCGTACAACCGCGCAATCAGCGAGGTCACGGTGGTCTTTCCAGCTCCGGATGGCCCGACAAGAGCCAGCATGTCCCCCGGGAGGGCAGCGAAGGTGACGTCCCGCAGCACCGGGCCCTCCTCAACCCGCGGTCGAGCGTCGACTGGGGTATCCGCTACGTCCACCGTGGGTGACTCGAGCGAGAGCAGCGAGACCTCCTCACCGCGCGGGTAGGTGAATGTCACACCCCGCAGGGCGACACCGAGCGGGCCCGGCGGCAGGTCACGCGCGTCCTCGGCGTCGGTGAGCATCGGCCGCAGGTCCAGCACCTCGAACACCCGCTCGAAGCTCACCAGCGCGCTCATCACGTCCACCTGCACGTTGGAGAGCCCGGTGATGGGGCCGTACAGCCTGCCGAGCAGCCCGGCGAACGCTACCAGGGTGCCCACGGTGATCGCGCCCTGGACGGCGAGCACCCCACCCACGCCGTAGACCAGTGCGGTCGCGAGGGAGGCCATCGCGCCGAGCGAGACGAAGAACACCCGGTTGGACATCGCCTGCTTCACGCCGATGTCCCGCACCGCCGCGGCGCGTGCCGCGAACTCGGCGTGCTCCCGCCCCGGTGAACCGAAGAGCTTCACCAGGAGCGCACCCGCCACATTGAAGCGTTCCGTCATCCGGTTGCCCATCTCCGCGTTCAGCGCCATGGCCGTGCGGCGGTAGCCCGCGAGCCGGCGCCCCACCCGCCGGGCCGGCAGCAGGATCAGCGGCACCACCAGCAGCGCCACGAGGGTGATCTGCCACGAGAGGGCGAACATCGTGGTGAGGACCGCGATCAAGGTCACCACATTGGACACCAGTGACGCCAGCGTCGAGGTGAAGGCCTGCTGCGCGCCGATCACATCAGTGTTCAGCCGGGTGACCAGAGAGCCCGTTTGGGTGCGCGTGAAGAACGCGATCGACTGCTGCTGCACGTGGTCGAAGACGTCCGTGCGCAGGTCGTAGATCAGGCCCTCACCGATCCGGGACGAATACCACCGCTCCAGCAGGTTCAGGGCGGCCTCCACGACGGCGACCACCGCCACGAGCGAGGCGAGGATGACCACCAACCGGGTGTCCCGGTCGGCAACCCCGTCGTCGATGATGCGTTGCAGCAGCAGCGGTGTGGCCACCACCAGGAGCGAGGACACGACCGTCAGCCCGAGGAAGGCGATGATCTGGCGCAGGTAGGGCCGCGCGTAGCCCGCCACCCGACGGGTGGTGCCCGGCTTCAGCCGGTGGTCCACCACGGAGGCGTCCTTGCGGAAGGACGACGCGAACCCGCCGGGGCCACCCATCCCCCCGCCCATGCCGCCACCCATGCTCATGGGGCCGCCCGGGTGTGCAGGTCCATCTGCGCCTTCTCGAAGCCCCGCGTCACCACGTCGACGACGACGTCGGCGGCCTCCTCGATCGCCACGGCCACCTCCGGCCACTCCGACTTCGCGAAGTCGCGCAGCACGTAGTCCGCCGCGTCCACCTGACCCGGCGGGCGTCCAATCCCGATCCGCAGGCGGCCGTAGTCGCGGGTCCCAAGGTTCTGGGTCAGTGATTTGAGGCCGTTGTGGCCGCCCTCCCCGCCGGAGAACTTCAGCCGGAGTGTGCCGGCCGGAAGGTCGAGGTCGTCGTGGATCGCGAGGATTCGCGCGGGCTCGATCCCCAGGGCACGCGCCAGCGCGGCCACCGGCCCTCCCGTGATGTTCATGTAGGTGGCGGACTTCGCGAGGACCACCCGCGGCCCGGGTGCCCCGCCCGGCAGGGTCCCGAGCCGCACGTCGGCGACCAGGGTGCGCGAGCGGTGCGACGTCCAGCGGGCACCGGCCCGGGAGGCCAGCAGGTCCACGACCATGTGGCCGACGTTGTGGCGGTTCCGGGCGTAGCGCTCGCCGGGGTTGCCGAGGCCGACGACGAGCCACGTCTCGCTCATCGCACCTCCTCCGCGGGAAAACGTTGGTGCCCGAGTACGACCGTACCCGGGCACCACCGAATGGATCAGGCCTCCTCGGTCCCCCCGGCTGAGGGCGCGGGCACGGTCTCCGCCGCTGCCTCCTCGGTCTCCGCCTCGCCCCGCAGGGTGGAGACGACGACGACCGCGGTGTCGCCAGCGATGTCGGTGGTGACGCCCGCCGGCAGGGTGAGGTCGGCGACACGCAGGATGACGCCGTCCCCGAGGCCCTCGACGTCCACGGTGATGGCGTCGGGGATCGAGGTCGCGGGTGCGTGTACGGTCAGCTGCTGCAGTTCGAGGGTGGCGATCGTGCCGGAGTCGGATTCACCGGTGAGGTGGAGGGCCACGTCCACGGTGACCTTCTCCCCCTTCCGGACGATCACCAGGTCGAGGTGCTCGATGACGCGGAGCACCGGATCGATCTGCACGTCCTTCACCAGCGCGAGTTCGGTCTTGCCGTCGTACTTCAGGTTGACCACCTGGTTGGCGGAGCCGCGCACGATGAGGAAGGTCTCGTGGTCGGGCAGGTTGAGGTGGACTGGCGTTGTGCCATGCCCATAGAGCACGGCCGGGATGAGGCCGGATCGACGGGCACGCCGGGCGGCCCCCTTCCCGAACTCCGTGCGGATGGTGGCGTTGAGCTGATATTCGGGCATGATCGTCTCCTCGGGGCTGGTGGCGGCTCCTCGGCGCGGGAAGACGCGCGGACGGGAGGCCCACCGCGTCGATCACGGAAACCGGGCAACCCAGCCACATGGCTTCCCTCGCCGAGGCAACCCCCTGATGATACCGACGCAGCGGCGCTTCCCCAAAGCGGGAAGGGTCACCGATCTACGAGGCGCCGTCGAACAGCGAGGTGACCGACCCGTCGTCGAACACCTCGCGGATGGCGCGGGCCAGGAGCGGTGCGATGGGCAGGATCGTGAGCCTGTCGAACCGCTTCTCCGAGGTGATCGGGAGGGTATCGGTGACGATCACCTCGCGGGCGCCGCACTCGGAGAGGCGGCGCTGGGCCGGATCCGAGAGCACCCCGTGGGTGGCGGCGATGATCACGTCCTTCGCGCCGGAGGCGAGCACCACGCGCACGGCCTCGGAAATGGTGCCGGCAGTGTCGATGAGGTCGTCCACGAGGATGCACGTCCGGCCCTCCACCTCGCCGACCACCCGGTTGGCGACCGCCTGGTTGGGGCGGGTGATGTCGCGGGTCTTGTGGACGAAGGCCAGTTGCGCGCCGCCCAGCTTGGCGGCCCACAGTTCAGCCACCCGGATCCGGCCCGCGTCGGGCGAGACCACCGTGAGGTTCGTGAGGTCCACCCGGGAGCGCACGTAGTCCGTGAGGATCGGCATCGCGAACAGGTGATCCACCGGGCCGTCGAAGAAGCCCTGGGTCTGCGCGGCGTGCAGGTCCACGCTCATGAGCCGGTTGGCGCCGGCCGTCTTGAAGAGGTCCGCCACCAGGCGCGCGGAGACGGGCTCCCGGCCGCGGTGCTTCTTGTCCTGCCGCGCGTATGGGTAGAACGGGGCCACCACGGTGATCCGCTTCGCGGAGGCGCGCTTGAGCGCATCCACCATGATGAGCTGCTCCATGAGCCAGTCGTTGATGGGGTTGGTGTGGGACTGGAGCACGAACGCGTCCGCGCCGCGGACCGACTCGTTGAAGCGGACGTAGATCTCGCCGTTCGCGAAGTCGTACGCGGTGGTGGGCAGCAGGTCGATGCCGAGGTGGTCCGCCACCTGCTCCGCGAGGGCATGGTGCGCGCGGCCGGAGACCACCACGAGCCGCTTCTCGCCGTGGACGATGATGCCGCTCATGCGTCGCGACCCGTCGCGTCGGCCTGGGCCGCGGCGGCCGCGTCCGCCGCGCTGGTCTCGGGCCGGGAACGCTCCACCCAGCCCTCGATGATGCGCTGCGAGGTGGAGTTCACCGCCAGCGCCCCGGGCGGCACGTCCCGCCGCACCGTGGTGCCGGCGCCGGTGTAGACGCCGTCACCCACCGTGACGGGGGCGACGAACAGGGTGCCGGACCCGATCTGGCAGTGCGCGCCGACCGTGGTGTGGTGCATCCGGACGCCGTCGTGGTTGACGAAGACAGTACCCGCCCCGATGCGGGTGCCCGCGCCGATCTCGGCGTCGGCGACGTACGAGAGGTGGGGAACGGCCGCCCCGGCTCCAATGGTGGCGTTCCTGGTCTCGACGAAGGCGCCGAGCCGGCCTCCCTCCCCGACGTAGGTGCCGGGCCGCAGGTAGGCGAACGGGCCGATCGCCGCTCGAGGGCCGATGACCGCGAGTGAGCCGTGGGTGCGGATGACGGTGGCCCCGTCCCCCACCTCGACGTCGGTGAGGGTGGTGTCCGGGCCGATGGTCGCGCCCGTCTCCACGCGGCACGCCCCGTGCAACTGGACACCCGGGAGGATCGTGACGTCCGGTGCGAGCTCGACGTCGACGTCGATCCACGTGGTGGCCGGGTCGATGACCGTGACGCCCTCGCGCATCCAGTCCTCCACGATGCGGCGGTTCATCTCCTTCGCGAGGGCGGCGAGCTGCACCTTGTCATTGGCGCCCTCCACCGTCCAGGAGTCCTCGACCGCGACGCCGGCGACCCGCAGGCCGCGCTCGTGGGCGATGCGCACGACGTCGGTGAGGTACACCTCGCCCTGCGCGTTGTCCTGCCCGACCCCCTGCAGCGCCTCCGCGAGCACCGCGCCGTCGAAGACGTAGACAGCGGCGTTGACCTCGGTGATGGCACGCTGCTCCTCGGTGGCGTCCTTCTCCTCGACGATCCCGACGAGCGCGCCGCGCTCCCGCACGATGCGGCCATAGCCGGTGGGGTTGGCGAGGTGGGTGGTGAGGACGGTGACGGCGTTGCCATCGTCCACGTGGCAGCGCATCAGTTCGGCGAGGATGCCGCCGTCCAGCATGGGGGTGTCCGCGGCGGTGACGATGATGGGGCCACCGAGGTCCGCGCCGTCCGCTGCGAGGCGGTCGAGGGCGCACTGGACGGCACGCCCGGTGCCGGGGGTCTCGTCCTGGTCGGCGATGAGCACGGAGTCATCGAAGCCAAGGGCGTCGGCCGCGACACGATCCCGCTCGTGCCGCACCACGACGCACAGTCGCGACGGGTTGACCTGCCGCCCCGCGGCGATCGCGTGGCCGAGCAGGGTGCGGCCGGCCACCGAGTGGAGGACCTTGGGGAGCGCCGACTTCATGCGGGTTCCGGCGCCCGCGGCGAGGATCACGACGGCTGCGGGCAATTGGTCCACTGCGACTCCCTTGCGTGTGGCATGCGCCCTGGCGGGCCAGTCAGCAGCCATTCTAGCCACGGCCCTGCCGCCGCGGCGGGGCGGCCGGGAGGAGAGGCTCCGCCCCCAGGATTCGAACCCGGACAAAAGGCTCCAAAGGCCTCTGTGCTGCCATTACACCAGGGCGGATCGCGCCGGCCTTCCGGACGGCCCCTCCATCTTGCCAGACCGGCCGCGCGGGCCCGCGACAGGTGGACGGGAGACAGGTGGACGGGACGGGTGTGGACAACGGCGGATGCGGGGATCGCGGCTGCCACACTGGAGGGGTGCCTCTCCCGTTCGTCCTCGCCGCCGGCACCGCGGCCGCCCTCGCGGCGTGGGCACTGACCGGCTGGATGTGCCGGGTGGCGGCCTCGGACTCCCGCTGGCTCCGCTCCGGGCTCCACATCGTGCTCGCGGGGATCGGGGGGGCCGGAGCCGCCCTCGTCTCCGGGACGTGGGTGGAGGCGGTGACCTTCACGGCGGTCGCGGTGGCGCTGGCGCTCCTGGTGGTGGTCGACCAGGCGACCTTCCGGCTCCCGGACGTGATCGTGGGGCCCACGTTCCTGGTCCTCGTCACCGGATTGCTGGTCGCAACGGTGCTCTCCGGCGAGTGGGCCCGCTTCGGCCGTGCGGCCGCGGCCGCCGCAGTGCTGCTCGTGGGCTACTTCGCGCTGGCGTGGATCAATCCCGCTGGTCTGGGCCTCGGCGACGTGAAGCTCGCGGGGGTACTCGGTGGCGTGCTGGGCTGGTTCGGCTGGCCGCATGTGATGGTCGGCGTGCTCGCTGGATTCCTGCTGAGTGGCGCCGTAGGACTCGTGATCCTCATCACCCGACAAGGGGGACTAAAGTCCGAATTCCCTTTCGGCCCGTGGATGATCCTCGGCGCGACAGGGGGTCTGATGTGGGCTTTCATGGCAGGAGGGTGACGTGGCAGCGATTCCCGGGCACGCCTGACTGGCCGAAAGTCCCACTTTCGTGGTACGCGGCTACGACCTTCCTGTGGCGGTTACGGAGGTGTAGATTGCTCCGCGATCATCCAGGCAGACGTCTATGGCGTCGCTATCGGTGACGTTCTCCGTACACAAGCGTCAGAGATGCGCATCAAACGCCGTCAGCGCGCCGAGGAGAAGGCGATGCAGGTGCCGGTGAAGATCGTCATTCCGCTCATTCTCTGCATCCTGCCAGTCCTCTTCATCGTGGTCATCGGCCCCGGCGTCATGGACATCGTGAAGCTCTTCGGTCAGATCTGACCTATCCACGACCAGTTGCCCAGCACATCGAGCTGTCCACGGTTCGAGACCTCTCACTCGCCGGTGACATGATGGCCTCATGACCGATCCCAAGCGCCCCTCCCGCATGACCAGTTCCCAGCGCCGGGAGCAGCTGATCAGCGTGGGGCGCGAGCTCTTCGCCGAGAAGGGCTTCGAGGGCACCTCCGTCGAGGAGATCGCCGCCCGCGCGAAGGTCTCCAAGCCCGTGGTCTACGAGCACTTCGGCGGCAAGGAGGGCATGTACGCCGTCATCGTGGACCGCGAGGTCCAGCGCCTCACGGGTGCGATCACCGGCGCCCTCGAGGGGGGCGGCCACCCGAGGGCCGTGGTCGAACGCACTGCCCTCGCGCTGCTCGACTACATCGAACAGCACACCCCCGGCTTCCGCATCCTGGTGCGGGACTCCCCCGTCGCCCAGGCCACCGGCACGTTCTCCTCCCTGATCGGGGACGTCGCCACCCAGGTGGAACACCTCCTGGCCCGCGAGTTCCGGCGCTCCGGCTACTCCACCTCCGCCGCACCGCTGTACGCGCAGATGCTCGTCGGCATGATCGCCCTGACCGGCCAGTGGTGGCTCGAGACCCGCTCCCCCAGGAAGGACGAGGTTGCCGCCCACCTCGTCAACCTCGCGTGGAACGGCCTCCGTGGCCTGGACAAGAAGCCTGCCCTCTCCTCGCGCTCCCGCAACCGGGGGACGGCGTCGTCGGCCGAACCCACCGAGTCCGCGACAGACACCGACGCCGCCCTGGAGGATGACGAATGAGGGACCTCGAACTGCGCGGGCTCTCGAAGTCCTTCGGGATCGTCCGCGCCCTCGACGACTGCTCCCTCACCGTCCACGAGGGGGAGATCTATGGCTTCGTGGGCTCCAACGGTGCCGGGAAGACCACCGCCATGCGGATCGCCCTGGGGGTACTCGCGGCGGACGCCGGCGAGGTCCTCTTCGACGGCCGGCCCCTCGACCACGCGGCCCGCGCGCGCGTGGGCTACATGCCCGAGGAGCGCGGCCTCTACCCCCGGATGAGGGTGGGACCACAGCTCACCTACCTCGCCGAGCTCCACGGCCTCGACTCCGCCGCCGCCCGCGACGCGATGCTCCAGTGGACGGACCGCCTCGGCATTGGCGGACGCCGCGGGGATGAGGTCATGAAGCTCTCCCTCGGCAACCAGCAGCGCGTCCAGCTCGCCGCCGCGCTCGTCCACCACCCCAGCATCCTCGTCCTCGACGAGCCCTTCTCCGGCCTCGACCCCGTCGCCGTGGACGTGATGTCCCAGGTGCTCCGCGACCAGGCCGCCGCGGGCGTCCCGGTGATCTTCTCCTCCCACCAGCTCGACCTCGTCGAGCGCCTCTGCGACCGGGTGGGGATCATCCAGCGCGGCCGCATGGTGGCGGAGGGCACCATCGAGGAGCTGCGCACCACGGACCGCCAGCGCCTCCTCGCCCGCGTCGACGGCGTCCGCCACGCCACATGGGCTGCCATCCCCGGCGTCACCGTCGTCTCGACGGAGCAGACGGACGACGGCGTCGCCGTCGTCGGCGAGATCGCGACCGGCGACGTCGCCGCCGAGCAGGCCCTCCTCCGCGCTGCCACCGCAGCGGGCGCGGTCCGGGAGTTCGCCCCGGTGCGCCTGCGCCTTGCCGACCTGTTCCGCCACGTCGTCACGAGCGAGGAGGTGGCCGCGTGAGGCGCATCGCGCTGGTGACGCGCCGTGAGGTGGTCGCCGGGCTCACGAAGAAGCCGTTCATCATCGCCACCGCGATCATGCTGGTGCTGATCGTCGCCGGCGCGTTCGTCGCGGACTACTTCGCCAGCCAGACGGCAGAGGAGACCGCGGTACGGACGATCGGCGTGACGGAGGACGTGGCGGAACTGGCCCCGCTGATCCGGGCCTCCGGCGAGGCACTCGGCGTCACCATCGAGACCGAGGACGTGGCCGGCCGCACCGCTGCCGAGACCGCCCTCGCGGACGAGTCAATCGACGCCTTCCTCAGCGGGAGCACGGACGACCTCCACCTGCTGTTCCAGTCCGCCACCATCGTGGCGATCACCCAGGCAGTGACCTCGGCCGCGCAGACCCAGGCGCTCAGCGGTGAGATCACGTCGCTCGGCGGTGACCCGGCCCTCGTGGCGCAGGCCGTGCAGGGTGCCACACCGACGATCAGCTTCGTGGAGGACCCCGCGGCGATCGAGGGCCCACAGTACTTCGTGGCCATGATCTCCGTGGCACTCCTGTTCTTCGCCCTCATCAACTCCGGCTCACAGATCGCCATCGGCGTGGTGGAGGAGAAGTCCTCCCGCGTGGTGGAGATCCTGCTCGCCACGCTGCGCCCCAGCCAGCTCTTCGCCGGCAAGGTGATCGGCAACGGCATCGTGGGCCTCCTGCAGGTGCTGCTGTACGCCCTTGCCTTCCTGCTGGTGGCGACCGTGACGGGCGCGCTCGCGGAGCTTGAGGTGAACCTCGGCTCGCAGTTCGCCTGGCTCCTCGTCTGGTTCCTGCTCGGCTTCGCCCTCTACGCCGTGCTCTGGGGGTCCCTGGCGTCGCTCGTCTCCCGGCAGGAGGACATCGGCACCATCACCGCGCCGGTCACCATCCTGATGCTGGTGCCGTTCTACACCGCGGTCTTCATGGTGCCGACCAACCCCGACGGCGCCGCGGTGCGGGTGCTGAGCCAGATCCCGTTCTTCGCGCCCTTCATGATGCCCATGCGGACCGGCTTCAGCACCGTGCCGCTCTGGGAGCTCATCACCGCGGTGGCGTTCTGCCTCGTGGCGATCCCGCTCCTCGTGTGGCTCGCGGCGAAGGTGTACCACCGTGGGGTGCTGCACACCGGCGCCCGACTGACGGTACGGGAGGCGCTGACGCGACGCGCGTGACGGCGTCGAGATTCTCGACGTCGAGTAATCTGGAGGCCATGGACCAGCAGCAGCGCGACGAGGTCGACCGGATCGTTGCCGCGTGGGCGCGCGAACGCCCCGACCTGGACCTTGAGCCACTCCACGTCTTCTCCCGCGTCACCCGGCTGGCCCGCCACCTCGAGATCGCCCGCCGCAGGGCGTTCTCCACCCAGTCCCTCGAGGCGTGGGAGTTCGACGTGCTCTCGGCGCTACGCCGGTCTGGCGAGCCCTACGAACTCACGCCCGGCACCCTCATGGAGGAGACGCTCGTCTCCTCCGGCACGATGACCAACCGCATCGACCGCCTCGTGGCCAAGGGGCTCGTGGCGCGCGACGCCGACCGCACCGACCGCCGGGTCGTGCGGGTGCGGCTCACACCCCCGGGCAAGGACGCCGTCGACGCCGCGATGACCGGCCTGCTCGAGTTCGAGCGCGACTTCCTCACGCTGCTCGCCCCACCCGATCAGGCGCTGCTGGCGGCGCACCTGCGCGCGCTCCTCATCACCTTCGACGCCGCCGCGAAGAAGGCCGCCGGCCCCGGCGCGTAGTCGCCTGTTCGGTGCGGGAATCAGCCCACACCCTCGGCGAGCTCGAGCCACTGCGACTCGGCGTCGTCGTGCTGCCGTCGGAGGTCCGCGAGCTCCTCCCCCGCGGCGGCCATCCGGGCGTAATCACCGGAGCCGCCCGCCGCGAGGGCGGCCAGTTCCGCTTCCACCGCCCCGATCCGCACGGCCAGCTTCTCGATCTGCCGCTCGAGGCGCTGCATCTCCTTCTGGCTCGCCCGCCTCTCCGCGGCGCTCACTGCCGCGGAGGGCCCGCGCACGCCCTCCCCAACCGGGACTTCAGCCGCAGTCGCCGCCTGACCCGCGGAC
This sequence comes from Actinomycetales bacterium UBA1383, assembly GCA_002305415.1. Taxonomy (GTDB): domain Bacteria; phylum Actinomycetota; class Actinomycetes; order Actinomycetales; family Actinomycetaceae; genus UBA1383. Next base: position 5,612 of record DBQX01000119.1, on the reverse strand, counting down.
CTCGCCCCGCCGTCCACAACCGCCGCCCGGAGCCGCAGGTACTCGTCCACCCCACCGGGCAGGTCGCGGATCCTCCCGTCCCCGAGGAGCGCTACCTGGTGGTCCGTCACCCGTTCCAGCAGGTAGCGGTCGTGCGACACCACCACCAGCGTGCCCGGCCACACGTCGAGCAGGTCCTCGATGTTCGCGAGGGTATCGGTGTCCAGGTCGTTCGTCGGCTCGTCCAGCAGCAGCACGTTGGGCTCCCCTACCAGGATCCGCATCAGCTGCAGCCGCCGCCGCTCCCCGCCGGACAGCTCGCCGACCGGCGTCCACGCCCGGTCGTTGGAGAACCCGAGCCGCTCGGTGAGCTGGCTCGCGGTGAGTTCCTTGTCCCCCACCTGCACCCGCTGGCGCACCTGCGCCACCGCCTCGACCACCCGCAGGCCGGCGATCTCGTCAAGCTCGGACGAGTCCTGCCCGAGCGTCGCCACCACCACGGTCTTGCCGCGCTTCACCCGCCCGGCCGTCGGCCGCAGGGACCCGTCGAGCAACCGCAGCACCGTGGACTTCCCCGCGCCGTTGACCCCCACGAGCCCCACCCGCTCTCCCGGCGCGAGCCGCCACGTGGCGCCGTCGAGCAGTAGCGGCCCGCCCGGGTACCGGAACGACACCCCTTCGAGGTCCAGCACGTCCTTCCCCAGCCGCGCCGTGGCGAGCTTCGTCAGCGACACCTCGTCCCGCGGCGGTGGCTCGTTCGCGATCAGGGAGGCAGCGGCGTCGAGGCGGAACCGGGGCTTCGACGTGCGCGCGGGCGCGCCCCGCCGCAGCCACGCCAGCTCCTTCCGCAGCACGTTCTCGCGCTTCTGCGCGCTCGCCGCGGCCACCCGCTCCCGCTCCGCGCGCGCGAGGATCCAGGCCGCGTAGCCGCCGTCGTACTGCTCCACCGACCCCGGCGTGAGGGTGTCCCGCCGCCCGGCCACCACCTCCCACATGCGGGTGCAGACGGCGTCGAGGAACCAGCGGTCGTGCGTCACGACGACGAGCGCGCCCTTCCCGCCCGCGAACCGGGCGCGCAGGTGCTCGGCCAACCACGCCACCGCCTCGACATCCAGGTGGTTGGTGGGCTCGTCGAGGACCAGCACGTCGTAGGGGTTGGTGAGCGCGGCCGCCAGTGCCACCCGCCGCCGCTGCCCGCCGGAGAGCTCCCCCACGCGCGCCGCCCAGTCGACATCCGGCAGCAGTCCGCGGTGCACGTCACGCACCCGGGCCTCGGCCGCCCACTCGAACTCCGGGGCGTCGCCGTGGATGGCGTGCCGCACCGTGGCGTCCTCGTCCAACTCGTCCGACTGCGCCACGAACTCGACCCGCAGCCCGCCCGCCCAGGTGACGCGACCGCCGTCGGCGGGGCGCCGCTTCGCCAACACGGCCAGCAGCGTCGACTTCCCCGCGCCGTTCCGGCCGACGACGCCGATCCGCGCCCCGTCGTCGAGGCCGAGGGTGAGACCGCGGAACAGGGGCCGCGAACCCACGACGACGTCCAGCGCCTCCGCGCCGAGGAGATGGGCCATTGTCTCGGTCAGCCCCCGTCCTTTGCGGTGCGAACTGGCCGAGAGTCGCGGTTGAGACGTGGAAGTGCTACCAGCACCACCAGAGCGGCTGCCCCCCAGACGGGCATTGCCAGCGCCGTTGCTGCCGCAACCGTCCACCGCCGCTCGGTGAGGCCCCCCCAGGTCACCAGGAGTGCGGCAAGCGAGGCACGTACCACGGGTGGCACCTGCGCGACCAACCCAGTAGCGCCCGTCGTCGCTTCGCGGTTCGATATGAGGAAGCTGATCCAGTCGCGCCACGCCTGTGGCTCAGCAGCGAACGACAGCCCAACGACGGCCATTGTCACAGATGCCGACACGGCAACCTGGCGCCACTCTCGCCGCACAATGAACCAGACGGCTCCGACCGCTGGCGTGATCTTCGTCAGAGCCGGGATGGCCCACAGTGCAGGGTGACGGAGACCGAAAGCGGCAACAACGGCGAAGAGCCAATGGATGTTCCCGCTGACTATCTCCCATGAGCACCACAGGAAGAGTGGGCCGCCTCGAACGAAACCGAGTGGGCGCAGCAGCAGCGCGAGAGTCACAGCCGCCGCCACGCACCAAATGGCCGCAAAGGCGGGAAACGGCAGTGCTGCAAGCGGCCTGATCAGTTGGACGAAAGCCGGACTATACGAGAAGGCGTCAAGCTGGCCGGGTGCGACCGAGTAGATGTCGGGATCTCGGGCGGCACTCCAATAGGCGTGTGCATCCCAGCCGAAGCCCCACTCTTGGATGCCGTTGAACGCCACGATAACCAAGAACGGCGCACAGACCCAGAGCACGATGATCGGCAGATCCTGACTCAGTCGAGCCCTCACGTCGATTTCATGCACGAGGCGGAGTCTACCGTTGGGGTTCTCGTCAGAGTCCCGGCGAGCGCCGCTTCAGGTCTCGTCCACCACGTGTGCGCCAGGCACCGGGCCGTGCGCCACGAACGCGTCCTCCGCACCCGTGTGCTCGCAGATGTAGGCGCCGAGGGAGTGGGCGGCCTCGTCACTCTCACACAGGACCATGATCGTGGGGCCGGAGCCGGAGACGATCGTCGGCAGCGCGAGGTGGGCGCACGCCTCCGCCACCTGCTGGGCACCTGAGTGCAGGGAGAGCGCCGGCGCGGCCAGGTCGTTGCGGGCGTTCATGCCCACGAACATCGTGTCGCCCTCGGCGAGGGCACGCAGGAAGCGGGCGTCGACGGCGGGCGGCGGCACGTGCCGGCGGGTAGCGGCGTCGTCGAAGGCCCGGAACACGCGCGGCGTGGACAGGCCGGACCGCTGCGTGATCACCAGCCACGTGTAGTGGCCGCGGGCAAGGACGGGGGTGAGGACGTCCCCGCGGGAGGTCCCCATCGCGGTGCCGCCCATGAGGCAGAAGGGGACGTCCGCCCCAAGTTGGGCGGCGAGCTGCCGCAGCGTCACGGGAGGCAGGCGCAGGCCCCAGAGCCGGTCCAAGGCCACGAGCGTGCCCGCCGCGTCCGCGGATCCGCCCGCCATGCCCCCCGCCACCGGCACGCGCTTGTGGATCGCGAGGTGCGCCCGCGGCTCGACGCCCGCGTGCGCGGCCAGCAGGCGCGCGGCGCGGATCGCGAGGTTGGTGTCGTCCACCGGGAGGTCCGAGCCGCGGCCGGTGAGAACGAGTTCGAGACGGTCAGACCGGGTGGCAGTGACGTCCTCGTACACGTCCACGGCCTGGAACACCGTGGCAAGGGGGTGGTAGCCGTCCGGCTCGCGGGCGCCCACGGCGAGGTAGAGGTTCACCTTCCCCGGCGCCCGAACTCGCACCGACTGAGTCATGCGTCCAGACTCCCACGCCCGGCCGCTGCGCGCCGCCCGGGGGTGGCGGAAGCGGCAGCGATGCGGGCGAACTCCCCGATGCCGAGGGTCTCGCCGCGACTGCCCGGGTCGATGCCCGCCGCCACGAGCAGCCGCTCGGCCTCGGGCGCGCTGCCAGCCCAGTCGGCGAGCGCGGCGCGCAGCGTCTTGCGACGTTGCGCGAACGCGGCGTCGATGACGCGGAACACCTGCTCGCGGGTGGCCGTGGTCTCCGGCGGCGGGGTGCGGACGATCCGCACCAGCGCGGAGTCCACGTTCGGGACGGGCCAGAACACCGACCGCGAGATCGACCCCGCCCGTGCGGCGGTGCCGTACCACGCGACCTTCGCCGTCGGGCCGCCATAGGTGCGCGACCCGGGGGGTTCGGCGAGGCGGTCGGCGATCTCGGCCTGGACCATCACCAGCACGTCCGTGAACGCGGGCAGCACCTCGAGGAGAGTGAGGAGCACCGGGGTGGCGACGTTGTAGGGCAGGTTCGCCACGAGCTTCGTCGGCGTCGGCTGCGGCACGGTCGTCGTCGCCAGCGCGGCGAGCGAGGGCGGCGTGGGGAGGTCCGCGGGGCCGGTGATCCGCAGCGCGTCGGCGTTCAGGACGGCGAGGCGGGGCGCGGCGTCGGGAAGATGTGCGGCGACGGTCTCCGGGAGCGCGGCGGCGAGGACCGGGTCGATCTCGACGGCGACCACGTGCGCCCCGGCCTCGAGCAGCGCGAGCGTCAGGGAGCCGAGCCCGGGCCCGACCTCGAGGACGAAGTCCCCCGGCCCCACCCCCGCCGCGCGGACGATGCGGCGGACGGTGCCGGAATCGTGCACGAAGTTCTGGCCCAAGGTCTTGGTGGGCCGGACGCCGAGACGGTCGGCGAGCCGGCGGACGTCAGCAGGACCGAGGAGGGGCACTCAAGAAGCTTAGGGCCGATCAGGCTGGCCGGCTGGCCGCGCCGGCGAACACCGGCCAGGGGTGGTGGGTGCCCGCCCAGCGCCCGCCCGGCGTGGACGCACCAGGGAGCGAAGAACGGCGTGGGGCCCCCGGAGGGACCCCACGCCGTGGAGGGGATTCAGGCGGATGGCCTGTGGAAGCGCTCAGTGGGTCAGAGCAGCCCAAGCTTCGCGGCGCAGTAGGGCCACTGGCCCCACCCGGAGCGGGCCTGCAGGATCTGCGCCCGCATGGTCTGCTCGGCGGCAGTGGCCTGGGTCGGCAGGCCGGAGCCACCCACAGACGCCCACGTGGAGAGCGAGAACTGGTAGAGGCCGTAGTAGAGGCCGTTGGCGCTCACCGCGGTCGGGTTGCCGCCCGACTCGCACTGCGCGAGCGCGCCCCACACGCCGTCGGGCGCGGTGCCGAGCGACGCCACGGTCGGGCGGGCCTTGGTGCCGGTCTCCACGATCTTGGTGACGGGCTCGCTCATGGTGGTGCTGGAGATCTCCGTGGCCTCGGTCTCGACGCCGTCGACGGTCACGGTCGCGTAGGTCACGGTCCGCTCGCCGGCGCGGCCGGCCTGGAGTACGCGGGTCTGGTCCTTGTAGAGGGAGTCGTTCGTGCGGGTCTCGGTCTCGAACGGGATCGCCTCCACGGCGGTCCGCTGGCCGTGCACGATCCGCGTCACCTTGACGACGACGGCGCCGTCCTGGCCGGCGGTCACGGTCACCTCGTCTGTCGCGCCGAGGGCCACGCCGAACGCCTCGAGGGCGTCACGGAGGCTGATCGCCCCGGTGAACGTCCGGGTCTGCTCGGTGCCGTCCACCTGGACGGTCACGCCCGCGCCGTCTGCCAGCGGGAGGCTGAGGATGTCGCGGGTGACGCTCCGGGAGGAGGCCACGATGGAGCCGCTGCGGCCGGAGGCCTGGAGGTCGGCGAGGACGTCGGCAGCGGAGGCCAGCGTGGTCCAGATGGTGTGGCGCTCGCCGTCGATGATGACCTCGACCTGCTGGGCGATGCGGACCACCACGACGCTGTCCTCGGTGAGGGGGGTGTCGGCGCCGGGGGCGAGCTCGTCGTGCTCGCCGAGGGTGATGCCCTCGGACTTCAGCAGGCCCTCGACGGAGCCGGCCCACGTGGAGACGGTGGTGGTCTTGCCGTCAACGTCCAGCTCGACGGTCTTGTGGGCGGCCGCCGCGACGGCGCCTCCACCCACCAGGGCGGGCACGAGGGCAGCGGCGAGGGCGATGCGGGTGCGCCGGGCGCGGCCGGAGGGGCTGGGGGCGGCGTCGGAGGTGGGGGC
>DBQX01000136.1 GCA_002305415.1 Actinomycetales bacterium UBA1383 | reverse complement strand
ACAACTTACGGATCAGGGCTGAGAGGATGTCACAGTGAATTGGCTTGACGTTGAGTCCCTTGCGCAGCAGACGGTGGAGCTCGGATGGGAGGAGGGCAAGCGGCGCCTCCCACGTCGAGTGACCACCGCGATCAGGAGGGCGGCCGAAGCTGCGCCCCTTCCCACCCCAACCGCACCAGAACTGGCAACTGTCCAACGGGGGAACCGGATTCGAGTCGGTCTCTGGGGCATCCTTGGAGCTGCCGTTTTCGGAAGAGGGCTGTATGTGCAGGCCAAGGTCGGGGTCTGGATAGCCTTCGTCCTTGTCGGAGTTCTGGTCATTGTGTTGGGGTACGTGGCGTGGTCCAAGTGGAAATCTGACCCCCAAAACCTCTACGCGAAGCGGGAACGTCGACGACTCCGGAAGGCTGCGGCGATCCAAGTTCGCTCGCGGGCGGCGCAGATCAAGCGGGCGACCATTCCAGTGACTTCCGTTCCTCCGGCATCCGGGTTGATGACCCCTCGGGACGCCGAACATCTTGCTGCTCAGATCATGACCAACCTCGGCGCGAAGAATGTGCGCGTCACCCAGGCCACCCGTGACGGTGGCCTTGATGTGGAGGCGGATGGATTCGTTGCAGAGGTCAAGCACTACGCGGATGCCGTCCCGGCTGCGCCCGTCCATCGCATCTTTGGAGTTGCCCAGTCCCGCGGTGCCCGTGCACTCTTCTTCACTTTGACCGGCTACCGCCCTGAGGCTGTCGCGTTCGCCGAAAACGCGGGCGTTGCACTGTTCACATATGACCCCACCACCGGAGCTGTCGCAGGGCACTCTTCCACAGCGCGCGCGGCGCTTCAGGACGGCCTGTAGGGGGCACTGGTCCGCGAGGACTTGCAGGATCTCTCAAGTCTGCGTAATCTGAGAACTGGCAGATTTGCCAGAGCAGAGACAACCAAGAGAGACCAAGGGTAGGACGATGCACCGTATCGAGATCGACGACGACGTGTATGCGGAACTGGGGCGGCATGTGAAGGGCTTCGAGCAGCCCAATGACGTGCTGCGCCGCATGCTTCTGGCCGAGGCGGCGGCTGAGGCCCCGTCGAGGACGGAGCTGGCCGGTCGTAAGGGGAAGCTCCTCCCGCTCCTCGAGGGGGGGCTCATCAAGCCGGGTGACAAGTTGCGACACGTCCAAACCCGGAAGGGCAACATCTTCGAGGCAACGGTTACAGCGTCAGGCGAGATCGTCACGACGAAGGGCACCTACCCAGCGCCATCGCCGGCGTTAGTGGACTTCGTAGGTAGCCAGATCGACGGGTGGGCTAACTGGCTGCACCTCCCCTCGGGGAAGTCGCTGCGTCAACTTCGCTCCACCCTGAAGTAGAGCTACTCCAGAACGTGGCGGCGCACATATCCAAACGTTCCGTTCCGCAGCCACCTTTCCTCCCGGTGCCTGAGTCGGTCTGTGCACGTTGACGCTCAGGCCTCCCGCGCGAGGGTGCGGTAGAGGGTGGTTCTGTCGACGCCGAGCCGGCGGGCGACCTCAGCCTTCGGGACCCCGGTGTCGATGAGTTCCCGGGCGGTGGCGAGCTGCTCGGCGGTGAGCTTGCGGGACCGGCCCTGGTAGACGCCTCGTTCTTTGGCGGCGCGGATCCCGTCGGCCTGGCGTTCCTTGGTGATGGCACGCTCGAGTTGGGCGAAGGAGGCCATGATGTTGAGCTGGAACTCCGCGAAGTGATCCGTGGCACCGGGGGTGAAGGTGACGTGTTCGGTGAGGAACTCGACCACGACGCCCTTGGCGATGAGCTCTCCGACGATCTGGTTCAGGTCGACGACGGAGCGGGCGAGGCGGTCCATGGAGGACACCACCACGGTGTCGCCGTCGCGGACGTAGCCGATCAGGTCCGCCAGGGCGGTGCGGCCGGTCCGTTTGGCGCCGGACTGCTTCTCCTCATACAGTTTGTCGACCTCGCCGAGGGTGGCGAGTTGGCGGGCGAGGTTCTGGTCGGTGGAGGAGACCCGGGCGTACCCGATCCGCGCTCCGATGCGTGGCGTCACCTCTAGAGTCTCGCACAGGTGTGTTGCAAAAGACCGAAAACACACTTGGTGCAACAGGGAAAACGCCTGCTGGCAGGGTGTGGCGTTGGGGTGTGCCCCAGCGCCCTTGTGCAACACCTACAACGTGGTGTCGGTGCCGATGGCAACACGTGCTGAACTACGGCCTTCCCGATGGTCGCGAACTCACTCAACTGCCCAGAATCGGTCGTCGACGTCGAGGGTCGTGAGCTCCTCAACTGCAGAATTGCGGATGTCAGGTTGCCAGGCGCCCGCATCTTCCGGAGTGCCGCGTGAGGAGCGCAGGGGCCCGATGTCGCCCGCCCTTGTTGACAGCCCCGTCACTCGCTTGGGGGATATGACTGGTGATCGTCGCAAGACTCCTCGCTCATCTGGCGCGGCACGGTTGGCCACTCAACCAACTTTTGAGCGTGGAATCTGTTGCGCGCATCGATTCGCCTGGCCCAAAGCGAAAAATTGATGCGCTGTCCCGCATGTCGCGGGAAGTAGACGTCTCGATGTGCGCCTCTTTCAATTGGCCCTAGAGTCGCGTAGTAGGTTCCTCGGCTGTAGGGCCGTTGCCTCTCCAGTTTCTCGTTGAGATCAGACTGGCTTGTTCCAGCATCGACAGGTGAGGTGCGTGCGTTCTGGTCAGTCCCATGAACTATGCTGACGGACACTTCCAGATCCGACACACCAGGACCCTCGCACACTATCTTGGCAACCGAATATTCCCCTTCATCAGAACTGGGAAGAACGCTAAAATAGCTGCTGATTTCCATGGGCTCTGGGTAGCTGTAATGAAGGGCTTCCTCGAGGCCATCCTTTGCCCCCTTAGGGACTAGTCCGATTCTGGATCCCAAATTCGCGCCGTCGGCGCCGTATGACGCTATAAGGGCAGCGCGGAAATCGTTTGCATCAGAACTACTTGTCGAGACTGATGGATCCAAGAGGGTTATCGTCCTCCTATCATCTCCCGACATCCAATCACGTACCAAGTTGTTGACGTGAGTATCTGCAAACCCGTAGCCAACAACGACTAGGTTGTCCGTGCGCGCGAGGATCTCCTGCGCGGCAGCATACAGATACAGGGTAGGCCCGTCCGTGGCCAGCTTCTCGCGGTCACCCACGACGATCCACGGCTTCAGCTGACGATGCGGACGGAACTGGCCGTCCTCCTCTGCGGCATCGGCGTCTGAGCGGAGCGTGATCCGGACCGGCGCGGTAGGTGAAAGTGCACCCTCGTGTTCCCAGTTCAGGGAGCCATGCATCTTCAGCAGATTGATCCGTCGATTTTCGATCGGGAGAGACAAGGGTGATCCAGGTTGCCAGTCCTCAATCCCGGTCACCAGAGCGACTCCAGACTCCCGGGCGAGCGTCTCGACGGTGAGGTCGTAATTCAGCGTGAGAACGTCCAGGCCGCCGTCTTGTTCCAGCGCAAGGCTTGCGACTGGCTTCATGTAATCGACGGATGAAATGTCTGAAAGTATGCGCACTAGCCCCTGGAGAATGGCATCCTCAGCCTCTTTGAAGACTCTCTTGTCACCACGAGACGCCGAAAGTGCTGCCGTGGATATGGCGGCCACGGCCGATTCGACATCTCGTCCAGCAAATCCTCTGCGCCCCTGCAGGGCTGTCGATAACGCTTGGACGAGCCGGTCCCCCGCACGGCCGAAGTCGCTGCTTCGGAAGTTGGATGACCCTAGATTGTGAACCGATGCCTTCCAGTTCAAGACGAAAGGTGCCGCCTCATGATTTTCGACCTCCTGCAAGAGACGGAGGGCCGAAATGAGGCGCTCGATGTTGACTGCTTCAAGTGGATTTCCCCCATCGTCCGACTGGTGTCCCATCATGGATCCATAGACGAAATTGAGGGCTGCCACCCACCCGTTACGACCGGAGGTCGCCATTCGCCCCCTTAGCGGCTTCGAATTGGCGTCTCTCACAATCGCTTCCGCGAGTTGGAACGTGAGAGGCAGGCCGGCATCACGCGATGCTCCCGCGCCAAGTAGGAGGGCGGTTCTACGGGGCCTCACTATTGCCTCTCCCTGCATCGGCGACTCTGGTCAGTTTACAAGGGATGGCCACAAGACTGCGCGCGAGATCTGGGGCGGCAGCTTCGACAGCGATCTCGTCTCGGCCCGGGCGAGTGCCCCGGCACACGATACGTGGCCGCGCCTGATTGGTGCGCTAAGACGCGCGCTCTCCACGATCCTGACTGTCACTCGAACCGTCGGCGGCCGCAGCGCCGCCAATCCGCACATGCCGCACCGAGCGCTCTCGAGCGCTCTGGCTCGACTTCGAACATCACCTTTGCGAACTGCGCGTCGCGCGGTGGCCTCACCGTGCCGGACCTACTGTGTCCCAATGGGTTCCGATGTGCTGCTCATCCTTGCCGCTGCTGCTTTCATCGCGCTGCTGTTCGCCGGGCGGCGGGAACTGGTCGAGAGTGCGGGTGCGAAGGTGGCGAACGGAGTGCTCATGCTCGTGCTCGCCACGTTGGCAGGCGTCATCATTGTCGAGTTGCTCGCGTCTCTCGTGAGCCTGTAGCAGGGCTGACAGTCGACCGTTTCGAGCGCGACTGGCTGGGTCCATGTTCTCCTTTGGGGTGAACATCCCGGTTGTGCACTGACGGGCCACGTTCAACTTCAACTGTCCCCTGCAACATCCGCTTCNNCCGCACGCCGCACTGGTGGTGCTTGTAGAGGCCCGCGGCACTAGCGGGAATTGCTTGCAGAGTGCTAGCATTGGCGTATGACCACCCTGTACATTCGCGACGTCTCCGAGGATGTGGCCGCCACTCTCAAGGAGCGGGCAGTTGCGGAAGGGAAGTCCCTGTCGGCCTACGTGGCAGCTGAGCTGGCCAAGATCGCCAGCCGGCCCACGAACGAGGAGATCGTGGCACGCCTCAGAGCGCGCGACCGTTCCAGCGGCCCCACCCGTGAGGACATCGTTGCAGCTGTGGAGGCTGGCCGACGGTGATCGTGCTCGACGCCTCCGCGATGGTCGAGGCGCTGATAGGGCGCGACGTCGCCGATGAACTCCTCGGGGCGCTCACCGACGGGATCCACGCACCCCACCTCCTCGACGTCGAGGTGATGTCCGTCCTGCGTGGACTGCTCCTCGGCGGCAAGTTGGATCCCGAATTGGCTGAGGAGGCTCGGCGGGACCACTTCGCGTTCGCCATCACGCGGTATGAGACCCCGCCGCTGGCTGACCGGGTCTGGCAACTGCGCCACCAGTTCACTAGCTACGACGCCACCTATCTGGCCCTCGCCGAGGCGCTCGAGGCGCCGCTCTACACCTGCGACGCCAAGCTCCTCAGCAGCGGCCATCGTGCCCGCGTCCACGTGCTCAACCGAACGCGCTGATTTGCCGCGACCAGTGTGCCCGTTCTTGCCGCTCCTGGTGTGGCCCCGCGCGCTGAGAGCCACGACACGTCTTCGTCAAGGCTCCAGCGCCTGTCGATGAGATCACCTCATCGACGGTCCTAGAACCCGGCGGGGTTGTTGATGCCGTCCTGCCGGATGGGCGGCATGTGCGGATTGACGTGCCCGCCCTGCCGTTGGCCGGAGTTATCGGGCCCAGTGGTGTCGAGGCGCTCGACGCCTTCGGTGTCGCGATCCCGTGACCGGGGCCCGGCTGGAGACCGACGATCCCACACCAGGAACGCGATACCGGCGATCACGACAATCGCCACCACAGCAATGCCCACAATGGCGTCCATGTCACCACCCTCCCACACGAGCGGGTCCTCCCGGCGGGGCTCCGCGCGGGGGCCCAGCGCCTCTCCGCTGAGGGAGGCGTCGGCGAACCGCCTGGCGAAGCAAGGAGCAAGGCGGAGGGCGGCCCGACACACTGGTGAGTATGAGAGTCCTTGTCCTGACGGCGGCCGCGCTCCTTCTCGCCGGGTGCAGCAGTACCGCGGACCCTTCTCCGACGGCATCCTCGCCCGCGTGGGAGGTGGCGGCAACGGGTGCTCCGTCCCCCTCCACTTCGGCGGCCGCAACCTCCTCTGGGGCGCCCGGCGAGTTGGCGATCCCCGAGTTGCCGGGGGAGATCGCCCGGTCCGTGTTCGGCGTTGACCGGGAGGACACCGTCTCGGGCGATGCGGTGGAGGGCTTGACCCTGGAAGCCCGGGTGGCCTGCCTCGACCCGGAGAAGGGTGCCGCGTGGTTCGAGGTGCTGGACGCCCGCCTCGACAGCACCGGGGAACTGAACAGTGTCTTGAGCGGCCGGCTGGAGTGCGACGGCGCCGAGATCCTGGTTGCCACCACGGCCCCGTTCTCCGGGCCTATGCAGATCACATTCCGGCAGGTGCCCCCCACCGCCGTGGAAGGCTACGCGATCCTCAGCACCGACTGACCGCCGGGCCGCGCTACCAGGGGACGGAGTCGTACCAGCCCTCGATGAGGGACGCGAACACTCCTTGGGCGAGGATGGTGGTGATCCACGCCCACCCCCCGGTGAACCGGCGTTCCGGCGGGTGGGACGAGGTGCGCTGCCACACCGGGACCGGTTCCAGCAGCAGGAACGCCACCCACCCAAGGGGAAGGAATGAAAGCCAGAACCAGGCCCGGCACTGCGGGTCCTGGACGGCCGCCCGACCGACGGCGCTGTCACCACCATCGAGTCCCTCGCCGACCGCGCCTGAGGACCGCTGGCGCTCCTGAGTCGGACGGCGTCCGGGCGCAGGGGCCAACTGATCGTCACGGAGACCGTGGTGGGAGATCCGCGTCCCGAGCCTGCGGCGTGTGTTGCAGAAGCATCGGAGAGGACTCGGTGCAACGGCCAAGTTCGGGACGTGTTGCGTTGGGGTGTACCCCAACGCCGCATGAGATCTATCCGCAGGCCCTCACCCCGTCGGTGCTGTTCGTGTGCGTCCACAACGCGGGAAAGTCCCAGATGGCCGCGGCGCTGCTACGGCTGATCGCCGGTGACCGAGTCGGGGGCCGCGGTGCCCTCACATCGATACGTTTCGATATGAGGAGTGAGTGATCCAGAGCCGACTGTCAACACTCCGGAACTCTTGAGATCGCGGACCACCGTCACGAACGTTGCGAGCCCCGACCTGAGGGACTATTGTTCAATCATGCTTGAATCAATGGTGGCTGAACCCGATGTGTCCGGGGATCGTGCGGCGCGTTCGCTGGCGGTTCTGCATGCGGTGGCGGATCCCATCCGGTGGGCGGTGTTGGAGCAGCTCGCCACCCAGTGCCAGTGCGTGTGTGACCTGCAGGAGAAGATCGCGGTCGCGCCGAACCTGCTGAGCTACCACTTGAAGGTGCTGCGGGACGTCGGCCTGGTCACCACCGCACGCCGTGGCCGGTGGATCGATTACTTCTTGGCGGTGGATGCCGGGGAGCAGATGCGGGCGGCGTTGCCGGGCGCGACCGGGGGACCGGCGGACGGCGCGGCACCGGCTGCCGGCACGTGCGTGCGGTAACGCGCATGACGATCGACACCCTGCAGACCACCAACCGTTCTCTGGCGCTCCGGCTCGCGGGCGGGGCAGCCGCCTGGGCCGCGCTGTACGCCCTGAACGAGGTGGTGTGGGACACCATCTTCGTCAGCTGGCTGGGCCTGGACCTGACAGGCCGCACCGTCGGCGCGATCCATTTCTTCCTGTACGACACCAGCAAGATCCTGCTGCTGCTGGCCGGCATGATCTTCGCGATCGGGATGCTGCGCACCACGCTGCGTCCCGAGCGGGTGCGCACCTTCCTCGAGGGCAAGCCGATCGGGGTGGCCTTGGTGTTGGCGGCCCTGTTGGGGGCGGTGACGCCGTTCTGTTCCTGCAGTTCCATCCCGCTGTTCATCGGCTTCGTGGGCGCCGGGATCCCGCTCGCGGTGACCCTGACCTTCCTGATTGCCTCCCCACTGGTCAACGAGGTCGCCGTCGTGCTGCTCGCCGACACCTTCGGCCTGGGCAACACCGTGGCCTACGTGCTCTCGGGCCTGGGGGCTGCGATCCTCATCGGCCTCGTCCTCAGCCGCTTCAGGCTCGACCAGTGGGTGGAGCGCTTCGTGTTCGAAACCCCGGTCGCCCTGTTGCACGCGAACGGCCACAAGCCCACCCTGCGTGACCGCGTCGACGCCGCGAAGGAGGAGACCGCGGACATCTTCGGCCGGGTGTGGAAATGGGTGATCCTCGGGGTGGGGATTGGGGCCGTCATCCACGGGTGGGTGCCCACCGCGTTCTTCGCCACCTACGCCGGGCCGGACAACCCGTTCGCCGTCGTGATCGCCACCCTGGCCGGCGTGCCGCTGTACGCCAACGCGGCCGGCGTGATCCCGATCGCGGAGGCGCTGTGGACCAAGGGCATGGCGACCGGCACCGTGATGTCCTTCATGATGGCCACCGTCGCCCTCTCCCTGCCCGAGTTCATCCTCCTGAAGCAGATCCTCAAGCCGCGTCTGCTGGCCATCTTCTTCGGCTCCGTCGCCTTCGCGATCATGCTCATCGGCTTCGGCTTCAACCTGTTCGCCTGACCGAACATCCCCAGGACCCCTCCAAGTTAGTGAACATCACCGAGAGGACATCACCCCCGTGCACATCAAGATCCTCGGCCCCGGTTGCCGGAACTGCGTCACCCTGGAACGGAACACCCGCGCCGCCCTGGCCGACCTGAACCTGGACGTCGAGGTTACCAAGGTGACCAACTACCCCGACATCGTCTCCTACGGCATCCTGTCCACCCCAGGCCTCGTGGTCGACGAGCAGGTCATCGTGTCCGGCCGCGTCCCCAAGCCCGCCGAGATCAAGGAACTCCTGACCGCGCTGGCGTAGCAACCACACAGCAGGACCAAGCGCAAAGGAGCGCACGAACCCCCATGGATATGGTTCAAACGGGCGCGAAGCCCACGATCGCGACGTTCACGAAGAAGTACAGTTTCACGCTCATCCTGCTCGCCGTGATGGTGGCCATCACCGCGGTGGTGTTGTGGTCCGGCCCATCCCCGAGCGAGGGAACGCCCGCCCTGACGGTCGGTCTCGCCCTCGTGCTCCTGGCGGTGGGGCTGGTTGCCGGTTTGCTGGGCGGGTGGATCGGGACAGGTGGATGCAGCGTGATGCTCCCGATCCTGCACTTCTGGCTCGGGTTCCCCGCCGCGATCGCGGTGGGTACCACATTGTTCGCCGTGATCTTCACAGCCATCTCCGGCGGGTACGGACACTTCCGCCAGAAGAACGTGGACGGCCGCGCCGCTCGGTGGGTGGGCGGCGCGGGCATCCTCGGCGTCCTGATCGGCTCGTGGCTCTTCACCCTCTTGTCTGACCAATCCACGTTGCTCGGCTTCATCATCGGGGTCGTGTTCCTCTGGCCGGCCTTCCGCATGGTCTGGGAAGGGGCGCGCGGATGGCGCGCCAGCAGCACCGGGCCAGGTGCGGGCGCGCCACCCCAGAGCCCGTTCATCGCGGGTGCGCCCGGGGCCCTGGCCTCGTTCGGTGCCGGTGTGGGCCTGCTGACCGGCCTGGTCGGACTTGGTGGCGGATACGCGTTGGTTCCTGGTCTGATCTACCTCTTCGGCGCCCCGGTGTACCTCACGATGGGAACCTCACTCGCAGTCATGGTGCCCTTGGCACTCGTGGGTGGAGCGATCAAGCTCGCCCAAGGTTACGTCTTCCTGGCGGCGGCGCTGCTGCTCGCCGTCGGGACCATCGTGGGCGCCCAGATCGGCGCCGCCACAATCAAGAGGTTCAAACCGCACACCCTCAAGCTCATCTTCGGCATCTACTTCCTCTACGTGGCAGCAAAGTTCATCGGCAACTATCTGGGTATCGCCATCTGGTGAGGAACAGCTGATGACGCAGAGAAGGCTGTCAACGACGGTTGAATGTTGACAAAGGCCCCTCGGCCAACAGCACCTGCGCGTCCGTGAGTCGGCGGTGGAAGTAGAACCGCCCTGATGGCAGCCGTTCCAACCCCTACCCGTCGGTCTCCGTTGGCGTGAAGGCCGCAACCGGGTGGGGTCCGCCAGGGCCTTGAACACGCGACTGAGCTCGACGGCTCGTTCCGGACCCAGCGGTTCACGTATGAGGGCGGCCGCACACGTCTTCACTCCCCTCGCGGCGCGGGCGGTCCCGCCGCAGCCGTCAGTCCCGATCGGCCGCACATCAGCCGCCGTGAGGGGCAGGATGGGGTGATCCAGGTCACAGGGAGGAGAGCCCATTGAGCGCACCACCGACCACCTACCGCGTCACGGGGCGCGGCCGCAACGGCGGAGCGGCGAGCATCCGGGCCGCCGAGCAGGACATCCCGATCGACGCCGCGTGGGCCCGTGCGGAACCCTCGAGTCTTCCCGGGCCGGCCGAGTTGCTCGCCGCCGCGTTCGCGGCGTGCCTGTTGAAGAACATGGAGCGGGCCGCCACGCTGCTGCCCTTCCGCTACGAGAGCGTGGAGGTCGACGTCCACGCCCGCCGGCAGGACGCCCCACCCCGGTTCGTGGAGCTCACCTACGAGGTCCGCGTCGTCACCGATGAGGAGCCGCGTCGCCTCGAGCTGCTGCACCGCAACCTCTCCCAGTTCGGCACCATCTACAACACCCTTGCCGCCGCCTGCGAGGTCCACGGGACCGTGGTGGCGGTGCTGCCCCACCCCTGAGCCGCCGACGGCGTCCGGCCCGCTCGCCGGGGGTGCCCCCGGGTGGTGCTGCGCCCTATCCCGACGGGTGTATATTCGAGCCGTGCTTGATTCAAGCAGTATTGAAGCAAAACGGGTGGGGGCGCCGTCGGGCGCGGCCCGGCTGCAACAGCACCTGAGCCGGTGGTTGATGGGGTACGCCCTGGCCGCCATCGTGGCCGGGATCGCCGCCGGGTATCCCGCCCGGGGATGGTCCGCGGCCCACACCTCCCAGACCAGCCTGGCGACCATGGTGATGGTGTTCCTCGTGGTCTACCCGATGATGATCAACCTGCGGATGGAGGCCATCGCGAAGGCAGGGCGCAACGTCCGCGGTCTGGCCCTTGCGCTCGGCTTCAACTTCGTACTCGCGCCGGCCATCGGTTACGCGCTCGCCCGGGTGTTCCTCGATGACCCGCTGCTGGCGATCGGCTTCCTGCTCGTCATGGTGGTGCCGTGCTCGTCCATGAGCATCGCCTACACCGGGCTCGCGAAAGGGGACGTCGAACTCGCGACCGTCATCGTGGCGGTCAGTTTCGTGGTGGCGGTGGTGGCGGTACCGGCGTGGATGGCGGTGTTCGCCGCCGGCTACGGCGTCGCGGTGCCGATGGGTAGCCTGCTGGGCTCCATCCTCACGGTGCTGATCGCCCCGATGGCCGCCGGATGGGCCACCCGGCGGGCGCTGGTGCGGTGGCGGGGACCGGCGGGGCTCGCGGCCCTGCAACCGGTGTTCTCGGCCGCGTCGATGCTGGCGATGTTCGGGATCATCTTCCTGATCTTCTTCACCAAGGCGGAGATGATCGTCGAGCGGTGGCAGACGGTGCTGCTCCTGCTGGTCCCCAACGTGGTGTTCATGGCCCTGATGCTGGCCATCGTGACGTGGCTGGACAAGCGCCTCGGCCTGGACTACCGGGAGCACATGGCCGTCGTGTTCGCCTCGACCGGCAAGAACAACGGCACCGCCATCGCCATCGCGACGACGGCGTTCTCACCGCTGGTGGCCGTGCCCGCCGCCACCATGCCGATCTTCCAGATGGTCTTCATGATCGGCTACCTCAAGCTGGCCGACCGGATCGCCGCCTACTATGCGACGCCCCGACCGGCACCCACCGGGGAGCAGACCCAGTGACGCCCCTCCACGAGGACGAGCACCGCGTCGAGTCGGTGCCGGCGTCCCAGCGCCGCGCCCTGACCTGGGCGCTGGCGCTCAACGGGGGCTTCCTGGTCGTCGAGGTCGCCGGCGGGATCGTGCTGGGATCGCTCGCCCTGCTCGCCGACGCCGCCCACATGGTCGGCGACGTCGCCGGGCTGTCCATCGCCCTGGCCGGGACGGTGCTGGCCGGCCGGCCCATCAGCGCCCGCCACAGCTTCGGGTTCGCGCGCGCCGACGTGCTGGCCGGCCACCTCAGCTCCCTCCTCCTGCTCGGCAGCGGCCTGTGGATCATCGTGGAGGCGATCTCGCGGCTCAGCGACCCGGAGCCCGCACCGATCGTGGGTCTCGGCCTGATGGTGGTGGCTGTCGCCGGGCTGGTCGTCAACGTGGTCAGTGCCGTGATCGTGCACCGGGCCGAGGGGGAGTCCCTGAACATGCGGGCCTCGGTGGCGCACCTGGCCACGGACGCCGCCGGTTCGGTGGCGGCCCTCCTGGCGGGCGCGGCCATCTGGGCCTTCGGGTGGCAGTGGGCCGACCCGCTGGCTTCCCTCATCATCGCGGGACTGGTGCTCTGGGCCGGTGTCCGCCTCGTGGGCCAGTCCACCCACATCCTCATGGAGGGAACCCCGACCGGCCTGGACGTCACGGCCGTCAGCGCCGCGATCGGTGCGGTCCCGGGGGTGCTGGACGTGCACCACGTCCACCTGTGGAACCTCACCTCCGAGGTCGCGGCGGGCTCAGCCCACGTGGTCCTCGCCGGTGATCCGACCCTCCGCGAGACCCGTGACGTCGCCGACGTCATCCGGGAGGACCTCGCGAACCGCTTCTCCCTGGCGAATGTGACGCTGGAGTTCGAGGACTCCCGCGTCCTCCCCGCACCCCTGCGAAAGGATCCCCTGCCATGACCACCCCCTCAACGGCCACGGCCCACCAGAGCGCGCCTGACCGCCTCCGCGACCTCCACCCCGGATGGTTCGCCTCCGTGATGGGGACCGGCATCCTCGCCGTCACCACCCACAACAATCCCGGAGGTCTCGCCGCCACCGAGTCGATCGCACACGGCGGGGCGGCGCTGCTCGCCGTTCTCGCGTACCTCTTCGCCGGCGTCCTCGTCGTGGCCTACGCGTCCCGCTGGGCGCGCCACACCCACATCGCACTGGCGGAGTTCCGCCACCCCGTGAAGGGCGCCATGCACGCCACGCTGCCCGGTGGTCTCCTCGTGCTCGCCGTGATGACCGCCGTCGTCGGCCCCGGCTTTGTGGGCGACGGCGTGACCGCCGCGCTCGTCGCCGTCCTCGGCGCCGTCGGGGGCGTCCTCGCCCTGGTGATGGCAGTGGCCTTCGGGATGAGCCTCTTCGCGGGCGAACCACAGGCTCCGATGATCAACGGCGGCTGGTTCATTCCGCCGGTGGTCACGATCATCATCCCCATGACGCTCACGCCGCTGGTGCCGCACGTGTCCGACGACGTCGCCGGGCTCCTCATCGCTGCCGGGTATGCCTTCTACGGCATGGGCTTCATGCTGTACCTGCTCACGGTGGGCATCGTGTACGACCGCCTCATCCTGCACCCGCTGCCGCCCGCACCGCTGGCGCCCTCACTGTGGATCGGGCTGGGGCCGGTCGGCGTGGGTGCCGTGGCGCCCTTGATCCTCGCCCGCGCGGGCACCTCGCTCTGGGGGGAGAGCGCCGCCGCCGTCGAGACGGTGACCCGGGTGGCCAGCACGGCACTGTGGGGCTTCGGACTGTGGTGGCTGGCCGTGGCCGTTGCCCTGCTCCTGCGTTACCGCCGCGCCGGGGTGATGACCTTCAACCTCGGCTGGTGGGCCTTCGTGTTCCCGCTCGGCGCCTACACCCTCGCCACGCTCACGATCGGCCGGGCCTGGGGCTCGGCAACCATCGAGGCCATTGGGGTCCTGCTGTGGCTCGGGCTGCTCGGGGCATGGGCCGTCGTCGTGGGCCGGAGCGTGGGGGCGATGAGGTCCGGGCAGATCTGGCGCGCCGCCTGACACGGCCCACCGACGCCTGCCACGTCAGGACAGGACGATGCCCCCGGACCGGGAGAGATCCGGGGGCATCGGCTCTGTGCGGACTCAGGCCTTCTCGAGACGCACGTGCGTGTTGTAGAAGGAGACGCTGCCCCCGATCGGGTCGACAGCCCAGTTGCGGGCATGTGGCGTGGGGTGTGCCCCAACGTCCTTGTGCAACACCTACAACGTGGTGCTCCCACCGGCCTAGAGCGCTGTGGGGCCACCGGTCGGGGGTGCCCTGGTTGTTCAGACCTTGGGCTTGGTCAGGCCCTCGGGGATGGGCTGATTCTGTTGTCTGGCTCGTGGGATTGAGTGGCCGCCGACATGCCGCGGCGTCGTCTGGTATGCGCTGACGGTGCGAGCCGCTCACGCGTCGGGGAGTGCGGCGCGCAGCTGCTCGAGTGTCGGGGCGCCCTCGTACCCGTGCGGCGTGGGGTAGCGGCGGCAGGTGAGTCCGACCTGCGCGCCGGGCTGGGCGAACAGGTCGACGCCGTCGACCTGGATACTGGGCGAGCCCAGGAATCCGAGTCGCTCGGCCTCCTGGGGGGTCTCGACCAGGTGGCGTACCACGGTGACGTCGGGCCGCTCGGCCGCGATCACGGCCAGGCGCTCCTCCGCGATCTTCCAGTTC
>DBQX01000111.1 GCA_002305415.1 Actinomycetales bacterium UBA1383 | reverse complement strand
GGAAGCGTCAGGAGAGCCCGAATTGCGGGGGCGGGATTTCCCTGCGGCGTGTTTCGACCATTACCCTGAACAAGAGCTTTAGACTTTTGTCTGGCCGGCCCCTCACCTCCCACCCTCGGCAGGACTGACACCGTGATCCGATTCGACAACGTCTCCAAGGTTTACACGCGCGGCGCGCGGCCCGCGCTGGACGAGGTGACGGTCGATGTCGCGCGTGGCGAGTTCGTGTTCCTGGTCGGGGCGTCCGGCTCTGGCAAGTCGACCTTCCTCCGCCTCGTGCTCCGCGAGGAGCGGCCGACGTCAGGCCGGATCTTCGCCCTCGGGCGCGACCTCTCCCAGGTCTCGACGTGGAAGGTGCCCTATCTTCGCCGCCAGATCGGGGTGGTGTTCCAGGACTTCCGCCTGCTGCCCACGAAGAGCGTCTTCGAGAACGTCGCCATCGCCCTCCAGGTGATCGGCAAGCCGCGCCACCACATCCAGACCACCGTCCCGGAGGTCCTCGAACTCGTCGGGCTGGAGGGCAAGGAGCGCCGGCTGCCACACGAGCTCTCCGGCGGCGAACAGCAGCGGGTGGCGATCGCCCGGGCGTTCGTGAACCGGCCCTCGATCCTGCTGGCCGACGAGCCGACCGGCAACCTGGACCCGAAGACGTCCGTCGGCATCATGCGTCTCCTCGACCGCATCAACCGCACGGGCACGACCATCGTGATGGCCTCCCACGACGACGAGATCGTCGACCAGATGCGGAAGCGGGTCATCGAGCTTGTCGACGGCGTCGTCGTCCGGGACCAGGACCGCGGCGTCTACGGGGCGGCGAGGTAACCATGCGCTGGCAGTTCGTCCTCTCACAGGTGGGCTCGGGCCTGCGGCGGAACCTCGCGATGGGGGTCGCCGTCGTCATCGTCACCTTCGTGTCCCTCACCTTCGTGGGTGCTGCGGCCCTCCTGCAGTTCCAGGTGGGCAAGATGAAGGGGGAGTGGTACGACAAGGTCGAGGTGGCCGTCTTCATGTGCCCCGCCGGGTCGGCGGAGCCGGCCTGTGCCACCGGTGCGGTGACGGACCAGCAACTCACGGACGTGCGGACCGCGCTGGAGTCTGATGCCCTCGCGGACTACGTGGAGCAGGTCTACCTCGAGACGCCTGAGCAGGCCTACCAGAACCTCCGCGAGATCGCGGACTCGCCGTGGCTCGAGTCCGTGACCCCGGACCAGATGCAGTACTCGTACCGCGTCAAGCTCGTGGATCCCGAGCAGTACCAGGTGATCGCGGACGAACTCACCGGCGTGGCCGGGGTGGAGCGCGTGGTCGACCAGCGCGAGACCCTGGAGCCGCTCTTCAACATCCTGAACCGGGCGACGATGCTGTCGGTCGGGTTGGGACTCGTCATGGTGGTGGCCGCCGTGCTGCTCATCACCACGACCATCCGCCTGTCGGCCATGAGCCGGCAGCGCGAGACATCGATCATGCGCCTGGTGGGCGCGTCGAACATGTTCATCCAGCTGCCCTTCATGCTCGAAGGCGCCCTCGCCGCCCTGATCGGGGCTGCGTTGGCCCTCACCGGGCTCTGGGCGGCGGTCCACTACGGCGTTCAGGGATGGCTGGCCGAGGGCGCGCCCATGGTCAGCTTCGTCACCACCGCTGACGTCTGGATCGTCGCTCCCTTCCTCGTCCTCGCCGCGATCCTGCTCGCCGGCATCTCCTCTCTTGTCACGCTCGGCCGCTACACAAAGGTGTGAATCATGCGACGTCGTACCCCCCTCCTCGCCCTCGCCTCCTGCATCCTCGTCTCCGGTCTGGCGGTGAGTGCCACCGCTGATGACCGCGACGAGCTGGTGCGGCAGCGCGAGGAGAACACGGTCCAGCTCGAGGACCTGCGTGCCCACCTGGAGGGCACTGAGGTCGAGCTCCAGGACACCTACCTCGCCCTCGAGGCGACGCGCCAGCAGGTTCCGATCGCCCAGGCGGAACTGCGCCTGGCCGAGGAGAACCTCGCTGCCGCCGAGCGCGTGCAGCAGCAGACCGCCGACCGTCTCGCGGTGGCGGAGGCGGAACTCGCCAAGCTTGGCGAGACCATCGCCCACGCCGAGGAGCGGACGGTTCGCTCACGTGAGGCGCTGGGCGAGCTGGCCCGCACGACGTACCAGAACGGCGCGACGCTCTCGGCGATGTCACTGGTCGTCGGCTCCGGTTCCAGCGGGGACTTCGCCACCCGGATGTCCGCCGTGGACTCTGCCGTCCGCGTGCAGACCGCCGTCCTCGCCGAGATGAGCGAGCTGGAGGCCACGGCGCGCAACGCCCAGGAACGGCAGGAGGCCGTCACCGTGCGCGTCACCGAGCTGAAGGAACAGGCCGACCAGGCGGTGGTCGCGGCCGACGCCGCCCGCGACGCGGCGGCGCAGAAGCAGGCTGAGCTGCTCTCCCTGCAGGCCCGCCAGGAAAGCCTGGCCGCTGATCTGGAGGGCCGGCGCACTCAGATCGAGGCGCAGCAGACGCTGATCCGGCAGGCGAACGAGGAACTGGCGCGCGAGATCGCGCGGATCGACGAGGAGAACCGTCGCCGTGCCGAGGAGGAACGGCTGGAACGGCTCCGTCAGGAGGAGCTGCGGCGCCAGCAGGAGCTGGAGGCGCAGCGGCTCGCGCAGCAGCAGGCCGCGGAGGCCACGACCGACACGTCGCGGTCCGAACCGGTCCGCCCACCAGCCCCGACCTTCGCCATCGGCACCCCCGTCCCGCCACCGCTCTACGTGACCTCGCCGTACGGGTACCGCATCTACCCGATCACGGGTGGCTGGTTCTTCCACCCGGGGGTGGACCTGCGTTCGGCCTGCGGAAACAAGCAGTACGCGGCCGCGGCGGGTACGGTCGCGGCCATCAGGCTTGAGGCGTGGAACGGCACCCACGGCAACCAGGTGATCCTCAACCACGGGATGATCAACGGGAAGTCCTACGTCACCGTCTACAACCACCTCTCCGGCTTCGCCGTCTCGCAGGGGCAGTCGGTCGCGAAGGGGCAGGTCATCGGGTACACCGGCACCACCGGGGCCTCGACCGGATGCCATGTGCACTTCGAGGTGTGGGTCAACGGCTCCACCATCGACCCGATGAGCCTTCCCGGCTTCTGACAGGTGGCGGCGGTCCACCCTCGGTTCGGCAGTGGGTGGGTGCCGTGCCGTACCCTTGAGTGTCCCCGATGAGAGGAGCACGCGTGGCCGTCGAGAAGCCGCGGAAGCCCACGGCGGCGGAGCGCGCGAAGGCGGCCGCCGACGCCAAGAAGGTCATCGCCCGGAACAAGAAGGCGCTCCACGACTACAGCATCGAGGAGGTCTTCGAGGCGGGGGTGGTGCTCACGGGCACCGAGGTGAAGGCGCTCCGAGCGGGCCGAGCGAGCCTCGTGGACGGCTGGGTCGAGATCGACGGTGGGGAGGCGTGGCTCCACGGGGTGAACATTCCCGAGTACGCCCAGGGCACCTGGACCAACCACGCCCCCAAGCGCAAGCGGAAGCTCCTGCTGCACCACGGGGAGATCGCGAAGCTCTGGCAGCGCACCCGCGAGAAGGGCCTCACGGTGGTTCCGCTCGAGCTCTACTTCGTGAACGGTCGCGTGAAGGTCGAGATCGCGCTGGCACGGGGCAAGGCCGAGTGGGACAAGCGCGAGACCCTGCGGCGCCGTCAGGATGACCTGGAGGCGCGCCGCGCGATGCGGGAAGCCAACAAGCGCTGAGTCGTCCTCGGGAGCGGCGGGTGGCCTCGCCGGGTCGACGGCGTGGACCGGCGGTCCGGGACGCTCGCGGGAATGGATTCGCGCGCCTGTGCGTTGCACACGTAGCATGAGTGCACAACTCCACAGGGGATGATCGGTTTCGACGGTGATCGTCGATCCAGGGGAAGCGGGCCGAGGATGCGTGGTCATCTCGTTAACGCCCTGCGCACACCAATAGGTGCCGATAACAAGAGCACCGACTTCGCTCTCGCCGCCTAGGCGTTAGCAGGTCCGTCAGACCGGGACTGCTCTCGACCCGGATCCTGGCGTCGCCAAGGGAGCTCAGACCCACGGTCCTCGTTGCCGGGACCGTGGGGACACCAAACGGCAACTGGGCCCGGTCACCACTTCGTCTGCGAGGAGGGTGAGGGCCGAGAAAGCCCGATGCAGAATGCGCCCGGAGAAGCCCTGGTTCAATGTCATCGGACGCGGGTTCGATTCCCGCCATCTCCACCACCGGAAGCGCCCCGGATCCAGCAGGATCCGGGGCGCTTCGCTGCCAGTGCGTGCCGGGACCTCTGAGAGGCGCATGCATTACCACTTCGCCGGCAGTCCGTGGACCGTCACGGGGTCGAGCGGGATCGGCGTGAACATCTCCGGCTCGTCCTCGTGGCGGGTGGGCGGCGTCACCCAGCAGGAGGACGCGCCCGTGCAGCCGTTTCATGATCGGGTCGCGGTCGACCATCCGCCACCAGCGGTCCCGCCACGGCCGGGACGATGGCGAGCGCTGACTGACCGAGGGCCGGCGGATGCACCGTCAGGATGAGGAAGATCACCGCCGTGATGCCCACACCGAGGACGATCGGCGCGGAGGCCGTGTTGGCCGCGGAATCGCTGACGAGGACCCGGCCGGCTCCGACGGTGGAGGGCCCCACTGGCGCGTGAAGCCGCCGCGGGTTTCGGCCACACGTGGCGCCGATCGGAGAGACCATGGGGGTGAGCCAGCCACGCACGGCTGGACCCCCTCGGACTGAAAGGAGTGAGCTGATGAGCGACGAGGCCACAGCTCTCGCGATGCCCCGCATCGGTGACCCCGCACCGGCGTTCACGGCGGTGACGACCCAGGGACCGATCAACTTCCCGGCCGACTACGCCGGCAAGTGGGTCATCCTCTTCTCGCACCCGGCCGACTTCACCCCGGTGTGCACCAGCGAGTTCATGACGTTCGCGACCATGCAGGACGAGTTCCGCGCCTACAACACGGAACTGGTCGGGCTGTCCGTCGACGGTCTGTACAGCCACATCGCCTGGCTGCGGACGATCAAGGAGAAGATCAAGTTCCGCGACATGGAGAACGTGGAGGTCACCTTCCCCCTCATCGAGGACATCACGATGGAGGTCGCGCGGAAGTACGGCATGATCATGCCGGGGGAGGCGAGCACCAAAGCGGTGCGCGCGGTGTTCTTCATCGACCCGAAGGGCATCATCCGGACGATCATCTACTACCCGCTCAGCATCGGCCGCAACTTCGACGAACTGTTGCGCGTGGTCAAGGCGCTGCAGACCGCGGACGCCTTCGATGTGGCGCTGCCCGCGGACTGGCGGCCCGGCGAGCGCGTGATCGTGCCGACGGCGGGCTCCTGCGGGACCGCGAAGGAACGCATGGACGGACTTGTCGAGGGTGTGGAGTGCGTGGACTGGTTCTTCTGCACCAGGCCGATCACGGTGGAGGAGGTGGAGTCCGCCATCCGGGCCGCGAAGGCCACGGTGTGAGTCGCCGACCGCACCGGCTGTGGACGAGGGCGGGCCCCGCGGTGCGCCCTCGTCAGTAGGCGATACGGTTCTCGTTCGCGAGCCACGCCTCGAACGGCTGGTTCGCCTCCGGCAACGCGAGGTGGACGATGGTGAGCGGCCAGTCGCCTCCAGCGTCTGGCAACAGGGTGTGGAAGGCGGCGTCGTCGAAGCCCGCGGCGGCGGCAGCGTTGCGGTCCGCGGCGTACACCACGCGGTCCACCCGGGCCCAGAGCATGGCCGCAAGGCACATGGGGCACGGTTCGCAGGAGGAGTAGACGGTCGCTCCCGCGAGCGTGAAGGTGTCCAGGTTCTGGCACGCGGCGCGGATCGCGACGATCTCGCCGTGCGCGGT
The DNA here is from genome assembly GCA_002305415.1 of Actinomycetales bacterium UBA1383. Classification (GTDB taxonomy): domain Bacteria; phylum Actinomycetota; class Actinomycetes; order Actinomycetales; family Actinomycetaceae; genus UBA1383. The sequence continues at coordinate 55,003 of DBQX01000111.1, read as the reverse complement.
GGGGTCGAGGGTCGCCGTCACCCGGTTCGACCCTTCCGCCACGACCCGGCCGTCGGCGACGACGACGGCCCCGAACGGCCCTCCGTCGGTTGCCGCGTTCCGCGTGGCGAGTTCGATGGCGATGCGGAGCCAGTGGGCGTCGTCGTCCATGCGCCCATCATGGGGCCTCGGTGGCGGTGCCGCGGGTGGAACCGCCACCGAGAGTCGGTCAGGCGAGGTCCTGCGCCGCCACGGCGCGCTGTTCCTGGGCCCGGAACTGGGTGAACCGGGGCAGGAACTTGTCCCAGTCGATGGCGTGCGCGTCGAGTTCCGGACCATCGATGCACGCGTGCTTGCGCACGAGCTTCCCGTCGACGGTGACCGGCACCATGCAGGCGCCGCACATCCCGGTGGCGTCCACCATGATCGAGTTGAGGCTTGCCACGGTGTGCACCCCGTAGGGCCGGGTCAGTGAGGAGACCGCCCGCATCATCAGCGGCGGGCCGATCGTCACCACCTCGGCGACACGGCGTCCCTCGCCGCGCTGGTTGGCCTGCAGCATCGCCTCGAGGGGGGTGGTCACGAAGCCCTTGATCCCGAAGCTGCCGTCATCGCTGGTCAGCACGACGTCCACCTGATCGCCGAACTCGGCCTTGAGCTGGCCGAGACGCTCGGTCTCCGTGGTCCAGAACTGCAGTGACTCGGTGCGGAAGCCGGAGATGAGGGTGACGTGGTTCCCCATCCGGAGGTGTTCCCGCGCGATCGGGAAGACCGGAGGCAGGCCCACCCCACCGGCTGTGAACACCACCGTCTCGTCCGCGCCGTACCGGTGCAGGTCTGAGGGCAGTCCGAGTGGGCCCGCGATCCCGGCGAAGGTGTCGCCGACTCGCATCTGGTTCATCCGGATGGTGCTCGCGCCGACGGCCTGGATCACGAGGGTGATGGTGCCTGCCTCCGCATCCCAGTCGGCCAGGGTGAGCGGGATGAGCTCACCGTTCGGCCAGCCGAGGACACGGACGAACTGTCCGGCGCGCGCGGCCCGGGCCACCATCGGGGCATACACGGTGAACTCGACGATCCCGCCAGCCAGCTCGACCTTGCCGAGGATGCGTGCCTCGGCCCCTGCCAGGGTGGAGTAGGCGTCCGCCGCGCGCACGCGGGCGCGGACCTCGTCCTCGCTGAGGTCGAGCATCCCCACGATCTCGCGGGCCGCCTTCTGTCCGTCCCCGGCCGCGAGGATCGCGGTCGAGCCACCGCGTGCGGCGTCGCCCCCGGTGAAGACGCCTTCGATCGACGTCTGCTGCGACCCCTCACGGACCGCGATGTTGCCCCACCTCGTGGTCTCGAGGTCGGGTTGCGAGTCCTTGATGATCGGGTTCGAGGCATTGCCGAGAGCCATGATCACCAGGTCCGTGCGGACGGTGTGTGTCTCGCCGGTGGCCACCGGACGTCGCCGCCCGGAGGCATCCGGCTCGCCCAGTTGCATGACGTCGAGGACCGCGGCCTTGACGAAGTGCGTGCGGTCGTCACCGATGAACTCCCTGGGGGAGCGCAGCTCGGCCAGCTCGACGCCTTCCTCCAGGGCGTGGTGGAGTTCCTCGACCCGGCAGGGCATCTCGCCCTGCGTGCGGCGGTACGCGATCGTGACGCGCCCACCCAGCCGCAGGGCGGTGCGGGCGGCGTCCATCGCCGTGTTGCCGCCGCCGACGACCATGACCCTGCGGCCGCGCACGTCGGGGAGGGGGGTGTCATGGTCCTCGCGCCGCCCCTGCATCAGGTTGACCCGGGTGAGGAACTCGTTGGCGGACATCACGTTGAGGAGGTGCTCGCCGGGGACGTTCATGAACTGGGGGAGACCGGCCCCGCTTCCGACGAAGATCCGCCAGAACCCGGCGTCCCTGAGGTCCTGCAGCGTCGCGGTCTTTCCGACCACGAAGTTGGTGACGAACCGGCCGCCGAGCAGCGTGATCTTGGTGACGACGTCGTCGATCAGCTCGTTCGGAAGACGGAACTCCGGGATCCCGTAGCGCAGGACACCCCCAAGCTCGTGGAACGCCTCGAACACCGTGACGGGGAATCCCTCCGCGGCGAGCAGGAACGCGTTGATGAGCCCGGAGGGCCCGGACCCGACGATCGCGACCGGTGGACGGGTGGCCTTCCGCCACGGATCCGGTCGTCCGCCGTACCGGCGGACCACCGCGCCCGGGTCCACCGCCTTCTCACGCTGCGGCAGGAACCATTCCAGCTGCCCGATCTCGATCGGACGTGACGCGTGCGCGCACACTCCCTGGCACTGCAGCTCCTGCGGGCAGACCCGTCCGGTCACGTTCGGCAGCGGGTTGCAGCTCTCGAGCAGGTCGAGGGCCTCGCGGAACTTCCCGTCCGCCAGCAGGTCCAGCATCGAGGGGATGTGGATCTGGACAGGGCAGCCGAACTGCGGGCCCTTCTTGCCCTCGAGGAACACGCCCAGCTCACACGGCTTGTCCGCGCACTGCTTGTCACGCAGCGCCTCGAGCCACACGAAGAGGTCGACCTCACGCTGGCTGTAGCCGACGTTCCGGTAGCCGAGATAGCCCTGGTTCACCAGATCGAAGTCGTGGGCGCGCACCTCGGGTTCGCGGATGTACGGCGGGATGTTGTTGCTCGCAGGCCAGCCAACCGAGAGGCCCGAGAACATCGGGTATCGCTCCGAGAGGTGCCGGTCCAGGGCCTTGATGAACTTGCGCTTCAGGCGGAGCGGCACGTCCCAGAGGAACCGCATGACGACGGCGGAGGCGTCGTTGTCCGCCAGGAGGGCGTCCCACAGGTGGCGGGTGAACTCGGCACCCAGCTCCTCCTTCGCGAACTCGGCCGCGACCGCGGCCGCTCCGTCGCCGATGAACATGTCACGGAACTGGCGGGGGTCGCTGGCGAGGTGACGCCGGAGCACGGCGAGCTGGGTGTTGAACGTCTCGACGGTCTCCGACTTCTCCAGTTGCTCGAGCTGCAGACGGGTGGTCTCCAGCTCATCCTGCGCGCTCAGGTACCGGCTGATGTCCGCGGTGCTGGTCATCGGATGATCTCCGCGTCGCAGTTCGCAATGACCTTCTCAATCCGCGCCCGCAGTTCCGGGGTGACCTCCAGGGAGTCGAGCGCGTGCGGGATGAGTCGGGCCACCGTGCGTGACTGGCCGTCCACGATCATGCGCACCGGCTCGAACAGCTCGGGAAGCTCCTGGTAGCAGGTCTTGCAGTCCGTGCACTTCGGCTGGTCCTCGACGGCGAGCGACACGATGGGCCGATCCGCCGGCGCGGGTGCCGCCACCGGGGGCGTGCTCGCGGCAGCGGGCCCTGCCGCGGCGACCGGGACAGCTGGAGCCGTGACCCCGCCCGTGCTCGCCAGCCGCGCCATCATCGCCGCGATGTCGTCCAGGGACGTCTCACGGGCGCTGGCAGCCTCCTCGTACTTCGCCTGCAGTTCCGCGAGCTGCGTCTTGTGCAGGGCCGTGAGCCTGTCGACGTCCTGCCCGGCGAGGTACTGCAGGAGCTGCCAGTTACGGCGGCGCTCCTCGACGAGCTGCACCATCGAGGGGGAACAGACCATCTTCAGCAGCCGCATGTCGGGGTCCGTGGTGTGCACGAACGGGACATAGCCGGCGCGGTCCGCCTCGTCCAGCTCGACGTACTCGTCGATCGGCAGCGCGGCGGCAGCCTCCTCCGGACGCATCCTGCGGAACTGGGACTTGAACCGCGTCTCCCCGAGGGCGAAGTCGGCGGGAGTCACGACCGTGGTGAGGAGCTGGAGGCTCCCATCCGTGTCGACGTACTCGAGCTTGTTGGCCGACCATGTCCTGGTCGGGTCAGGGTTGCCGTCGAGCGAGAATCGCTCGTGGATGTGCGCGCCCCTCCGGGGGTCGTGCACGAACAGCGGATTCATCCGCGACTTGACCGCGAGGCGGGCGCGCCGGTTGGCGGCGTCATCCGCGACACCGTGCTCGGACTGGCACGGGGTGTAGACGTCCATCACGGCGGGCATCTGCTGCTGGCTCAGGAACTCGAGCGTGTTCCTGAGGAAGTGGCTCTGGTAGGCCGTGGCGGTCGACACCACGAACACGTTCGGGTGGAACGACGCGATGAGCCCGAGTTCCTTGCGGGACTCCTGCTTGCCGCGGTGGGCCTTGCCGGCGCGTGCGAGGTCGGAGTCCTGCGAGGTGAAGCTGGCGGTCGAGGCCTGTCCTCCCGTGTTCGAGTAGACCCCGCTGTTGAGGACCATCACCTTGATCGGGGTGGTGCTCGTCAGGATCCGCGACAGGGCGCCGAAACCGATGTCGTAGGTGGCGCCATCCCCTCCGATGGTGAGCACCGTCGGCAGCAGCTCCATCTCCTCGGGGGTGAAGTCCTCCCACGTCAAGAGGCTCAGGGCGGCGTCGTCCCGCGCGGGGTCGTAGGCGTCGGCCAGCTCGAGGCGGGCCAGCCGCAGCGCCTTGACGACGTCGACCAGCTGGGCCGCGATGCCCTCGAACATGCCCTTCGCGACCGGCTGGGCATCCTGGAAGAGGCTGTTCACCCACGGGTCGGTGTAGGGGTTGAACGGCATCGTCGAGGCGTAGACGCTCGAGCAGCCGGTGGCGTTGGCGATCACGGTCCCGGACGGGCCCGCCCCGGTCGGCCCGCCCTCGAGGAGGTAGAGCTGGTGCTCCAGCGTCGCCAGCAGCTCACCGACCCGCGCGCGCCGCACCGACTGCTCCGCGGGGATCGTGGCGAGCCTGTCGGCCAGCCGGTCGACGACGTCCTCGAGTTCCGCACGCTGGCGCTGCTGCCGCTTCTCCGTGATCGAGTGGCTCGTGGACGTGACCAGCCGGATGGACGTCACCTCACCGCAGCCGCGGCAGCCGCCGTGGCCGCCGGTCGTGGCGTAGTAGTGGTCGTGGTCCAGCAGCATGCGCTTCGGATCCCCACCCGGCCCGGGAACCACCTCGGAGTACCGCTCGGGGGTGTTGGGCAGCTCGGTGAGGAACTCGAACCGCTCCTGCAGGAGGTCGAGGACGGACTCGTCCTGGTCCTGCGGCACGAGCGCGTTGGGGCCGCACACGTCCACGCACTCCAGGCAGCCGGTGCACTTCCACGGGTCGACGGTGGCGGCGAACAGGGCACCAGCCCCCGGCTCCTTCTTCTCGATCGCGTCGAAGAACGCGCGGGTCCGTGCCACCGGGAACTGGGAGAGGGACGCCACCAGGGCGTCCACCGCGCCGCGCAGCTCCGGGTGCGATTCGGTGAGAGACAACGCCGCCTGCGCGACGGCGGCGGCGAAGCCGTCCGCGTCCCGCTTCTCCGCGTACAGGGCGCGCACCGACGCGGCGAGGTCCGGCACCCGGGCGCGCAGCGCCTCACGGTCCGCATCCTGTGCGTAGCTCTCCCGGATCCCGGTGAGGAGCATGTCCTCGAAGCGGATGGCCGTGTTGGGGATGGCGGCATCCGGGCAGACCAGCGCGCACTCCATGCAGCCCGTGCACAGGTCGGCCTGGAAGATCGGCACGGTCCTGCGGAACAGGCCCTTGTCCTTGCCCGCGGCGGTGCCCGGCGGCATGAACAGGCCGGTCCCCGGCAGTACGGGCGCTTCGGAGATGGTGCCCTCGCGGAAGGGCTTCGCGATCATCCGCTCGTAGTAGTCGACGTCGAAGAGGCCCGCGCAGCTCGAGCACCCGCCCGGCTCGCTGAGGGAACGGGACAGCGCGACCGATCGGACCCGGACGGGCGCGACGTCGTCGCTGATCGCGCGCAGCGCCTCCGACTCGTAGTCGACCCTGCGGGTGACCGCGGCGCCGTCGCGGATCACAGCCATGTTGGCCTCGACGACGGCCTCGCCCTTGCGGCCGAACTTCTTGACGATCTGCTCGCGGACCTTCTCGAGGATGTCCTCACGGGGCGCGCCCGCCGTTACGCGGTCCACGTGGGCCGCGACTGCGCCGATGAAGGCGATGCCCATCATGCGGGTCTCGAGCTCGGGAGTGGGGGCGTGCTGCTTGGCCACCGAGAAGGCGTCGACCACGTGGAAGCGGATGTTCCGCGAGCGGATCGTCCGGCGCGCCTTGCGTGGCAGTTCCCGCCACACCTCCTCCGGGGAGAGGCTGGACTGCATGATGAACGTGCCGCCCTCCGCGAGACCCTTGAGGGGGTCCGTGTGGTTGAACACCTTGTGGTCGGGCGAGATGACGATCTCCACGTCCTCAAGCTCGGCGTTGGTGATCTTCACCGGCTCAGGGCTCAGCGTGATGTAGTAGTTCGTGGCGGCGCCGCTCTTCTCCGAGCCGTACTTCGGGGCGGACTTCGAGTGCATCCCCAGCACGCCGGCGAGGATGTCCGTCAGCAGCTTGCCGGTGGCGATCGTCCCGTAGCCACCGACCGAGTGGAACCGGATGCGCATCGCCGACGGCGGCAGGAGTGGCGGGTTGGGCTCGGTCCGCAGCGCCATGAGGGCCGTCTCGGGGTAGGCAACCCGCAGCCGCGCCTGGATCTCGGCCATCGCGGGGGACGGGTCGTCATCGAAGAACTGCGTCCCGAGGTACACGAGGGGTGATCCGGTGCCATTCTCCATGTTCCGGAAGGCGGCGATGAGGTGGCGGGGCTGCAGGTCGTGGCCACCGAGCCCGAAGATCGCCGACGTGAGGCGTGGCGTGGCGTCCAGCGAGGGCACACCCGGGAAGGCCGCACCGCCGGTCTCGCCGTTCTCGCGCGCCTTGAACAGGGCGCGGGTGACAAGGTCCGTGAGGGCCATCTGGTCGGAGCGCTCGAGAACGGTGACCGCCTTCTTGCCCGCGAGTGCGGCGGCGATCTCGGCCTCGGGGAAAGGCTGCAGCAGCTTGACCGCCACGAGACCCACCTTCAGGCCCTGGCTCCGCAGGTACGGCAGGACCGCTTCGACGTCTTCCGTCACGGAGCCCAGTCCCACCATCACGTAGTCGGCGTCGTCGCACATGATGGTGTGGACGGGCGAGTAGGCGCGTCCGGTCAGCTCCGTGTACTCGGCCATCGCCTGGCGGACCAGTGCGGGGACGGCGGACGCGAAGTGGGTGCGGTGGTCGGCCGCGCCGGCCTGGAAGTCCGGCTGGTTCTGCACCGGGCCCGTGAGCCCGGGGTTGTTGACGTCGATGAGCGCCGGGACGAGTTGGCGCGTCCCCTTCTCCCAGGCGTTCACCCACTGGCGGCGCCACTGGCGGTGCAGGAGCTCCGGAACCCACGCCAGGGTCTCCGCGACGAGCGCACCGGCATTGTCCGCCTCCACCGCTGCGGCGTGGCCGTCGAGCCAGTCCGTGAGGCTGGCGAGGTCACCCTCGGTGAAGGCCGCCTCGTTGCGGGTGAGGTACTGGTTCAGCTGGAAGACGCGGCCCTTCGCCCCGAAGAGCAACTCCTGGGCGACGGTCGGGCAGGGGATGCGCCCAGCGGGGTCGCCGAGGTACTCACGCAGCAGTGCCGGCTCCGGCAGGTGTGCCTCGCTCATCATGTGGCTCGTCGAGAAGCCGTCCATGGCGTTCGCGACCGGGATGAGGCTCAGCGCGGACGTCCGGTAGGAGATCGCCGCGAGGTCCGCGGCCTCCTGCGGATTGGCGCCGAAGAGGATCGTGTAGCCGGACGGAAGGAGGGCGTACACGTCGTCGTGGCCCGCCATGACGTTGAGCGAGTGTTTCGAGACCACCCGGGCCGCGACCTGGAGCACGAAGCCGCCGATCTTCTTGCCGACCGTGACGAAGTGCGACTCCATCGCGTAGAGGATCCCCTGGCTGGAGGAGGCGTTCGAGATGAACTGGCCGCCGGTCAGCGCGGCACCGAGGGCGCCACTCTGCGCCGAGTGCTCGCCCTCCGGCTCGAAGAAGAACGGGTGCTTGCCCCAGACGTTGACGCCCCCCTCGGCGCGAGCGGCCTCGTACAGCTCGGAGATCTCCGTGGAGGGGGTGATCGGGTAACCGATGACGCCGCCGCACACGTGCCTCATCACGTGGGCAACGGCTCCATTGCCGTTGATGACATCGGGGGTGCCCGGGTACTTCGGCTGCTGAGCTGTCATGTTGTTCGTCCAGATCGTGCGGAGTAACGGCGAGACCAGGTAGGGAGTCGCTCCGCTGTCAAGCTAACCTCCGCCCCCGCACGCAGACGGATGACCAAAGTCCCTGAGAGGCGGCCCACCGGGATGCCGGCGCGATTGTTCGGTCACCGCGCGAACGATGGAGCCAGCACGTGGGAGCGGGTAGGTTGGGGGCGTGTCAAGACCAAAGGTGACGCTCGTCACGAGCAGCGACCTGCCCACACTGTCCGACGACTTCTCCGGCCTCCTGGACGCGATCTCGCGTCGCGGCGTGGAGGTGGGCACGGCGGTCTGGGATGACCCCGGGGTCGACTGGGAGGGTGCCGGGCTGTGCGTCATCCTCACCGTTTCGGACTTCGCTGACCGGCCAGAGGAGTTCTTCGAGTGGGCCGCACGGGTCCCGCGGCTCCTCAACGACCCGGGCGTGCTGCGCTGGAACTCCGACAAGCACTATCTGCAGGACCTCGCGCTGAGCGGGGTGCCGACGATCGACACGACCTGGCTCGAGCCGGGAGCGGGGCTGTCGAAGCACCAGGTCCACACCCGCATGCCCGCACGCGGGGACTTCGTCGTGAAGTCGTCACTCTCGTCGAACCGGCACACCACAGGCCGCTACACCTCCACCGACGCGCGATCACGCGGAGCCGCGATCCAGCACGCCCTGGACATCCTCGGCACCGGGCGGGCAGCGCTCGTCCAGCGCTACCTCACGGCCGTGGGTGACCGGGGTGAGATCTCCCTCGTGTACTTCAACGGGCTGTTCTCCCACGCGGTCGAGAAGGAGGGCATCCTCCAGACCGAGGTCGATCCCGGATCCGCGCCCCGCTCCCGCGCCTACCCGCACGAGGTCAGTCCCGAGGAACGACACCTCGGAGAGGACGTCCGCAACGCGTTCCATGCCTGTATCCGGAAGGTGACCGGGCGCGACCACCTCCTCATCTACGCGCGAGTCGACATCATCCACACCGCCGACGGTCTCAAGGTGCTGGAGGTCAACCTCATGGACGTGACCCTGTACCTCGCGGCGGTGCCGGGCGCGGTGGACAACTTCGCCGACGCCATCGCCGTTAGGGCGTTCTGGTGAGGTGACGCAGTCCACGCGGCCCTGTTTGGGTGCGTGACCGCCGAGCCGCTAGACTCGTCCCTGCTGCCGTCCGGCGCGATGGTGGGTGTAGCTCAGCTGGTAGAGCACCTGGTTGTGGTCCAGGATGTCGCGGGTTCGAGCCCCGTCACTCACCCTGGCGAGCTGGGGCCGGCCCCGTGGGGTCGGCCCCTTCTTCATGCGGGGCCGGGCCGGTGCGGGGCCTGCTGAGGCTCCACCGCAGCCTCCGGTGAGGGCGCGGTGTCCGCGGACGCCACGTCCGCCATGGCCTCGGGTGCGAGTCCGGCGATCTCGCGGGCCACCAGCCGGCAGGTGTCGATGTCGGGCCCCTCGCCGGCAGGGAACAGCACGGCGCGGTAGTAGCGCAGCTCGGCGATCGACTCGCGGATGTCCGCGAGCGCGCGATGCCCGCCGCGCTTCGGGGGCGAGGCGAAATAGGCTCGCGGATACCAGCGGCGCGCCAGCTCCTTGATCGACGACACGTCGATGACGCGGTAGTGCAGGTGGTCGGTCACCGCCGGCATGTGGCGCTCGAGGAATGCCCTGTCCGTGCCGACGGAGTTCCCCGCGATCGGTGCCTTGCGGGCGGTGGGGACATGCCCCTTGATGTAGTCCAGGACGATCCGAGTCGCCTCCTCGAGGCTCACCCCGTCGGCGAGGGCGGGCAGGAGCCCTGAAGAGGTGTGCATCCGGCGCACGAGGTCCACCATTGTGGCGAGCGCCCGCTCGGGAGGCGTGATCACGACGTCGACGCCGTCGTCGAGGGGGTTGAGTTCGGAATCGGTCACGATCACGGCGACCTCGATGAGGGCGTCGGCCTCAACGTCGAGCCCGGTCATCTCGCAGTCGATCCAGACGATCGCGTCCTTGGGGGTCACACTCACGGCTCCACCCTAACGTCCCGATCCGCGCCCTCGGCGAGCGCCCCCAGCAGGACTCGAACCTGCAACCTACGGATTAGAAGTCCGGTGCTCTATCCATTGAGCTATGAGGGCAGCAGCGCAAGTCTACCGAGATTCGGGGGCGAATCACCCGGTCGCCCGGCGCGCGCGCTTGGTCGGGACGCCTTCTGCGGGCACGCTGGGGACGTGGGAACTCGACCGGGACGGTGCGTCGATGGGTGAGGTGCGGCGCCCGGAACCCCCGGCATCACTGCTGCACCTGCTCCACGACGTCCATCGAGAGGTGTCCGCCCTCTCCTTCCCCTTCGAGGTCGAGGACGCCCATCGGCAGCAGGACCTCGCGGTCCGGGTGGCCACCCAGGTGCGGTCGCACCTCCTGCCGCGAGTCGCCGACGACGCCACCCCCGCCGTCGTCGTCCTCGGGGGGTCAACGGGAGTCGGCAAGTCGACCATCCTGAACACGCTGGTCGGCAGGGAGGTCTCGGCGGCTGGCGTGCTGCGGCCGACGACGCGGCGGGCGGTCATCGCCCACCACCCCGACGTGCACGCCGTGCCGTTGCGGGACCTCGCCGACGCCGTGTCCGCCCCCTCGATCCCACCGGGCCTCGTCCTGCTCGACGCGCCGGACCTCGACTCCCTCGAGGAGTCGAACCGAGACATGGCCCGCCGGCTGCTCGAGGCCGCGGACCTGTGGCTCTTCGTGACCTCGGCGGCGCGGTACGGGGACCAGATCCCCTGGTCGAACCTCGTCCGGGCCCGCCAGCGTGGGCTCCAGATCGCCGTGGTCGTGAACCGGGTACCCGCGGCCGCGTGGAAGGCGGTGCGTGCGGACCTCCTGTCCCGCCTCGACGGGCTCGGGCTGGGGTTCGCGCCGCTGTTCCTCATCGCCGACATCTCGCCCCACGAGGGCCTCCTCCCGGAGGGGGCCCTCACCGAGTTGCGCGAGTGGCTCACGGCGGCGGCCGGACAACACCAGTCCCGCGCGATCATCAAGCGGACCACCCGCGGGGCGTGGTCCGCGCTGCACGACAACCTCCTCGACCTTGCCGACGGCGTGGCCCGGCAGGCGGGCATGGCGCGCCTCCTCCGGGACGCGACCCATCGCGCCACGCGGGGCCCGGCGGAGGACATGGTGCGGGCGGTGACGGCGGGTGACGTCGCCGCGGGTGCCCCGACCACGCGCTGGCTCACGCTCGCGTCCTCCGGTGGCGCCCTGGCACCCCTCGCGCAGCCCGAGCGGACGGCGCGGCCCGGGTTCCGCGCGCGGGTCCGCGACCAGAGGACGGCGGCGGCCCGCCAGCTCGCCGACGACGTCGTCGCCGCCATCGAGACGCTCCTGTGCGACGCCATCCATGATGCGTCGGCCACGATCCAGCGTGGGTGGCAGTCGAGTGGCGCCGTGCACCTCCTCCGGGGAGACGAGCTGATCAGCGCTGACGCGGCGCGGGATCGCGCCGCCGCCACGACCGCCGCGTGGCGGCGGGCAGTGGACGACCTGATCGGCGCAGAGGGACGGCCGACGGCCCGGGCCGCGGCCCTCCTGGGGGAGGGTGGCCTGGTGGACATCGTCGTGGCTGGTGCGGCGGGCATCAGCGGGGCGTCACGGGCGGCCGCGGACCTGCTGGGCGGCCCTGACGCGATTGACGCCGCCCGGAGGGAACTCGTCACCGCGGTGCGGGAGGCGGTCCAGGACGCCGCCACGCCCTTCCTCGCCGTCCTGCGCACGCTTCCCAACGCCGACCAGGCCACCCGCCTGCGGGTCCACGCCTCCGAACTGAAGGAGTACCTCGATGCAGTCTGACCTTGAGCGCGGTGCCGCCGCGATCCGGCGCGGACTCTCCGTTGCGGGAGCCGAGATCCCCCCGACGGTGGCGGCTCGGGCGGGACGCGATGTCGATGACGTGATGGCCCGCTTCCGTACCACCGGTGGCCACACCGTGGTCGCCCTGGTCGGGGGAACGGGGTCGGGCAAGTCGACACTCTTCAACCAGGTCACGCGCTCGTCGTTCGCCGACGTCGGCCATGTCCGTCCGTCCACGCGGCAGGCGAGCGCATGCGTGTGGGGCTCGCGCGCCGACGACCTGCTGGGTTACCTGGGCGTCCACCCCAGGAGACGGCTGTTCCGCGACACGATGCTCGAACGCGGACCGATGCAGGACCTGGACGGGCTCGTGCTGCTGGACCTCCCGGACCACGACTCGGTGGTCGAGGACCACTCGGACCAGGTGGACCGGCTCCTCCCCATCGTGGATGTCCTCGTCTGGGTGGTGGATCCGGTGAAGTACGCGGACCACATCCTCCACGAGAAGTACCTGCGCGCACTGCGGGCGCGGGCGGACGCCATCGTCGTGGTGCTCAACCAGGTGGACACCCTCGACATGCGAGGCCGTGCCGCGGTCGACGCCGACCTCCGGCGCCTGCTCACCGCCGACGGACTGGGCGGTGTGCCTGTTGTCCACACGAGCGGGCTCACCGGGGCGGGCATCGACGCACTCGTCCACGTGCTGCGGACGGCCGTCGCCGCGGAGACGACGGCGCACCGCACCGCGCGGGCCGGGCTCGCGACCGTCGCGGCCTCCCTGCTGACCCACCTGGGTCGCACCGAGGCGACGATCGACAACCGCATCATCGATCTCACCGTCACCGACCTCATGCACGCGACGGGCGTTGGCGCGGTGGCGGAGTCCATCGAGAAGGCGACCGCCGGGTGGCGCGACGTCGCCCTGGCCACGCCGCAGCCGCCGTCGCGGGCGACGGTCGCCGCGGTGGGCTCCACCTGGGCGGGACGCGTCAAGCACGCCCTTCCACCCCTGTGGGCCCGGGCGATGGATGCGGCGCTTCCCAGCGTGGAGACCCTGCTGCACGTGACCGCGGCGGCTGTGGAGTCGGTGCCGCTGCCCGCGACCCGGGTGGACCGGGCTGTCCGCCTGGGTGGTGGCGGCGTCGCCACGGCCGCGATCGCCCTCGCGTACGTCGTGGCGGGGGTCGTGCTCGGGTGGACCCCGCTCTGGATGGCCGCGCCCGCGGTGATCCTGCTCGCCGTCGCTGGCGCGCTGCTCGGCGCCGCGCACACCGTGCGCGCGGCCGAAGGAGCCCGCCGGGCCGCGGGCTATGCGCGTGCCGTGCGCGCCGCCCTCACCGTCGCGGTGGAGAACGCACTCGTCCGGCCGGCTCGCTCTGTGCTCGCCCGCCACCGCGATGTGCGCGACATCCTCGCCGAGGTGCGAGACCAGCCGTTGCCCACAGCCCACGCAACCGAACGGGCTTCCACAGCACGGGCTGCCAGCTGACGCGGCGCCACACCAGCCGGGACATGATCCTTTTCGTGTCCGCACCGGGCGGACGCGAAAGGGGAACCATGTCCAACGAGACCTATGTGACGATCCGCGGCAACCTCGGCGCGAAGCCGGTCCTGCACACCGGCCAGTCGGGTGGCAAGGTGGCTCGGTTCGATGTCGCCGTGGCAGTGGCCCGGTACCAGCGGGACACGGAGTCCACCGACGTGCTGCCGCCCCAGTGGTTCGCGGTGAAGGCGTTCGGCCAGCTGGGCCAGAACGTCTGCGAGAGCGCGGCGAAGGGGACGCCGGTCCTCGTGCGTGGCGAACTGGTGACCGAGTACTGGACCAGCGCCTCCGGCGAGCAGCAGCGGCGTCAGGTGATCCGCGCGGACGCGGTGGGGATCGAGTTGCACTCCGGAGTCGCGCGCTGGTCGCGAGTGGTGCGTGACTCACCCGAAGCCGAGGCAACGGACGGCGCACCCGCGCCTGCGCCGGTGGACGTGAGCGGGAGCGTCGAGGTGACGGACGAGGACGCTGCAGCGCCGACATTCTGAGGGTCGTGGGGGCCCGACGCGGCCGCCACCCGGCCCGACTGGAGCGCTGGTGGGTTGTGGCATAGTGGGACGGGCGTTCATCAGCCCACCCATCCAGCACACCGGGGAGTCACGTGGCGGAGTACATCTACTCGATGGTCCGTGCCCGCAAGGCGCACGGCGACAAGCTCATCCTCGACGACGTCACCATGGCGTTCCTGCCGGGTGCGAAGATCGGCATGCTCGGACCCAACGGTGCCGGCAAGTCGACGATCCTGCGGATCATGGCCGGCCTGGACACACCCTCGAACGGAGAGGCGCGACTCACCCCCGGGTACACGGTCGGCATCCTCGAGCAGGAGCCCAAGCTGGACGAGGACAAGACCGTCCTCGGGAACGTCGAGGAGGGCGTGGCCGAGATCCGGGCGAAGCTCGACCGCTTCAACGCCATCGGTGAGGCGATGGCCGACCCTGATGCCGACTTCGACGCCCTCATGGACGAGATGGGCCGGCTCCAGACGGAGATCGACGCTGCGAACGCCTGGGACCTCGACTCCCAGCTCGAGCAGGCCATGGACGCGCTGCGGTGCCCGCCGCCCGAGACTCCCGTCTCGATCCTCTCGGGCGGCGAACGCCGCCGCGTCGCGCTGTGCAAGCTCCTGCTGGAGCAGCCCGACCTGCTGCTGCTCGACGAGCCCACGAACCACCTCGATGCGGAGTCCGTGCAGTGGCTGGAACAGCACCTGGCGAAGTACCCCGGGGCGGTCATCGCGGTCACCCACGACCGGTACTTCCTCGACCACGTGGCCGGCTGGATCGCGGAGGTGGACCGGGGTCGGCTGTATCCGTACGAGGGGAACTACTCCACCTACCTGGAGAAGAAGCAGGAACGACTCAAGATCCAGGGCAAGAAGGACGCGAAGCTCGCGAAGCGGCTTAAGGACGAACTCGAGTGGGTTCGCCAGAACGCCAAGGGACGCCAGGCCAAGTCCAAGGCGCGCCTGGCACGGTATGAGGAGATGGCGGCCGAGGCCGAGCGGACGCGCAGGCTCGACTTCGAGGAGATCCAGATCCCCCCGGGCCCCCGGCTCGGGTCCCTCGTCATCGAGGCGAGCCACCTGTCCAAGGGCTTCGGCGACCGTTCCCTCATCCGGGACCTCAGCTTCTCGCTGCCGCGCAACGGCATCGTGGGCATCATCGGACCGAACGGAGTCGGGAAGACCACGCTGTTCAAGACCATCGTCGGACTCGAGCCACTCGACGCCGGCACGCTCCGGATCGGCGAGACGGTCAAGATCAGCTACGTCGACCAGGCCCGGGCGGGAATCGACCCGACGAAGACACTGTGGGAGGTCGTGTCCGACGGATTGGACTTCATCAAGGTCGGGAATGTCGAGATGCCCTCCCGGGCGTACGTGTCCGCCTTCGGCTTCAAGGGACCCGACCAGCAGAAGCCGGCCGGCGTCCTCTCCGGAGGCGAGCGCAACCGGCTGAACCTCGCCCTGACGCTGAAGCAGGGCGGAAACCTCCTGCTGCTCGACGAGCCGACGAATGACCTCGACGTCGAGACGCTGGGATCCCTGGAGAACGCGCTGCTGGACTTCCCCGGGTGCGCGGTGGTCATCACCCACGACCGCTGGTTCCTCGACCGAGTCGCCACGCACATCCTCGCGTGGGAGGGCACTGACTTCCAGCCGGACCAGTGGTACTGGTTCGAGGGGAACTTCGAGGCGTACGAGCAGAACAAGGTCCAGCGTCTCGGGGCCGAGGCCGCACGTCCACACCGCGTCACCTACCGCAAGCTCACCCGCGGCTGATGAAGCTCGAGGTCCCGGTCAGCGTCCGCTGGGGAGACCTGGACGCCTACGGCCACGTCAACAACGCCGCGCTGCTGGTCCTGCTCGAGGAGGTGCGCGTCTCCGTGTTCTGGCACGGCCGGCACCTCCCCGACGGCGTCGCCCACGTGCGCGACCCGCATCAGGACGCCACATTCGTGGCCCATCAGGAGATCGAGTACCTCGCACCGCTGGACTACCCGAGCGAGCCGATCCCTGTCACGATGTGGATCTCCCGCATCGGTGGGGCGAGCGCCGAGGTGTGTTACGAGGTCCCGACCCTGGACGGCCGCGTGGCCGCTCGCGCACGGACCACCATCGTGATGGTCACCAAGGACACCGGCAGGCCCCGGCGGATCACGCCCGAGGAGCGCGCCCTGTGGTCGCAGTTCGTGGACGAGCCGATCGTCTTCCGGCGGGCCCGCTGAGACCGTCTCAGTCCCGCGGGACCCGGACCATGCCTTGCTGGGCCGCCGTCGCGACCAGCCGGCCGTCACCGGAGTAGATGCGCGCGAAGCCGAGTCCCCGACCGCCTTCGGCGGATGGCGACTCCTGCACGTACAGCAGGCATCGACTCACGTCGAGCGGGCGGTGCCACCACATCGCGTGGTCGAGGCTGGCGACCGCGAGCCCACTGGTCCAGCTCAGGCCGTGCGCCCGCAGGATGGGCTCGAGCATCACCTGGTCACACGCGTAGGCGAGGAGGGCACGGTGCAGGACCTGTGGCGTGCGGTCCGGCAACGGGGTCCGGGTCCGCATCCACAGCCTCTGCGTGTGGCGCCTCTCGGGATCCGGTGTGAAGTAGATGTCCGGCTCGACGTGCCGCAACTCGAACGCGCCGAGGCGCATGAGCCGGCGCGCCGCCGGGTGGTCCACCTCGGCGAAGAGGTCGGCCGCGCTCGGGAGGTCGATGGGGTCGGGGGCTTCGGGTGCCGGCACCTCGTGGTCGACTCCCGGCTGTTCGAGCTGGAAGGAGTAGATCATGGAGAGGATCGGGACGCCTCCCTGCAGCGCATGGGTGCGGCGGGTCGAGAACGATCTCCCGTCGTGGAGTATCTCCACCGAGAACTCGAGCGGCTCATCCGTCCGGCCCGGACGGAGGAAGTACCCGTGCATCGAGTGGGGGAGACGCATTCCCACCTTCTCGGCGTCCACGGTCTCGGCGGCAGCGATGAGTGCCTGCGACATCACCTGGCCGCCGTAGATCCGGTTCCCCACCTCCGGCAGCGAGTAGCCGGTGAAACGGGTCTCGCCCGTCCGGGTGAGCTGGAGCACCCGCAGCACGTGCTGGAGTGGCTGGGTGTCCGGTTGTGGCAGTGGGAGCAGTCCGTGGGTCATCAGTCCTCCACCCTGTTCTGCATGGCGAACGCCGCGCGCCGGAGGTAGTCCCACAGCGGGCCGTCCACCTCGGGCGCCAGCGCGAGCTCGTCGAGCGCCGCCCGCATGTGGCTGAGCCAGCGGTCGCGCGCCCCGGGCCCGACATGGAAGGGTTGGTGGCGTCGTCGCAGCATCGGATGCCCGCGGTGGGCGGAGTACGTCGTCGGGCCACCCCAGTACTGGATGAGGAACGAGCGGAGGCGCCACTCCGCGCCGGTGAGGTCCTCGGGTGGGTACATCCGCGCGAGCAGGTCATCCTCCCGGACACGGCGGTAGAAGGCGCTGACCAGCGCCGTGAACATCTCCTCGCCCCCCATGACGGCGAAGGTGTGGCTGCTCGGGATCAGCACGGGTCGCTCCTCACCGCCCGCGGCGGGCGTTCGGCCCACATCGCGGGGTGTTGTCGCACCGCTCACACTCACCACGCCCCCATTCCACCACGATCGGTCCCACTCGGCCTGTCCCCGGGGCGAGGTCGCGCCCGGTAGCGGGTACGCTGGACCCGACCGAGTGGCACTGCTCACACCGCTGCTCGGGAACGATCCAGGCACGGGCTCGCAGCCCCTCACGGACAGGAGTTCGACGATGACCTCCCCCTACGAGCCGCCGAGCGAGGCACTGCAGGCGCTGGCGCGCGCGCACGGTGTCGCAACCGACTTCTGGAGCTACGACGGTCAGCACCAGATCGTGTCCGCGACGTCGATCCGAGCCGTCCTGGAAGCGCTTGGGGTGCCTGCGAGCAGCGAGGACCAGGTCATGTCCTCGCTCCGTGAGTTCAACGACGCGCCGTGGCGCGGGACGCTGCCGCCCTGCACCGTCATGCGGCAGGGCGCCGAGAGGCAGGTCCAGGTCCATCTCCCCCATGGCGCCGAGGTGGAGCTGGAGATCGAACTCGAGGACGGCGGGCTGGTCAAGGCCCGGCAGGACGACGTCTGGGTGGAGCCCCGTGAGATCGACGGGCAACTGATCGGCCGCGCGACCTTCGTGCTTCCTGCCGGGCTCCCGCTCGGCTGGCACACGCTCGTCGCCCACATCACGGGGCAGGAGCACGAGCGCGCTCCGCTCGCGGTGGCGCCGGACCGCCTGCCGTTCCCCACCCTGGCGCGCGGCAGGGGGTGGGGCATGATGGCCCAGCTCTACTCGGTGCGCTCGGAGAAGTCGTGGGGGATCGGCGACACCAGGGACCTGACCGAGCTGGTGGCGCTCTTCGGGGACCTCGGCGCCGACTTCCTCCTCATCAACCCCCTGCACGCCACCTCTCCGGTGTCACCGATGACGCCGTCGCCCTACCTGCCGGACACGCGGCGCTTCGTTAACCCCATCTACATCAGGCCTGAGGACATCCCCGAGGTGGCGTACCTCACCGGCCCCCAGCGCGCGCTCGTGGAGTGGGCGGCGGAGGACGTCCGGCCCCGGAACGCCTCGATCGCACCGATCGACCGCGACGCGGTGTGGGAGTCGAAGAGCCAGGCCCTCGAGGTCATCTTCGCCGCCGGGCGCTCGCGGTTCCGGCAGCGCGAGTTCGAGCGGTTCCGTGCGCGTGAGGGCCAGGGGCTGGCGGACTTCGCGCTCTGGTGCGCCCTGAAGGAGAAGCACCAAGGGAGGCAGTTCCCGCCGGAACTCGCCACCGTGAACTCCCCGCACGTCGCGCGCGAACGCCGCGAACTGGCCGGTCGGGTGGAGTACTTCAGCTGGTTGCAGTGGATCGTGGACGAGCAGCTGGGGGCCGCGCAGCGTGCGGCCGTGGCGTCCGGCATGGGGATGGGGGTCATGCAGGACCTCGCGGTCGGCGTCCACCCGGACAGCGCGGACGCCTGGTCGATGCCGGACGTCTTCGCACGCGGCATCGGGGTGGGGGCACCGCCCGACATGTACAACCAGCAGGGCCAGAACTGGAGCCAGCCGCCGTGGCGGCCGGACGCGCTGGCCCGGCTCGCCTTCGCCCCGCTCCGTGACATGGCCCGATCGGTGATGCGGCACGCGGGCGCCCTGCGAGTCGACCACGTCATCGGGCTGTTCCGCCTCTGGTGGATCCCCGATGGGATGGGCGCGCGCGAGGGAACGTACGTCCGCTACGACCACGAGTCGATGGTCGGCGTGCTCCTGCTGGAGGCCCACCGGGCCGGGGCGATCGTGATCGGGGAGGACCTGGGCACCGTGGAACCGTGGGTGCGGGACTACCTCGCGGAACGCGGCGTCCTCGGCACCTCTGTCCTGTGGTTCGAGAAGGACCACACCGGGTACCCGCTGCCCGCGCAGGACTTCCGTGAGCTGGTGCTCGCGACGGTCGACACCCACGACCTGCCGCCGGCAGCCGGGTATCTCGCGGGCGAGCACGTCGACCTCCGCGTGCGACTCGGGCTGCTCAGCGAACCGGAGGCGAAGGTGCGGGCGGACGCCGCGCTGGAGCGGGAGCGGATGCTCGGACGCCTGCACGACTACGCGCTCCTGCCGGACGAGCCCACGGAGAGGGAGATCATCGAGGCGATGCACCGCTACATCGCGATGACGCCGTCCGTGCTGCTCGGCGTCTCCCTCACGGATGCCGTCGGGGAGCGGCGCGCCCAGAACCAGCCCGGCACCGATACGGAGTACCCCAACTGGAAGCTCCCGTTGGCGGACGGGAGTGAGCGGCCCGTCCTGGTGGAGGCGCTTCCCGCGAATGCCCGGCTGGTGTCGCTGGTGTCCGCCCTCCGGAACCAGCTCGACATGTCGCGCCCCGCGTCGCCATCACACTGAAAGGGAGCTGACCATGAGCAAGGCCGAGGAGATGCTGTCCGCGCTGGGCGGTACCGAGAACGTCACCGAGCTGGAGGCGTGCATCACCCGGGTGCGCGTCGTCGTCGTGGACACCGAGAAGGTGGACGATGAGGCGCTCAAGGAGGCCGGCGCCTACGGTGTGGTCATCCACGGACACACGGTCCAGGTGGTGGTCGGTCCCGAGGCCGATGACCTCGTGGAGGAGATCGCCGATTTGCGGTGATGGACGTCAACTCCCCCGTGGGCGGGCGTGTCGTCCCGCTGGATGACGTGCCCGACCCCGTCTTCGCCACCGCGATGGTGGGTCCGGGCGTGGCCGTGGAACCCGCCGACGCCCTCGCCCGCGCCCCCGTCGGGGGAGTGCTCCGTCTCGCGAAACCGCACGCCTTCATCGTCGAGGCCTCCGGGCGGAGCGTGCTGGTGCACCTCGGGGTCGACACCGTCTCGCTGAAGGGCGCCGGCTTCGAGGTGCTCGTGTCCCAGGGCGGCGTGGTGGCCGACGGGGATGCCGTCGTGCGCTGGGATCCCGTGCGGGTCGCCGCGGCCGGCCTCAGCCCGCTGGTCATCGTCGTGGCGCTGGCGAGAGGGGTGCGTCTCGACGTCGTCGCGCGGGTGGGCGCCGTCGTCGCCCCGGGTGACACACTGTTCCGGTGGTACTGACCGACCGCCTCGCGGCGCCGGGAGCGAGCCTGCTCCTCGACCTCGACGGCACCCTCATCGACTCCGAACCCGCGAGCAGGGCCGCCTACCGTGCCTTCTTCGGCCGCCGTGGGTGGGCGGTGGACGACGACGTCCTGCGGCTGTTCGCCGGACGGCGGGCCACGGATGTGTTCGCCTCCGTGCCCGGCCCTTGGACCGGCCACGACCACCACCACCTGGCGCGCGAGTCACTCAGCCTCATCGACCACGACGCACACCCTCCCGTCCCGGTCCCGGGGGCGCGTGACCTGCTCCGGCACTACAGCGGGCGGCTCCCCATCGCGATCGTGACGTCAGCATCCCTGCGATGGGTCGAACGCGCACTGGCGATCATCGGGGCGGAGATGGTGGACACGGTGGTCAGCGCGGAGACGAGCGTCGAGGGCAAGCCGTCGCCGGCGCCGTACCGGCTCGCGTGCGAGCGCCTCGGCGTCGACCCGCGGGCAGCCCTCGCGTGCGAGGACACGCCGTCCGGCATCAGGGCCGCCCGCGCTGCCGGGGTGGGGGCGGTCCTCGGGGTCACCACCTCGCTGCCGGCGTCCGTGCTGGCGGACGCCGGCGCCACCCACGTGTCCGCCTCACTCGAGGTGCTGCTGGTCGGACGTTCCGCCTGAGTGGTCACGCGCCAGCGGCGTCGACCTGCTGCGCGGCGATCGCCCGGCGTGCCGTGTCCATGGACTCGGTCACCAGGCGCCGGAGCGCCGCCGGGGCGTCGGCGTGCGCGTCCAGCCACACCTGCGTCCGCCCGGGCACGTCCACCGCGCCGAGTCCGGCCAGGCGCAGGGGGTACAACCCCACGACGATCTGCTCGGCCATCTCGCTGGTGCGCTCCTCCCACACCCGCTCCAGGGCATCGAAGTACGGGTCCACGAACTCCACCAGGAGGGAGCGGTCGAGGACGTTGGTGATCCCGGAGATGGTCGACTGCTGGATGGCGTTCGGCAACTGGGCGTCCATCACCGCGTCCCAGGCCGCCCGCTTGCCCGCGGGCGTCGGGATCGAGGCCCGCGCCCGTGCGGCGGCCTGCTCGCCGGTGGCTGTCCTGTCCGCAGCGAGCGCCGCATCGATCTCCGCCCCTCCGGCGCGGCCGCCCGCCACGAGCGCGGTGAGCAGGTCCCAGGCGAGGTCGGTGTCGATGGCCAATCCCTCGAGGCTCGTCCCGCCGGCGCGGAGTGCGGCCACGAAGTCCAGCTGCGCGCTGGTGCGCGCGTGCGCGGCGGCCGCCTTCACCAGCTGGAACTGCAGGTCCGAGCCGGCGGGAGCGTTCGTCGCGAGGGTCCTGAGCGCGTCCCCCACGCGGACGGCGAGCGCCTCGCGGTGCTCGGGCGCGCTGTAGTGCTCCACCGCCGTCGCGAGCTGCCGGAGCAGGACCAGGATGACGGTCGAGTCCGTGATCGCCGCGATCGAGCCGAGGACGAGGTCGCTGAACCGCGTCGCCGACCACTCGCCGTCGCGTGTCATGTCCCACGCGGCTGACAGGACGAGGGCCCGCGGCAGGGACTCCTCGAAACCCGCCAGGTGTGCGGTGGCGGTCGCGAGCGAGCGCTGGTCGAGCCGGACCTTGGTGTAGGCGAGGTCGCGGTCGTTGAGGAGGACGAGGTCCGGGACAGCCAGGCCCGTCCACTGCGGCACTTCGGTGAGGGGGCCGACGACGTCGAGCTCCACCTCGGCCACGCGCACGAGCGACTCGCCCCGCACGCGGAAGCCGGCGACGACGAGACGGTGTGGCCGCAGCGTCGGCCACGCGGCAGGGGCCTCCTGGGCGACGGCGAAGCGGGTGAAAGTGGGGACGCCGTCGACGTCCGCCGTCTCGATCACGGGTCGCAGCAGGTTCACTCCCGCCGTCTCGAGCCACAGCCGGGACCACTCCGAGAGATCACGGTCGGACGTCTTCTCGAGTTCGACGAGCAGGTCACGCAGTTCGGTGTTGCCGTGGGCGTGCTTCGCGAGGTAGACGGCGACTCCGCGGAGGAACTCCTCCTGACCGACCCACGCGACGAGCTGCCGGAGCACGGAGGCGCCCTTGGCGTAGGTGATGCCGTCGAAGTTCACCTCGACGTCCTCGAGGTCGCGGATCTCGGCCACGATCGGGTGCGTCGAGGGCAGCTGGTCCTGGTTGTACGCCCACGACTTCTCCAGCGAGTTGAAGGTCGTCCAGGCGTCCCGCCACCGGGTCGCCTCCGCGGTGGCGAGGGTGGACATGAACTCGGCGAACGACTCGTTGAGCCAGAGGTCGTTCCACCACCGCATGGTCACGAGGTCGCCGAACCACATGTGGGCGAGCTCGTGCAGCACGGTGACGACGCGGCGTTCACGCCGCGCCTCCGGCACCTTCGACCGGAACACGTACGCCTCCGCGAACGTCACGCAGCCCGCGTTCTCCATGGCGCCGGCATTGAACTCGGGCACGAAGAGCTGGTCGTACTTCGTGAAGGGGTACGGACAGTCGAAGGCTGCCTCGTAGAACCCGAATCCCGCTCGCGTGATGTCCAGCATCTCCTCCGCCTCCAGGTACGGGGCGAGCGAGCGGCGGCAGTACACCCCGAGCGGAATGGTGCGGCCGTCGCTGGAGGTCAGCGTCCCCGACTCGACATGGTAGGGACCCGCCACGATGGCGGTGACGTAGCAGCTGAGGCGCGGCGTGGGGGCGAAGGTCCAGGTGGCGGCGCCATCGGGGGAGCCCGCCCGGAAACCGGGCTCGTTGGAGACGACGACCCAGTGCCCGGGCGCGCGGACGGTGAAGGCGAACGACGCCTTCAGGTCCGGCTGCTCGAAGACCGCGAACACCCGCCGGGCGTCGGCGACCTCGAACTGCGAGTACAGGTACACCTCGCCGTCGGCCGGATCGGTGAATCGGTGGAGGCCCTCGCCCGTGTTCGAGTAGAGACACGTGGCGTCCACCACCAGCTCGTTCTCGCCCGCGAGGCCGGCCAGGGCGATGCGGGAGCCGTCGAACGCCGCCACCGGCAGTGGGAGTCCGTTGAGCGTGACGGACTCCACCGATCGCGCGATCAGGTCGACGAAGGTGCTGGCACCGGGGACGGCGGTGAAGCGGATCGTGGTCCGCGAACGGAACGTGTCCCCTGGCGCCGTGAGGTCGAGCAGGACGTCGTAGGACCTGGTGGCGATCGTGGTGGCACGCTCCCGCGCCTCGACGCGGGTGAGGTTCTTCCCGGGCATTGCTCTCCTTCGTGATTCCTGAGGCGATCCTTCCATGAAGGGGGCGGTGCGTGGCGGGCGAGCACGCACAATGGGGTGGTGACCACCGCACCCAGACCCGCGGCCCGCCGTCTCAGCGGCGGCGAGAAGGCCCTGATCGCCGTCGTCACGGTCCTCGTGATCGTGTTCCTCGTGCTGCTCGCGCAGCGCCCTGGCGCTGCGCCCCCCGCGGACGAGGCCGCGACCGCTGGCGCCGGGCCGGGCGGCAGCGCGTCTCCGTCCGCGACAGTGAACCCGGTTCTCGACCTCGAGTCGCAGGGCTACTCGTTCCAGCTTCCGTCGGGCAACATCGGCTGCGCGATGTCGGCGAGCGGGGTGCTGTGCGCCATCCGGTCGTTCGACTACCCGCCTCCCGACCTGCCCGGTTGCGACGCGGATACCGGCGTCGCCTTCGAGCTGGACGCCGATGGCACCAGCGCGGCGTGCACGACCGGGACGCCCGACTTCGGGGACGTGGCGGTGCTGCCCTACGGCGAGTCGACCACGGTGGGGGAGTTCACCTGCGAGTCGTCCGAGCAGGGCGTCAGCTGCTCGAACGCCGCGGGCCAGGAGTTCAGCGTCCGGAGGTCGGACTACAACCTCTGACCGTCACCAGATGCGCACCCGCTCCTCCGGCGCGAGCCAGAGCCCGTCGCCCTCCTGCACGCCGAAGGTCTCGTGGAACGCGTCGACGTTGCGGACCACGGCGTTGCACCGGAACTCGGACGGGGAGTGCGGGTCGATCGAGAGCAGCCGGATCGCCTCCTCGTCGCGCGCCTTCTCGCGCCAGATCCGCGCCCAGTTGTGGAAGAGCCGTTCCAGGGCCGTGGCACCGTCAATGGGTGGCTCGGCGGCGAAGGAGCTGCCGCGCGAGGCGAGCTCGATCGCGTAGGCCTTGATCGCGATGGACAGGCCCCCGAGGTCCCCGATGTTCTCACCCACCGTGAGGGCGCCGTTCACATGGTGTCCGGTGCCGTCGAGCTGGCGTGGGACCAGCACGTCGTACTGGGCGACCAGCGCCGCCGTGCGCTTCTCGAACTCCGCGCGGTCCTCGTCCGTCCACCAGGACCGGAGCGCCCCGGTGGCGTCGAACTTTGAGCCCTGGTCGTCGAAGCCGTGGCCGATCTCGTGGCCGATCACCGCCCCGATCCCGCCGTAGTTGAGGGCGTCATCGCCGCCGGCGTGGAAGAAGGGCGGCTGCAGGATGGCAGCGGGGAAGGCGATCTCGTTGGTCGTGGGCATGTAGTAG
Source organism: Actinomycetales bacterium UBA1383 (assembly GCA_002305415.1). Lineage (GTDB taxonomy): Bacteria > Actinomycetota > Actinomycetes > Actinomycetales > Actinomycetaceae > UBA1383. The sequence continues at coordinate 30,033 of DBQX01000111.1, read as the reverse complement.
GCGTTCACCATCTGGGGCGGCATCTGCCACTCGTCGCGGTCCACCGGCCCGCGGAGCTTGTCCGCGCGGTACGCGAACTCGAACCGGTTGGCCGCACGGACGTTGCCGAGAAGGTCCCCCGCCTCGATCGCGAGCCCGCTGTAGTCACGCCACCTGGAGGGATAGCCGATCTTCGGGGTGAAGGAGTCGAGCTTCTCGAGCGCCCGGGCGCGGGTGTCCTCGCCCATCCATTCCAGCGTGCTGATGGACTCGCGGTACGCGGTGATCAGGTTCGCCACCAGGTGGTCCATGGCTGCCTTGTGCGACGGCGGGAAGTGCCGCTCCACGTAGAGCTCGCCCACCGCCTCGGCGAAGGCCCCGTCCACCAGCGCCACTCCACGCTTCCAGCGCTCCTTGATCTCCTGCGCGCCGGTGAGGGTGCGGCCGTAGAAGTCGAACCGCTCGAGGCTGAGTGCGTCGGTGAGGTACGGGGCCCGCGCGCCGATGACGCGCCACATCATCCAGGCGCGCAGGTCCTCGAGGCCGCTGGCGTCCCACACCGAGTCGAGGTGGGAGAAGAAGCTGGGCGTCTCGTTCGCCAGCGCCTCGAAGGCCTCGGGCCGGCCGGTGGCCTGCCGCCAGGCGTCCAGGTCCAGGCCCGGCGCGAGCGACTGCCAGCCGGCGAAGTCCATCGGGTTGTTGGTGAGCGTGGCGTCCCGGGTCCTCACCCTGTCCCAGTGCCCGCGCGCGAGCGCGGTCTCGACGGCCATGACGGTCTCGGCGACGCCGCGGGCCTCGTCCTCGAGCGCGAGTCCGGCGAGGACGAACATGTGCGCGATGTGCGCCACGTAGGCCTCCCGCGTCGCGGCGTGGGCCTCCTCGCGGTAGTACGCCTCATCCGGCAGTCCCAGGCCGCCCTGCCACACGTACATCGTGTAGGAGTCGGGGGAGTTCGGGTCATTGGACACGTAGTGCGCGAACAGGCCCGGTACGCCGGTCACCGCGAGTTCGCCGATCACACGCACCAGCTCGGCCTTGGTGGTCACCGCCCGGATCGGATCGAGGTCCGCGTCGAGCGGCGCGACGCCGAGGGCCTCGATCGTGGCGGTGTCCATGAAGGAGGCGTACAGGTCCCCGATCTTCCGGGCGTTGTCCCCGGTGAGCTGGCCGGCGGCGCAGTCCTCGATGATCTCGCGGACGTCCGCCTCCGCCGCGTCGACGAGGGCGTGGAACGCGCCGTCGCGCCCGCGGTCCGCGGGGATCACATGGTCACGGAGCCAGATCCCGTTGACATGCCGGAAGAGGTCGTCCTGTGGACGGACCTGGTGGTCGTGCTGCGCATCGGTCATGGACCAAAGCTAACCGAAGGAGGGTCGCCCGCGCGGGTCAGCGTGTGCCGCCGAGGGCACGGCGTGCCAGCACGAACTGGAGTGCGATCGCTGCGGGCGCCACGAGGAGGAGGGTGACGGGGAGCGAGCCGATGAGCCACACCCAGAGCCCGAAGGCGCCGGCTGGCAGCGCCCACCACGCCACGCGGCGGGCGGGCGCGCCGTCGGGACGGGCGTGGACCGCCTGCTCGCGGGCGAACTCGCCTCCCTCACCGGGCGCGAGGAGCAGCCGGCGCCACGAGAGCGACTGGAGGATCGCGGCGGCCGCCGCCCACCCGGCAGCGCCCGCGAGCCAGGCCCCAGGGCCCCAGACCCGGGCGAGGGAGGCCGCGACCGCCGTCGTCACGGTCGCGGTCGCGATGGCAGCCCACACCACCACGGGGGCGGCACGGTGACGCCGGCCCCACAGGTGGAGCGTGGCGCTCCCGGCCGCCGACGCCGCGAGCCACCCCGCGGCGGCGACAGCCACCGCTGTCCACGGCGACCGCGTGAGCCCGGCCGCCACGAGCAGCACAGCCGCGACCGCGCCGGCGACGGCGGCGGTCGTGGCGGATCGCCGGCGCGCGAGCGCCACACGGGAGGCGACGTCGACGTGCTCGTGGGGTCCGGACTCGTGCGCGCACCCGCCGTGGACCTGTCCGCCGGCGGACATCAGATGTGGATGGCCGGGTCGAGATGGGGCACGTAGGGCGTGACCCCCGCGGGACGGGACCTCGCGGGGACACCCACGCTGACCGAGCCCGCGGGAACGTCCTTCACGACCACTGCGTTCGCGCCGATCTTCACGTCGTCCCCGACGGTGATGGGCCCCAGTACCTTGGCACCGGCCCCGATCACCACGCGGTTGCCGACCGTCGGGTGGCGCTTGCCCTTCGTCATCGACGTCCCCCCGAGCGTGGTGCCGTGGAAGATCGTCACGTCCTCACCCACCTCCGCGGTCTCGCCGATCACGACCCCCATGCCGTGGTCGATGAACAGGCGCCGGCCGAGGACGGCACCGGGGTGGATCTCCACCCCGGTACCGGCCCGGACCAGTTGCGAGAGCAGCCTGGCGGGCAGCCGGAACCCCGCGTGCCACATGCGGTGCGCGATGCGGTACGTCCAGATGGCGTGGACCCCCGGGTACCCCAGTGCCACCTCGAGGACGTTCCGCGCGGCTGGGTCCTCGCGAAGCGCGGTGTTCAGGTCCTCGAGCATGAGGCGCAGGACCGGGATCCCGGAGTCGTGCATCAGTCCACGAGGCCTTCGAAGAGTGCCGTGGAGAGGTAGCGTTCGCCGAACGACGGCACGATCGCCACGATGAGGGAACCCGCGCTCTCGGGCCGCCGTGCCACGTCCAGGGCGGCGGCGAGGGCCGCTCCGGACGAGATCCCCACCAGCAGGCCCTCCTCGCGGGCCGCGCGGCGCGCGTGCTCGATGGCGGTCTCGGCCGAGACGTCGATGATCTCGTCGTAGATCGTGGTGTCGAGGATCTCGGGCACGAAGTTCGCCCCGATTCCCTGGATCTTGTGCGGCCCCGGGGCCCCGCCGTTGAGGATGGGCGACTCCGCCGGCTCCACGCCGATGATGCGCACGCCGGGCTTGCGGGCCTTCAGCACCTGTCCGACCCCGGTGATGGTGCCACCGGTCCCGATCCCGGCGACGACGGCGTCCACGGCGCCCTCCGTGTCCCGCCAGATCTCCTCGGCGGTGGTGCGGCGATGGATCTCGGGGTTCGCCTCGTTCGCGAACTGGCGTGCGAGCACGGCTCCGGGTTGCCCGGCCGCGTACTGCTCCGCCCGCTGCACCGCGCCGCGCATCCCCTCGGCGGCGGGGGTGAGGATCAGTTCCGCGCCGAAGCCGCGGAGCAGGGCGCGGCGCTCCTTCGACATGGACTCCGGCATGGTGAGGACCACGCGGTAGCCGCGGGCCGCGCCCACCATTGCCAGGGCGATGCCGGTGTTGCCCGAGGTCGCCTCCACGATCGTGCCGCCCGGCGGCAGCTCGCCCGTGGCCTCCGCGGCGTCGACGATCGACACGCCGATGCGGTCCTTCACGGAGTTGGCGGGGTTGTAGAACTCGAGCTTCGCGACGACGGTGGCCTCGAGGCCGCGGGTGAGGGAGTTGAGGCGGACGAGCGGGGTGTTGCCGATGAGTTCGGTGACGTCGTTGTAGATCACGGGAGTCCAATCTGTCGGTGGGGTGGCGGATGGTGGACGAGCGTCAGGCACGCACTGGAGGCGCGGCTACAGCCCGACGCTCCACCGACAGCGCAGGACGCACCCGAGGAGCGATGAGGGGTGAGCCATCGTATGTCCCCTTCCACGAGTGCGAACAAGTTGAAAGATAACGTATTCCGTCCGGCCCCTCAATGCGGGGCGACCACGGGTACCTCGATCACGACCTGGTCCACTTCGCGAGGGATCGCCCCGCCATGGGTCACGTGCGCGACGACGTCGCGGAGGACGGCGTCGTCGGGATGCGTGAGCTGGAGGGTGACCCGCTCCGCCCACGTGGCGTCGGTGATCTCCACCCCCCGCGCCACGAGGTCGGCCTGGACACGCCCTGCCGCGGCATGGTCGAGGTCGATGGCGAAGACGGTGCGGCGGACTGGTCTCACCCGTGGAGCCGCGGCGACGACCAGGTCGGTGGCGGCAGAGTAGGCGCGAACGAGCCCGCCGGTTCCCAGCTTGACGCCGCCGAACCAGCGGGTGACGACGACGGTCGCGTTGGTGAGACCGCTGGCGCGGAGCACGTCGAGCATCGGCATGCCCGCGGTGCCGGGGGGTTCGCCGTCGTCGGAGGAACGCTCGACGGGATTCGCGTCCGGGATCTCGACGATGTACGCCGAGCAGTGGTGGCGGGCGTCGGGGTGGGCCCGCTGGGCTGCGGCGACGGCGGTCCGGGCGGCCTCCTCGTCATCCGTCCGGACGAGCGTGGCACGGAACCGGGAACGCCTGGTCTCCAGTTCGTCGTGGGCCTGGTATCCGGAGGGGAGCCACATCCGCACCAGCGTATCGGGCCGGGAGGCGTGTCGGCGGCGTCGTTTTCTCCCGTGCCGCCGACTCGGGTAGGATCGTCAGGTTGCCGACATCCGGCCAATCTCACACCCTCGCACCGCCTGCGCGGCTGGCACGAGGAGGGGTGGTGCTGGCACAGTTGTCGGTGGTCCCGATTTCACCCCGTTGAAAGGAGCGGCAGGGCAATGGCTGTTCCCAAGCGCAGAATGTCCCGCAGCAACACCCGCTCGCGCCGGTCCCAGTGGAAGGCCGACCTTCCCCAGCTCGTCACCGTCCGCGTTCGCGGCCGGGCGATCCAGGTGCCGCGGCGGCTCGCGAAGGCGTACCAGAAGGGCCTCGTCGTCGAGGACTGAGGCGGTCCGAGCCGGAAGCCGAGGGGATCCCGTCGCGGGATCCCCTTTTCGCGCTCCGTCCGCCTGGCTGGCCTCGTGGGGCACCGTCCTCGGAGTCCTCACGGCGAGCGCCGCCGCCGGCGTCGCCCGCTCTCCCGGGTCCTGGTGCCATGATGGGGGGATGCCGGAGCTGAGCGCCCTCTCGTGGGCTGTCCTCGGGCTTGGCGCCCTCATCGTCGGCCTCAGCAAGGCGGCGTTGCCGGGGGGAGGGACCCTCGCTGTCGCCCTCTTCGCCTCCGTGCTCCCCGCGAAGTCCTCGACCGGGACGCTGCTCGTCCTCCTCATCGTCGGCGACCTGTTCGCGATCTGGGCGTACCGCCGACAGGCGGACTTCGCCCTGTTGCGCCGTCTCATCCCCACGGTCCTCGTGGGCATCCTCCTCGGGACGGTGTTCCTGGCCGTGGCCGGCGACGCGGTCGTGCGCCGGGTGATCGCCGTCATCCTGCTCGTCCTGATCACGGTGACGCTGTGGCGGCGGTACGGGCCGCGCCGGCCGGACGTCGACTCCGTGCCGGGTCCCGGGCGCCGGCGTGTGGCGGCGGTCTACGGCACGCTCGGGGGCTTCACCACCATGGTGGCGAACGCCGGCGGGCCGGTGATGTCGATGTACTTCCTCGCGAGGCGGCTTGGCGTGCTCGCGTTCCTCGGGACCTCCGCGTGGTTCTTCTTCGCCGTCAACGTGGTCAAGGTGCCCTTCTCGGTCGGGCTCGGCCTCATCTCGTGGGAGTCCCTGCTCCTCAACGCGGCGCTCGCCCCGCTGGTGGTGCTGGGCGCGCTCGCCGGACGGCGGCTCGCCACCCGGATGAACCAGCAGTTGTTCGAGAAGCTCGTGATCGGCCTGACCCTCGTCTCCGCGGTGAACCTGCTGCTCTGAGGCCCTCAGGGGAGCAGCAGCGCCGCCACGATGAAGTAGATGAGCAGCGACAACAGGTCCTGGATGACCGTGGCGAGCGGCCCGCTGCCGTAAGCGGGATCCCGGCCCAGCCGCGCCATCAGCAACGGCAGCGCCATCGCGATCGCCGTCGCCACCGTGCAGGCCGCGAACAGGGCGACCGCCACGACGACGGCGAGTTCGCGGGCGCCGAAGGCGACCCAGACCACCGGCAGGGTGAGCACCCCCAACAGCAGTCCGAGGCCGACGCCCGTCAGGACCTCGAGCCGCAGTACGCGCCGCACCGACACCCCGACGGACAACCCCCGGATGATGAGTGCCTCCGTCTGGGTGCCGACGGCGTCGGCCAGGTAGACCACTCCGGGCACGAAGAACGCGAGGCGGAGGTCGCGGGAGAGGTGTTCCTCGAACCCGCTCACCAACGACGCGGCGACGACCGCCCCCGCCAGGCCCACCAGCAGCCACGGCGCGCGATGACGCAGCCGGGCGCGGAGCGGTTCCTCGCTCGCCTCCCGTGCGGAGGAGATGGTCATGCCCGCGAGCCGTGTGACGTCCTCGTCGTGCTCCTGGAGCAGCACTCCCATGAGCCGTGCCGGGGGGACGAGCCCTCGGAACGTGCCCTCACCGTCCACGACGGCGAGGCTGGACTCGCCGTGCTGGACGGCCTTCCACGCGGCCTTCTCCTGGTCGAGCCCGGGTGCGACGACGGGTGGGTCCACGTCCATCAGCGCCGAGGCAAGGTCGTCGTCGGCCGCGGACAGGAGGCGTTCGGCCGGGATGAGGCCCACCAGGTGGCCATCGTCGAGGACGGCGATGTCCGCGACGGTGTCGAAGGGCTGGCGGCGCAGGCCGGCGCGGACCGCCGCTGCGTGGTCACCCGGTGCGCAGACGGGTACCAGTGGCGCCACGTCGTTCTCGATGGCGCCGGGCAGGAGCGGCGGCATGTCACTGCTCGTCACGGAGCCAGTCTGCCCGGGGGGCTGGTCGGGGTGGCGGGATTCGAACCCACGACCCCCTGCTCCCAAAGCAGGTGCGCTACCAAACTGCGCTACACCCCGGAGTCGTCGCCACGGTTGCCGTGACGGTACGCCATTGTAGTTCGCGCATCGGGGTGGTCGGGACCGCCCGGCAGGCGAGGGGGCAGTTCGACGCATCCAGAGCCGGGCGATAGAATCGTCCAGCCGCCTGAAGGCGCGTGCGGATGTAGCTCAATGGTAGAGCCTCAGCCTTCCAAGCTGATGGTGCGGGTTCGATTCCCGTCATCCGCTCCATCTGGACGGATCCGAGCCCCGATGGGCATTCCCAACGATTGGAGATCACCTGTGAAGAGCGCCGTCGAGACCCTCGAGCCCACGCGCGTCAAGCTCACCGTGGAAGCCCCCTACGAGGAGCTCAAGAAGGACATCGACGCCGCTTACCGCGAGATCGCGGGCCAGGTCAGCATCCCCGGTTTCCGGCGCGGCAAGGTGCCGGCCCGCATCATCGACCAGCGCATCGGGCGCGGCGCCGTGATCGAGCAGGCGGTCAACGCCGTCCTGCCGCGCCTCTACCGGGACGCGATCGTCGCCAACGACCTGAAGGCGCTCGGCAGCCCGGACGTGGACGTCACCGAGGTGCCCGCGGTCTCCGGCCCGCCCGGCGGCCAGCTGGTGTTCACCGCCGAGGTGGATGTCCGGCCCGAGATTGTCCTGCCCGACCTGTCGAAGGTGACGCTGGAGGTGGAGGCAGTCGAGGTGACCGACGACGACGTCGAGGCACGCCTCACCTCCCTGCGGGAGCGTTTCGCCACCCTTACCGGGGTGGATCGGCCCGCCCGGGACGGTGACTTCGTCGTCATCGACCTGCTGGCGACGATCGGCGAGGAGGAGATCGAGTCCGTCTCGGACATCTCGTACCAGGTGGGCGCCGGCACGATGATCGATGGCCTCGACGAGGCGCTCGTCGGCATGGGTGCCGGTGAGCAGAAGACGTTCACCACACGCCTCGTGGCCGGCGAGCACGCCGACGAGGAGGCCGAGGTCGCCGTGACACTCACGGCGGTGAAGGAACGCGAGCTGCCCGACGCGGATGACGAGTTCGCCGAACTGGCCTCCGAGTTCGACACGATCGCGGAACTGCGCGAGAGCCTGCGCACGTCCGTGGCCGCGGACAAGGCCGCGTCCCAGGCGGTGGCGGCGCGCGAGGCGCTGCTCGTCCACCTGCGCGAGAACACCGACGTCCCGGTACCGCGGCGCATCGTGGAGGCCGAGATCAAGGCGCACCTGGAGCGTGAGGGCAAGGACGAGGACGACGCCCACGGCGAGGAGATCCGCGAGGAGACGGAGCAGGCCCTGCGCGACCAGCTGTTGCTGGACGTCCTGGCCGAGGCCCAGGGCGTGGAGGTCACGCAGGACGAGCTGCTGCAGTACCTGTTCACCACGGCGCAGCGGTACGGCATGGACCCGTCCGAGTTCATCACCTTCGCAGACCAGAACGGCCAGATCCCGGCGTTCGTCGCCGAGCTTGCCCGGAACAAGTCCCTCGCCGTCGCCCTGCGGGAGGTGCGGGTGCAGGACGGAGCGGGCAACCCGGTCGACCTGTCCGCCTTCATCGGCTCGGACGAGGAGGAGGCCGCGGACGACGGGGATGACGACGTCGACGACGTCGCCGACGCCCTGGTCGACGAGGAACCGGACGCGGACGACGACGCCAGGTGACACAGGGGCCCGGTCATGCCGGGCCCTTGGTGCGCCGAGAGCGAAACGGCCCGTGGGCCGGATGGCCGCGCCGCCCGGGCGCGTTAGATTGCCAGTAGCCGAACCGTTGACAAGGAGAACCCGTGATTGAGCGTGCCAGGGCCGAGGGGATGTCGTTCGGTCTGAACGACCACATCTACAACCGGCTCCTCCGCGAGCGCATCATCTGGCTCGGGACCGAGGTCCGTGACGAGAACGCCAACGCGATCTGCGCCCAGATGCTGCTGCTCGCCGCGGAGGACCCGAAGAAGGACATCTACCTCTACATCAACTCGCCCGGCGGCTCCATCACCGCCGGCATGGCGATCTACGACACGATGCAGTACATCCAGCCGGACGTCGCCACCGTGGCCACCGGGCTCGCCGCCTCGATGGGACAGTTCCTGCTCTCCTCCGGGGCCCCCGGGAAGCGGTACGCCACCCCGCACGCCCGGATCATGATGCACCAGCCGTCCGGCGGCATCGGGGGCACCGTGACCGACATCAGGATCAACGCCCAGCTCATCCTCAACATGAAGCAGGTGCTGGCCGAGCTGACGGCCCAGCAGACGGGCAAGTCCGTGGAGCAGGTCATGTCCGACTCGGACCGGGACCGCTGGTTCAACGCGGAGGAGGCCCGCGAGTACGGCTTCATCGATCATGTCGTCACCCACGCCGGTTCCGTGACCGGCAGCGGCGGCCTGGAGTAAGGACAGCACCATGAACGATCTCTCCCCCCGTGCCCAGGCCTTTGGCGGGACGGCCGCGCCGTCGTCCCGTTACGTGCTGCCGCAGTTCGAGGAGCGCACCGCCTACGGCTTCAAGCGCCAGGACCCGTACACGAAGCTGTTCGAGGACCGCATCATCTTCCTGGGCGTCCAGGTCGATGACGCCTCGGCGGATGACGTGATGGCGCAGTTGCTCGTCCTCGAGTCGCAGGACCCCGACGGGCTGATCACCATGTACATCAACTCGCCCGGAGGCTCCTTCACGGCGCTCACCGCGATCTACGACACGATGCAGTACATCAAGCCGCAGATCCAGACGGTGTGCCTCGGGCAGGCGGCCTCCGCGGCGGCCGTCCTCCTGGCGGCGGGCTCCCCGGGCAAGCGACTGGCGTTGCCGAACGCCCGCGTGCTGATCCACCAGCCGGCCCTGCAGGGCAGCGGGTACGCCCAGGCCTCCGACATCGAGATCCAGGCGAACGAGATGATCAGGATGCGTGAGTGGCTGGAGGAGACCATCGCGGCCCACTCCGGGCAGAGCGTCGAGAAGGTCCGCAACGACATCGAGCGTGACAAGATCCTGACGGCCCAGCAGGCGGTGGAATACGGGCTGGTCGACCAGGTGCTCTCACCGCGGAAGGCGCCGGTGCTGGCAAGGAAGTGAGGCGGGCGCGCCACGCCGGGCCAAATGCGTTTGAAGTTGCCCGGCATGGCGCGCATGCTTGTCAGAGGCTGCTCGCTTCGTTGGGACACGACCCCTGCAATGGTGTTCGATGGGGTGAGGTGAACCGGATGGAGGTGGCGTGCGAGCCGACGGCGCGGAACTGTTGAAGTGCTCCTTCTGCTCCAAGAGCCAGAAGCAGGTGCGGAAGCTCATCGGTGGCCCGGGAGTGTACATCTGCGATGAGTGCATCGAGCTGTGCAACGAGATCATCGAGGAGGAGCTGAACCACTCCACCGACTCCCACGGCATGGGCAAGCTGCCCAAGCCCCGGGAGATCTACGACTTCCTGGAGCAGTACGTCATCGGGCAGGACAGCGCCAAGCGGTCACTCTCGGTCGCGGTGTACAACCACTACAAGCGCATCCAGAGCCGGGTCGGCAAGGATGACGACGGCGTGGAGTTGCAGAAGTCGAACATCCTCCTCATCGGCCCCACCGGCACCGGCAAGACCTACCTCGCCCAGACCCTCGCGAAGATGCTGAACGTGCCGTTCGCGATCGCCGACGCCACGGCCCTGACAGAGGCGGGCTATGTCGGCGAGGACGTGGAGAACATCCTGCTGAAGCTCATCCAGGCCGCCGACTTCGACACCAAGCGCGCCGAGCAGGGCATCATCTACATCGACGAGATCGACAAGATCGCCCGCAAGTCGGAGAACCCCTCGATCACCCGCGACGTCTCGGGCGAGGGCGTGCAGCAGGCACTCCTGAAGATCATCGAGGGCACCCAGGCGTCCGTGCCACCGCAGGGCGGCCGGAAGCACCCGCACCAGGAGTTCCTGCAGATCGACACCACGAATGTGCTGTTCATCGTCGCCGGGGCGTTCGCCGGGCTGGAGGACATCATCACGTCCCGCATCGGACGGCGGGGCATCGGCTTCGGGGCGCCCCTGCACGAGAAGAACGACGACGCCGACATCTTCGCCGAGGTACGGCCCGAGGACCTGCACAAGTTCGGGCTCATCCCCGAGTTCGTCGGGCGGCTCCCCGTGGTCGCGACGGTCACCAAACTCGACCGGGACGCGCTCGTCCGCATCCTCGTGGAGCCGCGTAACGCCCTCGTCCGGCAGTACCAGCGCATCATGGAGATGGACGGCGTCGAGCTCGAGTTCACCCGCGAAGCGGTGGAGGCGGTTGCCGACGCCGCCCTCGAACGTGGGACCGGTGCGCGCGGCCTGCGGTCCATCCTCGAGAACGTGCTCCGCGAGGTCATGTTCGACATCCCATCCCGCAACGATGTCGCCAAGGTCGTGATCACCGACGACGTGATCAACGGCGATGCCCAGCCGACGATCATCACGCACCGGCAGCGGCGCGTCCCGCGGGAGAAGTCGGCCTGATGGGCGCGCACGCCAGTCCGGAGGGTCCCGAGGTCCCCGACGAACTGCGCGAATACCGCCGCACCATCGACAACATCGACGCGGCGCTCGTCCACCTGCTCGCCGAGCGGTTCCGGTGCACGCAGAAGGTGGGCGTCCTCAAGGCACGCCTCAACCTGCCGCCGGCCGACGCGGAGCGCGAGCAGCGCCAGGTGGCGCGGTTGCGCATGCTCGCGGACGAGTCAGGACTGGACCCCGTCTTCGCAGAGAAGTTCCTGAACTTCATCGTGGCCGAGGTCATCCACCACCACGAGCAGATCGCGCGCGACGCCACCGGCTGAGGGGGGCGACGCCGTCGGCTGAGGGGGGCGACGCCGCCGGCTGAGGGGGGCGACGCCGCCGGCTGAGGCGCTCTTGCCGCCGTGATGCGATACACCCCCGGGGAGTCGCGGCCCCCGCGTATCGCTCAACGAGCGGTGAAACACTCCTGACACCCGCGCGCCGATGCAAAGGTGCTGGTAAGCGCCTGGCCGGGACCTGAGCGTGCGGCGTCGTGCGATACACCAGCGCCGGGACTGTATCGCACGTTGACGCGCGCACCACTGATCCGGTGGGCAGGAGCCGTGTGGGCAGGGACCGTGTGCGCAGGAGCCGTGTGGGCAGGAGCCGTGTGGGCAGGAGCCGTGTGGGCAGGAGCCGTGTGGGCAGGAGCCGTGTGGGTAGGAACCGTGTACGCAGGAACCGTGTACGCGGGATCCTTAGGGAGCAGCTCCGGGCGCGATGATGAGTGTCAGGCCTCGCCGTAGAGTTCGGCGATCTCCTTCGAGAAGCGCTCGACAGCCGGCTTCCGCTTGATCTTGAGCGCGGGCGTCAGCAGCCCGTTCGCCTCCGTGAACTCCTCTGTCAGGACAGCGAACTTCCGGATCGACTCGGCGCGCGAGACGGCCTCGTTCGCACGCGTCACCGCTCGGTCGATCGCGGCCAGGACACGCTCGTCCCGCGCGGCCTGTTCCACCGTCAGCGGCGGCAGTCCGTGGTTCGCGAGCCACCCCGGGAGCATCTCCGGGTCGAGTGTCACGAGCGCGCCGATGAAGGGCTTGCCGTCGCCCACCACGAGCACCTGCGAGATGATCGGGTGCCCCCGGAGCCGGTCCTCGAGGAGGGTCGGGGCCACGTTCTTCCCGCCCGCCGTGACGATGATCTCCTTGGCGCGGCCGGTGATCCGCAGGTAGCCGTCGTCGTCGAGCGAGCCCAGGTCGCCGGTGGCGAACCAGCCGTCCGCGTCCAGCACCTCGGCCGTTGCCTCCGGGTTGTTCCAGTAGCCGTGGAAGACGTGTTCTCCCTTGGCGTGGATCTGCCCGTCGTCGTCGATCCGGATCGAGGTCTGCGGGAAGGCGACCCCCACGGTGCCGATCTTGGACCGGGCCGGCAGGTTGCAGGCGAGTGGGGCCGTCGTCTCCGTGAGGCCATAACCCTCGAGGATGTTCACGCCCATCCCGCGGTAGAAGTGCCCGAGCCGTTCGCCCAGCGGGGCACCCCCGGAGACCGCGAACTCGAGCTTCCCGCCGAGCAGCTGGGTGAGCTTGTGGAGCACCAGCCGGTCGGCCAGCGCGTGCTGGGCCTTCAGTGCCGCTGTCGGCCCGTCCGGTTCTTCGAGGGCCCGGGAGTAGGTGATCGCGGTCTTGGCCGCCCACCGGAAGAGCTTCAGCTTCACGCCGTGTCCGGCCTTCGCGTCCGCCGAGTTGTAGATCTTCTCGAAGACCCGGGGCACAGCCAGGATGTAGGTGGGCGTGAAGGTGCCGACGTCCGCGATCAGGTTCTTCACATCGGGGGCGTGGCCGAGCACCGTGTTGGTCCCGACCGCGAGGACCTCGATGAACCGGGCGAACACGTGCGCCAGCGGCATGAAGAGGAGGGTGCGTGAGTGCGGCTTGTCCACCACCTCGGGCATGCCGATCCGTCCCGACTCGGAGAGGAAGACGAAGTTGCGGTGCCACAGCACCACGCCCTTCGGCCGCCCCGTGGTGCCGGAGGTGTAGATGATGGTGGCGATGTCGTCGCCCTTCGTGGCGAGGCTGCGGTCCTCGAGGGCGGCGTCATCCACACCCTGGCCGCGGAGGCTGAGCTCCGCGATGGCGCCGTCGTCGATGACGAGGACCTCCCGCAGCGTCGGGGCCCGGTCCTTCAGCCCTCGCACCAGAGACGCCATGACGGGGGTCTCGGCCACCACCAGCGAGATGCCGGCATCGGTGACGATCCACTCGACCTGGTCCGCCGACGACGTCTCATAGATGGGGACGGGGATCGCGCCGCACCACCACGCGGCGAAGTCGAGCAGCGTCCACTCGTAGCTCGTCCGCGCCATGATCCCGATGCGGTCGCCGGCCTCGACCCCGGAGGCCATCATGCCCTTGGCGACCTCCTTGACCTCCTCCACGAACTGGCCCACCGTGACCGGGACCCATCCCGTCCCGAGGGAGGTCTTCCGCTCCCACTGGACCTTCGATGGTTTGGCCTGCCACTTCTTCCGCAGCAGGCCGGCGATGGACATCGCCGGGTCGTAGTCGACCGGGATCGGGTTGGACGTCTCCTGCATCACTCCGCCTCGAGTTCGTGCGCCGCCACGCGGGCTGCGTCGGCGCCGGGATCCTCCTCGATCGTAAGGGGTCCGACCACCCGGCCGGCGGCTTTGAGGTCACGCTCCGCGATGCGGCCGGCCTCCCCGGCGGGCACGACGAGCGTCACGTCCCGCAGCCCGGTGCGCTGGGACACGCGTGACTCGGACTTCACCTTCCGCAGCGCCGCGAGGGCTGCCCCCGTGGCGGCCAGCATCCGTGGGTCGCTGTCCGCGGCGAACGGCGCCAGCGCGGAGGCGTCCGGCCACTCCGCGGTGTGGACCGAGCCGTCGCGCCACCACGACCAGACCTCCTCGGTGGCGAACGGCAGCACCGGGGCGAGGAGCCGGAGGAAGGTGTCGACGGCGATCACCAGTGCCACGCGGGCGGAGGTGGCGTCGCCCTCGCCGTGGGCGCCGTCGCTGTTGTAGGCGCGGTCCTTGACCAGCTCCAGGTAGTCATCGCAGAACGTCCAGAAATACGTCTCGGTGACCTCCAGCGCCCGGGTGTGGTCATAGCGCTCGAAGGCGTCCGTGGCGGTGGCGACGACGCCGGCGAGGCCAGCCAACATGGCCCGGTCGATCGGGACGACGACGGCGGCCGGGTCGACGACGATCTCGCCGCCGGACATGGTGAGCGCGAACTTCGACGCGTTCAGGACCTTGATCGCGAGGCGGCGGCCGATCTTCATCTGGCCCTCCTCGAAGGCCGCGTCGGTGCCGAGGCGGGCCGAGGCGGCCCAGTAGCGCACGCCGTCGGAACCGTGCTTCTCCAGCAGGTCCATCGGGGTGACCACGTTGCCCTTGGACTTCGACATCTTCTTGCGATCCGGGTCGAGGATCCAGCCCGAGATCGCGGCATCGGACCACGGCAGGGCGTCGAACTCGAGTTCGGCCCGCACCACCGTGGAGAACAGCCAGGTGCGGATGATGTCCTGCCCCTGGGGGCGCAGGTCCATGGGGTAGACGCGGGCGAACAGGTCGTCGTCGTGCAGCCAGCCGCCGGCGATCTGGGGGGTGAGCGACGACGTCGCCCACGTGTCCATGATGTCGACCTCGCCGACGAAGCCACCAGGCTTCCCGCGCTGCTCCTCGGTGTAGCCGTCCGGCACGTCGATCGACGGGTCGATGGGCAGCGCCGACTCGGGTGGGGTGAGGAGGGTGTCGTGGTCGATCTCGCCGTGGGAGTCGACGGCGTACCACAGGGGGATGGGCACGCCGAAGAACCGTTGCCGCGAGATGAGCCAGTCCGAGTTGAGGCCGTTGACCCAGTTCTCGTACCGCACGCGCATGAAGTCGGGATGGAACCGCAGCTCCCGCCCCCGCTGCAGCAGCTTCTCGCGGAGGTCGAGGCCCCCGTGGGTCTCGGCGGGACGGCCGCCGTTGCGGATGTACCACTGCCGCGAGGTGACGATCTCCAGCGGCTTGTCGCCCTTCTCGAAGAAGTTGGTCTTCCGGAGCGTGGGGGTCGGGTCCCCGATGAGGTCCCCGGAGTCACGCAGCGCCTCGACCACCACGGCGCGCGACGAGACGGCGGTGCGGCCGGACATGGCCTCGTAGACGGCGCGCCCGTGGGCGTCCGTGATCCACTCGGGTACCTCCCGCAGGATGCGGCCGTCACGGCCCAGCACCGACCGCGTGGGCAGGCCGAGTTCGCGCCACCACACGACGTCGGTGAGGTCACCGAAGGTGCAGCACATCGCGATGCCCGCGCCCTTCTCGATCTCCGCGAGCGGGTGCGCGAGGACGGGAAGCTCGACGTTGAACAGCGGGGACGTGACGGTCGTGCCGAAGAGCGGGGCGTAGCGCTCGTCGTCGGGGTGCGCGATCAGGGCGACGCACGCGGGCAGGAGCTCGGGGCGGGTGGTCTCGATCGCCACGGCCTCGCCGTCGGGCCGGTGGAAGGTGATGGTGTGGTAATGGCCGGGGTAGTCCCGGGCCTCAAGCTCGGCCTGCGCGACCGCGGTCTGGAAGGTGACGTCCCACAGGCCCGGGGCCGCGGCGGCGTAGGCCTGGCCGGCGGCCAGGTTGCGGAGGAACGCGGCCTGGGCGACCTTCTGCGCCCGCGGGCCGATCGTCTGGTAGTGGTGGCGCCAGTCCACCGAGAGGCCGAGGTGCCGCCAGAGTGCCTCGAACTGCAGCTCGTCCTCACGCGTGAGCCGCTCGCAGAGCTCGACGAAGTTGCGGCGGGAGACGGGCCGCTGGTCGGCGGCCCGGATCGACCGGCCCTCGCCACCGTGGTGGGGCGGCTCGAAGTCCTCCGCGTAGGGCAGGGACGGGTCGCACCGCACGCCGAAGTAGTTCTGGACGCGCCGCTCGGTGGGCAGGCCGTTGTCGTCCCAGCCCATCGGGTAGAAGACCTCCTTGCCACGCATCCGCTGGAAGCGGGCGACGAGGTCGGTGTGGGTGTAGGAGAACACGTGCCCCACGTGCAGCGACCCCGAGACCGTGGGCGGCGGCGTGTCGATCGAGTAGACATCCGCGCGGGCGGCGCCGCGGTCGAAGGAATAGGTGCCGCGGGCTTCCCACGTGGCATTCCAGCGGTCCTCGAGTCCGTCGGCGATGACCCTGTCCGGGACGGTGGGCGCCGGATAGGTGGCCGGGGTGGTGGGCTGGCCGCTGCGGGGATTCGTCATGGGCCCCATTGTTCCACGGGGGAGGACCCCCTCCTCCGGTCCGTCCCGTGGGGGAGAATGGCCCCATGCGCATTGGATACGCCGCGGCCCTCGAGCAGTTCCATCCCTCGGAGATCCTCGAGTACGCCTCGTACGCGGAACAGCACGGCTTCTCGGGCGTCATGGCGGCCGACCACTTCCAGCCGTGGGTGCCCGCGCAGGGGCAGAGCGCCTTCGTCTGGAACGTGCTCGCGGCACTCGGGATGGCCACCACCGGGGACATCGGCCCGGGGGTCACGGCCCCGACCTTCCGCTGGCACCCCGCGATGGTCGCGCAGGCGTCGGCCACCCTCGAGGCGATGTTCCCGGGACGGCACTGGCTCGGGATCGGGTCCGGCGAGGCGCTCAACGAGCACATCGTGGCCCCGTACTGGCCCGAGGCGCCGGAACGCATCAACCGCATGTTCGAGGCGATCGAGATCATCACGAAGCTCTTCGAGGGCTCGCTCGCCGGCAAGGACGTGAAGTACTCGGGTACCTGGTACCGCCTGGAGTCCACCCGCCTCTGGACCATGCCCCCGACGCCGCCGCCCATCTACGTGGCCACCGCCGGGCCGGTGACGGCCCGCCGGGCCGGCGTGCACGCCGACGGCCTCATCACCGTGGGTGCCCCGGTCGAGAAGATCGCCGGCCTGTTCGCCCGGTTCGACGCCGGTGCCCGCGAGGCCGGGAAGGACCCGGCAGCCATGCCGCGCCTCCTGCAGGTGCACCTGTCGTGGGCGCCCACGGACGAGGAGGCCCTGGCGAACGCGCTGGACCAGTGGCCCAACGGCGGGATGAGATTCCCCAAGGCCGACATCCGCTCGCCGTTCGACCTCGCCCAGATGGCCCGGCTCGTCCGGCCGGAGGACTTCGAGGGGCGACTCGTCATCTCGTCCGACCCCGATGTCCATCGCGCGGCGCTGCAGCGGTACGCGGACCTGGGCTTCGACGCGATCTACCTCCACAACGTGGGCCGCAACCAGCGGGAGTGGATCGAGGTCTTCGGGCGCGACGTGCTCCCGGCCCTGGTGGCCTGATGCTGCTGGCGCAGGCGCCTGCCGGCATCCCCGTGCTCACCCGGGGCGACGACGTCGCCGCCGTCATCGCCCCGGCCCTCGCCTCGCTCGAGTGGCCGGACGGGTCGCGCGGGCTCGCCGCGGGCGACGTCGTCGTGGTCTCCTCGAAGATCGTCTCGAAGGCGGAGGGGCGCATGATCGCCGCCCGGGACCGCGAGGAGGCGATCACCTCGCAGACCGTCCGCGAGGTGGCGCGCCGCGAGCGCGTCGACGGCACGGTCCTGCGGATCGTCGAGAACCCGCTCGGCCTCGTGATGGCGGCCGCCGGTGTGGATGCCTCCAACACCCCGCCCGGGACGGTGCTCCTGCTGCCCGAGGACCCCGACGCCTCGGCCCGGCGGATCCGCCGGGGCCTGCACGCGCGGTTCGGGGTGCGGCCCGGAGTCCTCGTCACCGACACCTCCGGCCGTCCCTGGCGCCGGGGCGTTGCCGACATCGCGATCGGCGCGGCGGGAGTGCGCGTGCTCGAGGACCTTCGCGGTGGAGCCGACAGCTACGGCCGCACGCTGACCTCGACCGTGATGGCGAGCGCGGACGAGGTGGCGGCCGCCGCGGAACTGGTCAAGGGAAAGGCCGCCGGCCTGCCTGTGGCGGTGGTGCGTGGTGTCACCCGCCTCGTCACCGAGGACGACGGCCCCGGCGCCCGTTCACTCGTCAGGCCCCCCGAGGAGGACCTCTTCCGGCACGGGTCCGGCTGACTCGAGCGACACCTTGCGGTCCTCGGCGAGGGACAGCGCCAGGGCATCCGCCACCCGGACGGCGCGCGCCATCGCCGCCAGGTCGGTGAGCACCGCGAGTTCCGGATCCGGCGGCGCCCCCGTGACCAGGCCATGGAAGTGGGCCATCTCCTCGGCGAGCAGGCCGCGCAGCCACAACGAGCGGGGATCCCCGCTCTCGGCCGTCCCGGCGTGCTGCAGCTCCACGCGCACCGCGCCCTCGCTGCCGGCGAGGACCAGGTGGTGCTCGGGCCACCGTACGCCGGCGCCCAGCTGGAGGGTCGCGTACCGCTCGCCCGGGAACTCGAGGGTGGCGAGCAGGACGTCACCCGACCAGGGTGCCGCGTCAGTCCCCGCGAGCGTCACGCGGGAGGGGTCGCCCATGAGCGCGAGGATCAGGTCCAGTTCGTGGGTGCGCCGGAAGCCGGGGTCGCCCTCCTCGTGGGCCCGGGCGTGCTCCGGCCCGGTGCGCACCGCCCGCGCGTACACGAGGTCCCCGATGGCGCCGCCCCGCACCGTCGCCCGCGCGCCGGCGACGCCGTCGGCGAACTGCAGCACGTTGCCCGCCATGAGGATGGCCTGGGAGGAGGCCGCGGTCTGGAGGATCGGCCGGCACTCGGCCCACGAGGCGGCGAGCGGTTGTTCGTGGAACGCGTGCACGCCGGCCCGGACGGCCGCGAGGAGAGCGCGCGGGGCGTGCCCGCAGACGACGACGGCGTCCACCCCCACGTCGAGCAGCTCGTCCACCGATGCCGTGGTGCGAGCCCCGGGGAAGGGGTGCGGGCAGGTGGCCGCGACGCGCGCGCCGGGGAGGGCCGCGAGCGCGGTGGCCACCTCGGTGGCGATCCACCCGGTTCCGGTGACGCCGTAGGCCACGGTCATGCGCGCTCCCTTCCGCACGCTAGTGTGCCTCACACGAGGCGGGGTCCACCCCGGGTCTCGACTGCCTCGACCTCGGCCCCCCAGACCTCCCGCACGAGCGCCGGCGACAGGATCTCCGCCGGTGCGCCCGCGGCGTGCACCGCTCCTCCCCGCAGGACCACCACGTCGTCGGCGTGGGCGAGGGCGTGGTTGAGGTCGTGGAGCGCGGCCACCACCCCGAGCCCGGCCCCGGCCAGGTCCCGCGCGAGCCGGAGGAGCTCTCGCTGTGCCGCGAGGTCCAGGTGGTTCGTGGGCTCGTCGAGGATCAGCCAGCTGGTCTCCTGGGCGAGTGCCCGCGCGAGGTGGACCCGTTGCCGCTCCCCGCCGGAGAGGGTCTCGACGCGCCGGTCCGCGAGCCCTGCCACGCCGGCGCGCTCGAGGTGGGGAGTGACGTCGACGTCGTCGAACCACCGGCGATGGGGGAGGCGGCCGAGGGCGACGACGTCCCGCACGGTCATCCCGGCGGGCGTGGCGGAGTCCTGCTCCACCATCGCGAGCAGCAGGGCGCGGTCGCGGTGCGGGAGGTCCGGGAGGGAGAGGGTCGCGGAGTCCGATTCGAGCACGATGGTGCCTGCGACGGGCCGGTGGATCCCCACGACCGTCCGCAGCAGCGTGGACTTGCCGGACCCGTTTGGTCCCACCACGGCGACGAGCGAGCCCGCGCGCAAGTCCGTGGAGACGCCGCGCAGGATGCGCTGGCCCCCGAGGGTGACCGTGAGGTCGCGGATGCGCAGCACGCTCATCGGGCCCGCCGTACCAGCAGGGCGAACGCCGGCCCGCCGGCGAGGGCCGTCACGATCCCGACGGGCAGCTCGAGCGGGTCGAACACCGTGCGCGCGGCGGTGTCGGCGAGCAGGAGGAAGAAGCCACCCGCCAGGGCGGCGGCCGGGAGCAGTACCCGGTGTCGTGGCCCGACGAGCAGCCGTGCGGCGTGCGGGATGACGAGACCGACGAACCCGATCGCCCCGGAGACCGCCACCAGCGCCCCGGTGAGCACAGCCACCGCGGCCATCTGCCACGGACGCTCCCGCCTGACGTCCACGCCGAGCGCGACGGCGGCGTCGTCCCCGAGCAGCAGCGCGTCGAGGGTGCGGGCACGCCCCAGGACGAGTGCCGTGGCCGCCAGCGTCGCGGTGGCGGCCACGCCCGCCTCCCACCAGCGCGCGGAGGCGAGCGACCCGAGGAGCCAGGAGAGGATCTCCCGGAAGGCGTCCCCACGCGCGGAGGAGAAGACCAGCAGGGAGACGAGCGCCGATCCCAGGTAGCCGACCGCCACACCGGCGAGGATGATCCGCACGGGGGAGGCACCGCGGCCCGCGACGGCGAGCGTCGTCGCGAGCGCGGCGAGCGCGCCCGCGAACGCCGCGACCGGCAGCACCCAGAGGGTGGCCACGCCGAGGGCGAGGGCGCCCACCGCGCCGACTGAGGCGCCGGAGGAGACCCCGAGGAGGTACGGATCGGCGAGGGGGTTGTGCGTGAGGGCCTGCATGACGACGCCGGCGATGGCGAGCCCGCCGCCAACGGCGACGGCGGTGACCACCCTGGGTGCGCGCCCCTGCCAGACGATCGCCTCGTCGAGGGCCGACAGGGCGGGACCCTGCCCGGTGAGGTGGGAGACGGCCGAGGCGACGACGTCCCCAAACCCCAGGGCGGCGTGGCCCACCGTGGTCGCCCACAACCCGGTGAGCAGGACGGCGAGGGCGAGCAGCGTGAGGGACAGCCGGGTGCGCGTCAGGGTGCGACCTCCGCGAGTTGCGCGCGCAGTGCCAGGGCGGCGTCGGCGGTGCGCACCCCGGACTCGGTGGCCGGGAAGGGCACCACGAGGTAGCGCTCGTGCACCACCGCGTCGAGCGCGGCCGTGACGGGGTTGGCGGCCAGCGCCTCGCGCTTGTGCGCCGCCGTGTTCCAGGAGGAGTCCACCAGCACGATCACGTCCGGCGCGCGGGCGGCGACCTCCTCCCAGGACATCGAGGTCCAGGTGTCCCGGATGTCCGCGGCGATGTTCACCAGTCCGGCGGTCTCCATGACCAGCTGGGGGGCGCCGATCCCGGCCCCCACGAAGGGGGTGTCCGTGCCGGAGGACCACCACAGGGCCCGCAGCGGGGCGGTGGCCTCCTCGGTCCCCGCGAGCGCCGCCCGCTGCGCCGCCACCAGGCGGGCGGCGGCGTCGTCCTCGCCGAGGACGTGCCCGAGGGTGCGGATCTCGGCGAACACGTCGTCGAAGGAGAGCTTCTCCGGCTGGAGGTGCGGGTCGCGGCAGGCGGAGGGGGACACCCACGTGGGCACCCCCAGGTCGGCCCACATGGCCCGTTCGCCCGCGCCGTCGGCGGAGAGGTTGGACTCCCAGCCGGCGAGGACGGCGTCCGGCTCGAGCTCGGCGACCGCCTCGAAGGAGGGCACCCGCTCGGCGATCACGGGCAGGGACACCTCCCAGGCCGAGTCGTCGACGCCGGTGACGTGCGCGGGCAGCGGCCCGTCGAGCGCGGCCACCCCCACGAGCCGGTCAGCGGCCCCGAGCGCGACCACCGCCTCCGTGACCGACGACTTGATGGAGACGATCCGTTCCACGGGCTGGTCGAACTCTGCGGTGACGCCGCAGGTCGTGGTGGAGACGGTGGAACTGCCAGTGCCGGCCGTGGGTGCGGCGGCGCGGGTGGGCGCGGACGGCGTCGTGGGCGGACCCGCCGTCGTCGCGCAGGCCGCGAGGGTGAGGGCGAGGGCGAGGGCGGTGGCCCCGGTGAGATGGCGCATGGGGACTGCTCCGGGTCGGACGGGGAGGGAGTCGATCGGGACCAAGGCGCCGGTCCGGGCTCCCCGCAAGTGCCACGCGGGGGATCGGCTCCGATCCTACGCCAGGGCCCCGAGCTCCTTGTCCCGGGCGATCGTCGCCTCCACCGCGCGGACCACCGCCGGGGAGAACCCGGCCTCCTCTGCCGCCACCAGGCCGGCGACGGTGGTGCCACCGGGGGAGGAGACCATGTCGACCAGGTCGGCGGGGGTCACGCCGTCCTCGGCGCGGGCGAGCAGGAGCTGGGCGGAACCCAGCACCGTCTGCGTGGCGATGCGGACGGCGAGCGGCTTCGGAACGCCGTGCTTGAGGGCCGCGCGGGCGAGCGCCTCGATGAAGGTGAAGACGAACGCGGGCCCCGAGGACGCCACGGCGGTGAAGGTGGAGAAGTCCTTCTCCGGCAGCTCGATCACCTGGCCGACGCCGCGGAAGAGGTCCACCACCAGGCCCACCTGGTCGGCGGTCGCGTGGGCGTTCCCGCACACGGCGGCCATGCCGGCCGAGACCATCGCGTTGACGTTCGGCATCACGCGGATCACCGCGAGCCCCGGCGGGAGCATCCGCCCCAGCTTCTCCAGGGTCTGGCCCGCGGCGATGGAGACGAGCAGCGGCCGCCGCTCGGCGAGGGACTCGCGGACCTCGGCCAGCACGGCGGACAGCACCTGGGGCTTCACTGCGAGCACCACCGCGTCGCAGAGCTCCACGACGTCCAGGTTGGAGGCCACTGCCCGGACCCCCAGCTCGGTGGCGAGGCGCGCGGCGGCGTCCGGGTTGACGTCGGTGAGGACCAGGTCCTTCGGGTCCGCGCCCGCCGCGACCGCCCCCCGGACGATCGCGCCCGCCATGTTGCCCGCACCGATGAATCCGAGGGTGGTCATGAGCCCATGCTAGGACCTGCGGCATGATGGGCACATGGCCGACCTCAACGCTGCACTCGTCACCGGCGCCTCCACCGGGATCGGGGAGGAGACCGTGCGCCTGCTGCGCGGCCACGGGTGGCGGGTCGTGGCGACCGCACGCCGGGAGGAGCGACTGGAACGTCTCAGCGCCGAGACAGGGTGCACGCCGGTCCCCGCGGACCTCACCGTGGACGACGACGTCGCGGCGCTCGTCGCGGCGGCCACCGCGTCGCGGGTCACGGCGGTCGTCCACGTCGCCGGCGGGGCGCTCGGCCTCGACACGATCGCCGACGCGCAGGTGGGGCGCTGGCAGACGATGTTCGACCGGAACGTGGTGGGGACGCTGCGCCTGACCCGCGCGATGCTCCCGCACCTGCGCGCCCACGGGGGTGGGGACCTGCTGTACCTCACCTCGACGGCCGCGCACGACACGTACCCCGGCGGGGGCGGCTACGTGGCCGCCAAGCACGCGGAGCGGATCATCCCCCTGACCCTCCGCCAGGAACTGGTGGGCGAGCCGATCCGTGTCATCGAGATCGCCCCCGGGATGGTGCGGACGGAGGAGTTCTCCCTGAACCGGCTGGGGTCCGCCGAGGCCGCCGCGAAGGTGTACGAAGGGGTCGCGGAGCCGCTGGTCGCCGCCGATGTCGCCGCGGCGATCGTCTGGGCGCTCGAACTGCCGCGCCACGTCAACGTGGACACGATGATCCTGCGGCCGGTGGCGCAGGCGACCAACACCCTGGTTGCGCGGCGGCCCTGACGGGGACCTCCACGGTGTGCGTCACGGCACACCGCGGGGGAGGCGGTCCGGGTTGTGAGGGCCGACGGCGCTGCGGCTACAGTTGGGACGAAAGGCACTGACCCGGCCATCACCGGCGAGCCTCCGGAAGAACGGCCCACGCGGCCCAGTAGAACCGGACGGGTGCGCCCGTCACCGCGCGCGAACGAGTGGTCCCCGGCCCGCCGGGGGCAAGTGAGGTGGTACCGCGGCCAACCGCCGTCCTCACGGCCCGACCCGCCCGACCAGGAGCCCTCGTGACGAACTACCCGCTGCACCGGGACACCGACCTCACCTCCTCGCCGGACCTCCCCGCGATCGAGGAGGACGTGCTCGCCCACTGGAAGGCCGATGACACCTTCCAGGCCTCCATCGACAACCGGGACGCCGGGGTGGACGGCTCGAACGAGTTCGTGTTCTACGACGGCCCGCCCTTCGCGAACGGGCTGCCGCACTACGGCCACCTGCTGACGGGGTACGTGAAGGACGTGGTCGGCCGCTTCGAGACGCAGCGCGGCCGGCGCGTGGAGCGCCGTTTCGGGTGGGACACCCACGGCCTGCCCGCCGAGCTCGAGGCCGAACGCATCCTCGGGATCACGGACAAGACCCAGATCGAGGAGATCGGCATCGACGTCTTCAACGACGCGTGCCGGTCCTCTGTCCTCACCTACGCGAAGGAGTGGGAGGACTACGTCACCCGCCAGGCGCGCTGGGTGGACTTCGTCAACGACTACAAGACCATGGACACCCCGTTCATGGAGTCCGTGATCTGGGCGTTCAAGCGGCTGTACGACAAGGGCCTCGCCTACGAGGGCTACCGGGTGCTCCCGTACTGCTGGAAGGACCAGACCCCGCTGTCCAACCACGAGCTCCGCATGGACGACGACGTCTACCAGGACCGCCAGGACCAGACCGTCACGGTGGGCCTGCGCCTCGAGACCGGCGAGCTCGCCCTGATCTGGACCACGACGCCGTGGACGCTGCCCTCGAACCTCGCGGTCGCCGTCGGCGCGGACATCGACTACGTCACCGTCGCGCCGCGGGAGGGTGCGCTCGCCGGGGAGCGCGTGATCCTGGCCGAGGCGCTGCTGGGCGCGTACGCCCGGGAGCTGGGGGAGGACCCGGAGGTCGTGGCCCGCCTGACCGGGGCCGACCTGGTGGGCCGCCGCTACGCGCCGATCTTCGACTACTTCGTGGGCAGGGACGAGGACGAGGCGCCCGGGCCGAACGCGTTCCAGCTGATCGCCGGGGACTTCGTGACCACGGAGGACGGCACCGGGCTCGTGCACATGGCCCCGGCCTTCGGCGAGGACGACATGGTCGCGTGCCAGGCGTGGCGGATCGGTACCGTGGTGCCGGTCGACGACGGCGGCCGCTTCACCGCCGAGGTGCCTGACTACGCCGGGATGCACGTCTTCGAGGCGAACATGCCGATCGCCCGGGACCTGCGGGACGGAACGGGCCCGCTCGCGCGGCGACCCGAGGGGGAGCGTGCCGTCCTCGTGCGGCTCGCCTCCTACAACCACTCCTACCCGCACTGCTGGCGATGCGGCGAGCCGCTGATCTACCGGGCGGTCGGCTCCTGGTTCGTGCGGGTCACGGACTTCCGTGACCGCATGGTGGAGCTCAACCAGCAGATCACGTGGGTGCCGGAGCACATCAAGGACGGGATCTTCGGGAACTGGCTGGCCGGGGCGCGGGACTGGTCCATCTCCCGCAACCGCTACTGGGGCAGCCCGATCCCGGTGTGGAAGTCCGACGATCCCGCCTACCCCCGGATCGACGTGTACGGCTCCATCGCGGACCTCGAGCGGGACTTCGGGGTGGAGGTCACGGACCTGCACCGGCCGTTCATCGACACCCTCACCCGGCCCAACCCGGACGACCCGACCGGGCGGTCCAGGATGCGCCGCATCCCGGACGTCCTCGACGTGTGGTTCGACTCCGGGTCGATGCCGTTCGCGCAGGTCCACTACCCGTTCGAGAACACGGACTGGTTCGAGCACCACTTCCCCGGCGACTTCATCGTTGAGTACATCGGGCAGACGCGCGGCTGGTTCTACACCCTGCACGTGCTGGCCACCGCCCTCTTCGACCGCCCCGCGTTCCTCTCCTGCATCTCCCACGGGATCGTCCTCGGGAACGACGGCCGCAAGGCCTCCAAGAAGCTGCGGAACTACCCCGATCCGGTGGAGATGTTCGACACCTACGGCTCCGACGCGGTGCGGTGGTCGCTCATGTCCTCCCCGGTGCTGCGGGGCGGCAACCTCGTGGTCGCCGAGGAGGGGATCCGGGAGGCGGTCCGGCACGTGCTGCTGCCGCTGTGGAACGCGTGGTACTTCTTCGCGCTCTATGCCGGCACCGTGGAGCGGGGCGCCGGCTACCTGGCGAGCCCGGTCGACATGGAGGACCCCGAGGCGGTCGCGGGCCTGGACGTGATGGACCGCTACCTGCTCGCCCGTACGCGCGACCTGGCCGAGGCCGTGGGCATGCAGCTCGACGAGTACGACCTGCCCGCGGCGTGCGCTACGATCCGCGACCACCTCGACCTGCTCACCAACTGGTACATCCGCACCACCCGTGACCGCTTCTGGCGTGAGGACCGGCGTGCCTACGACACCCTGTACACCGCGCTCGAGGTGCTCACCCGCGTGATGGCCCCGCTCGCGCCGCTCGTCGCCGAGGAGGTCTGGCGGGGCCTCACCGGCGGGCGTTCGGTGCACCTCACCGACTGGCCGGACCTGCCCGAGACCGTCGTCGACCCCGACCTCGTGGCCGCGATGGACGAGGCGCGCGCCGTCGTCTCGGCGACGCACGCGCTCCGCAAGGCCAACCGGCTGCGGGTGCGGCTGCCGCTGCGCAGCCTCCGCGTGGTCACCGCGAACCCCGACGCCCTGGCCCCCTTCGTCCCGCTGGTCGCGGCGGAGGTCAACGTCAAGGACGTGGCGCTCGCGGACGTCGCGACCTCCGGGATGCGGGTCACCGAGGAGCTGACCATCCTGCCGCGCACACTCGACGGCGCGGTCCGGCGCCTCACCTCGGTGCTGTTCAGTGCCGCACGCTCGGGGCAGTGGGAGCGCATCGAGGCCGGCGTGCGGTTCCCGGGTGTGCTGCTGGACGGCGTGCCCGTGGACCTCCGCGAGGACCAGTACACACTCACCACCATCGTCGCGGCGGAGCCCGGGTCCGTGGCCACCGTGCTGGAGTCCGGCACCTTCGTGGTGCTCGACACCACAGTGGACGAGGAACTCGAGGCGGAGGGCTACGCCCGGGACCTGGTGCGCCTCATCCAGGACGCCCGGAAGGAGGCCGGCCTGCACGTCGCCGACCGGATCGCCGTCGCGGTGACGCTGCCCGCGCGGGAGATGGTCTGGGTGCAGGCCCACGAGCACATGGTGTGCCGCGAGACGCTCGCCGTGGAGCTCACCACCAGCCTCGGACCCGAGCTGCGCATCGAGAGCCTCGCGAAGGTCGAGGCATGATGGTCCGCGTCGAGGAGATCTACCGGGACATCCTCACCCGGGCGCCCGAGCACCGCGTCCAGCCGTCACTGGAGCGGGTGGAGGCGGTCTGCGAGCTGCTCGGCGATCCGCAGCGCGCCTTCCGCACCATCCACCTCACGGGCACGAACGGCAAGACCTCCACCGCACGCATGGTGGAACGACTGGTGGCGGCGATGGGACTGAGGACCGGGCGGTTCACCTCGCCGCACCTCCACACCGTCCGCGAACGTATCGCGATCGACGGCGCCCCGATCAGTCCGGAGGCGTTCGTCGCCGCCTGGGAGGACATCGCGCCGTTCGTCGAGATGGTCGATGCCCGGTCCCAGGCCCGCGGCGGGCCCCGGCTGTCCTTCTTCGAGGTCTTCACCCTGATGGCGTTCGACGCGTTCGCCGACGCCCCGGTGGATGTCGCCGTGGTCGAGGTGGGCATGGGCGGACGCTGGGACGCGACGAACGTCGTCGAGGCGGATGTCGCCGTCCTGACCCCGGTGGACTGGGACCACATGCAGTGGCTCGGCTCCACGCTGCGGGAGATCGCCGGGGAGAAGGTCGGCATCATCAAGGACGGCACCACGGTCATCAGCGCCGAGCAGCGTGAGGAGGTCGCCGGGATCATCGCGGTGGCTGCCGCGCAGCACGGGTCACGCCTCGTCGAGGAGGGCCGGGACCTCGCCGTCGTCCAGCGCCGGGTCGGCGTGGGTGGCCAGCTCCTCACGCTCCGCACCCCCGCCGCGACCTACGAGGACGTCTTCCTCCCCCTGCACGGCGAGCACCAGGCGCGCAACGCGCTGCTCGCCCTCGCCGCGGTGGAGGCGTTCTTCGGCGGAGGAGCGCTCCCCGCCGAGGCGGTCGAGGAGGGCTTCGCCGGCGTCACCTCCCCGGGCCGTCTCGAGGTGGTCCGCACCTCGCCGACCGTGCTCGTCGACGCCGCCCACAACCCCCACGGCATCCGCGCGCTGCGGGACGCGCTCGACGAGGCGTTCGCCTTCCGGCGCCTGGTGGGCGTGGTCTCGTGCATGGCGGACAAGCAGGCCGAGGCCATGCTCGGCGAACTGGAGCCGTTCCTCGACGAGGTGGTGGTCAC
Source organism: Actinomycetales bacterium UBA1383 (assembly GCA_002305415.1). Taxonomy (GTDB): domain Bacteria; phylum Actinomycetota; class Actinomycetes; order Actinomycetales; family Actinomycetaceae; genus UBA1383. The sequence continues at coordinate 1,866 of DBQX01000111.1, read as the reverse complement.
GGGCATGCACTCCTCCCGGGCCATGGACCCGTCCGTGCTGTACGAGCTCGCCCAGGACGTCTTCGTGGACACCGATCGCGTGTACCTGGCTCCCTTCCTGGCGGACGCCGTCGACCTCGCCGCGGCCCGCGCCGAGGCGGAAGGGGATCCGGCCGGCACCGCCGGGGTCCTCGTGGTCGGCTCGGTCCTCCTCGCCGCGGAGGCGCGCGCCCTGCTGGGCCGTACCGAGGCGTAGCGGGGCACCCGGCCGGGCCGTGGCCGCGCGCCGGTCCTCGCTGCCGCGTCACGAACCTCTCCCGTGGGGCCGCCCGACGGGGCAGAGTAGGTGCTGGGCGGTGGCGCGTCTCCGCCCCGCCCCGAGTTCGGAGGGAGTCGCCGTGAAGAAGCTCATCAACCGGTCCGCGGACGTGGTCGCCGAGTCGGTGGCCGGATTCGCCGCCGCCCATGCGGACATCCTGCGCGCGAGCGCGGATCCCCTCTTCGTGGTGCGGGCGGAGGCGCCCGTCGCGGGGAAGGTCGGGCTCGTGTCCGGGGGCGGCTCCGGCCATGAGCCGCTGCACATCGGGTTCGTCGGCCGGGGCATGCTCGACGCCGCGGTCCCCGGCGCCGTGTTCACCTCGCCGACCCCGGACCCCATCCTCGCGGCCACCCGCGCCGTCGATGGCGGCGCCGGGGTGCTGCACATCGTGAAGAACTACACCGGGGACGTCCTGAACTTCGAGACCGCGGCGGAGCTCGCCGCGATGGAGGGCCTCACGGTGCAGTCCGTCGTGGTGAACGACGACGTGGCCGTCGAGGACTCCCTCTACACCGCAGGGCGCCGCGGAGTCGCCGGCACGGTCCTGGTGGAGAAGATCGCCGGCGCCGCCGCCGAGAGGGGCGACGACCTGGGCGGCGTGGCCGGAGTTGCCCAGCACGTGATCGACAACGTCCGCTCCATGGGAGTGGCGCTCACCGCCTGCACGGTCCCGCACGCGGGCCGGCCCTCGTTCGAGCTGGAGGACGACGAGATCGAGATCGGCATCGGCATCCACGGCGAGCCCGGCCGGCACCGCGTCCCGATGGCCAGCGCCGACGCCATCACGGACCAGCTCCTGGACGCCGTCGTCGCGGACCTGAGGGTGCACGCGGGCGAGCGTGTGCTGCTGTTCGTCAACGGGATGGGCGGCACCCCGCTCTCGGAGCTCTACATCGTCTACGGCCACGCCCGGAAGCGGCTCGAGGAGGCGGGTGTGGTGGTGGCGCGCTCACTCGTGGGCACGTTCGTCACCTCGCTCGAGATGCAGGGCTGCTCGCTCACCGTGCTGCGCCTCGACGACGCGCTCACGGCGCTGTGGGACGCGCCGGTGCACACCGCAGCCCTGCGGCGCGGGATCTGACCATGGCCCTCGACGCCCAGTGGGCGCTCGCGTGGGTGCGGGCCGCCCAGGCCGCGATGGCGGACAACCGCATCGCCCTCATCGAGCTGGACCGGGAGATCGGCGACGGCGACCACGGCGAGAACATGGACCGCGGCTTCACGGCTGTCGTCCGCCGGCTCGACGCACCGCCCGCTGACCTGGCAGGGGTGCTGAAGCTCGTCGCCGTGACCCTGATGTCGACTGTGGGAGGGGCTGCGGGGCCGTTGTACGGCACGGCGTTCCTGCGTGCCGCCCAGGTCGCGCCTCCCGTCCTCGACGGCCCGGCCGTCGCCGCGGTCCTCGCGGCCGCGCTCGACGGCATCGTGGCGCGCGGCCGGGCGACGGAGGGGGAGAAGACCATGGTCGACGCGTGGGCGGCCGCCGTGGCCGCCGCGCGGGAGGCGGCCGCCGCCGGCGCCGATCCGCTCGCGGTACTCCGCGCCGCCGCCGACGCCGCCGCGGCGGG
>DBQX01000106.1 GCA_002305415.1 Actinomycetales bacterium UBA1383 | reverse complement strand
GCAACACTGGCCGGCGCCCCGGCCCGCGCCGTCGGCGCCGTGGCCCGGGGCGGGCGCCGAGCCCTCCCCGGCCCCTGCCTGGGCGATGCCGGCGCCGCCGCGGCCCGGGGTCATCGCGGCCGTCGGCTGGTTCGCCGTCGCTGCCGCCGGGACGTGGCCCGGCGTGGTGCTGCTGCTGGTCACGGGACTCCTCCTTCTCAGCGGCACCGTGGGCCACGCGAGCCGGTGGATGCGACTGCAGCGTTACCGCCGGGGGGTCCGGCGGGGCGACGCGGCGCGTGCCGCCGCGGCCAGCCCGTGGTTCCTCGTCCGGGCGGCGCTGGTGACCGCGTTCCTCCTGGTTGTCGCGGGCGGTTCCGCCTGGATCGCGCTCCAGCTCGGGTCGTTCGTCCTCACGCCTGAGTCGCTCGGCGCGTGGGGGCAGGTGCGCGAGAACGTCCTCCTGTGGGGCAGTGCGGCGCTCTTCGTGCTCGTGGCGTGGTTCGGACCGGGAGGGGCGGTCCAGCGCGAGGGCGCCCGTGCGATGGTCGCGACCGTCCTGCCGTACCCCACCATGCGCGGGGTCCTCACCGCGCTCTGTGTCCTCTTCGGCCTCGCCTTCGTGATCGCCGTGCTGACCGGTGCGCTGCCGGAGCCGACATGGGAGCCACTCACCGGGCCCACCATCGGCTGAGACTTGCCTCACCGCCCCGGCACACCGGACAGTAGTGTTGTCGCTTGACCCACGGACCAGGAGCACGGATGACTACAGCTGACGGCACCCGCCTGACAAAGCAGCAGCGGCGCGAGGCGGCCCGGGAGGAGGCCCGCCGGCTGCGGGAGGCCCAGGAGCGGCGCGAGAAGCGCAACCGCATGCTCCTCATCGCGGGCCTGGTGGTCGCGGTCGTCGTCGTCGTCGCCCTCGTGTGGGCGATCGTCTCCTCGGGCAACCGGTCCGCGCTCGACGGCGTCGCGCGGCCCGCCGGGTCCGATCTGCGCGGCGGTATCCCCGTGGGGGCGTCGCTGGAGGCCGGCACGACCAACGAGGACGTGGACGGCGCCCGTGAGGTGCGGGTCTACCTCGACTACACCTGCTCCTTCTGCAGCCAGTTCGAGCAGGTCAACGCCGCCGACCTGAGGACGCTGGCCCAGGAGGGTGCCGCCACCATCTGGTTCCACCCGGTCTCGATCCTCGACCGGTCCGGGGACTACTCCGGGTACTCGGGGCAGGCGGCCAACGCCGCGGCCACGGTGGCCGATCGTGCGCCCGCCCAGTTCCTCGCCTTCTCCGAGCGGCTGTTCGCCCTGTACGACGCAGCGGTCCAGTCCGCGGTGGACAGCGGCGCGAGCGCGGTCACCGAGCCCACGCTCGCGGAGATCCAGGCGGCGGCGTCCGAGCTGGGTGTCCCGCAGGAGGTGGTCGACAGCTTCGCGGACCGTGACTTCTCCGACTGGGTCGCCGCCACAACGCGCCAGTTCGGCCGTGACGGCTTCGAGGGCACCCCGACCATCCTCGTGGACGGTGAGGAGTTCACCGGCTGGCCCGAGGCGGGCGCCCTGCTGGACGAGGTCCAGGGAGCGGCCGGCTGACCGTTACGATTGGACGGCGGCACCACGCCGCGGCTGCGTACGCGCGGCGGCGCCACCTTAGCTCAGCTGGCAGAGCACCCGCCTTGTAAGCGGACGGTCATCGGTTCGAATCCGATAGGTGGCTCTGGCACGACCGGGAGGACTGAGTGGAAGCCGATCCACAGTTGCTGCGGGCCCTGGACCACTGGCGCGAACTGCCCGTGGTGCAGCAGCCACGCTGGCCCGATCCGGAGGCGCTGCGCCGGGCGGTCGCGGAGATCGCCGCGTCCCCTCCTCTCGTGTTCGCCGGGGAGGCGGACGCCCTCACCCTCAGGATGGCCGCGGCGGGCCGCGGCGAGGCCTTCGTCCTGCAGGGCGGGGACTGCGCGGAGTCGTTCGCCGCGAACACGGCCGACCGCATCCGCCACAAGGTGATGACGATCCTCCAGATGGCCGTGGTCCTCACCTACGGCGCGTCCCTGCCGATCGTCAAGATGGGGCGCATGGCCGGCCAGTACGCCAAGCCGCGCTCGTCGGACACCGAGGTGCGCGACGGCGTCGAACTGCCGGCGTTCCGCGGCGACGCCGTCAACGGCCACGAGTTCACGCTCGCCGCCCGCACGCCCGACCCCCAGCGGCTGCTGCGCGCCTACCACGCCTCCGCCGCCGCCCTCAACCTCATCCGGGCGTTCACCTACGGTGGCTTCGCCGACCTGCGCCGCGTGCATGAGTGGAACAAGGGCTTCATGCGCAACCCCGCCTACTCCCGGTACGAGGTGCTCGCCGCCGAGATCGACCGCGCGGTGCGTTTCATGGGAGCCGCGGGCGTGGACTTCGACGCCATCAAGACGGTCGACTTCTACTCCGCCCACGAGGCGCTCCTCATGGACTACGAACGCGCCATGACCCGGATCGACTCGCGCACCGGGCTCGCCTACGACACGTCCGCGCACTTCCTCTGGATCGGGGAGCGCACCCGGCAGCCGGGGGGCGCGCACGCCGACCTGCTCTCGCACGTGCAGAACCCCATCGGGTGCAAGCTCGGCCCCGGCACCACGGCCGACGACGTCCGCGCCCTCATCGACGTCCTGAACCCCGACGGCCGGGAGGGGCGGTTGTCCTTCATCACCCGGATGGGTGCCGGCCGCGTCCGCGAGGTGCTTCCTCCGCTCCTCGAGGCCGTTCAGGCCCACGGCGTGCCGGTCACGTGGATCTGCGACCCCATGCACGGCAACACGATCGTCTCGTCGACCGGCTACAAGACGCGCCAGTTCTCCACGATCCTCGACGAGGTCAAGGGATTCTTCGAGTCGCACGACCAGGTCGGCACCATCCCCGGGGGTATCCACGTGGAACTCACCGGGGACGACGTGACGGAGGTGCTGGGCGGGGCGGAGCATCTCGAGGACGACCACCTGGCCGACCGGTACGAGACACTCGTCGACCCGCGGCTGAACCACCAGCAAGCCCTGGAGATGGCCTTCGCCGTCGCGGAGATGCTCCGGGACTGAATCACCCCGCGGCGAGCCGCCAGTCCACGGGGCTGGTTCCCTGCTCGGCGAGCAGGGCGTTGGTCCGCGAGAAGGGCCGCGAGCCGAAGAACCCCGACGACGCGGAGAGGGGGGACGGGTGTGCGGAGGCGATCACCGGCGTCGCCCCCAGCGCCGGCCGCAGCGTCTGCGCGTCGCGACCCCAGAGGATCGCCACCAGGGGACGCTCCCGCGCCACGAGGACGGCGATGGCGTGGTCCGTGATGGCCTCCCAGCCGCGACCACGGTGGGACGCCGGCGAGCCGGGCCTCACGGTGAGGACACGGTTGAGGAGCATGACGCCCTCCTCGCACCACCTCGTGAGGTCACCGTGGCCGGCCGGCGGGTGGCCGAGGTCGTCGTGGAGTTCGCGGTAGATGTTGGAGAGGGAGCGCGGGATCGGGCGCACCTGGGGCTGCACCGAGAAGGACAGCCCCATGGGGTGGCCCGGGGTGGGGTAGGGGTCCTGGCCCACGATGAGCACCTTCACCGCGTCGAGCGGGTAGGTGAACGCGCGGAACACGTCCGTCCCGGCGGGCAGGTACCCGCGGCCCTCCCGCAGCTCGGCGCGGAGCATGTCCCCCATCGCGTGGATCTGCTCCTCGACGGGGGCCATGGCCGCCGCCCACGACTCGTGCATCACCCCTGCCAGGCCCACGTTCCCGACGATACCCCGGGGTGCGCGGGTCCCGCCGCGGGCGGCGAATGACACCGGTGTGATTCGCCCGGTAGACTGTACCCACCGGCAAGAGAGGAGCGTGCGGTGTCCGAGGCCCACTCCTTCGTCCACGAGGAACTCTCCGAGACTGAGGCGCGGGTCCTCGAGTTCGAGAAGCAGTGGTGGCGCTACGCGGGCGCGAAGGAGAGCGCCATCCGCGAACTCTTCGGGATGTCCGCCACGCGCTACTACCAGGTGCTGAACGGGCTGCTCGACAACCCGGCCGCGCTCGCCGCGGAACCGCTGCTGGTCAAGAGGCTGCGCCGCATGCGCCAGGCGCGCCACCGGGAGCGCTCCGCCCGCCGATTGGCGGGAGAGCCCGTACTCGACCACTAGTCTGGGCTCATGACGCAGTACCCGGAGGACGAGTTCGACGTCGCCGCACGCAGCCGTGGTCCGAAGGGGGTACACCGCCAGGTCGAGAGCCCGTTTCGCCGGCTGATCCCCTATCTGGTCATCCTGGTCGCGGCGCCTCTGCTTGCCTGGGGCCTCCTCTCGCTGCTCAACCAGGACGGTGGGGAACCCGTGGCGGGCCCGACGTCGTCGGCAACCGTCCCCGCGACGACGCCTCCCGCCACGGAGTCCGCCACGCCCACGGCGCCCGCCACGAGCGCGCCGGCGACACCATCGCCCACGCCCACCGCGGAGGCCGTCGACTTCGCCGCACCCGTGGTCGTCCTGAATGGTGCCCGCGTCGCGGGGATCGCCGCCCGCACGGCCGACCGCCTCGGCGAGGCCGGCTTCACCGCGGTGACCACCGGCAACTACACGGCGGCGCAGCCGACGTCGACGACGGTCTACTACAACAACGCGGACCTCGCGCCCACCGCCCAGGCGATCGGTGCGGAGCTGGGCATCGACCTGCTCGTCGAGCTCGCCAGCGCCACGGACTCGGTCGCCGTGGTGCTGCGCACCGACTTCCAGGAGTAGCGTCAGTCGACGCGCACCCGCTCGCCGTAGGCCGGCACGGCGACGACCCAGCCGAGCTCGGAGCGGATCCGTGCGGCGAAGGCCTCCGCGGCGTCGGGCTCGCCGTGCACCACGTACACCGTCTCCGGGTCGGGCAGCTCCGCGAGCCACGCGAGCAGTTCGTCGGCGTCGGCGTGCACGGAGAACTCCTCGTCCTGCACGATCTCGGCGCGGACCTTGACGTACCGGCCGTGCGCCTTGATCTCCCGGGCCCCGTCGACCAGCTGCCGTCCGCGCGTTCCCACCGCCTGGTAGCCGGTGAGGATCACCGTGTTCCGCGCGTCCGGCAGCATGTGCCGGAGGTGGTGGACCACCCGGCCCCCGGTGGCCATCCCCGAGGCGGAGACGATGATCGACGGTTCGCGCAGCGTGTTGAGGGCGATCGACTGCTCCACACCGCGCACCTCCACGAGGGTGGGCAGGTCGATCACGTCGGGATGGGTGCCGGGCCGCAACTCGCCGCGTGCCGCCGCGCCGCGGTAGACCGCGAGGCCGTCCAGCGCCATCGGGCTGTTGACATAGACGGGCACCGCGGGAATCGCGCCGTCCGCGAGCAGCTCGGCGAGGGCGTGCAGCACCAGCTCGGTCCGGTCGATCGCGAAGGCCGGGATCAGCACCGACCCGCCCCGGTCCACGGTCCTGCGGATCGCGTCCGCCAACGCGGCGTGCCCGGTGGCCGGCGGGTGCGACCGGTTGCCGTAGGTCGACTCCACGACGATCGTCCGCGCCCCCGGTGGCGTGCCGCGAGGGGCGAGCAGCGGGTGCGTCGAGCGCCCCAGGTCGCCCGAGAAGAGGACGCGTGCGGCGCCCACCGTGAGGGAGACGCTCGCCGAGCCGAGCACGTGGCCGGCACGCGTGAAGCCCGCGGACGCCGTCCCGGCGACGCCCACCCGGCTGTCGAAGTCGTGGGCGGTGAACCGGTCGATTGCCGCCTCGGCGTCGGCCACTGTGTAGAGGGGCAGCGGCGGGTCGTGCCGCGACCATCCGCCGGCCCGCGCGTCCTCGGCGTCCCGCTCGAAGAGGTGGGCCGAGTCCCGCAGCACCAGGGCCGCCAGCTCGGCCGTCCCCTGGGTCACGTGGACGGGGCCGCCGAAGCCCTCCCGCACGATGCGGGGGAGGAATCCGACGTGGTCGAGGTGGCAATGAGTGAGGATCGCGGCATCGATCGTGGCGGGCGGAACAGGGAAGGGCGTCCAGTTGCGCTCGCGCCAGCGCTTCTCGCCCTGGAACAGCCCGCAGTCGATCAGGAGGCGGAGCCCGTCGTGCTGCACGAGGAACTTGGAGCCGGTCACCGTCCCGGCCGCACCCAGGAACGTTAGCGTGGTGTGCTCGGCCATGCCCACAGTGTCCCGCCCACGTTGCGGGGCCGCAGCGTTACCGCCCAGCCCGGCGGTCCAGGGCGTCCGCGGCGAGGAGCACGTTCGCCGCGGACCATGTGAGGGGCGCGACGGATCGGGGCTCGCCGGAGGCGGTCACCTTCTCCGGGATCGCCCCGGAGGAGGTGCGGTGTGCGGCCGTCCAGTCGAGCAGGGCGGCCGCCACGTCCTCGTGGCCGTTCTCGGCCGCCACCCAGGCGAACAGCGTGGTCTGCGGGGTCCACGAGACGCCGTCGTTCCGCCACCCCTCGCCCGGCGAGAGACCACCCGCCGGCTGGCGCAGGGTGCGGAGCGTCCGGGCCCACGCCTGCTCCGCGCCGGGTAACGGCTCGGGAACGAACGGCGGGAGGAGGAGCGCGACGTTCGCGTCCGCACCCTGCCGCACGGACGAGCGGACCGACCCGGACGGGGTTGGCGTAGCGCGCGTAGGTGGGACCGAACTCCGCCACGATGCGGGCGCGGAGCGCGTCGCGGCGGAGTGCGAGGAGTGGTTCCTCCGCGGGGTCGGCGAGGACGGCGGCGGCGTCGAGGCCCATCAGGGTCGCGGCCGCGGTGCCGAGGGTGAGGCGGTCCTCTCGGACCTCCCACGAGTCGGACGAGGGCGGCGGCAGGGGGTCCGGCCCGGACGTCACGGCGAGGAGGCGCGCCGTCGCACGTTCGACGAGGAGGTCCAGCCGGGGATCGCCACCGGTGAGGCGCACCGCCCAGAGCACGTAGCCGACGGCGTCGAGCTGGTCCGCGCGCCCGTCGTCGACCGGCCCGCCCCACGGGAGGTGGCGCGCGGCGAACGTGCCGTCAGCGCGCTGCTGGTCCTGCAGGAACTCAAGGACCGCGACGGCGTCCTCCCGGTGGCCCGTGCGCGCGAGCGCGACGGCGACGAACGCGGCGTCGCGGGGCCACACCAGCCGCCAGGTCGGGATCCACCCGGCGACGACGGCGCCCGCCGCCGCCGGAGGGCCCGACGAGAAGGTGGCCCCGGTCAGCGTGTGCAGGTCGAGGAGGGCCCCGGTCGTCATCTCCTCCCAGCGCCCACCGGGGATGCTGCCCTCGCGGAGCCACGCCGCCTGGGCCGCCGCCACCCTCGTGAGCCCGGTGTCCGGGGCGACCCGCGAGGCCGGCAGGTACTCCTGGGCGCCGCCGGGCGGCACGGCGGCCACCACGGTACGGCCGCCCCGCGATTCGAGCACGACGCCGTCGAGCAGGAGCGAGGGCGGTGGGGCGACGGGTCGGCGGGCCGCGGTGACGAGTCCCGTGGCGAGAAGGGCGCAGGTGAGGAGCAGCAGGACGACCGGCACGCCCGCGCGCCGATGCCTCGCCATGGAGACAGGGTACCGACCGTCCCGGTGTCGACGCGCCCTGTGGAGCGGCTTGCACTCGTCCTGTGAGAGTGCCAAGATCGCATTAGCACTCTCACCGTGAGAGTGATAACCAGACCGGCTTGTCGGTGAGGCGCTCCTCCCGGCGTGACCAGAACGCTGCGGGGACCGTCGTCCGTCGCGGGCACCGACGAGCTACCCACATCGGAGGAAAGAACACCTCATGGCAAAGATCATCGCCTTCGACGAGGAGGCCCGTCGCGCGATGGAGCGGGGCCTGAACATCCTCGCCGACACCGTCAAGGTGACGCTCGGCCCGCGTGGCCGCAACGTCGTCCTGGAGAAGAAGTGGGGCGCCCCCACCATCACCAACGACGGCGTCTCCATCGCCAAGGAGATCGAGCTCGACGAGCCCTACGAGAAGATCGGCGCCGAGCTGGTGAAGGAGGTCGCCAAGAAGACGGATGACGTCGCCGGCGACGGAACCACCACCGCCACCGTGCTCGCCCAGGCCCTCGTCCGCGAAGGACTGCGGAACGTCGCCGCGGGCGCCAACCCGATCGCCCTGAAGCGCGGCATCGAGAAGGCCGTCGAGGCGGTCACCGAGCGCCTGCTCGCCCAGGCCAAGGAGGTCGAGACCAAGGAGGAGATCGCCGCGACCGCCGCCATCTCCGCCGGCGACACGACGATCGGCGAGCTCATCGCCGAGGCCCTCGACAAGGTGGGCAAGGAGGGCGTCGTCACCGTTGAGGAGTCGAACGCACTCGGCCTCGAGCTCGAGCTCACCGAGGGCATGCGCTTCGACAAGGGCTTCCTGTCCGCCTACTTCGTCACCGACCCCGAGCGCCAGGAAGCGGTCCTCGAGGACCCGTACATCCTGCTCGTCGAGTCCAAGATCTCCAACGTCAAGGACATGCTCCCGCTGCTGGAGAAGGTCATCCAGGCCGGCAAGCCCCTGCTGATCATCGCGGAGGACGTCGAGGGCGAGGCCCTCGCCACCCTCGTGGTCAACAAGATCCGCGGCACGTTCAAGTCGGTGGCCGTCAAGGCGCCGGGCTTCGGCGACCGCCGCAAGGCGATGCTGCAGGACATGGCGATCCTCACCGGCGGCCAGGTCATCTCCGAGACGGTGGGCCTGAAGCTCGAGAACGCCGACCTCGACCTGCTGGGCCAGGCCCGCAAGGTCGTCGTCACCAAGGACGAGACCACGATCGTCGAGGGTGCGGGCGACCCCGCGCAGCTCGAGGGCCGCGTGAACCAGATCCGTGCGGAGATCGAGAAGTCCGACTCGGACTACGACCGTGAGAAGCTGCAGGAGCGCCTCGCGAAGCTCGCCGGTGGCGTGGCCGTCATCAAGGCGGGTGCCGCGACCGAGGTGGAGCTCAAGGAGCGCAAGCACCGCATCGAGGACGCCGTGCGGAACGCCAAGGCCGCCGTCGAGGAGGGCATCGTCGCCGGTGGTGGCGTCGCGCTCATCCAGGCCGCCAAGGACGCCTTCGCTGAGCTCGACCTCACGGGCGACGAGGCCACGGGCGCCAAGATCGTCCAGCTCGCCGTCGAGGCCCCGCTCAAGCAGATCGCGATCAACGCCGGTCTCGAGGGCGGCGTCGTCGCGGAGAAGGTGCGCTCGCTGCCGCCGGGCCACGGCCTGAACGCCGCGACCGGCGTGTACGAGGACCTGCTCCACGCGGGCGTGGCCGACCCGGTCAAGGTGACCCGCTCCGCGCTGCAGAACGCTGCCTCCATCGCGGCGCTGTTCCTCACCACGGAGGCCGTGGTGGCGGACAAGCCGGAGAAGCACCCGCCGGCACCGGCTGGTGGGGACATGGGTGGCATGGACTTCTGAGCCACACGAACGGGAGCGGGGCGGACTTCGGTCCGCCCCGCTTCGCTGTGCTCAGAGCGCGAACATCCGGGCGTTCGCCCGTTCGGCCTCGGTGTAGGCAGCGGACGCCTGCTCGAGGCCGGCCGACACCTGCTCCAGCGCAGCCTCGACCTGGTGCTGCGTGAGGCGCCAGCGGTGGGCCAGCTCGCCGAACGAGGCGGACGCGACGCCGGTCCAGCTGGCCTGGAGCGACAACAGGTGCGACATCATCGCCGCCACCTCGGCGTGGATGGTTGCGATCGACGCGCGTGTGCGCGCCGCGGCGTGGGCGATCTCGACGGAGTCGACGGAGTACTGCATGGGTTCCCTCCCGGTGCTGTGCGGACGGGAGCCACGCTAGGCCGGGCGCGTCAGGGGACGATCGGCCGGAACAGCGTTCCTGTGGACTCGGAGTCGTCCGGCTCCGGTGTGGACCGGCGCGCGGCAGCACGCTCGGTGTCGGACTCCGCCGGGGAGGGGGCACTGGGCGTGCTGGCGGACACCCCGGTGGCGGGTGACGGGGCACTGGACGCGGACGTCCGGCGTGGCACGTCGCGGAAGCCGTGCGGGACACGCTCGATCCCGGAGGTGATCTCGAGCTCCTCGCGGGCGGCCTTGCGGGTGCGCTCCTCGTAGGGGACTCCGATCACCTCGGGCTCCTCCTCGTCGGCAGCAGGAACGGCACGCGCGGGCGGGAGCTCGTCGGACGGGACCCGGGGGAGGGCCTGGGTGTCCGACAGGGTGTCGTCCCGCGCGAAGCGGGTCGTCGCCTGTTTCTGGGGGGCCGGCGTCGCGGGTGGGGCGGCGGGGGCGGGCGGTTCCTCGTCCGGGGCGCGCGGCGGGAGGGTGGCGAGCTCCGCCTTCAGCTTCTGAAGTTCTGCCGCGAGGTTCTGCCGCGCCGGCTCCTCCCACGCGGACGCGAGCGGACTGAGGAACAGCTTCCGCCGCGCCAGGAGCCGGGTCACGATGGCGATGCGGGCCTCGACGTACCGCCGGGGGTCGATGTGGGCGAACTCCTCGCGCACCCGGGTGCGGTACTCCTTGTACTTCTGCGGCTCGACGGCGAGGGTCCCCAGGTCGGCGTCGCACAGGGCCATGCAGTCGACGTCGGTGGGGTCGGCATCGTGCCGCACGAGGCTGAGGATGATGTCGCGGACGCGGGCGGCGACCCTCTCGGGAACTCCCAGCGCGAGCAGGTCGGCCATGGCGACCTCGGCGGACGCGGGCTTGTTCTCCCCGGCCGCACGCATGTACTGCTTCAGGAGGGCGGTGTCGAACACGGCACCGTGGTACCAGGCGGCGATGCGGACCAGCTCGGGGGAGTGGGTCTCCTGGGAGAGGGCGTCGACGCGCTGCAGGACGGCCACGAGATGGGTGACCCCGTGGTGGCGCCGATCGGGAGAGCACCAGCGTTCGAGCAGGCGCCGGCCGACGGCCTCGATCTCCTCGCGGGACGCGGTGGCGCCGATGGCGGTCACGCTGCGCACGAAGGCGGGGAGCAACCATTGCGGTGCGGATTCGGCACCCATTGCACGTCCTCGGGGTCGGGTCAGTTCCGATCGGCCATCGTAGGCCGATCGGGTGGCAATGACCAGTCCGTTGCCAGACGGGCAGCGGCGCTCAGAGGATCGCGCCCCGCTTCTTGTTCTCGATCAGCCGCAGGATCATCGGCGTGAAGATGAGTTGCATCGCCAGTTCCATCTTCCCGCCGGGGACCGTGATGACGTTCGGCCTGGTCATGAACGAGTCGTGGACCATGGCCAGGAGGTACGGGAAGTCGATGCCCTTGGGATTCGCGAAGCGGATCACCACGAAGCTCTCGTCCGCGGTGGGGATGTCCTCGGCGATGAACGGGTTGGACGTGTCCACGGTGGGAACCCGCTGGAAGTTGACGTGGGTGCGCGAGAACTGCGGCGTGATGTAGTTGATGTAGTCGGGCATGCGCCGCAGGATCGTGTCGACCACCGCCTCCGTGGAGTAGCCCCGCGCCGCCTTGTCGCGGATCAGCTTCTGGATCCATTCCAGGTTGATGATCGGGACGACTCCCACCAGCAGGTCCGCGTACCGGGCGACGTCGACCGTCTCGGTCACGACGGCGCCGTGCAGCCCTTCGTAGAACAGCAGGTCCGATGGTGGTAGCTCCTCCCACGGCGTGAAGGTGCCCGGCTCCTGGCCCCAGGGCGCGGCCTCCAAATGGTCGTGGAGGTAGTGCCGGTGCCGGCCGCTGCCGGTCTCGCCGTAGGTGCGGAACAGGGCCTCGAGCTCCTCGAAGAGGTTCGCCTCCGGGCCGAAGTGGCTGAAGTGGTTGTTGCCGGCCGCGGCCTGCTCCGCGGCTGCCTTCTTCATCGCGGCGCGGTCGTAGCGGTGGTACGAGTCACCCTCGATCATCGCGGCGGTGAGCTTCTCCCGCCGGAAGATGTTGGAGAACGAGCGGGTCACCGACGTGGTGCCGGCCCCGGAGGAGCCGGTGATGGCGACGACGGGGTGCTTGACTGACATGTCCTTCCCTCCTCAGCGGAACAGGGAGCGTGACGAGAAGAGCGGTTCGGCCTCGTCCTCGTCGCGTCCCTCGATGTAGGCCCGGTGCAGCTCGTGGAGACGCGCCACCTCGTCGGAGGAGCCGAAGATCAGCGGCACCTGCTGGTCGAGGCTGCTGGGCACGAGGTCCAGGATGGAGTTGCGGCCGGTGATCGCGTCACCGCCCGCGCGCACGGCGATCCACGCGACCGGCTGCGCGGCGCACAGCAGGTGGAGGTGGCCACCCCCGTTGCGCGTGGAGGAGTCGTGCGGGTGGACGTAGACGCCCCCGCGGGTGAGGATGCGGTAGGTCTCGGCGCCCAGCGAGGCGGCCCAGCGGATGCGGAAGTCCCGCGCTCGCGGACCCTCTGCCCCCGCGAGCGCCTCCTTCACGTACCGCGCCACCGGTGGCTCCCAGGACCTGCTGCCCATCGCGTGCAGGGCCACCTCGTCGGTGGTCGGCGGGAGGGCGAGGTCGGGGTTGGTCAGCACGTACTCCCCGAACTCGCGGTCGAGCGTGAAGCCGTCGACGCCCAGGTCGGTCGCCAGCACGAAGCGGGTGGACCCGCCGTACTGCACCAGCCCGGCGCACACCACATCCCGTCCCGGCTGCAGGAAGTCCTCCTCGCGGGCCGGCCGCGAGGGGTCGGGCGATCGCAGGATCGAGAAGATCGTGCCCGTCTGGAAGTTGATGTCGAGGTCCGCGGCCCCGATCAGCGGGTCGAAGGCCAGCAGGTACTTGCCGCGGTGTCCCTCGTCCCCCACGGGACGGAATCCCGTGGGGGAGAGCGTGGCGGCGAGGTGGGTGGTCGCGGCAAGGGCTCCAAGCAACAGGTCGGACGCCTCCGCGCGCAGGCGCTCGCACAGGCGCGTGCCGGCCCCGAGGAGTGCGCCCTTGCCGACGGCGTGGGCGATCGCCTTGCTGGCGATCGCCACGTCGCCCACGAGCCCGCTGAAGTCGCCGGTGGCTCCCTCGATCGTGCGCTGGTCCTCCCCCAGGAACTGGGTGAGTGTGATCCGCTGCGTCACTGCACGCCCAGCTTCTCCCGCCATCCGGGGTAGATGACGTCGGCGTCGTGCGGGAAGGACTCGAACGCGCGGGCGAACTCGCGGTGGCCCTTCGCCCACTCGACGGGATCCGCTCCGGCTGCCCAGCACTCGTAGGCCTGCCGCAGCGAGCGCGCGCCGGCGGCCGCGCCGTCGAGGTGGCCGTAGCTGCCGCCACCAGCGGTGTTGATGATGTTCGCGTGGCCGAGGTTCTCGAAGAACCCGGGGAGGCGCAGCGCGTTCATGCCACCGGAGATGATGGGGGTGGTGGGGCGCATGCCGTACCACTTCTGGAAGTAGGCCGGGCCCTGGTACTCCTCGCGCTCGATGATGTAGGCGATGGCGCGGTCATCCCGCTCGCCCTCCATCTTCCCGTAGCCCATGGTGCCGACGTGGATGCCGGACGCGCCCTGCAGGCGGGCCATCTTGGCCAGCACGTAGGCGGTGTACCCTCGCTTCGAGCTGGGGGAGGTGACGGCGCCGTGACCGGCACGGTGGTAGTGCAGGTACTGGCGGGGGAACCAGCGGCGGGCGGTGGTGATCATGCCGGGGCCACCGACGTAGCCGTCCACGAGGAAGGCCACCTTGTCGGCGTCGGGGCCGAAGGCCTGGAGGATGAACTCGCCCCGGGCGATCATCTCGGAGTGGTCGTCGGCGGTGATGTTCGCGGAGAACAGCTTCGCCTCGCCCGTCTCGTCCATCGCACGCTTCATCGCGTCGTACACGAGCGGGATGGTCGTGCGGATCGGTGCGAAGACCTGGTTGCCCTGCGGCTCGTCGTTCTTGATGAAGTCGCCGCCCAGCCAGAACTCGTACGCCGCCTTCGCGAAGGGCTCGGGCCGCAGGCCGAGCTTGGGCTTGATGATCGTGCCCGCGATGTACCCGCCGTCGACCACGGGACGCCCGAGGATGCGCCAGAGCGTGGAGATGTCCACGGACGGGCCGTCGAACAGCTCGATCGCGCGCCGCGGCACGTAGAAGTCGTACATCTTGGCGTACTCGATGTCGCCCATGCCCTGGTTGTTCCCGATGGTGAGGGTCAGGAACGAGACCATCATCATGCGGCCGTCGATCATGTTGCGGTCGAAGAGCTCGAGCGGGTACGCGATCCGCATCTCCTCGGTCGCCTCGTCGATGTGGTAGACGAGTGCGTCGACGCCGCGGGTGAAGTCGTCGGTGGTGGAGACCTCCACATTCGTGCCGGTGGAGGATTCCGCGGCGAAGTGGGCCGCCGCGGCGAGGTAGTCGCCCGCCTTGGGCTTCATCGTGTAGGCGCAGAGGATGTGCCTCCCCGCGCTGATGAGGTCCTCCTCCTTGAGGCTGAGGTCGGCGTAGCGTGCAGACTGGTCCATGGCCCTGCTCCTTGACATCGTCGTCAGTGGTGCCCACGGTCCCCGTGCTCGCCGGGTCCTCGGTTCGCGCGAGGGGACCTCAGGGCCGGTTGGCCCGCGCGGCGACGCACTGGTCCGCCGTCGGGTGCCCCGGCTCGGGGATGTGGCAAGGATAACAAACAAACCCCGAAAAGTGTGGTACTACCGTACCAGAACAGGGGTGGGCGCGATCGCTGTCAGTCCTCGCCGGCAGGCAGCGTCACCCGGATGGTGAGACCACCTCCGGGCGTCTCGGCAGCCGACGCGGAACCCCCGTGGGCGGCGGCGACGGCGGCCACGATCGCCAGTCCTAGTCCGGTGCCGCCCGAGGCGCGTGACCGTGAGGTGTCAACCCGGAAGAACCGCCCAAAGATGTGGGCGGCGTCCTCCGGGGAGACCCCCGGACCGTGGTCGCGGACCTCGAGCACCGCGAACGGCCCGTCCGACCCGACGGCGAACTCGACAGGCGTGCCGGCGGGGGTGTGCGTCAGGGCATTCTCCGTCAGGTTCGAGAGGATCTGCCGCACCCTCTCCTCGTCGGCGAAGGCGATCACGCGCGGCGCGCGCGTCGTCGTGAGGCCGACCACCTGCACGGGCCGGGTGGGATCGAGGACGCGGAGGTTCGCGGCGGCGTCGGCGGCCAGGTGGGTCAGCTCGACGGCGCCCAGGTCGAGGGGGCGGCCCTCGTCGAGGCGCGCGAGCTGCAGCATGTCGGCGACGAGGCTCGCCATGCGGTTCGCCTCGGACTCGATCCGCTGCATGGCGCCGGGCAGCTCGCCCTCGGGGATCCCCCCGAGCCGGTACAGCTCCCCGTAGCCCCGGACAGTCGCGAGGGGCGTGCGGAGTTCGTGGGAGGCGTCGGAGACGAACCGTCGCATGCGCTCCTCCGAGGCGCGCTGGGCGGCGAAGGAGTTCTCGATCGTCGTGAGCATGACGTTCAGCGAGTGGGCGAGCGACCCGACCTCGGTGGAGGTGGGGCCCGGCGGGATCCGCTGGGAGAGGTCACCCGCCGCGATCGCGCCCGCAGTGGCCTCGATCTCGCGGAGCGGGCGGAGGGAGCGGTGGACGAGGAGATAGGCGAGCACCGCTCCCAGCAGCACGATCGCCGTGTCCACAAGCAGTACCCGGCTGAGGAAGGCGGACATCGTCTGGCTCACGCCCTTGAGCGGGAGCCCGATGGTCATCGAGCCGGCCACGGCGCCGGAGGTGCGCTCGTACACCGGGATCGTGATGACCCGCCAGAGGGGGCCACCCTCGCTGTTCGGCACGGTGGTGGGAGTAGGGTCCTCGAGGCTGGAGAGGGGGAAGCTGTAGCGGCCCAGGTCCGGGGCGCCGTACTCGTCCACCGTGGAGGGCAGCGCCAGCACCTGTGAGTCGAGGAGGCGGCCCTGCACCACCACGTAGTAGTCGGACGGCAGGGCCGTGGAGTCGCGGTCGCCGGCGATCTCCTCGAGTGCGGCGTCGGCGAGGATGGCGGCGGACGAGCGGAGCTGGTCGTCGACCTGGGAGTAGAGGCGGAACTGCAGGATGAGGGTCATCGCCAGCGTCCCGGTGGTGAGTCCCAGCGTGAGCAGGCCGACGAAGGCGATCACCAGTCTCCCGGCGAGGGGGATGTCGCGCAGCCGCTCCCGCATCACGCATCCCTGCGCAGCATGTACCCGATCCCCCGCCGGGTGTGGATCAGGGGCGGCAGTCCCTCGAGGTCCACCTTGCGGCGCAGGTAGGAGATGTAGGACTCCACGATGTTGACCTCGCCCATGAAGTCGTACTCCCAGACGTGGTCGAGGATCTGCGTCTTGGAGACCACCCGCTCGGCGTTCAGCATCAGGTAGCGGAGGAGCTTGAACTCGGTCGGGGAGAGGTCGATCGGCCGGCCGGCGCGGCGGACCTCGTAGGCGTCCTCGTCGAGTTCGAGGTCGGCGTAGCGCAGCACGGCGTCGTCAGAGCCCTTGGTGCGGCGCAGGACGGCGCGGATGCGCGCCACCACCTCCTCCAGCGAGAAGGGCTTGGTGATGTAGTCATCCCCGCCGGCGGTCAGGCCCTTGACCTTGTCCTCCGTGTCGTCCCGGGCGGTCAGGAAGACCACCGGCAGGGGGGATCCCGCCGCCCGCAGCCGGCGCAGGACCGTGAAGCCGTCCATGTCCGGCATCATCACGTCGAGGACCACGAGGTCGACCTGGTGCGCCGCGGCCTGCCGGAGTGCCTCGTTCCCGTTCGACGCGGTGACGACGTCGAAACCGGCGAAGCGCAGCGACGTCGCGAGGAGGTCGAGGATGTTCGGCTCGTCATCGACCACCAGGAGCGTCGCCTCGGGTGTGGCGGACTGCTTCATGTGCCCAGTCTCGCGCCGCTGGCTGGGGATTTCCTGTGAACGGCTACAGGTAGCGGACCGGGTCGAAGCTCTCCAGCGGGATGATGCGCACGCGGGGCAGCGGGGCGTTGAACGCGCCGATGTCCTCCTCGAGGTCGTAGATCTTCAGCCCGTCGCCGGTGAGCTCGGCGAGCCCCGTGTTGAGGAACTCCCGGAAGCAGATGACGCCCACCTGGCGGCCGATCGCGAGGAGGTCCCGCACCTCCGGGACGAAGTCGCCGTCGTGCGAGGCGAGGAGCACGTCGCCACCGCGCTCGGCGATCGCGCGGAGCGTGCGCTGGATGCCGACGTCAACCACCTTCTCACCGCTGTGGGACGAGAGCGGGATCGGCATGTACTCCATCGCGAGGAGGGCCTGGACGAAGCTCATCGGCATCTGGCCGGAGGAGGCGTTCAGGAAGAAGAGCCCGCGAGTCGCGCTGCCCCAGACGTCGCGGGAGAAGGTCAGGATGCGATCCCAGCGGGGCCGCTCCTCGGGAGCAGGACGGCGTAGCAGCACGCTCATGCCGAGGGTGGCGTCGATGTTCTCCCCGTCGACGAGCAGGTAGGTCTGGGTCACGGTGAAACCCTAGCGCGCGTGGGCCCCCGGCACCGCGCACGGCGCCGGGGGCCCACCGATCGTGAGCCGGCCTACTGCTCGATCTGCGCCGGGGGTTGCCCGCCCTTGAGCGCGGCCAGCCGCGCCTCGATCTCGGTGTCCATGCCGTAGTCCTCGAGTTCGGCGAACTGGCTCTCCAGCGAGGTGGCCGCGATCTCCGCCTGCCCGGCCACGCGGGCCTCCTCCCGGCGAACCTGGTCCTCGTAGCGGGAGATCTCGGTGGTGGGATCCAGCACGTTGATGGAGGAGATCGCCTGCTGGACCTTGCCCTGCGCTTCCGCGGTCTTCGCGCGCGCTACCAGTTCGTCGCGCTTGTTGCGCAGGTCGTCGAGCTTGGAGCGCATCTGCGTCAGCCCGTCCTTGAGCTTCGCGACCACCTCGTTCTGCGCCGCGATCATCGGCTCGGCCGCACGTGCCTCGTTCTCCGCCGCGATCTGCTTCGTGATCGCGATGCGGGCGAGCTTGTCGAACCGGTCGGCATCCGTCGTGTTGCCGGCGGCGCGGAGGTCGTCAGCCTTGGCCGACGCCGCGCGCGCCTTGTTGCCCCAGTCCGCCGCCTCGGCGACGTCCTCTGCGTGGTCCCGCTCGGCCAGGCGGAGGTTGCCGATCGTGACGGCCACGGCCTCCTCGGCCTCCGAGATCGAGGCGGTGTAGTCCCTGATCAGCTGGTCGAGCATCTTCTCGGGGTCCTCGGCGCGGTCGAGGAGGGCGTTGATGTTGGCACGGGTCAGCTGGGCGATTCGGCCCAGGATCGACTGCTTCTCGGTCATGGTGTTCCTCTCGGACGGTTACCTGATGATTGTTGCCCAAATCACGTGCCGTGGCACGACATAGCGGGAGGTGGTCGCCATCAGAAGCGACCGCCGAAGCCGCCGCGGCGGCCACCCCCGCGGCCGACGGAGCCGCCGAACCCGCCGATGCGGGTACCGCCGAAGCCACCCCGGGAGCTGCCACCGAATCCGCCCCGGGAGCTCCCGCCCCAGGAGCCGCCGCGGGAGCCGCCACGCATCGCGTCGCTGAGGATCCCGCCGAGGATGAGCGTGCCGATGTCGATGCCCCCACCGCCGCCCCGGTTTCCCGGGTTGTTCCACGGGAAGTTGTCCCGCTGCTGGTTGGCCAGTGCGTGCGCCTCGTCGGCCAGCCGGTCCGCCTGGTCGAGTTCCCGGAGCGCGGCCTCGGGGTTGGACGGCGCGATGCTCCTCGCGTGGTCCAGCAGTCTGCGCGCCTCGGAGAGGCGGGTGCGTGGGGTGGTGTCCATCGCCCCGCGGTTGGAACCGATGAAGGTGTCGATCGAGGTGATCTTCGCCTCCACCCTCGGGATGCGCTCCGCCGTCAGCTCGGCGAAGCGGCGCTGGTTCGCCTCCCGCTCGCGGTAGGGCACGAGGGCGGTGTCCAGGGCGGTCTCCGCCCGCTCCAGGCGGGAGAGGGCGGCGAGGGGGTCGCCGCCGCGGCGGGCGGCGTGCCCGTCGGCGATCGCCGCCTGCGCCTCCTCCCGTGCCATGGTGACCGCGGCGTCGCCACCCGCCAGCCGGTTCGCGTCCTTGATGTCGCTCGTCAGGGAGGCCATCCGCTGCTCCAGCTTCGGTCCCGCCTCGGACAGTGCGGTCTGTGCCCCCGCCACGGCTGCCAGCAACCGGTCCGCCTGCCCGATCGCCTGTTCGGCGATCCGTGCGTTGGCGACCGCGGCGGAACGGTCATCCGCCGTGAGACGCTCCTGGCCCTGGGCGATCGCGACACGGGCTGACTCCAGCAACTGCAGGGCCTGGTCGGGATTGCGGGAGATGGAGGCGAGGGCGCCCGGCGAGTACGTCGTCGAGAGGGAGGCCAGCACGGAACGGGCGCCGTCGACGCGACGGCCGACCTCCTGGGCGCGGGTGGTCATCTCGGCGAGCACATCGCCGGCCCGGGACTCCATCGCCCGGAGCTGGTCGAACGACTGCTTCTCCGCCTCCAGCGTGTTGTCCACGGTCTCGGCGATCTGGAGGATGCCCATCAGCATGGCGCGCCGTTCCGGCTCGGTCTCCGGGATGTGGTCGTCGAGCCGTTTGCGCAGTTCGAAGGCCTGGGTCGCCTGCTTCCGGGCCTCCGCGAGCGCCCGCGAGTAGCTGTCCGTCGCCTGGAGCCCGAACTGGGCGCGGGCGAAGCCGAGTTCCTCCTCGGAGGAGCGGATCGCGTCGTCGACCGCGACGAGTGCGGCGCTGGCGCGCTTGTCCAGGTCCGCGGTGGGGATGCTCCGTGGGTCCGTGATCGCGGGGGTGGCCTTGCGGCGCCGGGACGAGACGAGGGCGACGCCGCCGATCACGGCCACGCCGCCGACCGCGAGCCACCCGAGCGGGAGTCCGCCGCCCGACGAGGTCTCCCCGCCCCCGGCGTAGGCCTCCCGCAGCCCGTCCGCGAAGGCGATGGCGGCGCCCGCCCAGTCGTCGTCCGCGAGGGCCGGCTCGACGTCGTCGCCCAGGATCCGGGAGGCGGTGGACGCCTCGAGGACGCCGTCGGTGTCGACGGAGATGTCGTAGATGCGGTCCTCGACCGCGACGCCGAGGAGCACGTCGTTGACGCCGAGGTCGGACAGGGTGGCGGCCTCGTTGACCCAGTCCTCGGCCGCCATTCCGTCGAAGGAGTCGACGTAGACCACGAACAGGTCGATCGGCGTCTCGTCGGACAGGCGACCGATCGCCTCCTCGACGGCGCTCACGTCGCCCTGCCCGAGGACGCCCGCCGAGTCGGTGACCCGCTCCTGGAGGAACGAGGGCGGCTCGAGCGGGGTGGACGCGATCGCAGGGGCCGCCGTCGCCAGGCCGGCGAGGACGACGAGGGCCGCGGTGGCGAGGAATCGGGTTCTCACACCACGATCTTGGTCTGCCGGGAGCAGGGGTGCAATGGCGGGGGCGCGGGTGTGCTCCCGGGACGGCCGGCGGGCACAATGGGACGGTGGCACGCGTGACAGTCCTCCAGCTCGATCCCGCGGCGCCCCTGGACAGGTTCGGGCCCTGGCTCGACGAGCTCGGGATCGAGGTCGACGTCGTCGAGGTCTGGCGGGACGGCCTGCCGGCGGACCTCGGGGGTGGCCTCCTCATCCTCGGGGGCACCATGGACGCCTACGCCGAGGACGCGCACCCCTTCCTCCGCGAGCTGCGCCAGGTCATCGCCGAGCGGGTGAGGACCGACCAGCCCACGCTCGGGATCTGCCTCGGCCACCAGGTGATCGCCGTCGCGCTCGGCGGCGCGGTGGACGTGGGGGCGGGCGAGGAGCGGGGGCTCGTCGAGGTCCACTGGCTGGCCGACGCCGCCACCGACCCGCTCGTCGGTGAGGCCGCCCGCGCGGGCCTCACGGTGGCGGCGAGCGACCACCGGGACGGGATCCCCCGCGGGGCCGGGCAGCCACGCCTGCCGGAGGGCGCCCGCGTCCTCGGGGAGTCCGAGGGGTTCGTGCAGGCCATGCGGGTGGGCTCGACCTGGGGACTCCAGTTCCACCCCGAGGCCTCGCCCGACCTGATGGAGGCCTGGAGCGCCCGCGCCCAGGCGCCCGATACCGCCGACATGGTGACGGCGCTGCGCACCGCGGAGGCGCGGCTCGTGGCGCTGGGCCGGTCGATCGCCCACGCCTTCGGCCGCCTGGTGCTCGACAGCCTGCGACCCGAGGCGCGCGCCGCTGCGCCGGGACCGACGGACTCGCCCACACCGGAGGATCGCGGATAGGATGGCGGGAGGCGCCGTCCGGCGCCCGCGTTCGCATGGAAAGGTTTGGCTGTGCCAACCGGCAGGATCAAGTTCTTCGACGCCGAAAAAGGTTTCGGATTCATCCAGTCCGACGACGGGAGTGAAGTCTTCCTGCACGCGACCGCCCTTCCCGCGGGCGTGACCGCCCCGAAGCCCGGTACCCGCATCGAGTTCTCCATCGCCGACGGCCGGCGCGGGCCCTCCGCCCTCGCCGTCAAGCTCCAGGAGCCGCTGCCCTCGGTGGTGCGCAACACGCGCAAGCCCGCCGACGAGATGGTGCCGATCGTGGAGGACCTGATCCGGCTCCTCGACGCCGCCTCCAACTCCCTGCGCCGCGGGAAGTACCCGGAGCACGGCCGGAACATCGCCAAGGTCCTGCGCGTGGTCGCGGACAACTTCGACGCCTGATGGCGGCCAGGACGACCGGTGACCCGGTCCTCGAGGGTGCCGCGCAGGTGGCGCGTGACGCGGCCCTCGAGGTCGCCGGGGACGTTGTGGGCGAGCACCGCGGTTTCCGGCTCGAGGGGGAGAGGCTGGGTACCCACCTGTTCGAGAGCACCTCGCCCGGCTACCGCGGCTGGTTGTGGGCCGTGACCGTGGCGCGGCCGCCGCGCTCCCGGCACGCCACCGTGTGCGAGGTGGAGATGGTCCCCGGTGAGGGTGCGCTGGTCGCGCCGCCATGGGTGCCGTGGGCGGAGCGGCTCCAGCCCGGTGACCTCGGCTCCCAGGACGCCCTGCCGTATCGTCCCGACGACCCGCGGCTCGACCAGGGTTACGAGCAGACCGACGACGAGGAGGCGGACCGCCTCGCCATCTGGGAACTCGGCCTCGGGCGGGCGCGCGTCCTGTCCGCCGCCGGCCGTGCCCGCGCGTTCAGCCGCTGGTACGACGGGGACAACGGCCCGAACGCGCCGAGCGCGCGCCACGCCAGGGGCCAGTGCTCCACCTGCGGCTTCTTCCTCAAGCTGGCTGGCGCGGGCAGGCTCGTGTTCGGGGTGTGCGCGAACGAGTGGTCGCCGTCGGACGGGCGGATCGTCTCGATGGACCACGGCTGTGGCGCGCACTCGGAGACGGACGCCCCCGGCCCCGGCGGGGAGTGGGCGCAGAGCCGACCGGTCATCGACGAACTGGACCTGGAGATCATCCGGTCACGCGCGGTGATGCCCCAGACGGTCGGGAGCGGCGAGTAGCCGGTCGAGGGACGTCGCTGGTCAGCGGAGCTTCCTGTCCATGCGGCGGGACCACGCCAGGCCGAGCAGGCCGAGGGCGACGCCGGCGATCGCGGTGTCCCGGGCGCTCGCCGAGGCGTCGACAGCGAGGAACACGACCAGTGCCACCACCCAGAGGGCGATCCCGGCGAGCGTGATCGGCACCAGCCGCACCCGGGCCGGGGGGAGTTCGCGGAGGGGCCGCTGATCGGTCACGGCGCCATTGTGTCACGGACCACACCGCGGACCACACAGTGAACCCGGGACGCGTCGAAACCGCGTGAGCGGGAACAATCTGACCACGTGAGAACACCTGTCAGCGCTCCGCGCGCCTCAGCGGCTCCGCCCCACCCCCAGTGGCTGGAGAACCTCTTCAAGATCCAGGAGCGGGGCTCCACCGTCGGAACGGAGATCCGCGGTGGCCTCGTCACCTTCTTCACGATGAGCTACATCATCGTGCTGAACCCCCTCATCATCGGCACGGTGCAGGCCAGCCTCGGGGAAGGGGGCTTCCTCGGGGGTGGCAGCGCCCCCAACCTCCCCGCCGTCGCGGCAGCGACCGCCCTTGTGGCGGGCGTCATGTCCATCCTGATGGGCGTGGTGGCGAACTTCCCGATCGCGCTCGCGGCGGGCCTGGGGCTCAACGCCGTGGTCGCCTACTCGATCGCGTTCCTGCCCGGGATGACCTGGCCCGACGCCATGGGCCTCGTGGTCCTCGAGGGACTGATCATCCTCGTGCTCGTCCTCACCGGCTTCCGCACGGCCGTGTTCAAGGCCGTCCCCCGGGAACTCAAGGTGGCCATCTCGGTGGGCATCGGCCTGTTCATCGCGCTGATCGGCTTCGTCGACGCCGGCTTCGTCCGCCGGGGCGGCGGGACCGTCCTCGAACTCGGGATCGGCGGGTCGCTCAGCGGCTGGCCGTTGCTCGTGTTCGTGGTGGGCCTGGCCGTCGCGGTGATCCTGATGGTGAACAAGGTGCGCGGCGGGCTGCTGATCGCCATCGTCGCGGGCACGATCCTCGCGGTCATCATCGAGGCCGTCGCGGGCGTGGGCACGCGGACGGACGCGACGGGCGCCGTCGTGAACGAGACGGGCTGGATGCTCAACAGCCCGGCGATCCCCGACCAGTTCGTCACCGTCCCGGACTTCTCCCTCATCGGCCAGTTCTCGCTGTTCGGCTCGATCGACAAGATCGGCATCATCGCGGTGGTGCTGCTCGTCTTCACGCTCCTGCTCGCCGACTTCTTCGACACGATGGGCACGATGGTGGCCGTGGGTGCCGAGGCCGGCCTGCTCGACAAGCAGGGCAACCCCCCGAAGACCAAGCAGATCCTGATCGTCGACTCGATCGGCGCGATCGCCGGCGGTGCCGGGTCGGTCTCCTCGAACACCTCCTACATCGAGTCCGCCTCCGGCGTCGGCGACGGCGCCCGCACCGGGCTGGCCTCCGTCGTCACCGGCGTGGCCTTCCTGCTCGCGACGTTCCTCGCCCCGCTCGTGGACATGGTGCCGTCCGAGGCCGCCGCCCCCGCGCTGGTCGTGGTCGGCTTCCTGATGGTGATGCAGGTCTCCGGGATCGACTGGCGTGACTACGGCGTGGCCATCCCCGCGTTCCTCACCATGGTGCTCATGCCGTTCGCCTACTCCATCACCGTGGGGATCGGCGCCGGGTTCATCTCGTACGCCGTGATCGCGGCGGCACGCGGCAAGGCACGCGAGGTCCACCCGCTGATGTGGGGTGCGGCGGCGGCGTTCGTCGTCTACTTCGTGCTCGGCCCGATCAAGGAGTCCCTCGGGATCTGAGGTCCGGCACCCTCCTCCACACGTTCCGCCCGGGAGTGATCCCGGGCGGAACGCCTGTCCTCGGCCCCGGAAGGTCCAGGACCCCACCGCGGGTTGGCGATCCGCACATGATTAACTAACCTAATTAGCGGTGCGAACGATCTCGCCGTCGGGCGACGTGACGCGGAGTGCAGCGGAGTAACAGAGGAGGGGCGGTGCCGACCGGGGAGACCACCGAGGCGCCACAGGCCGCCCCCGACGGCGCGACCGATCAGCTCACCACCGATCTCCGGGTCGCGACCATGCTGCTGGGCCGTCGGCTCCGGGCGGAGTCGCGCTCCGCCGCCGGGCTCAGCGAGCCGCAGTTCTGCGTCATGGCCGCCCTCGTCCAGCACGGGCCGCTCAGCCCCAGCCGGCTCGCGGAACTGGAGAACGTCCAGCCGCCGTCGATGACCCGCACGGTCGCCTCCCTGGAGGCGCTCGGCCTGGTCGAGCGCGCGACCCATCCCACGGACGGGCGGCAGGTCGTCGTCACCCTGACGGCGGAGGCCGAGGACCAGCTCACCGCGTGGCGCCAGCGTCGCGACGAGTGGCTGCGCCAGCGGCTGGAGGAACTCTCCCCGGAGGACCGCGCGGTCCTCGCGGAGGCCGCGTCGGTGATCATGCGGGTGGTGGGCCGGTGACCCGCACGTTCGCCTCCCTGGACCACCACAACTACCGGCTGTGGTTCGCCGGCGGGCTCGTGACGAACATCGGCACCTGGATGCAGCGGATCGCCCAGGACTGGCTCGTCCTCACCGGGCTGACCAACGACTCCGGCCTCGCCGTGGGGATCGTCACCGGCCTGCAGTTCGCCCCCACCCTGTTCCTGACGCCGTACGCGGGCCTCCTCGCGGACCGGGTGGACCGCCGCACGCTCCTGATCGCGACCAACACCGCGCTGGGCCTGATCGCCCTCGCCCTCGGCGTGCTCGTGCTCACCGACGTCGCCCAGTTGTGGCACGTCTACGTGCTCGCCACGCTGCTGGGCGTCGCCGCCGCCTTCGACAACCCCGTCCGGCAGACGTTCGTCGCGGAGCTCGTCCCGCCGGAGGCGCTGCCCAACGCCGTCGGCCTCAACGGGGCGAACTTCAACACCGCCCGCCTCATCGGGCCGGCCACCGCCGGCGTGCTGATCACGCTCGTCGGGCCGGGGTGGGTCTTCATCCTCAACGCGGTGTCCTTCATCGCGCCGATCGTGGCGCTGATGGCGATGCGCCGGGACGAGCTCTACGTCCTGCCCCACGCGGGCCGGGGCCGGGGGCAGCTCCGCGAGGGGTTCGCCTACGTTCGCCGGCGCACGGACATCCTCGTGATCATGGGGATCATGGCGGTCGTCGGCGCCCTCGGCCTGAACTTCCAGCTCACCTCCGCCGTCATGGCCCGCGAGGTCTTCGATCGCGGCCCCGGCGAGTACGGGATCCTCGGGTCGGTGATGGCGATCGGCGCCGTCGCGGGTGCGCTGCTGGCGGCACGACGACGCCGCCCCCAGGTCCGCCTCGTCATCGCCGCTGCGTTCGGGTTCGGGGTCTCGCTGACCCTCTCCGCCGTCCTCACCAGTTTCTGGGCCTACGCGGCATCCGGCGTGCTCGTCGGCTTCAGCGCCACCACGATGATGAACTCGGCCAATAGCGCGCTCCAGCTCTCGACCGCCCCAGAGGTGAGGGGGCGCGTCATGAGCCTGTACATGCTCGTGTTCCTCGGCACCACTCCCATCGGGTCGCCCTTCGTGGGCTGGATCGCCGAGACGTACGGGGCCCGCTGGTCGGTCGCCGTCGGGGGGATCGCCTCGATGGTGGCCGCGGCGGTGGCCGCGTTGTGGGCCCGCTCGCACTGGCATGTCGAGGTGCGGTACATCCCGCGCCGCTACCCCTTCTTCCGGGTGACCGGGCCGGCCGAGCGGGGCGAGGCGGACCCCGAGGGCCCGAACGCCACGGCAGGGTCCGCCGTGACGTCCGACGCGGCGCCCGGCGCGACCGGGCCGCTCAGCCCCGCGGAGGGGCCAGCCTCTCCACCACCCAGTCCACGCACGCCGTGAGGGCGCGCACGTCGTCGGGCTCCACAGCCGGGAAGACGCCCACACGGATCTGGTTGCGGCCGAGCTTGCGGTAGGCGTCGGTGTCCACCACGCCGTTGGCGCGGAGCTCGGCGATCACGGCGCCGGCGTCCACCCCGACGAGGTCGATGGTGGCGACCACGGGGGAGCGCAGTGCGGGATCGGCGACGAACGGCGTCGCGAACTCGCGCGATTCCGCCCACGCGTAGAGGTGGTCCGAGGACTCGCGCGCCCGCCCGGCTGCCCAGGCGAGGCCGCCGTTTCCGAGGAACCAGTCGAGCTGGTCCTCCAGCAGCACGAGCGTGGCGATCGCGGGCGTGTTGAGGGTCTGGTGGGCGCGCGAGTTCCGCATCGCGACCTCGAGCGAGAGGAACTCGGGGATCCATCGGCCGGACGCGGCCACCTCCCCGATCCGCGCCGCGGCGGCGGGCGAGACCAGGGCCAGCCAGAGCCCGCCGTCGGACCCGAACGACTTCTGCGGCGAGAAGTAGTACACGTCCGTCTCCGAGACGTCCACGGGGATCCCGCCCGCCGCGGAGGTGGCGTCGATGACGACCAGGCCGCCCTCCACCCGCCGGACCGGGGCGACGACGCCGGTCGAGGTCTCGTTGTGCGGCCAGGCGTACAGGTCGGCGTCCGGTGAGGGCGCCGGGAGGGCGAGGCCGCCGGGCTCGGCGCGCGCCACCAGCGAGTCGGCGAGGAAGGGCGCGCGGCCCGTGGACGAGGCGAACTTCGCGGAGAACTCCCCGAACACGCCGTGCGCCGCCCGCTCCCGCACGAGCGAGAAGGTGGCCGCGTCCCAGAAGGCGGTGGCGCCGCCGTTGCCGAGGATGACCTCGTACCCAGCCGGCGCGTCGAAGAGCTCAAGGAGCTTCTCCTGCACCCTGGCCACCAGGTCCTTCACCGGATCCCGGCGGTGGGAGGTGCCCATCAGTCCGCTCGCCGCGACGGCGGCGAGGGCGGCAGGGCGGACCTTGGACGGCCCCGAGCCGAATCGGCCGTCCTGGGGCAGGATTGAGGCGGGAATTCTCACGCCCCGATCATGGCACCGGCGGGGATGGGACGAGGGGAGTGGGCACATCGTGGGCGAACTCATCGACACCACCGAGATGTTCCTGAAGGTGATCTGGGAACTCCGGGAGGACGGGATCCCGCCGCTGCGTGCCCGCGTCACGGAACGTCTCGAGCAGTCGGTGCCGGCGGTGTCCCAGACGGTCGCCCGGATGGAACGGGACGGCCTGCTCACCCTCTCCGGTGACCGGACCCTGGAGTTCAGCAGCCTCGGCCTGGCCTACGCGATGCGTGTGATGCGCAAGCACCGGCTCGCGGAGCTGCTGCTGCTGGAGGTGCTCGGGGTGGAGCTGCAGCACGTCCACGAGGAGGCCTGCCGGTGGGAGCACGTGCTCAGCCGCCGGGCCGAGACGGGGATCGTGCGCGTGGTCGCGGATCCCTCGCACGATCCCTTCGGCAACCCGGTGCCGGGCCTCGCGGAACTGGGGTACACGCGGGAGGGGCCGGTCGCGACGCGCGCGAGCCGGGGCCTCGTCCCCCTGCCTGCGGGGTCCTACGTGCTCGCCCGGCTGGGGGAGGCCGTCCAGTCGGAGCCGGAACTCGTGCGGGCCTGCGCCCACGGTGGCCGGGTGGTCGGCTGCTCCGTGCGGGTCACCTGGAACGGCGGGGAGCGGCGTGTCGAGTTCGGTGGGTCGGCGCCCGTGGCCATCCCGGACACCCTGGCGCGGCACGTCTTCGTGGAGCCGTGACGGCCATTCCACAAGGCCCCGCAGGAATTGCGGGGCGAATTGTGGTCCAGGTCTCACAATTCCCGCACGCCCTTATGGGAGGTTGGTCACAATCGTGACCTAAACGTGACATTCCAGGTAACGATTCGATATCGTCGATAGTGCTTCCACAGAAACCACCTCGGAAGCCCCCGGACGCAGCCGAATCCTGTCGGCGTACGGGGCAGACAAGCCAAGGACAGGAACGGGGGAACCACAGTGGGCCGCAGGTCCACGGGGGTCAAGATCTTCCAGATCCGGGCAGCTCCGCCCGCACCCGACAGCTCACCTCGTAGGCAAGGAGAGGCACCAACGTGACCAACACTGTTGACCGGGCCAAGCACCGCGCCCCGCGTCGCACCCCGATCTCCGGCGTGGCGCTCGCTGCCGCCAACCCGACCGTCCGGCGGGGGGCCCTCGTGGCTTCGTCCTCCGCCCTCGTCCTGACCATGGTGGCCACCACCGCGTCGGCCGCCCCGGCGTCCTTCGATGTCGCCACCCCCAAGGCCCGCCTGACCACGCTCACCGACGGCGCGCTCGCCTCGCTCTCGCTGTCCCCGACCGTCAAGGTCGCCGCGGACGCCGAGTTCTCCGTCCCGGAGGTCACCGCCTCCGCGGAGGCGGCCCCGGAGCCTGAGCCGGAGCCCGTCGTGAGCAGCTCGCGCTCGAGCAGCCGCACCGCCACCTCCTACACCGCGGTCCCCTCCTCGGGCCTCGGCGCGGCGGTCGCCTCGATCGCGCTCCGCTACATCGGTGTGCCGTACGTCTACGGTGGCACCACCCCCGACGGCTTCGACTGCTCCGGCTTCACCCAGTACGTCTACGCGCAGGTCGGCATCTCGCTGCCGCGCACCTCGGACGCCCAGCGGTACGCCGGCGTCGTGGTCCCCGCCTCCCAGGCGCAGCCGGGTGACCTGATCTGGTCCCCGGGCCACGTGGGCATCTACCTGGGCGACGGCCAGCACATCGCGGCCCGCCACCCCGGCACCCCGATCTACGTGAGCCCGATCTACGTCTCCAACCCGGTGTTCATCCGCCCCTACGGCATGTGACACCTGGCTGTCCACGAACCCCCGGCCACGCGGCCGGGGGTTCGTCGCATCCGGAGAATGCGGGTGTACCCGCCTCTGCCGACGTCCAACGGTGGGAGGATGGTCGCACGGCCTGACGAGGGGAGCGACATGACGCACGAACCGGTCATCCTGGTGGGAGTGGACGGATCGACGGCCAGCACCATGGCGGTGGACTGGGCGCTCGCCGAGGCCAGGCAACTCGGCTGGCGTGTCCACATCGTCTGCGTCTACTCGCTGCCCACCTTCTCGGGCGCCACCCTCGACGGCGGCTACCTTGCGATCGACGACAAGCAGATCCGCGTGGGAGCGGAGCGGGTGGTGGCCGACGCCGCCGCCCGGGCGGAGGGGAGCGGCGTCGTCGTCACGACGGCGGTGGAGCCCGGCGACTCCACCGGCGTGCTCCTGGAGCTGTCCAAGCAGGCCGGCCTCATCGTGATCGGCAAGGAGGGCGGCACCCCCTTCGCGGACCGCATCCTCGGGGCGGTGTCCACCTCCCTGGCCCCCCGCGCCCACTGCTGCACCGTGATCGTGCCCGTGCACGGTGAGACCCGTCCGCTGCGGCTCCCCGTGCGGCGCATCGTGGTCGGTGTGGACGGCTCCGCCTCGGCCAAGCGGGCGCTGAAGCGCGCCATCCAGGAGGCGGAGCTGTGGGGTGCGGAACTGTCGGCGGTGGCCGCGGTGCCGGTCGCGCAGGGCGCGGGCGCCATGTCGTGGCTCCCGGGGAACGTGGATCGGGACGAACTGCTCGCGGACGTGCGGGAGGGACTGAACGTCGCCGTGGACCAGGCGCTCGGGGAGTCCACCCTGCAGGTGCGGCGCCACGCCCTCGACGGTAGTGCCGCGGCCCTCCTGACCGAGTTCTCGACAGCGGTCGACCTGCTGGTGGTGGGGACGCGGGGACGCGGAGGGTTCGCCGGCCTGCTGCTCGGCTCGACGTCGCAGACCGTCATCGCGCACTCGGACTGCCCGGTCATGGTGGTTCCCGCGAAGCTCGACGAGGAGGGCGAGTTCCCCACCCGCTTCCCCTGGCAGCGGTGAACCGCCGCTCGCGGGGTCTCAGCCCAGCGTCGCGTGCAGGGTGTCGTCC
Organism: Actinomycetales bacterium UBA1383; assembly: GCA_002305415.1. Lineage (GTDB taxonomy): Bacteria > Actinomycetota > Actinomycetes > Actinomycetales > Actinomycetaceae > UBA1383. The sequence goes on along the minus strand of DBQX01000106.1, from coordinate 1,343 downwards.
AGGGCGTCGAGGGCGATCTCCAGTTCGCTCGGCTCGATGACGAGAGGCGGCGCGAGGCGGATCGTGGACCCGTGCGTGTCCTTCGCGAGCACGCCACGCGCCTGCAGGCCCTCACAGACCTGACGTCCGGTGAGCCCCAGCTCGGGATTCACGTCGATACCGGCCCACAGCCCGACGTGGCGGCTCGCGTTCAGGAGGCCCTCGTCCGCGAGCGCGTCCAGCCGTTCGCCGAGGTAGCCCTCCATGGCACGGGCGCGCTGCTGGAACTCGCCGGAGTCGAGCATCGCCACCACCTCGAGGGCGATCCGGCAGGCGAGCGGATTGCCCCCGAAGGTCGAGCCGTGCGTGCCGGCCGTCATCAGCGAGAGCACGTCATGGCGGCCGACGACGGCGGAGACCGGCATCAGGCCGCCCCCCAGGGCCTTTCCCAGGGTGGTGAGGTCCGCCTCCACGCCCACCCGCTGCTGGTCCAGCGTCCAGCCGGTGCGACCGAGCCCTGCCTGGACCTCGTCGACGATGAGCAGCACGTCGTTCGCCGTGGCGAGCTCACGCAGACGGGGCAGGTAGGTGGGGGCGGGGATCAGGACGCCTGCTTCGCCCTGGATGGGCTCCACGAGGATGGCGACCGTCCGTGGGGTGATGGCGGCGGCGACGGCGTCGGCGTCGTCGTACGGCACGAGCACGAAGCCCGGGGTGTACGGGCCGTAGTGGGCGTGCGCCGCGGGATCGGTGGAGAAGGAGATGATCGTGGTCGTGCGGCCGTGGAAGGAACCCTCGGCGACGATGATCTCGGCATGATCCTCGGGCACGCCCTTGACCAGGTAGCCCCACTTGCGTGCCGCCTTGATCGCGGTCTCCACGGCCTCCGCGCCCGTGTTCATGGGAAGCATCGTCTCGGTGTCCGTGAGCGTGGTGAGCGCCTCGGCGTAGGGAAGCAGCAGGTCATGGTTGAAGGCTCGCGACACAAGCGTGAGCCGTTCCACCTGCTCCTGCGCCGCGGCCACGAGACGGGGATGGGAGTGCCCGAAGTTCAGCGCCGAGTAGCCCGCGAGGCAATCCAGGTACCGCCCCCCGTGGATGTCCGTCAGCCACACCCCCTGGCCGCTGTGGAGCGTGATGTCGAGGGGGCGGTAGTTCGGGGCGAGGACACTGCGGTGTGGCACGAGGACCATCGTAGGACCTTGGTAGGTGACCGGGCGTGGGGAGGTGACCGGGCCGTGGGCCAGCCAGCCGAGGGTGGGCCGCCGGTGCGGCGGGTGGGCTCGGGTAGACTGGTTCCGCACTCCTGGCCCCCGTAGCTCAGGGGATAGAGCACCGCTCTCCTAAAGCGGGTGTCGCGCGTT
>DBQX01000096.1 GCA_002305415.1 Actinomycetales bacterium UBA1383 | reverse complement strand
CCCGGGTCCGACAGCTCTCCCACCTGCGCAGACGGGTCACCCTCGACGTGGGTGCCAAACGGGGGCACTGCCCCGGCCCACGCCTCGTCCACCGCGGCCAACGCCGCGTGGAGCCCGTCCACTGGTGTCATGACATCACCCTCTCGCCGACCACTGACACAATCCCGCCCCCGGCCGGTGCCCAAGATTGTGACCCTGCACACACTTTGGTGCGGAGGGGCGACGGCGGCGAGGCGACGGCAGCCGTCAGTCTCCTCACGCCGCGCAGGCGCGCACGCGGACGTGCCCGACCCGCGGCAGGTGGCGCCGCAGCGACGTCTCCGCGTCCGCCACCAGCCGCGACGCCGCCGCCGCGGTCATGCTCGGCTCGACGGCGACGTCGGCGTCCACTACCAGCGAGTGGCCCACCCAGCGCAGGCGGACGCCCTCCACGGTCTCGATGCCCGCGACGTGCCCGAGGGCGTGCTCCGCGGTGTCGAGGAGTTCGGGATCCGTTGAGTCGAGCAGGCGCCGGAAGATCCCGCGCCCCGCCACCACGAGGATCCCCGCGATCGACGTCGCGATGAGCAGCCCCACGATCGGGTCCGCCAACGGCCAGCCCAACGCCACCCCCGCCGCCCCAGCGACGACGGCGAGCGAGGTTAGCCCGTCGGCGCGGGCGTGCAGCCCGTCGGCGACCAGCGCGGCCGAGCCGATCCGACGGCCCGTGGTGATGCGGTAGACGGCGACGGCCTCGTTCCCGAGGAACCCCACGACGCCGGCGGCCGCCACCCAGCCGAGATGCTCGATCGGCGCGGGCTCGATCAGGCGCCTGATCGCCTCCCAGCCCGCGATCACGGCGGACAGGGCGATCATCGCCACGATGAACAGGCCGGCCACGTCCTCGACACGGCCGAACCCATGCGTGTACCGCCGAGTGGCCGCACGGCGGCTCAGGACGAACGCGATCCAGAGCGGGATCGAGGTGAGTGCATCCGAGAAGTTGTGGATCGTGTCCGCCGCCAGCGCCACCGAGCCGGAGAACCAGACGATCACGCTCTGCACCAGGGCCGTGACACCCAGGGCGGCGAGGCTGATCTTCACGGCCCGGATACCCTCGCCGGTGGCCTCGAGGGTGTCGTCGATCGAGTCCGCGGCGTCGTGGCTGTGGGGGATCAGGGCGTGCGTGATGCGGCCCCACAGCCCGTCGTGGTCGTGCCCGTGGTCGTGGTGGTGGTCGTGGCTGTGCCCGTGCGCTCCACTCATGCGAGGTAGTATCTACGTATGTATGCAGATAAGCAATCCGATGGCCGGGAGGAGCTGGCCTCCCTCGCGTCGGAGGTGCTCAAGCTGCTGGCCGATCCCACCCGGCTCCGCGTCGCCTGGCTGCTGCTCGATGGCCCGATGGTCGTCGGAGACCTGGCCGCCTCGCTCGGCCGCCCTCCCGCCGCGGTCTCGCAGCACCTGGCCAAGATGCGTATGGCCCGCATCGTGTCGACCCGCCGGGACGGCACCTCGGTCGAGTACCGCCTGGATGACGAGCACGTCGTCCACCTCGTCCGTGAGGTGCTCCACGTGGCGGAGCACATGGTGTCAGGGAACCCGCCCCACCACCGCGGGGAGTTGCACGAGGTCTGAGGCCTCACGCCACCTCGACGACGCCCATCATCCCGAGGTCCTCGTGGTCGAGGATGTGGCAGTGGTAGACCGTGCGGCCGCGGATGCCCTCGAACGGGATGCGGACCACCACGGCCCCACCTGCCGGCACGTTCACCACGTCCCGCCATCGCGGCTCCTCGACCGCCCGCCCGCGTTCCTCCACCACCTGCATCGGCCAGACGTGCAGGTGGAAGGGGTGGTCCATCGGGGAGGTGTTGCGGACGGTCCACTCCTCCACGTCCCCGGCAGTGACCCGCTGGTCGGTTCGCATGTGGTCGAACTCCCGCCCGTCGATCGTGAAGGACATCCCCATCCCCATGCCCATCCCCATCGCCATGGTGAGGTCACGACGGCGGGCCACGCCCTCCGCCCGCAGGTCACGGGGCTGCGGGACGTCCGGCAGCCGGTCTTCGGCGTCGTCGACGGCGTCACCCGCCACCGCGAGCGTGGCCAGGGTGGCGGGACCCGAGCCCGCCGCCGAGCCCATCCTGCCCATGCCGCCGCGGTCGTGGCCGAGGGTGCGGATCGCGGCGGTGCCCGCGAGCGTCACGACGACGTCCGCCCGGTTGCCGGGGGCGAGGAGCACCTCGTCCACGTCCTCGGGGCGCGCCGAGCGGCCCAGGTCCAGTCCGAGGAGCCGCATCCGGTGGCCGTCCACCGCGAGGCGCAGGAACCGGGAGGTGCACGCGTTGACCACCCGCCATCGCTCCCGCTCCCCGGGCCGGCCGGACAGCACGGGCGTGACCTGCCCGTTCACCAGCAGGAGGTCGCCCTCGCGGCCCATCATCCGCTCCGGCCGTGAGGCCCGGCGGACCGTGCCCGCGCCGTCGAAGGAGACGTCGGAGATGACCAGGACGCGCTCCCGGGTCACGGGGACCGGGTCGGGCTCCTCCACCACGATCGCGCCGCACAACCCGCCGAAGAGCTGGTCCGCCACGAGGCCGTGCAGGTGGGGGTGGTACCAGAAGGTGCCGGTGGGGTGGTCGGGCGGCAGGCGGTACTCGTAGTCGAACGCCTCGCCGGGCTCGATGGTGAGGAACGGGTTGTCGCCGTTGCCCTCGGGCGAGACGTGCAGCCCGTGGACGTGCAGGTTGGTGGGCTGGTCGAGGCTGTTGCGCAGCCGCAGGAGGAGCCGGTCGCCGGGGCGCAGCCGCATCGTGGGACCCGGGATGGTCTCGGCGTAGCCCAGCATCGTCACCCGCCGGCCGGCCACGGTGACGTCCCGGGGTGCGGCCTCCAGCTCCAGCCGCAGGACACCGCCGCTGCTGCGCACCTCGGGTGGGGACGTGAGGGCCGGCCCGCCGCCCGCCGTCGAGGGCCCGCCGGGT
>DBQX01000032.1 GCA_002305415.1 Actinomycetales bacterium UBA1383 | reverse complement strand
GCGACGAGCGTCACCTCTCCCGGAGGTGCGGCGAGGAGGGTCTCGACGATCACGTCGACGCCGTGCCGCGGGTCCAGGGGCACCGACGGCGTGGGGAGCGTGGGCCCGTCCAGGCCGGAGGCCCCGTGGGTGCGGGGGTCGGTGGAGAGCTCGCCGAGCAGCGGGCCGTGGCTGCCGGCGGCGACGACGGGCCCGCCAGGCGGCGTCGACAGGGCGGACCCGGCTCCCGGGGTGCCGGGATCGCCGAGTCCGGCCACCGTGCACACCGCGCGCGCGTTGTGGGTGACGCGGTCGAGCGACTGGTTCCCCCCAACCGTCGTGATCGCCTCGATGGTCACCCCGGGCAGCCCGGCGGCGACGAGGAGGGCGAGGGCGTCGTCGTGACCGGGATCGCAGTCCAGGATCAGGCGTCGCGGTGCGGCGACGGCGCCCGGCGCGCCGGGCCACTGAGCTGCGGCGTCCTGCCCGGGGGGTGTGGTCATGGTGTGCGTCCGCTCCTTCTGGCCGGCGGCGCCGGATGGCAAGGTTGCCATCCGGCGATTCACTCGGGCTCCTCCACGAACGTACCCTGAAAGGGATTCGCCGCGGGCTGGACAACAAGGCCGGCGCGGCCACCGTGCGGGGGGAAGACGGCACGGGGGAGAGGAAGACCTGATGATGATCACCACCTTCTACAAGGAACTGGATGCCGGTGTGCTGGAAGCACTGAAGTGCAGCCAGTGCGGCGCGGTGTCGTTCCCGCCGGACCACGCCTGCACTGTCTGCGACTTCCCCACGCTCGAACCGATCACGATCTCGGGGGCCGGCGAGTTGCAGGTCTACTGCCTGTTGCCGGAGGCCAAGGCCGCCGGCGAGGTCTGGCTCGAGGAGGGCCGCACCGCGTGGGCCCCGGTCGAGGGCGTTGACACCGAGAACACGTGGCAGGGCAACGCGGAGTTGCCGCTGCCCGTGGAGGCCGCGATCCGCTGGGACGGGACCGAAGGCACTGTCGTGTTCCGGCTGATGGCGTCCACACTGGATGGGTGAACGCGCGTAGAGAGATCGCCGCGCTGGGCGCGGGCCTGCTTGTCGCCGCCGGGCTGCTCGGGGGCTGCGGCGGTGGTGGCGACGGCGTCACCCCGTCACCCACCACGACGGCCCGGCCCACGCCGACCGGGGAGCCGACCACTCCGGCTGCGGAGGGCGGGCTCCTGGTCGTGCCCCAGCAACTGAACGGCTTCTCGATCGCGGGCCAGCAGGTGGTGTTCCTCGTGGCGCTCGCCGAGGGCGTCGACACCGGCGGCGGTGGCCCGGGCCCCGGCGGCTCCGGGGACGCGCCGGGCGGGTCGGACCAGTCCGACACCCGCCGCGCCAGCGCCTCCGACCTGCCGATCACGGTCACCGCGGAGGCGTCGGGCGGCAGCGCCGAGGTGCTCGAGCCGGTCCTCGAGGAGGTGGGCGACGTCGCGGAGGTCGTCGTCGTTCCCGACGCCGCGTCGGTGGGCGGCACCGTCACTGTCACATTCACCGGTACGGGCGCGGACGTGACGGAGCGGTCCGAGGTGGGCTTCGACGTCGTCGAGGGCGAGGACGACCGCGCCGAGTACGCCACCCAGCTGCGGGACATGTTCATCCCCTGGCTCGCGCAGAACCGCCCGGACCTCGGGATCACCGACCAGACCGGGTGGCAGGGCACGATGGTGAGCCCGCAGTGGCTGGTGGTGTCCCACTACCTCTTCTTCTCCGAGGAGTGGGAGATGCACGTGGAGTGGCACATCATGGTCGCGCCCGATGACTGGGCGCGCATCGACCTGCGCCGGCGTTTCGTGGAGGTGGCGCCGTCGCGGGCGTTCGAGATCGCGTCGGTGACCGAGGGCACCGAGCCGCGGGAGATCGAGCCGCCGGAGACGATCTGGCGCTGAGGGCCGGCGCGGAGGGCGCGGTCGCATGCCCGGGGCGCCGGGCGATACCGTGAGCGCCATGACGGAACCGCCCCGCCCACAGGACGCCGCCGCCCCCTCACCCCAGCCTGCCGCCGCCCCCCATCCCACCCGCCACGAGGCCCGCCACGAGATGCCGGAGGCCCTGCGCGCGGATGTGCGGCTCCTCGGCGAACTGCTGGGCCGGGTGCTCACCGAGTCCGGCGGCCCCGGCCTGCTGGAGGACGTGGAGCGACTCCGCGCCCTGGCGATCGACGCCGCCTCCTCGACCGGCCCGGCGGCGTTCGCCGAGGCCGAGCGCATGGTGGAGGCCCTCGAGCCCCGCCGCGCCGAGGAGGTGGCCCGCGCGTTCACCTGCTACTTCCACCTCGTGAACCTCGCGGAGGAGTACCACCGGGTGCGCGCCCTGCGCCGGCGGGAGCACCGTCTCGCCACCCGGGCGGAGTCATCCTTCCCGGCGGCGTACGCGCAGCTCGCGGCCGAGGTGGGCACCAGCGAGGCCACGCGCCGCCTGCGGGCCCTCGAGTTCCACCCCGTCCTCACCGCCCACCCCACCGAGGCCCGGCGCCGGTCCATCGCCTCCGCCATCCGCCGGCTCTCCGTCCTCGTGGCCGAGCGGGACGACCCGCGCCTCGGCCCGGACGCGCTCGCCGACAACCGCCGTCGCCTCCTCGCCGAGGTGGACGCGTTGTGGCGCACCGCCCAGCTGCGCCCCCACAAGCCCTCCCCGCTCGACGAGGTCCGCACCGCCATGGGCGTCTTCGACGAGACGCTCTTCCGCGCCCTCCCCACCGTCTACCGCTACCTCGACGACTGGCTCCTCGGCGACGACGCCGGCCGCGTCCCGCCCGCCGCCCCGGCGTTCGTGCGGGTCGGAAGCTGGATCGGCGCGGACCGCGACGGCAACCCCTTCGTCACCGCGGACATCACCCGGGCCGCCGCGGAGATCGCACACCAGCACGTGCTGCTCGGGTACGAGCAGGCGGCCGCCGAGCTCAGCCGCGTGCTCACCATGGACGACGACGGCACGCCCCCGTCCGCCGAGCTGCGCCGGTTGCTGGCGCGCCACTCGGGCATGCTCGGCGTGGAGCGTGCCGCGGGGCTGGACGCCCGGTCGGCGACGGCGCCGCACCGCCGGGCGATGCTCGGGATCGGGGAGCGGCTGGCGGACACCCGCCGGGCCGGGCAGGAGACGGTGGCCGCCGCGTACGGGAGCGCGGCGGAGCTGGAGGAGGAACTCGCGGTCGTGCAGCGCTCGCTCGCGGAGGCCGGCGACGTCCGGGCCGCCTACGCGGGCCTGCAGGAGTTCATCTGGCAGGTCCAGACCTTCGGCTTCCACCTCGCCGAGCTGGAGGTGCGGCAGCACTCCAC
>DBQX01000057.1 GCA_002305415.1 Actinomycetales bacterium UBA1383 | reverse complement strand
AAACCGTCAGCACGCGCCCCCAGTAGGCGAGTGGGTACGAAACCGTTCGCACCACAGCAGCGTGCCTCTTGCGTTAGTGTGTCTCACACAGTATAGTGAGGTGCATGACAATGGACGACGTCACAGCAGGTCACCTCCAGGAGCTGCGCCGCGGCACCGTGGTGCTGGCCTGCCTCGTGCGGCTGCGCACGCCGGAGTACGGGTACGCCCTGCTCGAGACCCTCGGCGAGCTCGGGATCACGGTGGACGCGAACACCCTCTACCCCCTGCTGCGGCGCCTGGAGAAGCAGGGCCTGCTCACCAGCGAGTGGAACACGGACGAGGCACGCCCTCGCAAGTTCTACCGCACCAGTCCCACCGGCGAGATCCTCGCCCGCATCCTCACCGATGACTGGCGTCGCCTGGACGACGCCGTCGCCCGCCTCGTGAACGGAGACACCCGATGACCACCCCCTCCCTCACCGACCGCTACGTGTGGGCCGCGTCCCGCAGCGTCCCGGAGAAACAGCGCACCGACTTCGCGCGCGAGCTGCGGGAACGGATCGGGGACGCGACTGACGCCCTGCGCGAGTCCGGGAGTTCCCCGACTGACGCGGAGCGGGCCACCCTCACCGAGCTCGGGGATCCGGCCGCCCTCGCGGCGAGCTGGACCGACCGGCCCCTGCAGCTCATCGGCCCGCGCTACTTCCTCATCTGGTGGCGCACCCTGAAACTGGTCCTCGGGATCGTGGTCCCGATCGTCACCGCGGCGGTGCTCTTCGCGAAGACGCTCGCGGAGGCCCCCATCTGGGAGGCGATCGGTGACGCCCTCTCCTCGGGCTTCAGCGCGGCCACCGGCATCGCGTTCTGGATGACCCTGGCGTTCGCCCTGGTGGACCGCTACGGCGAGAAGGAACCCACCGAGGCGTGGACACCGGACGACCTGCCGTCCCCGCCGGAGGGAACCGGAGCGGGCCGGCTGGGCGACCTCGTCGCCTCCGTCATCTTCCTCGCCCTCTTCGCCGGCGCGATCATCTGGCAGCAGTTCGCCTCGTTCTACACCGACGCGGCAGGAAACCCGATCCCCTTCCTGAACCCCGACCTGTGGTCATTCTGGATCCCGTGGTTCCTCGGCATCGCCGCCCTCGAGATCGCGTTCGCGGTGGCGATCTACCTGCGCGGCTGGACGTGGCCGCTCGCCGTCGTGAACGTCGCGCTGAACGCCGCCTTCGCGATCCCGGCAATCTGGCTGCTGCGCTCCGGCCAGCTCGTCTCCGACGCGTACCTCGAGGCCTCCGGCTGGCCGTGGGGCGATGCCGGCACGGTCATCCTCACCATTGTCACGGCCGCCATCGTCGTGGCCTCGGCCTGGGACGCGATCGAGGGAGTCGTCAAGGCGGCGCGGTCCTCGCGGGTAGGTTGGATGGCGTGACACAGCAGCCTGACACCCGTTCGATGCGTGAGCGCATGCTCGCAGGGGACCTCTACATCGCGGACGACCCCGAACTCAGCGAGGCGGCGAGCCGCGCGCTCGACCTGATGGCGGCGTACAACGCCACCACGGTGCGGCAGCGTCCGCTGCGCCGCCTGCTCCTCGTAGAGCTCCTCGGCTCGATCGGGGAGGGCAGCGAGATCCGGCCCCCGCTGTACGTGGACTACGGCAGCAACATCACGATCGGGGCGCGCTGCTTCGCCAACTTTGGGCTCGTCGCCCTGGACGTCGCGGCCATCACCATCGGCGACGACGTGCAGATCGGCCCCAACGTCCAGCTCCTCACCCCCACCCACCCCGTGGAACCCGGCCCGCGCCGGGACAAGTGGGAGGCGGCCGAGCCCATCACCATCGGCGACAACGTCTGGCTGGGCGGTGGCGTCATCGTGTGCCCGGGCGTGACCATCGGCGAGAACACGGTCGTGGGGGCGGGCGCCGTCGTCGTGAGGGACCTGCCGGCCAACGTCGTGGCGGTGGGGAACCCGGCCCGGGTGGTCCGGACGATCTGAGGGGTGGGCCTCAGGCCGGTGCGGGCCCTGCCTCCGTGTCCCGGAGCACCCGCATGGCGTTGTCCCACGTGAGCGCCTGGAGTTCTGCCCGCGACCACCCCCGGCCCGCGAGTTCCGCGAGGAGGCGGGGGTAGCGGGAGACGTCCTCCAGGCCCTGCGGGAAGAAGACGGTCCCGTCGTAGTCGGAGCCGAGGCCCACGTGCGCCACGCCGGCGACGTCGCGGGCGTGCTCCACGTGATCCGCCACCTGCGCCACCGTGACGGGCGGTGGTGGGTGGGCGACGGCGGCGGCGCGCAGCCGGACCGCCTGCTCCGCCTCGGGAAACCCGGCCAGCTCGTCACCGAGCGACGTCTCGATCTCCCTCTCCCACTCCCACCGGGCCGCGGAGATGAAGCCGGGGACGAAGGTGATCATGGCGAGCCCCCCGGTGCGGGCGACGCCGGCGAGGACGTCGTCGGGCACGTTGCGGGGGTGGGGGCACAGGGCGTGGCAGGAGGAGTGGGACGTGATCACCGGGCGGGTGGACGCGGCGAGTGCGTCCCGCATCGTGGCCAGCGAGACGTGCGCGATGTCCACGATCACGCCACGACGGTTCATCTCGGCCACCACCTCGCGGCCGAAGTCGGTGAGCCCGGGCGTGGGGGCCGGCGTGTTGGCGCACTCGGCCCACGGCGTGTTCGCGGTGTGGGTGAGCGTCATGTACCGGATGCCGAGGGCGGCGAAGAGGCGAAGCACGCCGAGGTCGGATGCGATGGCGTGCCCGGACTCCAGCCCGGCGAAGGACGCGATCCTCCCCTGGGCGCGGGCCGCCTCCGCCTGGTCCGCGGTGGTGCACCAGGCCAGGTCCGGGTGGCCCGCGACCAGCTGGCGGACGAGATCCAGCTGCCGCAGTGCGAGGAGGACCGTGTCGCCGTCCGGCATCCCGGTGGGGACGAACACCGCCCAGAACTGCGCGCCCACCTGCCCGGCCCGCAGCCTGGGCAGGTCGGTGCACAACTCCGGGAGACCCGTGGCGAAACCGGCCGTGGAGCCACCGCGGAACTCCCGCAGGGCGTACGGCAGGTCATTGTGGCCGTCGACGACCGTGAGCCCGGACAGCTGTTCCATGTGGCCATCGTTCCGCGCCAGCCGGGTCCCGGACAAGGGCATCCCCCGTCCCGCAGCCGAGCCCCTGAGCGGGGCTGATGGGAGATGTAGGTCCCTAGGCAGGTGATGAGCGCCCGACTACACTCGATGGGTGACGAGCACTTTCAGCTGCTCACAAGGCCCTCGGAGGGTCGGACGGAGGTGAGGCACGGCACTGAATCACTCATCGACGAGTCTCGCCACGCACCCCGCGGGGCGGAGTCATCGGAAGGGAAGTGATGATGATGACGCTCGCTCGTACGATTCGCACAACGACAGTCGCGCTCCTGGTACTGATCCTGGGCCTGTTCCTGCCCACTGGTGCCAGCGCGGCCAGTCCATCGATCCTCGTGTCACGGGTGACCACCTCGTCGAAGGTCATGGCCCTGACCTTCGACTTCGGCAGTGACGCGGGCAACGTGTCCCGCATCCTCCAGGTCCTCGCCGACCAGGGCGTGAAGTCCACCTTCTTCGCCACCGGCCAGGCCGCGGCCAACTACCCGGACGCCGTCCGTTCAGTGGTCGCGCAAGGCCACGAGATCGGCAACCACTCCTACTCGCACCCCTACTTCACCACCCTCTCACCCGCACAAATGGCCGACGAGCTCTCGCGCGCGGCGACCGCCATCCGTACCGCCACCGGCCAGGCCCCGAAGCCCTGGTTCCGGCCACCGTACGGGGACTACAACGCCACCGTGCTGCAGGCGGCGGGTGACGCCGGGTACAGCCACACCATCATGTGGACCATCGACACCGTCGACTGGCAGGGCGTCTCGGCCACCGCGATCCGCGACAAGGTGCTCTCCAAGGCCAGCCCCGGCGCGATCGTCCTGATGCACGTGGGCGGCGGCGCCACCGGGACCCCCGACGCCCTTCCGGGCATGATCAGCGGACTCCGCGCGGCGGGCTACCAGCTCGTCACCGTCTCCCAGCTGCTCGGGGCGGCGCCCACCGGCCAGACGTTGTACGTGGTGAAACCGGGCGACACCCTGTACAAGATCGCCAGCCTCTACGGAGTGACGGTGTCCGCCATCGTGGCGGCCAACAACATCGTCAACCCCAACCTCATCTACCCCAACCAGGTGCTCGTCATCCCGGCGACCACGCCGTCGTCGTCCACGGTCACCTACACGGTGAAGCCAGGCGACACCCTGTACAAGATCGCGGCAACGTACGGCACGACGGTCTCGGCCATCGTCGCCGCGAACAACATCCCCAACCCCAACCTCATCTACCCCGGGCAGGTGTTCGTCATCCCGGCTGCCACACCGACGGCGACCATCCGCTACACGGTGGTACCGGGCGACACGCTCTACCGGATCGCCCTGAAGTACTCCACGACGGTCTCCGCGATCGTGCTCGCCAACAACATCGCCAACCCGAACCTGATCTACCCGGGTCAGGTGCTCATCATCCCCAGGTGACAGGAGGCCTCCATGGCACCTGTGGTCCGTGTGGCCGTCGTCGCCCTCGCCGTCGCCGCCCTCGCGGCGTGCGGCGGCGGGGACGGCGGGTCCCCCACCACGACGTCGACTGGTACGCCGACGACGGCCGTTCCGGAGCCGTCCGACGGCGCGACCACCCCGGGCACCGACGGCACCACCGCGGCGCCGACCGTTCCCACTACCGGCGAGCTCGCCGGATACCTCGTCACCCCGTCCGACCTGGGACCGGACTGGAACCTGTGGGAGGGGTTCTCGGCCTGGCCGGACGGAGCGCCGGGCGCTGTCCCGGACGACCAGCGTGCCGTGATCCCGTCGCTCCCGATGTGCCCCAACGCGGGCGAGGCGGCCGTCACGCTGGCAGCACGCCTCCAGTGGCAGGCGTTCACCCAGCTCCATCTCGCGACTCCGGACCCGTTCGCGAACATGGTGGTGGTGCAGCAGCTCCTGCTGGCCGACGACCCCGACGCGACCGCGGCGACCTTCGCGACCCTGCGTGACGGCCTCACGAGCTGCCTCACCCGGAACCTCCCCGAGGGCGAGTGGGAGATCGGCCTCCGTGAGTCGCTCACTGTCCCCGCCGTCGGAGAGGACCGCTACGCGGAGCGGAGCTCGAGCGTGGACCCGGGCGGAGCGCGCCAGCAGATGCGCCTGGTGCTGGTCAGGGACGGCGCAGTGCTGATGGCGATCCTGCTCGACGACGTCCTCATCACGCCGGACGCGGAGCCCGTGCTGACAGATGAGGCGTTCGACGCCGTCGTCACCGGCATCGCGAGCAGGCTGCCCGGGTGAGTGCCCCTGGCTAGCGACTCTCCTTGGTCGTGCCCTTCTTGTAGGCCCCCATCAGGTCCTCGAGATCGGTGATCGACTGGCGCAGCTCAGCTCCCTGGTCGGTCTCGGCGATCAGGACCCGCCGCGGCATCTCCTCCGTGACCACGATCTTCGGCGTGTAGCGTCCCATGTCGTTCTCGATCTCGCTGAAACTGGTGTGCTCCGCGAGCGCCAGGTGGTGGGAGTTGTAGATCAGGGTGTACCCGGCGATACCGGTCTTCGTCTGGTAGGCGGTGTGGTCTCCGTGCCGCGTCCCGGGCCCTCCCGGCGGCGCCGTCAACCCACCGAGACTATCCACGCCCCTCGACGGCGGGGGCGGGATTGCCGGTGTCGCACGGCCGGGTACGATCCCCTGACAAGGGAGGAAGGGACCAGGTGGTGGATTACCTCGCGGTCAACCGCGCGAACTGGGACAGTCGGGCCGAGATCCACGCCGCCGGCTCCATGGTGGACGAGTTGCTCACCGACCCGGCCGCGATCTCCAGGGTGGTCGCGTTCGACCGACCTCGCCTCGGGGACATCGCTGGGTGCGACGTCGTCCACCTCCAGTGCCATATCGGCACCGACACCCTGTCCCTCGCCCGCCTCGGCGCCCGCGTCACCGGCGTCGATCTCTCGCCGGCGTCCCTCGCGGTGGCGCGCGGCATCGCCGCGCAGGCGGAGGTGGCGATCGAGTACGTCGAGTCGGATGTCTATCGTGCACCGACCGCCCTGGGCGGACGCCGCTTCGATGTCGTCTACACCGGGATCGGCGCCCTGTGCTGGCTGCCGAGTATCCGCCGCTGGGCGGAGACGGTCGCCGCGCTCCTCCGTCCGGGCGGGCGCCTGTTCGTCCGGGATGGCCACCCGGTGCTGAACTCCCTGATCGGCGTGATCGTGGGCGAGGAACACCCGGACCGCGCCCAGCAGCCCGCCATCTCCGGTCCCGGCGCGGCGACGCCGGCGCTCGAACTGCCGTACTTCGAGCAGCCGAACCCGGTCATGTGGCGTGAGGAGTCCACCTACGGCGGCGAGGGGCGCGTCACGTCACCGGAGTCACTGGAGTGGAACCACGGGCTCGGGGAGATCGTCACCGCGGTGCTGGACGCGGGGCTGGAACTCACCTCCCTCACTGAACACGACAGCGTGCCGTGGGATGCCCTCCCCGGCCTGATGGTCCTCGACTCCGCCACCGGCGAGTACCGCCTGCGCGACCGCCCCGAGCGCCTGCCGGCCTCCTTCACCCTCACGGCGCGACGGGAGCACGGCCATGCATGACAGGAGCCCGGCCATGCGTGACGGGAGGCGTGGCGCCGCAGGCCCCGGCTACGACGTCGTGGTGATCGGCTCAGGGTTCGGCGGCTCGGTGGCGGCCCTGCGGCTGACGGAGAAGGGCTACCGGGTGGCCGTGGTCGAGGCGGGACGCCGTTTCGCGGACGACGAGTTCCCGGAGACCTCCTTCGACCTGCGCAACTACCTCTTCGCCCCGCACCTCGGCTGCCTCGGCATCCAGCGCATCGACATGCTCGCCAACTGCCTCATCCTCTCGGGTGCGGGCGTGGGCGGCGGATCGCTCGTCTACGGCAACACCCTCTACCGGCCGCCGCGAGCCTTCTTCGAGGACCCGGCGTGGGCGTCCATCACCGACTGGCGCGCCGAGCTCACCCCGTACTTCGCGCTGGCGTCCCGCATGCTCGGCGTCACCACCAACCCCATGCGCACGCCATCGGACGACGTCATGGAGCAGGCGGCCACCGCCATGGGCGTTGGGAACACGTTCCGGCCCACCGACGTCGGTGTGCTGTTCGCCGGGCCCGGCCAGGCCGAGGGCCAGCCGGTCCCGGACCCGTACTTCGGCGGCAAGGGGCCCGAACGCACCACCTGCACCGGCTGCGGCGGCTGCATGACGGGCTGCCGCGTGGGCGCCAAGAACACCCTCGTGAAGAACTACCTCCACCTCGCCGAGGCCGCGGGCTGCGAGATCTTCCCGCTGACCACCGTGCGCCGCGTCCGCCCCGACGGCGCCGGCTACCGCGTGGACGTCGAGTCCACCTCCCGTCCGGGCCGGGACAGGGCGAGCATCCGCGCCGGGCAGGTGGTGTTCGCGGCATCGGCGCTCGGCACCCAGGCGCTGCTGCACCGGATGAAGGCGGACGGCTTCCTGCCCCACCTCTCCGACCGGCTCGGCGCCCTCTCCCGCACCAACTCCGAGGCCATCCTCGGGGTCATGGCCCC
This sequence comes from Actinomycetales bacterium UBA1383, assembly GCA_002305415.1. Taxonomy (GTDB): domain Bacteria; phylum Actinomycetota; class Actinomycetes; order Actinomycetales; family Actinomycetaceae; genus UBA1383. Next base: position 411 of record DBQX01000057.1, on the reverse strand, counting down.
GGACCGCACCGTCGACTACTCCCGCGGCCCGGCCATCACCTCCTCCTTCCACCCGGACCCCCACACCCACGTGGAGCCCGTCCGCTACGGCAAGGGCAGCAACGCGATGAACCTGCTCCAGACCGTGATGGCGGAAGCCGAACCCGGCATCCCGCTGTGGCGCTCCTGGCTGCGCGAACTCTGGCGGGAGCGCCGCACGCTCACCGATCGCTGGGACATGCGGCACTGGTCCGAACGCACGGTCATCGCGCTCGTCATGCAGACCCACTCGAACTCGATCACGGTGCACCCACGCCGCGCGCGTCTCACCGGCCGCCTCACCCTCACGTCCCGGCAGGGTGAGGGCGAGCCGAACCCCACGTACCTGCCCATCGGGCACCAGGTGGTGCGGCAGACATCCCAGGTTTTGTT
>DBQX01000073.1 GCA_002305415.1 Actinomycetales bacterium UBA1383 | reverse complement strand
GGGGTCGCCCTGGCGGCCGGCGCGTCCGCGCAACTGGTTGTCAATGCGCCGCGCCTCATAGCGCTCGGTGCCCAAGATATGCAGACCACCGGCCTGCAACACCTTTTCGCGGTCTGCACGGCACTGCGCCTCACACTCGGCGAGCGTCGCCTGCCATACATCGGGTTCCACCGTCTCCAGGTCAACGCCCTGCCGACGCAGCTTGTCACGCGCCAGACCCTCCGGGTTGCCGCCCAAGAGGATGTCCACGCCGCGGCCGGCCATGTTCGTCGCAATCGTCACCGCACCGGGCTGCCCGGCCTGGGCGATCACCTGCGCCTCGCGCTCGTGCTGCTTGGCGTTCAGCACCGAGTGGGGGATACCGCGCTTCTTGAGGAGGCCGGAGAGCAGCTCGGACTTCTCCACCGAGGTGGTGCCCACGAGCACCGGCTGGCCCTTCTCGTGGCGCGCCACGATGTCGTCGACGACCGCGGTGAACTTCCCGGCGACGTTCTTGTAGACGAGGTCCGGGTTGTCGAGCCGGATCATCGGCATGTTCGTGGGGATGGGCACCACGCCGATCTTGTAGGTGTTGAGGAACTCGGCGGCCTCGGTCTCCGCCGTGCCGGTCATGCCCGAGAGCTTGGTGTAGAGGCGGAAGTAGTTCTGCAGCGTGATGGTCGCGAGGGTCTGGTTCTCGGCCTTGATCACCACCCCCTCCTTGGCCTCGATGGCCTGGTGCATGCCCTCGTTGTAGCGCCGTCCGGGCAGGATGCGCCCGGTGTGCTCGTCGACGATGAGAACCTCGCCGCCCTTGACGATGTAGTCCTTGTCCCGCTTGAAGAGCTCCTTCGCCCGAATCGAGTTGTTCAGGAAGGAGATCAGGGGGGTGTTCAGGGACTCGTAGAGGTTGTCGATGCCGAGGTAGTCCTCCACCTTCTGGATGCCGGGCTCGAGCACCCCGATGGTGCGCTTCTTCTCGTCGACCTCGTAGTCCTCGTCCCGCCGCAGGCGCAGGGCGATGCGGGCGAACTCGCTGTACCACTTGTTGACGTCCCCGGTGGCGGGCCCGGAGATGATGAGGGGCGTGCGTGCCTCGTCGATGAGGATGGAGTCCACCTCGTCGACGATGGCGAAGTTGTGGCCGCGCTGCACGGTCTCGTCGAGGGACCACGCCATGTTGTCGCGCAGGTAGTCGAAGCCGAACTGGTTGTTGGTGCCGTAGGTGATGTCCGCGGCGTACTCGATCCGGCGCTGGTCGGGACGCTGGCCGTCGAGGATACAGCCCGTGGTGAGACCCATGAACCGGTACACGCGGCCCATCAGCTCCGACTGGTAGGAGGCGAGGTAGTCGTTCACCGTGACCACGTGGACGCCCTTGCCCTCCAGCGCGTTCAGGTAGGCCGGGAGGGTGGCGACAAGCGTCTTGCCCTCACCGGTCTTCATCTCGGCGATGTTGCCGAGGTGCAGGGCGGCCCCACCCATGAGCTGGACGTCGAAGTGGCGCTGGCCGAGGGTGCGGCGGGCGGCCTCACGCACCGCGGCGAAGGCCTCCGGCAGCAGCCGGTCGAGGGGCTCCCCGTCGGCCAGGCGCGCGCGGAACGTGTCCGTCTCCGCACGGATCTCGGCGTCCGTCAGCGCGGTGAAGCTCGGCTCGAGGGCATTGACCTGATCGGCGAGGCCAGAGAGCTTCCTGAGGATCCGACCCTCGCCCATGCGCAGGATCTTGTTCATCAATGACGCCACAGGTACTCCGTTCGCCCAGGGCCGCGCGGCCTGATCATCCACCCCATCGTACGGCCCCCACCCGGCCGGAACAGGGTGGGGGTGGACATTACGCCGTCAGCGAGAGCGGGCGCCCCCTCGGGGGCGCCCGCGATCCTCAGGAGGTGACCACCGTGGTGTTCAGGCGGATCACCCCGTAGGTCCACCCGTGACGGTGGTACACCACGCACGGCTGCAACGTCTCCTCGTCCACGAAGAGGTAGAACGGGTGGCCGACGAGTTCCATCTCGTACAGGGCCTGGTCAATGGTCATCGGGGTGGCGTCGTGCAGCTTCTGGCGGACCACGACGGGCGAGTCCCCGAGCTGGATCTCGGTCGCCTCACCGGGCCGCTTCGGCGCCCCGTTCCCGCGCGCCACCGGCGCCTGCTCCGCCGGCGCCGCCGCGGGCGCCTCCTCGACCGCTGCCGCCACGACCTCCACCGGTCCGGCCTTCCGGTGGTCCTTCCGCCGGTCCCGCGCGCGCCGCAGGCGCTCCTGCAGCTTCGCGACGGCGAGGTCCAGTGCGCCGTACCGGTCGGCCGCGCTGGCCTCCGCCCGCACGACCGGTCCCTTGCCCCGCAACGTCAACTCGATCCGCTCGGCGTTGTCCGCGAGCCGGGGGTTGCGCTCACGCGTGAGCTCGACGTCGATGCGCAGCGCCTCGGGCGCGAGCGACTCGATCTTCTCGAGCTTCTCCTCCACGTGGGTACGGAAGCGTTCTGGGATGTCGGCGTTGCGTCCGACGATGGCGATTTCCATCAGGACCTCCTCGAGGTGTGTGGGTGGTGCCGGGACGCGCCCGGCTCGCGTTCACGCGGTTGCCAGCCGCCGGCTCATCACCTCCTCAGGGTGATTCCGACCCCAATATCCTAGCCGCCCGGGAATGACCTGCATCACATACCGGCCGCGCTGCGCCTCGGAGTCGCGGCGAGAACGAACGCGGCGACGACCGGGCGGCCACTCGCCTGGCGCAGCGCAGTCGCCACCGCCCGCAGCGTGGCTCCGGTGGTGACGACGTCGTCGACCACCACCCAGGCGTCGACCGGCGGATGCGCCCGCACCCGCATCACCGCCGTCCCCCGGGCGGCGGCACGGGCGCCGGCGCCGAGGCCCGCGAGGTGCCCCGTCCCCCGGCGGCGCACGACGTCGAGGGCGCGCACCTCGACCCCCGGCCGCGCCGCCGCGAACGCCGCGGCGGCAGTCTCCGCGAGGTCCCGCACCACGAGCAGGCCCCGGACACGGCGGACCCACCCGGAGGGCGCCGGAACGATCCCGACGACGCCACCCACCGGCCCCTCCCCCAGCGCCGCCCAGCGGTCCACCAGCTCGCCAGCCGCCTCCCGCAGGGTTCCGCGGAGGTCCTCCCGTCCGCGCTTCCACGCGAGCACGACCTCCCGCGTGCTGTCCGTGTAGGTGGTGGCCGCCCACGTGGGCGGTCCGTCGTGGAGGAAGGGCGTCTCGGCGTCCACACGTCGCGGCACGCCGTACAGCGGGGCGGCGCACCGCTCGCAGAGGACCACGTCGAGGTGTCCGCAGCCGGGGCACGCCGTGGGCGTGACCAGGTCGAGGGCAGCGGCGAGGGCCGCGCGCAGGGCCGTCATCCCCCGACCATGCCCCATCGGTGGCCCCGGTGGGGATGACGGAGCCGCCGCCTGTGGACAGGGTGTCAGCCCGAGTAGGCCGGGTCGGCGACGGACTGGGCGACCTCGCGCCAGCCGGCCCCGTTCCGGACGTAGAGCCGGCCGTCCGAGGTCGCCACGACCAGCGACCGGGCGTTGCGGTTGGCCGAGAGCGAGACCGCGTCCTCCACGAGGGGGATGACGGTGGTCGGCCCGCCCACCTGGAGGAGGTGGACCTGGTTGCCGGAGTCGGCGAGCGGCGAGCCGAGGACGGCGAGCGTCGACTGGTCGACCCAGCTGAGGTCGGACACGGCGGTGAGCGTGTCCCCGATCTGCAACGGTTCCCCGGTGGTCGTCGGCGTGCCGGTCCGGTCGCGCACGACGGCGGCGAGCTCGATCCGCGTGGCGTCCCCGATCTGTGAGACCACCGCGAGGCGCGCGCCGTCGGCGGCGAGGCGCACGTGCGTGACGGTCCGGCCGGACAGCCACGGCGCGGCGACCGCCCCGATGCCGCCGTCGCCCCGCACGACGACGAGGGAACCGGGGTTGTCCGCCGCCGCGGTCCACACCCAGCCGTAGCGGTCCATCGACGGCGGCACCAGGTCCGGCAGCTCCAGCAGTCCCACGCTCGGGGACTCCGGGGTGGGGACGGTGACGAGCCGGTTCGCCCCGGAGAGCACGACCATGGGCACGTCGACACCCTCGTACGGGACGGCGGGGTGGCGCGGGTCCAGTGCCGAGAGGTCCTCCGCGCCGGGCACGACCGCGAGCTCGCGGCCGTTCCAGCGGACGAGGGCCCCGTCGCTCACCATGACCGGCGAGGAGACCGACTGGGGGAGATCGAGCCCACCGGCCGGCTCGAGCGGCTCGAACTGGGCGCCGTTGACCGTGACCTCCACGCTGGTCACGAGGGTGACGGCGGAGAGCGTGGTGTGGAGCTGCGCCAGCATCAGGGCGCGCTGTGCGACGTCGGCGCCCAGCGCCTCACCGCTCAGGTTCACGAGGGCGACCCCGTCCTGTACCGCGACCGAGCCGCGCAACCGCGTGCCCTGGGGGAACGCGGTGGTGACCGCGGGCTGGAGCCACCCCGAGGGACCGCCGAGGAGGCCGGTCACGAGGGTGGTGGCACGTCCCTCGAACGGGTACCAACGGATGTCGGGGACCAGGCTGGTGGCGTCCGCCGTCGGGAACCACAGGGACGACGCCGAGTAGGTCTGGCTGAAGTTGAGGTCGGAGATGAGGATGCCGTCCTCGAGTGCCGCGATGCGCCACTGGCCGGCGGCGTCCCGCACCAGGGTGAAGCTCGTCGTGGTGGGCGACGGCGCCCGCTCGGTGTAGCGTCCGTCGCTGTCGACGTAGGCCACCTGGTCCACCGTGACCCTGATGCCCCCGTCGGAGCCCACGGCGATCCCGGGGTTCTTCGCGGCCGAGTACACCCTCACCTGAGCCGCCGGATCCCAGCGCTCGGCCACCCCGGCGGCGAGGTAGAGGCGGGCGACGGCGAAGTCGTCGGTGAAGCCGTAGGCGGAGGCTCGCAGGAACCCGTCGACGATCTGCTGCGTGGTCGCGTCCTCCGTCGGGCCCTCCGCGAGGACGTCCACGGAGTAGCCGGCGGGGATCACCGGATCCGCCGTCTGCACCGGCCCCGAGGTCGGGAGGGTGGCGCACCCCGCGAGCGCGAGGACCGCGGCGGCGGCGGCGAGGCGGCGCATCATGGGGTGCCTCCGGTGGCGAGGGGGGCCAGCCGCTCCGGGACGACCGTGATCGGGGGCACGAAGTCCGCGCCGACGCGCCTGGGAAGGCAGAGCAGGAAGGAGGCGACGGCACCCTCCTCCCCCCAGGCCTCGAGGGTGCCTCCGTGCAGGCGGGCATCCTCGAGCGAGATCGCGAGCCCCAGCCCGGTCCCCCCGGTGGTGCGGGCACGGGCCGGGTCGGCACGCCAGAACCGGTCGAAGACGTGCGCGGCGACATAGGGACTCATCCCGGTCCCGGTGTCGACGACGCGAACGGCCACCGCCGTCTCGTTCTGTGCCAGCTCGACGTCGACCGGGCGCCCGCCCGAGTGCTCGATCGCGTTGACCACCAGGTTGCGCAGGATACGCTCCACCCGCCGATCGTCGACGGCCGCCGTGGCCGGGAGCTCGAAGCCCGACAGGCGCACGACGGTCCCGTTCCGTTCGGCCAGGGGGGAGGAGAACTCGACCACCCGCCGGATGAGCGGCCGCAGGTCCTGTTCCTCCGGCGCCAGGGTGGCCGCGCCCGCGTCGAACCGGGAGATCTCCAGGAGGTCCGCGAGCATCGACTCGAACCGGTCGATCTGCGCCTGCAGCAGCTCGGCGCTGCGCCGCACCACCGGGTCGAAGTCCCCCCTGGCCTCGTACAGCATCTCCGCCGCCATCCGGATCGTGGTGAGCGGGGTGCGCAGCTCGTGGGAGACGTCCGAGACGAAGCGCTGCTGCAGCCGCGAGAGCTCCTCCAGGCGCGTGATCTGCGACCTCAGCGAGTCCGCCATCTCGTTGAAGGATCGTGCCATGGTGGCGAGCTCGTCACGGCCCCGGACGGCCATACGCTCGTCGAGCACCCCCGCGGCGAGGCGCTCCGCCGCCAGGGCGAGCTGCCGCACCGGCCGCAGCGCGCGCCACATGATCGTCCATACGCTCAACCCGATCAGGACGGCCAGGACGACGGCGCCGATGCCGAGGACCCGCATGATGAGGTCGATGGTCTGCTGCTCCGGGGCGAGCGTGTAGACCATGTAGAGCTCGTGGACGCCGGCCAGTGGCACGCTCACCTCGCCGCCCACCACGATCCCCGGCTCAGTCCCGCTGCCGGTCGGCACGGCGACCGACTGCCAGCTGAGCTCGCGCCCGATGGCGACGGACTGGCGCAGGTCCTCGGATGGCAGTTCCCGCAGGGCGGCGCTCGTGATCGGCTCGAGGATGGTGACGGGGGAACTCTCCCCCGGCGAGCGCAGCATCATCGCACCGACCATGCCCGAGGAGGGGTTCTGCAGGGAGCGGACCACGTCCGCCGCGGTGGACTGCACCTGGGCGAGCGTGGAGGCGTTCGCGGTGTCGAGGCGGCCCTGGGTCTGCTGGAGGCGCCACGCCGCGTCCCCCAGCATCTGCTCGACCCGGTTCTCGAACAATCCGTCACGGATCTCGGCCGAGACGTACCCGCCCATGACCCCGACAGCGGCGACCATGGACACGGAGGTGATGACCGCCACACGCAGGGACAGCGAGCGTCGCAGCCGCTCCAGCCCCCGTGCCACCCGGCGCCGCGTACGGCGACGAATCCGGGTGAACGTCGCGGGGGTCCGGGCGTGGGACCGCCTGTCGAGGGGCTCAGCCACCGGCCTGCGGCGTCTCGTGCGGGGTCCCGGCCCGGTAGCCGACGCCCCGCACCGTCACGACGATCTCCGGGCGCTCCGGATCCCTCTCCACCTTGGCGCGCAGCCGCTGCACGTGCACGTTGACGAGGCGGGTGTCCGCGGCATGCCGGTAGCCCCAGACCTGTTCGAGCAGGACCTCGCGGGAGAAGACCTGCCAGGGCTTGCGGGCGAGGGCGACGAGGAGGTCGAACTCGAGGGGCGTCAGCGGGATCACCTCGCCACCGCGCCGCACCTCGTGCCCCGACACGTCGATGGTGAGGTCACCGATCTGCAGGTGCTCCGAGGGAGGGGCGTCGGTCCGGCGCAGCCGCGTCCGGATCCGTGCGACGAGCTCCTGGGTCTTGAACGGCTTGGCCACGTAGTCATCCGCCCCCGCCTCGAGGCCGGCGACGACGTCGAGCGTGTCGGACCGTGCGGTGAGCATGATCACGGGGACGTCGGACTCCGCCCGGATGCGGCGGCAGACCTCGATCCCGTCGATACCTGGCAACATCAGGTCGAGCAGCACGAGATCCGGGTCCGCGGCGCGGAACGCCTCGAGCGCGTCGGATCCCGTCGCGCAGAAGGACACATCGAATCCCTCGGCCTCGAGCACGAGGCCCACCATCTCAGCGAGCGCGGTGTCGTCGTCCACCACCAGGATGCGCAGTGCCATGGACCCATTGTCCACCATTGCCGCCGGTCATGGCGGGGTCAACCCGCGGGAGGGGCGTCAGCGCGGCGGACTGTGGCACGATGGCTGCGGGACGAGTCGAGGGGAGGATCGGGTGTCCGAGCCGAACGACCAGTGGTCGTGGGACGGCGTGCACCAGGCGCCGGGGAACGTGCCGCCGGGGAACGTGCCGCCAGGCGCGGGCGCGTACCAGCAGCCAGCGTGGCAGGGTGGTCAGTCCTACGGCCAGCAGCTCGCGATGGGCGGGGGCTCTCCGTCCCCGTGGGGCACCTTCACCTACCGCCCGGGCATCATCCCCCTCCGGCCGTTGACCTTCGGCGAGTTCTTCGATGGCGCGTTCCGTTCCATCCAGCACAACCCGCAGGTCATGTTCGGGTTGTCGCTGCTGGTGGCGGTCGTGCTGGGTGTCCTGGAGGCCATCATCTTCGGTCCCGCCCTCGGCGACCTGCTCGCCTTTGACCCCGAGACCAGTGCCGTCCCGGTCGGCGAGCTCGGCATCCTGATGGCGGGGTCACTCGTCACCGGCGTCGTCGGCCTCGTCGCCACGATCGTGCTCAACGGGCTGCTGGTGACCTCCGTCAGCCAGTCGGTGCTCGGTCGCCGGGTCTCGATCGGCGCGGTGTGGACCCAGTCGCGGGGCCAGCTCTGGCGGCTCGTGGGCCTGTCGCTGCTGCTCACGCTGATCCAGGTGGCTGTCATCACCGCGGCCGTGGTCCTGGTCGTCCTCCTCATCTCGGGCGCCGCGGCCCTCGGGACGGACTCGGTGTGGGTCGTGCTCCTGCTGTCCCTCCTGGTCGTCATCGGGGCGGGCGTGCTCATCGGCTTCTTCTACGTGAAGCTCGCACTGTCCTCCCCGGTGCTGATGGTGGAGCGCGCGCGGATCGGGACCGCCCTGGCCCGCTCGTGGTCACTGACGCAGGGCTACTTCTGGCGGAACCTCGGCGTGATCGCCGTCGCGTCGATCGTCACGGGCGCGATCAGCGGGGTCGCCTCGATGCCCATCGGGATGGTCACGAGCGCCCTCATGGCTCTGGGGCCGCAGTTCATCTGGTTCGCGGGCGCGCTCTCCGTGCTTCTCGCCGCGCTCCTCAACGCCCTGGTGACGCCCTTCCTCGCGGCGGTCACCGCGCTGCTGTACGTGGACATCCGGATGCGCAAGGAGGGCCTCGATGTGGAGCTCATCCGCGCGGTGGGCGATTCCCTCTGAGGTCCCGGTCGACCCGTCCGCACCCGAGGCACGCCGCTGGGCGGAGGAGGAGCTCGCGCGTGCGATCTACGACCAGACCCCCTCGCTGTGGGACCGGTTCTGGGAGTGGGTGGTCCGGTGGTTCTCGGACCTGCTCGCCGGCCTGCCCGCCGGTGGCTCGCCACTCGTTCCCGTCCTCGTTCTCGTCGCGCTGGCTGCCGCGGTGCTGATCACCCTCGCGTACGGCGGACGCGCGCAGCGGCGGGCGCGCGCCGCCACGTCGTCGGAGCTGTTCGACGACGCGCGCTCGGCGGCCCGTCTCCGCGCGGACGCCGACGAGGCTGCCCGACGACGCGACTGGGCCGCGGCGACCCTCGACCGCTACCGCGCGATCATCCGCGCGCTCGACGAGCGGGTCCTCCTGGAGGACCGGCCCGGGCTGACGGCCTCCGAGGCCGCCCAGGCCGCGGCCCGCGCCTTCCCGGCCCACTCGGACGACTTCACCCACGCGAGCCGCACCTTCGACGCCGTCCGGTACGGTCACGTCGCGGCCACCGAGGCTGACCACGCGCGGATGCGCGCCCTCGATGACGCGGTCGCGCGGGCCCAGCCGGCCGAGGTGGCCACGTGATCCTGCTGCCGGAGTCCGACGTCCTGCCCCCTGCCGCGCCTCCCCGCGAACGCGCCCGCCGACTCGCCCGCCGGTGGTGGTGGGTGGCCCTCCTGGTCGTCGCGCTGGGAGTCGTCGGCGTGGTCAACCAGCGTGACGGCACCACCAGCATCCCGCTGCACCCGTCGAACCCCGACCCGGGCGGCACGATGGCCCTCACCCGGATCCTCGAGCAGCGTGGGGTCGAGGTCATCCTCGTCTCCTCGGTGCCGGACGCCGTCGCGGCCACGACGCCGGACGCCACGCTCCTGGTCGCGGACCTCCGGCTCCTCACCGAGGACCACCTCCGCGAGCTCGCGACAGTCCGGGGCGACATCGTGATCGCCGGCAACCCCTACGCGCGGCTCGCCCCCCTCACCGAGGCGGTCACCGCGGCGACCGCGGGGACCGCGACGCCGGTCGCGGCCGCCTGCTCCGATCCCGACGCCGTCGCGGCCGGAACCGTCTCGTCCTCCGTGGGGTCGGTGGCGGCGGCCCGCGACGGCGTCGAGGTCTGCTTCCCGACCGCGCCGGGCACCGGCGCCTTCGCGGTGTGGAGTGAGGACGGCCGGACCTGGCGATACCTCGCCGAGCCCGGGCTGATGACGAACCGGCTGCTCGCCGAGGAGGGCAACGCGGCCCTCACCCTCCGCGCACTCGGCCACCACCCGCGCCTCGTCTGGTTCCTCCCCACGGAAGCCGGCCTCGCGCGCGGTGACGCCGCCCCTTCGCCCGTCCCACCGGTGGTGCCCGCCCTGGCGATCATCGGCGCCGGGGTCGTCCTCGCCCTGGCCGTGCGGGGACGCCACATGGGTCCGGTGGTCCTCGAGCCGCTGCCCGTGGTCGTACGGCCGGGCGAGACGGTCCACGGACGGGCGCGCCTGTACCGGCGGTCTCGCGCGGTGGGGCACGCGGCCGCCGCACTGCGCGCCGGGACCGCCCGCCGGCTCGCCTCCCGCCTCGGTCTCGGCAGGACGGCCGACATGGCGACGCTCGTGGCCGCTGTCAGCGCCGCGACCAGGCGGGACCCCCGCACGATCGAGCACCTCCTCGCCGGCGAGCCCCCGGCGTCGGAGGCCGCCCTGGTGGAGCTCGCCACCGCCCTCACCCTCCTGGAAAGCGAGGCCCGACCGTGACCACCCCCCAGCCCTCCGACGCACGCGACCGGCTCGTGCAGGTCAGGTCCGAGATCGCGAAGGCGGTCGTCGGGCAGGATGCCGCCGTCACCGGCCTCGTGATCGCGCTGCTGTGCCAGGGCCACGTGCTCGTCGAGGGCGTGCCCGGCGTGGCGAAGACCCTGCTGGTCCGCGCGCTCGCCGCCTCCCTCGACCTGCGGATGACGCGCATCCAGTTCACGCCCGACCTCATGCCCGGGGATGTCACCGGGTCGCTCGTGTACGACGCCCGGACCGCCGAGTTCTCCTTCCGCCCCGGCCCGGTGTTCACGAACCTGCTCCTCGCGGACGAGATCAATCGCACGCCCCCGAAGACGCAGGCCTCGCTGCTCGAGGCGATGGAGGAACGGCAGGTCTCGGCGGATGCCGTCACGCGCCCGCTCCCCGAGCCGTTCATGGTGATCGCCACCCAGAACCCCGTCGAGTACGAGGGCACCTACCCCCTGCCCGAGGCCCAGCTCGACCGGTTCCTGCTGAAGCTCGTCCTGCCCCTCCCCCAGCGGCACGAGGAGGTCGAGGTGCTGCACCGTCATGCGGGTTCCTTCAACCCGCGCGACCTGGCCGGTGCGGGCCTGCGTCCCGTCGCCGGGGTGGCCGACCTGGCCGCCGCCCGCGCCGAGGTCCGCGCCGTCGAGGTGGCCCCGGAGGTGCTGGGCTACATCGTCGACGTGGTGCGCATGACCCGCACCTCCCCCTCGGTGTCCCTGGGCGTCTCCCCCCGCGGTGCGACGGCGCTGCTGGCGGCCGCCCGTGCGTGGGCGTGGCTCTCCGGGAGGCCGTTCGTGACCCCGGACGACGTCAAGGCCCTCGCCGTCCCCGCGCTGCGCCACCGGCTGCAGCTCCGGCCGGAGGCCGAACTCGAGGGCGTCACCTCCGAGTCCATCATCGGCACCGTGCTCGGCTCCGTTCCCGTCCCCCGCTGATGGTCCTCACCTCACGGGCGGTCGGCGTGACGGCACTCGGTGCCGTCGCGGTCATCCTCGTGCCCGAGGTGTGGGTGGCGGTCGCCTGGCTGGCGCTGGTGGCCCTCGCCTGCGGCGTCGACGTCGTCCTCGCTCCCAGCCCCCGGCGCATGGACGTGCGCCGGGAGGTGACGGCGTCGGTGAGGCTCGGCGAGCCCGCGACGTCGGTGCTGACGATCGCGAACCCCGGTCCGCGCCCGCTGCGCGGGTCCGTGCGGGACGCGTGGGTGCCCTCGGCCGGGGCGGTGGACAACCGGCACCCCCTCGTCGTCCCCCCAAGGGAACGGCGCCGCGTCCGGACCGCGCTGCGTCCCACGCGGCGCGGACGGCGCGCCGCCCACCGCGTCACCCTCCGCAGCCTCGGTCCGCTGCGGCTGGCCGGACGGCAGGCGTCGCACGACGTGCCCGGGGACCTGCTCGTGCTGCCCCCGTTCCGCTCACGGCGTCACCTGCCCTCGCGGCTCGAACGGCTGCGCCAGCTGGACGGCCGCACCGCCGTCATGGTCCGGGGCCAGGGCACGGAGTTCGACTCCCTGCGGGAGTACGTGATCGGCGACGACGTCCGCGCCATCGACTGGCGGGCGAGCGCGCGGGCCGGCGACGTGGTCGTGCGGACCTGGCGGCCCGAACGCGACCGCCGGGTCCTGATCGTGCTGGACACCGGACGGCTCGCCGCGGTCCGCTGTGGCGAGGGGACACGCCTCGACGCCCAGATCGAGGCCACGCTGCTGCTCGCGGCCCTCGCCTCGCACGCGGGCGACCGGGTGGACGTCGTCGCGGTGGACACCACGGTCCGGGCCCGGGTCGCCGGGGTGAGCGGGCCCCGGCTGATGAACGTCCTCGCCCTGGCGCTGGCGGACCTGGAGCCCGAGCTGGCCGAGACGAGCTGGACCCGGGTGGCCGCCGTCGTCCGGGAGACGCTGTCCCAGCGCGCGCTCGTCGTCCTGCTCACCGCCCTGGACCCGTCGAGCCTGGGCAACGGACTGCTGCCGGTCGCCCGGGCACTCGCCGCGGACCACGCCGTCGTCCTCGCCTCCGCCGTCGATCCGCTCGTGGCGGAGCTGCAGTCGGGCCGCGGTGACAGTGACTCGGTGTACGCCGCCGCGGCGGCCGAGCGGGCCGCGCTCGAACGGGACGTCGCGGCGATCCGGCTGCGGCACCGCGGAGTGGACCTCGTGGACGCCTCGAGCGACGCCCTGCCGGCCGCCCTCGCCGACGAGTACCTGCGCCTGAAGCGCGCCGGCCGGCTGTGAGTCAGCCCGCCTGGGCGACCTGGTAGCCCGCGCGGTCCTCGTCGAGGTCTCCCTCCCCGGCCGCGGCGGCGCGGCCCCCCAGCACCAGGACGTAGACCCAGAACGCCGCGAGGACCGCCGCCCCGATCCCGATCCGGATCCCCGACGGGAGCGGGGACGGCGTCACGAACGCCTCGACGACGCCGCTGACCCCCAGCACGAAGACCAGCCCGATCGCCACGACCACGAGCCGGAGGCCCTCCTCCCGGACCGCCCGCGCCCGGGTCCGCCGTCCGGGCGACACCCACGCCCAGAACAGCTTCAGGCCGGCACCGCCGGCGACGAAGATGGCGGTCAGCTCCATCAGCCCGTGGGGGAGGATCAGCCCGAAGAAGACGGAGAGGTCGCCGTGGACGGCCATGATGCCGCCCGCCTGGCCGACCGCGACGGCGTTCGACCACAGCACCCACAGCGGGAAGACCCCGGTGATCCCGCCGCCCACGCACTGGAAGGCGATCCAGGCGTTGTTCGTCCACACCTGCGCGGCGAAGTCGGGGGCGGGGCTGTTCGTGTAGTAGGCCTCGAACGCCTGCTCAGCGTACTCACGCAACTGCTCGGGCGTGCCCACCGACGCCTGGACCGCGGGCGAGGTCACGAACCACCAGCCGGCGAGCAGGGCAACGGTGAGGAACCCGATGCCCACCCCCACCGTCCACCAGCGCACCCGGTGGAACGCGGCCGGGAGCGTCCGGATGAAGAACTCGCCGACGTCCCGCAGGCTGACCTCCCGGGCGCCGGCGAGCCGGGAGCGTGACTCCGCGAGGACCATCGAGAGCCGCGAGACGAGCGCGGGATCGGGGGCCTGGGTCCGGATGACCGAGAGGTGGCCGGCGGTCGCCTGGTACAGCATGGTGAACTCGTCCGCCTCCGCCCCGCTCAGGGTGCGCCGGCGCGCCAGCGACTCGAGGCGCCGCCACTCGTCGTCGTGCATCGCCACGTAGGCGTCCGTGTCCACCCTCCCACCCTGCCACACCCGGCGCCGTGAGCGGCGGATCGGTTACGCTCCACGGGTGGCACCCGAGGACCTGGACACCATCATCACGGGGGAGGCCGTCTCGCTGGAGTCCCGCCCCGCCAGCGTGATGACGCGTGCCCTGGCCACCCTCATCGACGTCGGGTTCTACGCCGTCGCCCTCCTCCTCCTGCTTCTCGCCCTGTCCCCGCAGCTCGGCCGGCTGAACTCGGCGCAGGCGAACACGCTCGTGGTGGTCGGCATCGCCCTGCTGGCGGTCGGGGTGCCCACCACGGTCGAGACGGTGACGCGGGGACGGTCGCTCGGGAAGATCGTCCTCGGCACCCGCGTGGTCCGGGACGACGGCGGCCCCATCCGCTTCCGCCACGCCCTCACGCGCTGGTCGACCGCCATGGTCGAGCTGTTCCTGACCGCGGGGCTGCTGGCCTTCACCGTGTCGATGCTGGGCCGGCGCTCGAAACGGCTGGGTGACATGCTCGCCGGCACGTACGTGGCGCGGGTACGGGGCGTGGAGGAGGTCGACCTGCCCCTGCTGGTGCCACCCGAGCTGGCCGCGTGGGCCGCGACGGCGGACATGGCAGCCCTCCCGGACCGCGTCTCGCTCCACGCCCGCAAGTACCTGGCCCGCACCGCCACGCTCACGCCCCAGGCACGGCAACGTCTCGGGCTCTCGCTGGCGGCGGAGGTGGAGCGCTACGTCTCGCCGCCCCCACCCCCGGGGACGCACCCGGAGCGGTTCCTGGCGGCGGTGCTGGCGACGCGCCGGGACCGGGAGTACCTGGTCGCGCTGCGCCAGCGCGCCGCGGAGGAGGCGGAACTCGCCGCCCTCACGCAGGCCTACCTCTCGACGGGGCGCGCCTCGGACGCGAGGAGGATCGGGATGCCGCCGCGAACGGGGTAGGCGAGCCGGTTGTGGGGATCGGTGGAGACCAGTTCCGGCGTGCCATCGGGGCCGACACCGTCGACGAGCGGCGCCCCCGTGACCGGGCACCGCAGGATCTCCCGCACCCAGCCGAGGTTCTCAGTCATCGGTGTCCCTCCCGCCGTGGACGATCTCGAAGATGGGACGCGCAGGCGCCGGGGGCGGCAGATCCACGGTGAGCGGCGCGGCGACCTGGCGTTCCGCGGGCCGGACGGTCGGACGGCGGTGCGCGGCCTCGCGGACGGCGTCGGCGAGCGCCGAGAGGTCGTCCGGGGAGGGCGGCGCGGGCTCGAACTGCGTGGTGAGCCGGACCACCTGCCAGCCGCGTGGCACGGTCAGGGTCAGCGCGTGCCGTTCGCACAGGTCGTAGGCGTGTGGCTCGGCGGTGGTGGACAGCGGACCGAGGACGGCGGTGGAGTCGGAGTAGTCGTACGTCAGCGTGGCGACGGCCGGATTCACGCACGCGGAGCGCGAGCACTGGCGACGGACCTTCACGGGGCCACGCTATCACCGGCCTCCCACGGCGCCCGGCCTACACTCGGGGCATGACCCTGCCCGACATCCCGCCCCGCTGGGGGGCCCGCCGCCGCGACCGGCACGGGCGGGGCCTGCGAGGTCCTGTCATCGCGCCGAACCTGCCGGCGTGGCGGACCCGCCGCGAACGGTTCGACCGGCTGGTGGCCGAGTCGGCCGCCCACCTCGTGCGGATCAACCCCCGGCTGCGGTCCGTGGAGTTCGCGGTCGAGGAGATCCCGCCGAGCGAGCCGAGCGCCTGGGAGGGCCACGCCATCGCGGTGGGCCGCTACTTCCCCGCCGACCGGGCGAGCGGTGTGGCAGCCCGCATCGTCGTGTACCGCCGCCCCCTCCTCACCCGCGCGCAGGACGCCGCCGACCTCGCGGAACTCGTGCGGATGGTGCTGGCGGAACAGGCCGCCCAGATGCTGGGACTGCGGCCCGACGAGGTGGACCCGGACTATCCCGAGGACGACTGACCCGTCACTGCGTGAGCAGCACGCCCACCGTCTGGCGCACGTCCGCGTCCGGGGAGGCGGGGAGCACGCCCACGAGCGTGCCGTCCGGCGCCTCGGCCTCGAGGACCACCGCCGCGTGCACCGGCTCGCTGGCGTCGAGCACCACGGTGCCGGTCTCGACGGCGGCGGTGGCGCCCGCCGGGACCGTCACGTCCCGCGTGGCGCCGGGCGCGCCGTCCTCCTCCCAGCCGGTGAGGCGGACGACGGCGTCGGCAGCGCCGTCGTTGGCGAGGACGAGCCGGCCGGTGGCCCCACCGGGGATGAGGAGTGCGCCGGCGCGCAGGGCCGGCGTGGCGACCGCCCACGCGCGTTCGAGCGCGCCGTCCGCGGCCCGGCCGACCTGGGCGGCCGCGGCGACCGGGAGGTCCGAGCGCACTCTGACGGCGTGGTCGCCGGCGGGCAGGCCGGCCAGGGAGATGTCGAAGACCGCCTGGGCGTCCACGGTGACCGCCTCGGCCCCGGCGAGGGCGACGGCGCCGTCGGCGGTGAGCAGGTCGACGCTGACCGTGGCGGCGGCCTCGCCCGGGTTGAGGATCCGGACGAAGTCGGCGCCCGGCTCGGAGGCCTCCGCGAGGGACACGCCGGGCAGCAGCAGCTCGGTGGCCGGCGCGAGCGTGGGAGTGACGACGTCGACCCCCCGGGGGGTGAGCCCGTCGAGCGCGCTGTCGAGCACCGCCGCGCCCACCTGGCCGCCCCGCGCCACGACGCGCAGCGCCATCCGCTCGATCCCCGCGGCGTTCGCCTCGAGGAGGACGGTCTGGCTGGTTCCCGCGGCGACCGGGACCGCGGTGAGGAGCGGGAGGTCCACCGCACCGGTCGGGCCCCACGCCTGCACCGTCACCGTGGCGGTGGTCGGACCGGGGTTGACGAGCTCGAGGCGGGCGCTGCTGCCGACGTCAGTCGCGCCGCCTACCAGCCACGTCTCGGACGCGGGCGGCGCGCAGGGCGCCACCACGAGGGCGCGCAGGTCACCGGCGTCCGCACGCCACCAGATGGCGCCCGCTGCGAGCGCGGCACGCGCACCCACCGGCTCGACGCGTGCCCACGAGGCGCCCGGGAACCGGTCCAGCGCGGCGACGAGGGCGCCGTCACCGGCCAGCGGGACCTCCGTGGCGTCCAGCCGGAGCACCCCGCTGCCGGCGGTGCCCTCACGCGGGAAGGAGGCCACGGCGAGCCGCGCGACCGCGTCCGCCTGTTCGCGCTGGAAGTCCTGGTCCTGGACGACGCCCGTCTCCGGGAGGGCGGGCTCGGACGGGCAGGCGAGGTGGAGGGCCGTGGCGGGTACCTGTATCTGGCGCACGAGGTCGACGGGATCGGCGGGGCCGGGCGGTGGGTACGCCGTCGCCGCGAGCGCGGCCCCGGCAGCACCCGCGAGCAGGACGACGGCGCTGCTGGCGCGCAGCACGGTGGACAACCGGCCCATCACTCCCCTTCCCGGCGACGGCGGATCGGCAGGGCGAGCAGCACCACCGCCGCGCCGACGACCACCTGTGCGAGCTGCCACGGGCCCCGCAGGGGGGGCGCGTACTCGACGACGTAACGCCCTGCCGCGGCGGCGGGGACCGCGAAGGCCTGCCGCCAGTCCCGCCCGACCGCGGCGAGGGGCACGCCGTCGAGGGTGGCGCGCCACGCCGGGTCGGCGCGCTCGGCGAGCAGGAGGACGCGTCCCGCGGGTCCGGCCGGCAGCTCTCCGGTGGCCGGGATCCGGGACGCGGGCAGGGAGGTGACACCCGCGGGGTCCTCGAGTCGCAGCCGGGCGGCTGAGTCGGCGACCACCCGCCACGCCACGCCGGCCTCCGTCTCGGCCACGCGGGCGAGGCCTGGGGTCGCGTCGAGGACCGCGATGAGGGCGTCCCGCGCGGGGTCGGGCTGCTCCCCACCCGGGGGGACCAGCACGACCGCCACCGCGTGGGCGGCCAACCCCTCGGCCGCGTCGGTCGCCGCACCGGCGGCGATGGCGGCGACGGCGTCGGCGAGCGCCGCGTCCGCGGCGTCGGCGGACGGCGCGACCGTCCCGGCGAGGGGATCGGAGATCCGCCGGGCACCCGCGAGCGTCGAGGTGTGCTGCAGCTGCGGCCCGGCGGACCGCCACAGCCGCGCGGTCACGCCGTCCGCGCGGGGAGAGATCGCCAGGGTCCGTCCCCGGTCCGCGCCGTTCGCGACCTGCTCGGACAGCGCGGGCACCGGGGTCCGGGGCGCCGGGGAGAGCACCTGGAGGTCGGGCACGAGGCGGAGGCCGGCCACCCACGTCCCCGCCGCGACGACGGCGCCCAGCCCGGCCAGGATGGCGAGGGTGCCGACCGCCAGGTGGCGGACTCCGAAGGAGCGCCGCGAGAGCAGGTCACGCATCCCGTCGGCCCCGCCGAGCGCCGCCCCCAGCAGCCCGAGCACGAGGAGCGAGACGCCGGGGCCGGGCCAGCCGTGCACGACCTGCCCGCCGGAGTCGACTGCCACGGCGATCCGCGTGGCCCCGAGTGCCGTGGCGAGCCCGAGCAGCGCGAGTGCCCAGGCGGCACGCACGGCGCGGGCGCGGCCGGTGCCCCGCGCGAGCGCGAGGACGGCGAGTGCCAGCAGGACGGCCGTCGGCGCGAGGGCGAGGACCGGCAGCCACGGAGGCACGGCGGAGACGTCGACGGCGGCGGGGACGCCGAGGAGGACCTGCCACGGGGCCGCGGGCGTGAAGGCGAGCGGCACCCCGGGGCTGGCGGCCAGGGCGTGCCAGAGCCGTTCGGACACCACGCCCGTGAGCCAGGGACCGAGCAGGACGAGCGCCGGGAGGGGGATGAACCAGAGTGCGCGGCGATGGCGGGACACCACGGCCAGCACGACGAGGACGAGGAGGGCAGCTGGCAGCAGGACCGGTGCGGCGGCGACGACGACGGCCAGGACGAGCGCGGCGGCCGCCGCCGCGCCGAGCGAGGGAGCGGTGAGCCGGGGCGGCGCCTCCAGGCCGGTGGCCGTCACCTCGGGCGCGTGGGTCGCCACCACCTCGGGCCGTGGCCGCGGGAGGGCTGTCGGGTCGATGACCCGCCGCGCGCCCGCCATCCCCGAGACGATCTGGTCGCGCCGGGCGACGCCGAGCGCGTGCGCCGTGAGGAGCGCGACGAGGGGGAGGCCGGCGTGCGCGACCAGCCCGCCGATGCGGCCCTGCCCGGTGGCGTACAGGGCCACCGGCGTGAACGCCCACATCGCGGCGGCCCAGGCGCGCAGGGCGACCGAACGGGTCACGGCACCGGCGGCGAGCCACGCGGTGAGCGCGGCGGCCGGCACGGCGAGGAACACGAGTGCGGTGGTGACCGCCGAGAGGCTGACGCCGAGGGCGAGGGGCACGAGGGCGACCAGCAGGACCGGGTCCGGGGGGCCGGGGACGCCGTCGCCGACGGGGACCCACCAGGCGAGGGCGAGTTCCGCCAGCTCCCCCACCCGGATCGCGCCGGGGAGGAGCGCGCCGCCGGTCAGGACGCCGCGTCCCAGCAGCGGGGCGAGGCCGCCCGCCACCACTCCGAGTGCCCCGATGGCGAGAAGTGCGGCCACGGTGCGCCGGCGTCGGGCGAGCGCGGCCCGTTCGGCCAGCTCGAGTTCACTCGGCGCGACGCGGAGGGTGCGGGCCGCGGCGCGGGCGCGGGCCTGCTCGCGCTTCTTGCGGCGGATCTCGCGGGCGTCGGTCTCGAGTGGCTCCAGGGCCCGGGCCGGCACCACGGACGTCGAGCGCAGCCGCCGGCGGGCGGCGAGCCACAGGTCCGGGCGCGAGAGGACCGCCGCGCCAGCGCTCAGCTCGGCCCGCGCGCGGACCATGTCCTTCTGCGCGAAGCGGATGACCGCGCGGGCCGGCGTGAGGAGGAGGAGCCAGGCCAGGAGCAGGGGAAGGCTAAGGGCCGGGGTGGCGATGACCCAGTTGTAGAGCTGGGCGCGGCGCCGTGCCCCGAAGGAGCGCGCCGGGTCGGGGGCGAGAGCCGGCTGCCGGGCGTGCCCGTACGCCCGGAGCCCCAGGTAGGAGGCGCGCGCGTGGTACACCACCGCCTGCGGCACCACCACGACCCGGAAGCCGGCGCGCCGGGCCCGCCGGCAGAACTCGAGGCCGTCGCCGAACGGGCCGAGCGCCGGGTCCGTGCCGCCCAGGCGGTTCCACGCGTCCCGGCGCACGAGCGCCCCGGCGAGCCCGACGGCGAGCACGTCCTCGACGTCGTCGTACTGGCCCTGGTCGATCTCGTCCTCGTCGATCGGGTTGAAGCGCCGCGCGCTGGCCGTCGAGTTGATGCCCACCTCGAGGAGGCGGTCGGGTTCCGCCCAGTCGCGCTGCTTGGCGCCGGCCACCGCGATCGACGGCCCGGACTCGCCGGTCCGCAGCAGGAGCTCCAGGGCGGCGGCATCCGGGGCGGAGTCGTCGTGCAGCAGCCACAGCCAGCCGGGCGAGGTGTCCGTGCGGATGATCGGGATCTCCCCCGTCCGCGTCTCGTGGAGCTTGTCGGCGCGCTGCTGTGCCTCGGCGTTGAGCTCGAGCCCGCGGCGCACCGCCTCCCCGAACGTACGCGCCTCCGGGGCCCGGACGACCCGGACGGTCGCGACGTCGTCGAGGCCGAGCTCGGTGACGATCGCCTGGATCGACTGCCCGGTGCCGAGGTCCCGCCCGCTGCTCCAGATGTCCACGACCACCACGCGCGTCGGGAGGTGGGTCTGGGAGCGGATGCCCTCGAGGGTGCGGCGCAGGTAGCGGGTCGTACCGCAGGTGACGAGGACAGCCGTGGTCTCGGGGAGGCTGCGGGGCAGGCTCATGGAGGAAGGCGCGCGCCCCTCAGACGGCGCGGCGCTTCAGCTTCCGGCGCTCGCGCTCCGACAGGCCGCCCCAGATCCCGAAGCGCTCGTCGTGGGCGAGGGCATAGTCGAGGCACTCGCCCCGGACCTCGCAGGAGGCGCAGACGCGCTTCGCCTCCCGGGTGGAGCCCCCCTTCTCGGGGAAGAACGCCTCCGGGTCCGTCTGGGCGCACAGGGCGCGCTCCTGCCAGGACAGCGCACCGTCATCGAAGACGTCCACGAGGCGCAGGTGCGCGCTCCCCGGGACGGGGGTGGTAGGTCCGCTCGAAGCGATCGGGCCGTCACCGAGAATGTTCCACATTGAGCTTCTCCAATCCGGCAGCGCGACCATGAACTTGACCTAAATTACATCGGTGTAAGAAGCCCCCGTCAAGCCAGATTCGCCACAAATCGGCAACATCGGCGTGTCGCGTGGGCGTGTTGCGGAGGCCATGAGGTAGATCGCCCGGGCTGTCCGCGGGCCGTAGAGTCGCGGTATGACGCCGTTCTCCCCCACCGAGCTGCTCGCAGCGGTCGCTGAATCCCGGCAACCCTACCTCACCGCCTACAGCGGTCCCGACGCGGGCGCCCGGGTGGAACTCTCCGGACATGTGCTGGCGCAATGGGTGGCAAAGTGCGCGAACCTGCTCGACGAGGAGGGCGTCGGACCCGGCGGGCTGGTCGTCGTCGACCTGCCGGTGCACTGGCGTGCCGTCGTGTGGGTGTGGGCGACGTGGGTGCGGGGTGCCCGCGTGTCGTTCGTCCCGGACGAGCCGGGCGCCGACGTCGTCGTCACCGACCGGCCGGCCCGCCACGCCGGCCGGACCGACGGCCCACTCGTCATCGCCGTGCCCCTCGCCCCCCTCGCCCTCCGGTGGGAGGGCGAACTCCCCGACGGCGTCGTCGACGGCGGCCCGGCCGTCATGGGCCAGCCGGACGTCCTGCTCGCTCCGGCGACGATCGCGCCGGGCGATCGTGCCGTGGAGACGTTCGGCCT
The DNA here is from genome assembly GCA_002305415.1 of Actinomycetales bacterium UBA1383. Classification (GTDB taxonomy): domain Bacteria; phylum Actinomycetota; class Actinomycetes; order Actinomycetales; family Actinomycetaceae; genus UBA1383. The sequence goes on along the minus strand of DBQX01000073.1, from coordinate 17,228 downwards.
CACGTTCGACGACCTCGACGCCGCGATCGGGCGGGGCGACGGCGCGCGCATCGCGTTCGTGCCGCGCTCCGTGTGGAAGTTCGCGCGGACGGCGCTGTCCGCCTGGCGCGGGGGCGGGTCGGTGGTGATCCTCGCCCCCGAGGTCAACGCGGCGGCGCGCGCACTCGCGTGTCGCCAGGAGGGTGCGCGCGAGCTGCCCTGAGGATCATTCACGGTCGGCGGCGTTCGCGTTAGAATTGGACAGGCTTTTGCCTGCGACTCCCCAGCGGACAGAGTATGGGCATGACCACAAGTGGGCACACGAGTCGGGTTCCTCGTGCACGACGACGCACGTTTCTTGCGTTCGTCCTCGTCCTGGCGATGGTCGGGCCGCTCCTCCACGTACTGATGAGCCCGCCCGCACGGGCGGCGGTTGGCTGCCAGGGCGGATCGATCTACTTCTCGGCCCATCCGGACGACGACCTCATCTTCATGAGTCCCGACCTGCTGCACGACGTCCAGGAGAACGCATGCGTCCGGACCGTCTACGTGACGGCGGGCGACGCGGGACTCGGCGAGACGTACTGGAGGAACCGCGAGGTCGGCACCCGGGCTGCGTATGCCGAGATGGCAGGCGTGGCCAACAGCTGGACGGCCTCAACGGTCTGATTCGCCGGCACGCCGGTGACGCTGCAGACGCTCACTGGACACCCCAACGTCTCCCTCGCCTACCTCCGGCTGCCCGACGGCCTGGACGGCGGCGGATCAGCCGCCACCGGGTATCAGAGCCTCCACCGGCTCCTCGTCGGAGAGATCTCATCCATCACCACCGTCGACGGTTCGGCGACCTACACCCTCGACCAGCTCTCCGCGACGATCGTGGACCTGGTCCGGCAATCAGGTGCGGTCGCGATCCGCACCCACGACTTCACGACCAGTGGAGGGACCGACGACCACCCGGCGGTGGCGCAGCTCGTTCACGACTCCACCGCGGGCTACGAGGGCGGCCACACCATCTACGGCTACGACGACTACGACGTCGCCTCCCTCCCCGCGAACGTCACAGGCACCGACCTCGAGGCGAAGCGCAGCGCCTTCTGCACGTACGCGGAGAGCGATTCCGAGATAGACAGCGAGAATTGCCCGCCCGACGCGATCGACGAGTGGCTGCAGCGACAGGTCATCACCGGGAGCGAGGTCCGTGACCCCACCGTTCCCACCCCCACCTGGGCACCCGTGTACCGCTGGTGGAGCGCCACCGCGAGGGACTGGCTGAGTGTCGCGGACCACGTCTCGCAGCCTTCGGCGTCGCAGCTCGCCTCCCAGGGCTACACGAAGAACCCGACCACCCAGTTCTACGCCTCGATGGTGGGCGGCTCCGGGCTCGTGGCGGTGTACCGCTGGTGGCACAGCGGTGACCGGGACTGGATCGACGTCGTTGACGGGTCAATCCCCGACTCCCGGATGACCTCCTACGGCTACACGAGCAAGACGCTGTCCTACTATGCGTATTCCGCCTCGGCGACTGGCCGTGTTGCCGTCTACCGATGGTGGGGCGCTGCCGACCGCGACTGGATCACGCTCCGGCAGGGTGAGATCGCAGACTCGACCATGACCGGATGGGGGTACACGGGCAAGACCCTCCTCGGGTATGCCCTGACCACGATGCCCCAGACCGACCCCACCTACCTGACCCTGGTGAAGCAGGTGGTCAACGACTACGGCACCCCGGCCCCGGCGACCTCGTGGACGCTGTCCGCGGCCGGCCCGACCCCGCTGTCCGGGGCGGGTGGGGTTCCCCGGACCGCGGTCACCGCCGGGACCTACACCCTGTCCGAGACGGGCACGGTCACCGGGTACACCAACGGCACCACGTTCACCTGCGCCACCGCCACCGGCACCCCGGTCACCGTCACCGACAACACCCTCACCCTGACCACCGGGCAGGACGTCACCTGCACCATCACCAACACCGCGGTCGGTTCCCTCGTGAGCCCGGGCAGCTCGGCGCCGTCGCCCGTGCAACGGTGGTGGAGTTCGACGGCACGCGACTGGGTCACGGTGCCCCAGCACGGCTCCCTCCCGATCTCCTCGGAGTTGAGCAGCTACGCCCGCACCACCACGACGCAGTACTACGTGTCCCTGATCGGGACCGGGGACAGCGACCAGGTGGCCGTGTACCGCTGGTGGCACCCCGGTGACGGGGACTGGATCGACGTGGCCGACGGTTCCATCCCCGACTCCCGGCTCCTCTCCTACGGCTACACCGACAAGACCTTCCAGTATTTCGCCTGGCGAAGCGCCGCCACGGGCCGGGTGGCGGTCTACCGGTGGTGGAGCGCGAGCGACCGTGACTGGATCACCCTCCGCTCCGGCGAGATCGCCGATTCGACCCTCACCGCCTGGGGGTACACGGGCAAGACCCTGGTCGCGTACGCCATCCAGTCGCGCGGGAGCAACACCGGTTACTTCACCCTCGGCACACCGCAGTCCTCTGTTGTCCGCACCTCGTATGCGGAGGACGCGTACCCCCACACCATGAGCGTTCTGGATGTCAACCCGGCACGGAACCCGGCGATCAACAACGGCTATCGCTATCTCGGCTACTTCGGGCACAACCTGTGCGGGGGGATCTACATCGCGCGTTCCAACGACCTGAACGCCACCTCGTGGGTCGAGGATCCGGTTGCGCCACGCTTCCCGGAGGACACGCCCTGCCGCTGGGCTGCCGCGGCAATCGTCGAGGGGAACCGGATCGCGCTGGTGGTCAACGAGGTGTGGGACGAGACGATCACCCTCCAGTACTCGACTGATGGCCTCAACGGGACGAAGTTCGGCGCACCGACCACGCTCGTGTTCGAGAGCCACGCGTCGAACGGTAACCCCATGCTGTTCCAGAACCCTGAGACGGGCCGGTACTTCCTCTACTGGTTCCGGAATGCCGGTGACCGGTACGAGATTCGCGCCAAGTCGGGAACGACGATTGACGGGCTGGTCGAGAGCGGTCCGGCCGACATCGGGGCGCTCGTGGCCTACTCCGACGAAGTCGTGGCTGCGCCGTCGGTGATGTACGTGTCGGGCCTCTACTATCTCGCGGTTGAGACGTATGAGAGCGCGGTGTGGAGGACTCGCGTCCTCACGTCCACCAGCCCCACTGGTCCGTTCTACGAGATACCCGGAAACCCGGTCTACCCTTCGGGAGCGGCGTGCGTGTTCCAGCACGTCTGGGGCAACGAGCTCCACAGCTTCTACTGCCGTCAGAACGTGCCGGGTGACGATGACTCGTGGACACTCGACCACGTGAGGGGTAACCTCCTCAGTCCGAACTGAGATACCCGGGCAGGATCGAATGTCGCGCAGCAGAGTCCCGGCGTCGTCGACGCGAGCGTGGCGCGTGCGCGCCAGCCGGGTCGCCGTCCTGGCGACGCTCGCCCTGGTCACCGCCTGCTCCGGCGGTGGGGGCCCCGAGCCCAGCGCGACGAGCGCGCCAAGCGCGACGCCGTCATCGTCACCGATGACGGACACCCCGTCCGCCACCGCGGGACCCACCTCCGAACCCATCGAGGTGACCGCGTACTTCCTGGCCGAGACGCCCCTCGGGCCACGCCTGGTGAGCGAGGTGCTGGTGGCTGAGGGCGACCCACTGGAAGCGGCGGTGGCCGCGATGCTCGCAGGCCCGGGCGATGACGACACCCGGTCGGAGTGGAATCCCGCGACCCGGGTCCTCGGCGTGTCCCGGGAGGGCGACGAGATCGTCGTGGACCTCTCCGACGAGGCCCGGGCCGCGAGCGTCAGCCCGGACGAGGCCGCCTTGATGGTCCAGCAACTCGTGTACACGGTCACGGGTGCGGCGAACGATCCGGAGGCGGCGGTGCGGCTCCTGATCGACGGCGGACCTCCGGGAACGACGGCGGACCTCCGGGAACGCTGTGGGGCGCCGTCGAGTGGGACTCGGCGGTGACGCGCGCCGATCCCCGGGAGGTGCGGGCGCTCGTCCAGATCTTGAGCCCCCTGGAAGCCGAGCAGGTGACCAGTCTCGAGGTGACCGTGTCCGGAGAAGCGGCCGGCAGCACCGTGCTCTGGGTCGTCCGAACCGCCGCCGGTGCCGAGGTGGCGTCGGGGACAGCCATGGTCGAGGACGTCGACTCCGGCCTGGGCGTATTCGCCTTCGTCGTCCCGCTCCCACCCGGCCGGTACGTCGTGGAGGTGTCGGAGGATCCGTCCGCCGCTGAGGGGGAACCGATGTCCGACGACCGTCGGTTCTCGGTCCACCTGGCCGCCTAGATCCCGCTCGGTCCGTTCACGGGACGTCGGCCTGTACCACTGTTCCCTCCCCGGAGATGGTGGGGCGGCCCTCGTCCGCCCGCAGGAACAGGGCCCCACCGGGCGTGAGCTGTGCGGTGGCGTCTTTCAGCGCGACTGTGACCGCACCACGAACGCAGAGGATGATGCGCGGGCCGCGTCCGCGGAGCGGGAGTGGGCCCACTGAGGGCCCAACATCGGCCACCCAGAGCTCGAAGTCGTCGACTGGGGCGTAGAACACGTTCTCGGGCCCCCCGAGGTGCTCGGGGGCAAGCCTGATGGGAGGGGCCGCGACATAGTCCACGCACGCCAGCATCTCGGGGACGTCGATGTGCTTGCTGGTCAGGCCCGCTCGCAGCACGTTGTCCGAGGAGGCCATCACCTCGACCGCCATTCCCGAGAGATAGGCGTGCACACCGCCGGCGGGGACGAACAGCGCCTCCCCCGGATTCAGCGTGACCGGGTTGAGCAGCAGCGACGCGACAACACCGGGATCGCCGGGGTGCTCGCGGTGCAGCAGGACGACGGTGTTGTCCGCGCGGACCGACGGCGTCCCTGACTCGAGGCGCGCGGCGCATGCCGCCACCACCTCAGCCACCACCTCGGGCGACGGACGGGAGACGAGGTTCAGCAACGACGTGAACGCCCGTCGCACGCCCCCGGCGTCCGGCTCCGCCAGCAGCTGCCGGTGGAGGGTGTCGGTCAGCGTGGTTCCGAGTCCCTGCAGGAGTTCCGCCGCCCGGCGGGGAGCACGGAATCCGCACAGCGCCTCGAAGCGCGTGAGCGCGTACACCAGCTCAGGCTTGTGGTTCGCATCCCGGTAGTTCCGGCGCGGCGAGTCGAGCGGTATCCCCGCGTCGTTCTCGGCCGCGAAGCGCGCGCGGGCACGCTGGAGGTCCGGATGGACCTGGAGGGAGAGGGGACGCGCGGGTGCGATCACCTTCAGCAGGTACGGGAGCTCGCGCCCGAAGCGGCGCACCACCCCCTCGCCGAGGCACCCGTCCGGGTCCTCCGCCAGGAGTGCACGGAGGTCGAGGGCGACACCCGCTCCCTGGACGCGCGCGGGCGCGGACGGGTGCGCGCCGAACCAGAGTTCAGCCACGGGCGTGCCAGTTGGCTCCTCGCCGAGAAGACGCGGGATCGCGTCCGGTGAACCCCAGTCGTAGTGGCGCGCTATCCCGTGGATCCGGTACACGTGCGCTCCTCGAGGTGGGTTTGGACCCACAGTACCCGCAGTTCCGGCAGACTATGGGGATGCGCGGAATCATCCTGGCCGGCGGCTCCGGCACCCGTTTGCACCCCATCACGCTGGGCGTCTCGAAGCAGTTGGTGCCGGTGTACGACAAGCCGATGGTCTACTACCCGCTCTCCACCCTGATGCTGGCGGGCATCCGCGACATCCTCGTGATCACCACCCCCCACGACGCGGCATCGTTCGAGCGGCTGCTGGGTGATGGCTCGCAGTTCGGAATCAGCATCTCCTACGCAGTGCAGGAGGTCCCCAACGGCCTCGCGCAGGCCTTCGTCATCGGGGCCGATTTCATCGGTTCGGAGTGCGCCGCCCTCGTCCTCGGCGACAACATCTTCTACGGACCCGGCATGGGCCACACCCTGACCAGGTTCAACGACATCATCGGAGGGGCGGTCTTCGCCTACCAGGTCTCAGATCCCACGGCGTACGGCGTCGTCGAGTTCGACGAGAACTTCCGTGCCATATCGCTCGAGGAGAAGCCTGCCGAACCCAAGTCCGACTACGCCGTTCCCGGCCTCTACTTCTATGACAACGACGTCGTCGCGATCGCCCGCGACCTCAAGCCCTCGGCGCGGGGCGAGTACGAGATCACCGACGTCAACCGTGTGTACCTCGAGGCGGGCCTGCTGCACGTCGAGGTCTTCCCCCGTGGCACCGCATGGCTCGACACCGGCACCTTCGACTCCCTCTTCGACGCCACCGCGTTCGTGCGGACCATCGAGGCACGTCAGGGCATGAAGATCGGCTGCCCGGAAGAAGTCGCCTGGCGGCGGGGCTTCCTCACGGACGACGAACTCCGGGAGCGTGCCGAGCCCCTGCGCAAGTCCGGCTACGGCGAGTACCTGCTGCGCGTGCTCGAACGGTAGGACGGGGCAGGGCTGCCCACGCCGCTACGACGACAGGACGTGTGGCGCGGCCACCTGCCAGCGCTCCCGCCACTCACCGATCGGCGTCACGCCGACTCTGCGGAGTGAGTCGTGCGAGAGGACAGAGTAGGCCGGACGCGGGGCGGGCCTCACGAACGCCTCCGACGTGGTCGGCTCGACCATCGCGGGGTCCTTCCCCAGGGTCCTCACGATCTCCTGCGTGAACCCGTGCCACGAGACCTCACCGGACGCCGTGCCGTGGTACGTCCCGGACGGGGCGTTCGCGGCCACCAGACGCACGATGAGGTCGGCGAGGTCGACCGTCCACGTCGGCTGGCCCACCTGGTCGGCGACGACCTGCAACCGGGGCTTCTCGGCCGCGAGCCGGGCCATCGTCTTCGGGAAGCAGGCGCCCTGCGCCCCGTACAGCCACGCCGTCCGGATGATCAGGTGGTCGTCGGTCTCCGCACGGACGGCCCACTCCCCCGCGGCCTTCGTCCGTCCGTAGGCGGACAGCGGCGCGATGACCTCGTCCGCGGCGTACGGACTGGTGCCGTTCCCGGCGAACACGTAGTCCGTGGAGATCTGCACGAGCCGGGCACCGCACGCCCGTGCCGCACGCGCCAACAGCTGGGGTCCGACGGCGTTGATCGCGAAGGCCCGCCCCTCGTTCTCCTCCGCGGCGTCGACGGCGGTGTAGGCCGCACAGTTGACCAGCACGTCCACGTCCGTCACGCCGGCGACGGCGTCGGGCCGGGTGATGTCGAGCTCGTCCACGTCGACCGCGACGACGTCGTGGCCCTCGGCCTCGAGACGTGGCACCAGGTCCTTGCCCAGCATCCCCTGTGCCCCGGTGACCATCCACCGCATGTTGCTCCTCCGATTCCCGATCGTGACAGGCCCAGCCTACTGACCCGGCTATGTTTGTCTGAGACCAACCCGGCAGCGGCAGGCAGGAGGACGTCGTGGAGTTCCGCGAGCTGGCAGTCCCGGGGTCGTGGGAGATCACCCCGCGACTGTTCGCCGATCCCCGGGGCGTGTTCCTCGAGCTGTTCAAGGAGACTGCCTTCGTCGACGCGGTCGGGCACCCCCTGGACCTGAAGCAGGCCAACTGCTCGGTCTCCTCCGCCGGCGTGGTGCGCGGCATCCACTTCGCGCAGATCCCGCCCAGCCAGGCCAAATACGTCACCTGCCCGCGCGGCGCGGTCATGGACTACGTCATCGACATCCGGGTCGGCTCCCCGACGTTCGGCCGGTGGGATTCCGTCCTGCTGGACGACGTGGATCGCCGGGCGGTGTACGTCTCGGAGGGCCTCGGGCACATGTTCGTGTCCCTCGAGGACAACTCCACGGTGGTCTACCTCTGCTCGGCGCCGTACGCGCCCGGCCGGGAGTTCGGAGTCAATCCCCGGTGCGAGACGGTGGGCATCGAGTTCCCTGCCCGGGCACGCGACGGGTCACCGCTCGAACTCCTCCTCTCGGAGAAGGACGCGGCCGCGCCCGGGCTCCTCGAGGCCGCGGCGCTCGGGCTGCTGCCCACCTGGGAGGAGCAGCAGGCGTTCATCGCGTCGATGGGCCGCTGACCGGTCCTACGTCGCCGACACGCTCTCGTGCCGGGCGGTCGCACCTCGCAACAGCAGCGTGGCCATCACGAACGCCACGAGAGCCGCGACGGTGAAGCCCGCCGTTCCACGGGTCTCGCCGGAGCCGCCCGAAACGAGGAGGGTCACGGTGGTCGCCGCCACCGACGTCGCCCACGTGGCCACCACCAGCCAGTACCGCTCAAGTGCGATGAACACTGCGGCCTGGATGAGGGCTGCGGCCATGACCACCGTCGACCCGACCAGGACGGCCATCATCGCTGGAGAGGCGTCATAGCGCTCACCCATGAACACCGTCATCACCCACGGTCCGAGGAGGTACCCAAGGGCTCCGGCCACGACGGCGACAGCGAGCGCGGCGGAGACGAGGCGGGTCTGGAGGGCGCGGAGATCGCGGACGCGTCCGGTTGCCACCAGCCGGGTTGCCAGTGGGACGACCATCGCCTGGACCGGTGACATCAACACGAGCGGCACCCGGGAGAGCGTCACGGCGCCGAACAGCGTCGCCAAGCCCTGAGCGGTCCCGAGGAGTGCGGTGACAAGAGTCGGGAAGGCCGTGAGGACCAGGGAGGACAGTCCGTTGGCCAGCCCCAGGGCGCCGACACGGTTCGAGACGCGTCTCCACGGTTCGTGACCGCCACGCCACTCCACCTGGGTTCGCAGCGGCCCCACCACCGGCAACCAGCCGAAGCAGCCGATGACGATGGCGCCGACCGCCCACACGATGGAGGGCTCGGCGCGTGCGAGGAGAAGCCCACCAGCCAGCAGGATCCGGAGGAATGCCTCGAGCACGATCACGGCCGCATACCGACGGATGCGATCAGTCCCGAGGAACACGCCCCTGCTCATGAACTGGACGGCGAACCCCCCGACCGCCAGGAACGTGAGCGCCGCGACCCACAGTGAGCCGGCGAACAGGCTCTCGCGCAGCGGCAGCAGGGCCACGACGACGACGGCGAGCCCCGCGGCGCCGAGCGCGACAGCCGTCAACTGTACGGCACTCCCGGGTACGCGCTCCCCCCGCAGCATCGCCCGCGTGGCCTGCCGGGCTATCTCCTGCTCGATGGCCGAGATCACGCTGCCGAGCCCGAAGACGAGCCCCCACACCGTCAGGAAGGTCGCGTTGTCGTCCGGTGGCAGCCACCGCGCGACGATCGCCAGCAGCCCGAACCCCAGCAGGCTGCTGGTGACGAGGGCGGCGCCGATGGTCCCGACGGACTTCGCGGCCCCCGCCGCCGTCATGATCGCAGCGCGAGGACGAGTCCCCGGACGAAGCCCGCTCCGAAGACCGCGGCGAACGGGACGAGCAGACCCGCGACCGCCGTCGTCTCGCGCCCATCCCCTCCGGAGAGCCGGGTGGCGGCCGCAGCGCCAGCGACACCCGCCGCGGCGAGACCCCCCACGACGGCGGGGCGTCGGATGGCCAGCCACCCGCCGGTGACCCCAAGTGCAGCGACACCGGCCAGCACCAGCGCCGCGTTCCGCCTCGTTCCCACGTACCCGTCGACGAACGTGGTCCCCCGGAAGTACGACTGCCGCGCCCAGCGCTGGAACGAGTCACGGCCGAAGTAGAGGCATGAGAAGCCGGGGTCGATGTTGATCGGGGTCGCCGCGGCGACGTTGCGCAGCAGCTTCGTGTCGTCGGAGGCGAGACGCTGGTCGGCGAAGAGCGAGGAGAATCCCGCCGCGGCGGCCAGGATGACCTGGGTGGGCGCCGCGAACGCGCCGGTGCCCTTCGGGTACGCGTTGAAGTCCGTGGGACCGAAGCTGACGCGCCGCGGATTCGCGAAGTACCTGCGCCACCCGACCTTCGTGAGCCCCGACCAGAACGCCGCCCACGGGTTCCCCGCTGTCGCGACGTTCACGTGCGCGTTCCACGCGGAGGACTCGTCCTCCGTAACGCGCGCCTTCAGCGTGACAAGGGCGTCGGGATCGAGCAGCACCCGCGAGTCGAGGAGGAGTACGTACCGGGCCCGCAGGGCCCGGAGCCCGGCAAGCCGCGCGGCGAACCGGCCCTGGTTCTCCTGCCGGACAAGGTGGATCCCCTCCGCGAGCCCGTCGAGGATCGCCACCGTCTCGTCGGTGCTGCCGTCATCGACGACGACGATCTCGAGCGGCCAGGAAGCCCTGGTTGCCGCAACCCGCAGCGCCGCAAGGGACCGCCGGATCCAGTCGCCCTCGTTGTACACCGGGATGACGACACCCAGAACACCGAGGGCCACACGACCACCCACCTCTCACGGCACCCGCCTTGGGTATCATATCGAGGCAGCAATTTCCGCCCGGCAGCAGTGAGGTTCGAATTGTCAATCGTTTTCGTGGCCGGGACCACCGCCGAACTCATCAAGCTCGCCCCTGTGATGCGGGAGCTGCAGCAGCTCCATGAGCCGTTCGAACTCTGGAGTACGGCCCAGCACGTCACCGGCGTGGCCGAGACGCTCGCGGACCTGGCGATTCCGGCCGCTGACCTCGAGTTGGTCCGGAGCGGCGCGACCAGCCACATCACGAAGTCCCTCCAGGTCCCGCCGTGGATGCTGCGAATCGCGGCCTACGCGGTCCGCAATCGCCGGGAGCTGCGGCGACGGCTGCGATCAGGGGGGTCCCGTGGCGTGGTCGTGGTCCACGGTGACACCTTCTCGACCGTGCTGGGTGCCCTGCTGGGTCGCTTCCTCGGGGCACGCGTGGCCCATGTCGAGGCCGGCCTGCGGACCGGGAGCCTCCGCAACCCCTTCCCGGAGGAGGCGAACCGGCGGATCGTCGCGAAACTCGCGACGATCCACTTCGCGCCGACCGAGCGCGAGGTGCGCAACCTGAAGGCGGAGAGGGTCCGCGGCGAGATCATCGAGACGGGAGCGAACACCGTCGTCGACGCACTCCGGCTCGCGGAGCACGAGGATGTCGATGTCGAACTGCCCCCGGTGTTCGGGCTCGTCACGCTCCACCGCTTCGAGCTGCTCCGGCAGGCGGGCCAGTTCGAGGCCATCCTGCGGACTCTCGCGGAGCACCGCCACGCCGTCCCACTCGTGATGGTGGCGGGGAAGTCGGAGCGGGACCGCATCACCGAACTGGGTCTGGACCCGCTCTTCGACGCCGACTTCAGGCTGATCGACAAGAGGCCCTACGCCGCCTTCCTCCCGATCCTCGTGCGCGCGCACTTCGTGGTGACGGACTCGGGTGGGCTCCAGGAGGAGTGTGCCGTCCTCGGTATCCCGTGCGCCGTGCACCGCGAGCGGACGGAGCGGTATCAGGGAATCGGGGAGAACGTGCTGCTCACCCGGATGGACACGGCAGTCCTCAGTTCGTTCCTCGGCGACACTGAGGCGTACCGCCGCCCGTCGACCCTCGACCGCTACGAACCGTCCCGCATCATCGCCTCACACCTCGTGGGCGACCTCTGAGCCGGTCAGCCGTCGGTCGCATCCTCTCGACGCGCGAACGACTCCTGCTGCAGTCGCAGGATCGCCACCTCCTCCGCGAGGATCCGCGTCTCGTCCTCGAGCTTCGAGATCTCAAGCGAGAGGTGCAGGCACACAGCCAGCAGGAGGAGGATCGCGAGGAAGAACAGAAGGTTGGAGGGAATCTGGACGCCGAGGACGCGTGACACCGACTCCAGCAGTCCGGGCGCGACGCTCAGGACGACGATGGCGGTCCCGATGAGGGCCCAGAGAGCCGCGTACTTCTCACGCAGTTTCCCGGCTCTCAGCAACCGGAACAGCAGGAGCACGACCCCAGCCGAAACGAGAACGAAGAACAGCTCTGCCGTTGTCATTGGAGGGGGCCCTCTCTCGCGGTGCGTTTCCTGGTCAGTGCGATGAGCAGGGCGAACATGGACCTCACCAGGTACATCGCGGACTTGACCGGGTTGTTGCTCGGTGTGCCTCCCTGCCGGGGACGCATCTCCACCGGCACCTGCACCACGTGGAGGCCGGAACGGACGGCCATCATCAGCGAGTCCACCGTGTCCCCGAGGTACTCGGCCGGGTAGTAGTGCGCGTACTGCTCGATGGCCCGGCTGTTCGCGGCACGGAAACCGGACGTGACATCGGTGAGCCGAGTCCGGGCGATCCGCGACATGCTGCGGGCAAGCGCGGACATCGCCCACCGCCGTGGACCCCTGGCCTGGTAGTCACCCTTCTCGGCGAACCGCGCGCCGATCGAGATGTCAGCGTGCTCAAGGCCCGCGAGGACCTCCTCGATCTCGCGGGGGTCGTGCTGCCCATCGGCGTCCACCTGGATCGCCCTCGTGAACCCCTCGCGGAGGGCGTACTTGTACCCGGCCCGCATGGCACCGCCGACTCCCAGGTTGTAGGGCAGACGCAGGACCCGCGCACCCGCGCGGGCCGCGATGGACGCCGTCTCGTCGGTGGAACCGTCGTCCACCACGAGGATCTCGAGGTCCGGCCGGACACTCCTGAGTTCCGAGACGGTGGCGGCGATGACATCCGCCTCGTTCCAGGCGGGCATGATGATCAGCGTGCGCTCAGCGGGATCCACGGCTCTCCTCCCTTGCCGAACTCTACAGGCTGCCACGTCTGGTCCCGGGGAGCACACAGCGACGCGCGTCGACCCGGGGGCGTGGAACCCTGGCCGTATACTCGGGCACGGCAAGAAAGGAAATGCTTTGTGAAGTGGTATCACATCGTCGGGGTCCTCGCCATCGTGGGGGCGATCCTCGCGGGCTGGTCCTGGGCGTTCTCGTCGCCCCTGACGTCCTCGCCTGACGACCACTACCACCAGACGAGCATCTGGTGTCCGCCCCCCGTCTCCGAGTCGGGGTGCACGGTCGAGTATGACGACGAGGGCTCCCCCGTGGGCGTGTTCGTCCCCCAGATCGTGCAGGCTCCCACGTGCTACGCGTTCCTCACCCACGAGTCGGCCGCCTGCACCCGCGACCTCGACCCGGACCTGCAGGTCCTCTCGACGCGGTTCGACCAGGGTGATTACCCCGGCCCCTACTACCGCTTCATGAACGTGTTCGTCGGCACCGATCCGACCTGGTCCATCCTCGTGATGCGGGGGTTCAACGTCGTCCTCGCGACCGCACTGCTCGCGGCGATCGCGCTCGTCATGCGGTCGCCCGGACAGCGGATCCTCATCCTGGCCACCCTCGCCACGGTCGTACCCCTCGGCATGTTCATCATCGCGTCGGTGAACCCGAGTTCCTGGGCGTTCACCGGCGTCACCGGTACATGGCTGGCGGTTCACGCCGCCCTCAGTTCGCGTGACAGCCGCTGGCGAGTCATCGTCGCCTCTCTGCTGGCGGTCCTGTCGGCCACGATCGCCGCGGTCGCACGCGCCGATGCCGGGGCGTACATCGTGGTCGTGACCGCCGCCATCGCACTCGTCCACTGGCGGGCACTGCTGCGGTACGCGCGCTACGTCCTCCCGCCGCTGGTGATCATCGCGGCCATCGGACTCTGGTCGTTCCTCTTCTCCGGCCAGAGCGGTGTCCTCGGCGTCACCACCGAACCCGGCGGCCGCTCGCCCCTGGACGTGCTGTTCTACAACCTGATGGGATTCCCGGGCTTCGTGGCAGGCGTGTTCGGTGTCAACTGGGGGCTCGGGTGGCTGGACACCCGCTCGCACGCCCTGACGTACGTCTCGGCCACCATCGTCGCGGGCGCACTCGTCATCACGGGACTGCGGGTCGTGAGGCTCGGGAAGCTCCTCGGTCTCCTACTCGTGTTCGGAACCCTGCTCGCCCTGCCGCTGTTCGTGCACCAGTCGCAACTGATCGTGATCGGTGAGGGGATCCAGCCGCGCTACCTCCTGCCGCTGCTCCCGGCAGTGGTCGGGATCGCGCTGGTGGGCGCTGCCCCGGACCGGTCAGTGGGGCTCTCGGCGAGCCAGACCGGCCTTGTCTACTTCATGCTCGTGGCGGCGAACTCCGCGGGTCTCCACGCGAACATCCGTCGCTACGTCACCGGTCAGGACGTGTGGTCGTTCTTCCTGGGTCGCCAGGCTGAGTGGTGGTGGGACTTCGGGCCGAAACCGCTGTGGCTGTGGCTCATCGGGTCCGTGAGCTTCGCGCTCGCCGCCCTGGCACTGTTCCTCGTCATCGACTCGCGCCCCTGGGTCGACGATGCGCCCACGGTACCCGCCCTTCCCGCCCTCAGGCGGGCCCGTCACGCGCCGACCGCCGGCACCACCGGTCAGAACGACCAGAACCAGCCGTTTGCCCCCCCGGGCGAGTTGTAGGACACCGTCCCGTGCTCGGTGGCCGAGTCCAGCACGACCACGCCGGACACCGGTTCCCCCGCATCGACGAACGCCGGTAGCAGCTCGGCGGGCTCAAAGCACGCCCACGAGGCGTCGGTGCTGCTCACAGACTGGGTCCTGCCGTCGGGCGCGGTGATGCGGAACAGTTCGGCCCCCACGGGCGCGTACGACTCCGTGACGCTGGCGGCGATGTGGAGTACCACGAAGTGACCGAAGACCGGTTGCTGCACAGGCGCGGCCCGTCCCGGGCACTCGGTGACGACGGCGACTGACTCGAGCGTGAGACGCAGGACCGCCCCGTCCATCGCGACCTCGACGGGCTGCCCGAGCGGGACAGCGGTGGGTGTGTCCACGGGCGCGGAGGTCATCCCGCCCGTCGCCGTCGCCGTCATCGTCGTCGTAGAGGGCTCCTGCGCCGGCACCGAGCAGGCGGAGAGGGCGATCACGGCCACCAGCCCTCCGAGCGCGCGGCGCGGACGGGCCACCCGGGCCATCAGAAGTCCCACTCCCACCCCACGCCACCCGGGGCGTAGACGAGGGTCCCCGACGCCACGGGCGAGTCAAGCACCACGCTCCCGGACGTGGTCTCGCCCGGCCCCACGAAGGGTGCGGCGAGGGCGTCGTCCTCGAAACAGGACCAGGACGCGTCCGTGAGTGTCGCGGTGGTTCGGGTGCCATCGGCTGCGACCACCGCGAAGGCGTCCGCCGTCAGGGGCATGAAGACGTCAGCCCCACCGACAACCTCCTCCACCTTGTCGCTCATGCTGGCCTGCAGATCGACGACGACGAAGTACCCGTGACGCGGCGGTGCCTGCACTCCCCTGCCGGGGCAGGACGTCCTCACCGCGATGTCCCGCACCGTGATCTCGAAGTAGACCCCCTCGCCCGTCGCAGTGGTCAGGCCCGCGGGTTCGCCGAGTTCCTTGTGGAGGTTGCCGGAGGGTCGCAGGTCGATGGAGGTGGTGCCGGCGTCCACCGGGGGACGCGTGGCGACGTCGTCGGGCGGCTCCCAGGGCGCCGCGCCCGCCGCGGCTCCACCCGCGAAGGCCGCGACGGCGCCGAGGATCGCGAGGCGCGTCACGCGCCCGTTCCGTCTTCCCAGCCGTTGCGTCACCATCTCAACCAGTCCCCGCTCGCGATGAGGATCCCGGACGAGCGCAGGTAGCTCGCCTGCCGCGGACCCGCGACGTACACCCATGAGGGCAACTCCTCCCGCGTGGGCCGGAGCTCCCGCACGTACACCTGATTGTCCGGCGGCGCCGTCGGGTCGTAGCGCTCGTAGCGGTCCAGCAGACTCACGACGTCCTGGTAGAGGACGGGGTGGATGGACATGACCTCCCCGACGATCCCGACCTGGTTGCCATCGTTCGGCACGGCGTACGGGTAGGACGACCCGGACAGCACATAGAGGTCAAGGAGCGGCATGCGCGTCGTGAACTCGTTGGTGGTCTTCCCGGCGATCAGGTAGTACCCGCTCTGGCCGTTGCGCAGTGAGCCGTACACGAAGAACGGCGGTCCCGCGACGAGGCGGCAGTCCAGGGCCACACTCGCGCCCGGCCCGGTGTTGATGGCGTACACACACACCCGGTGCGCGCCCGGGGCCACGTCCAGCGACAACGAGAACCCGTGCGCCGCACCCGCCCACGGATACACCGCCGCCACATCCGGCCGCTCGAGACCAGCCCACGCCATCGTGTTCGCCGACCCGTCCACATACATCTGCACGATGATCGACGACGCCGTATCCGGATCCACGGCCCACCCCGACGCCGTCACCCGACCCCCCGACACCGAGATCGACTCGACACTCCCGAACGGATCCCCACTGCCGAGGACCTCCCTGGGCGGGACCGCACCGGCCGGACCCAGAAGCCCGGGGAGGAGTACCGCGAACACGATCGAGATGCCAAACACGGCGAGTCGCCCCGGACGGTGCGCGCCCGGATCCCCACGGTGAACGCGGCGCACCTCAGCCGACTGTCTCATTCCTGCCCCTACCTGTACGCCACGTCCCGGACCGCCTGGAGGAACGTGCGGCCGTGCCGGTCGTTCGGCTCGAGCACCGCTCCCTCGGCCCACTCATTCCAGGCATTGATGAAGACCACGCGCTCGTGGGGGTCCCGGTCCATCACGCTGTTCGCAGCGGCAGCGAGCCACCGGCGGAAGGTGTACGGATTGGATCCCCACCAGAGGTCAGGCTTCCACTGCCGCCTGGCAGTGTTGTCGAAGGTCACCATCACGCCGGGGTAGTCGCGCGCGCCCAGTGAGGCGAGCTTCAGGCAGGCGTCCGCGACCAGCTCCCGGTAGGACATGACGTTGCCGCGGAACTCGGGATGGAGCCCGAGCCGGTGCGACGGACCAGGCTTCCAGGGGAGGTTGTGCGGGGGAAAGCCGAGACGACCGTCGAGGCCGAACCGCTCGAACGACTCCCCCAGTCCGTCGAACTCCTCTGCCACGTTCACCGACAACACGAGGAGCTCGCCGACGCCCGCCGCCCGTGCGCGCTCCCGCCAGTGCGCGAGGACGCTCGGGAAGTCGGCCATCTGGGCGGGGCGGTACACCGCGAGGACGGGCTTCCCGCCCACCCGCAGGTAGCGGGGGTCGGCGAGGAACTCGAGGACGTCGTCGATGAACGACTCCGCCGGGACGAGGTCGTAGTCCTGGCCGATCAGGATGTCGGAGGACCTGCCGTCCCAGCGACGCGTCCAGTTCTCGTTGGCCCACATGATGCAGTACGGGAAGTCGATCGAGGAGGCGCGCAACATCTCGATCGGCCGCTGCAGGAGCCGCCTCCCGCTGAACCAGTAGTAGTAGTACATGAAGCCGGCGATCCCATGCGCGGAGGCGAGCTCCGCCTGGGTGGCGCGCACCTCGTCCAGCCTCAGGTCGTAGAAGCCGAGTTCGGTGGGGAGCCGGGGCTGGTAGTGGCCCTGGAACACCGGATGGGCGGCGCTCACGTTGGTCCACTCGGTGAAGCCCTTCCCCCACCACCTGTCGTTCTCCGGGATG
>DBQX01000004.1 GCA_002305415.1 Actinomycetales bacterium UBA1383 | reverse complement strand
GTGAGGGATCGGGGTGGGGACGAGCCCGGCGGTGAGCTCGGCGTCCACCCGGTGCATCGTGGCCTCGTGCACCTGCATGCGTCGGGTGAAGCCGACCGTCTGGTCGGACGGGAACCACGACCACGCGGGCTCGGCATCCTCCCGCGCGGCCAGTTCGGCCACGAGGGCGGCCGTCTCGTCGATCAGGAGGGCGATCGTCTCCTCGCGGTCGGAGGGGCGTTGGGGTTTGCGGGCCTCGATCGCCTCGGACTCCTCGTCGGTGCGGGCACCGCTGCGGAGGATCTCGGCCCAGAAGGCGTGCACCTCGGTCAGGTGCCACAGCAGGTCGCCGGCGGTCCACTCCGGGCACGTGGGGACGGGTGCGTCTGCATCCACCTGCCGGAGCGCCGCGATGAACCGGTCGGTCTCGGTGTTGATGAGTGTCAGATGTTCCATCGCATGACGGTACGCCCGCGGCCGCTCCGGCGACTACCCTCAGCCGGATGAGGATTGACTCGGCCCGTGCCCTCGCCTGGCGGATGGAGCGGCAGTTCCTGGAGCCGGCCTGCGCGGGCGAGGTGGACGACGTCGTCGCTCGCCTCGTGGCGGTCCCGGCGTGGTCGGGGGACGCCCAGTACGCCGTCGGGGTGCGCCGGGAGCGGCCGGTGCGTGGCGACGTCGGTGCCGCCCTGGCGGACGGGCGGATCGTGAAGGTGTTCGCGTTCCGGGGCTCGACCCAGGTGCTGACGCCCGAGAACGCCGCCATCCACCTCGCCCTCCGCGCAGCCAGCCGCATGTGGGAGCGCCGCAGCTGGCAGACGCACTACGACCTCACGCCGACGGACTGGCCCGCGTTGCGCGAGGCCGTTCGCGAGGCGGTCGAGGCCGGCCCGCTGACGCCCGCCGAGCTGGCCGAGGCCGTGACCGCGCATCCCGGGTTCCGCCACCTCGGCCCCGCCCTCTCCCGCGTGGACACCTTCCTCAAGCCGTTCTTCTGGCAGGGCGACCTCTGCTTCGGTCCGAGCCGCGACGGCGAGCCCACGCTCCAGGCCCTCGGCCACAACCCGCGGTGGACCGGCATGCCCGACCTCGACGACGCCGGCCGGCGGGCCATCCGCGCCTACCTCGCGGCGTATGGCCCCGCCACCTCGGCCCACCTCCAGTACTGGCTGGGCGAGGGTTTGGGAGCCGGGAAGAGGCGGATCGAGGGCTGGCTCACCGACCTCGGCGACGACGTGACCGCCCTCGACCTCGACGGCGCCGGCGCGCTCGTCCTCACCGAGCACGCCAACGAACTCGCGGCGACAGACACCACCAAGGCCGTGCGCTTCCTCGCAGGCCACGACCAGTGGGTACTCGGCCCCGGGACTGCGGACCCTCAGGTGGTGCCGCCCGAGCTTCGCCCGGCCGTGACGCGGGGCGCGAACGTGGTGATCTCGGGCGGGGTGGTCGCCGGGACGTGGAAGGTCGCGGACGAGACGCTCGCGGTCGCCTGGTCCGGGCCCGCAGGCCCTCCGGCGGAGGCGCTGCACGAGCAGGCGGAGAGGGTGGGGGCACTCCTCGGCCGACCCATCGCCGAGGTGCGGGTCACTCGCGTCCGTCTGTAGGGATCACGCGTAGATAGCGTCGATCACATCCGCGTAGGCGGCGAGGACGGCGTCACGCTTCACCTTGAAGGTCGGGGTGAGCATGTCGTTCTCGAGGGTGAAGTCGCCTGTCAGGATGCGGAACTCCCGGATGGCTTCCGCGCGCGAGAAGCGCTGGTTCACGCGGTCCACGGCGGCCTGGATGTGCTCGCGCACGAACGGGTCGGTGGCGGCCTGCTCCACGGTGAGCAGAGGCTGGTCGTGGTTGGCCAGCCACACCGGAAGGACGTCGGCGTCCAACGTGATGAGCGCCGCGATGAAGGAGCGATTGTCACCCACCGCGACGGCCTGTGAGATCAGCGGGTGGCCGCGTAGCGGGTCCTCCAGCGGCGCGGGCGCCACGTTCTTGCCGGTGGCGGTGACGATCAGCTCCTTCTTGCGGCCGGTGATCGAGAGGTAGCCGTCGGCGTCAAAGGAGCCGAGGTCACCGGTGTGGAACCATCCGTCCCGGATCGCCTCCGCGGTGGCGGCCGGGTTGTTGTGGTAACCGCGGAACACGCCGACACCCTTGACAAGGATCTCGCCATCCGCCGCGATCCGGAACGAGGTGCCGGGCATGCACCGCCCGACCGTCCCCATGCGGGTGTGAGCGAGCGTGTTGAGGCTCGCCTGCGCCGTCGTCTCCGTGAGTCCGTAGCCCTCCTGCATGTGGAGGCCGGCTCCCCTGTAGAAGTTGCCGAGCCGCTCACCGAGTGGGGCGCCGGCGGAGAACATGTAGTGGAGGTTCCCGCCGAGGACGGCGCGCAGCTTCGAGTAGACCAGCGTGTCCGCGATGCGGTGCTGCAGCTTCAGGGCACGGCTGGGCCCTGCAGGCGTCTCGAGTGCGCGGGAGTAGACGATCGCCACCCGGGTGGCCCACCGGAAGATGGCCTTCCTCGCGCCCTTTCCGGCCTTCATCTCCGCGCCGGTGTAGATCTTCTCCCACACGCGGGGCACGCCGACGATCGCGGTCGGCTTGAAGCTGGCGAGGTCCGCCACGGCCTGCTTCGTACCCGTGTGCCCCAGAGGGACGGGGGCGATCAGCATGATCACTTCCATCACCCTGGCGAAGATGTGGGCCAGGGGCAGGAACAGCAGCATCGACGCACCCGGCTCGCGCACCGCGTCCGGGATCAGGGTGATGGTCTCCTCGCCCAGTTCGACGAAGTTGCCGTGCGTCAACTCCACACCCTTGGGCTGGCCGGTCGTCCCGGAGGTGTAGATGATCGTGGCGACGTCATCGAGCCCCACGCCGGCGACGCCGTCGTCCGCTTCCGCGGCGGGGCGGTGGCTCCCAAGGTCGCGGAGTCGGCCGAGGGCGCCGTTCTCGAACACCCACACGTCGCGAACTCCGTGCCCACTGCCCTCCGCGCCCGCCGCGGCGACGACGTCAGCGAGCGCGTCGTCCTCGACGAACGCAGCCACGCAGCCGGCATCCGACAGGATCCACTGCGTCTGCGACGGTGACGACGTCTCGTACACGGGCACGGGCACGGCACCGATGTGCCAGATCGCGAGGTCCGCGAGCGTCCACTCCAACCGGGTCCGGGACATGATCGCGATGGTGTCGCCCGGTCCGTACCCCGCTTCCCTCAGCCCCTGCGCGATCCCGCGCACGACCTTCAAGGTCTTCGCCGCCGACCAGTCCACCCAGGCGTTGCCTACTTTCTCCCGGTACAGCGTGGTGTCCGGGCGCTCGGTGCCGTGCGTGATCAGGTAGTCGCTGATGGAGGTTCCCGGGTCGACACTGGTGAGGCGCGGGGCGTGGATGTCAGTCATGTGGACTCCCTCTTTGGAATGAGTATCCCGGAGATGTCCGGGCGCACGCGCGCGCACGGTGTCTGCGGTCGGCCGGTCCCGGTGGGTCTACCCGCGGTCCCGTGATGGGTGGGGTGTCGCGGTGGTAGGTGTGTCCGGTGGGGGTGGTGAT
>DBQX01000049.1 GCA_002305415.1 Actinomycetales bacterium UBA1383 | reverse complement strand
GCGGCTCGAGGTGCAGAAGCGACAACGTGAGCTCGTCGCCCTCGAAGCAGAACTGGAGAACCTGATCAGTCGCAGCGAGGAACTTGACCCGGCCGCGTGCACCGAGGACGCGATCTGTCACATGATCGCCCCAGGGCACGAGCTGTAACAGACCGACGAAGCCCGGCTCCGAGCCAATCGTTGGTCAGCCGCTCGCCTCCACTACTCCCATCATGCCGGCGTCCTCGTGGTCGAGGATGTGGCAGTGGTAGACGGTCCGGCCGGTGAAGGTGTCGAATGCGATCCGCATTGTCCGGCTCTCGCCCGCCGGGACCTGGACCACGTCCCGCCAGTACGGCTCCGACACCGCCGATCCATTGGCCCCCACCACCTGCATCGGCCACACGTGCAGGTGGAACGGGTGGTCCATGGGGGTGGTGTTGAGGATGGTCCACTCCTCCACCGACCCGGCGGCGGGGTCCTGATCGGTGCGGTCGGCGTCGAACTCCTGCCCGTTGAAGCCGAAGGTCATGCCCGCCCCCATTCCCATGCCCATCGTGAAGGAGATGGTGCGGCGCGCGGCGGGCTCGGCGTCGCGCAGGTCCCGGAGCAGGGTCTGTTCCGGCAGGGTCGACGTCGCCGCGCCCCCCTCGTCCCCTGCGCCGGCCTGGCCGCCATCGTCCGCGTCGCCGAATCCGGTCCGGCCGCTGCCGTCCGCCTCCACCGTGGCGAGGACGACGGCGCGGCCGTCGTTCCCGAAGGGCCCGCCGCCGCCCATCATGCCCATCCCCATGCCGCCCCGGTCGTAGCCGAGGGTGCGGAACTCGGAGGTTCCGGCGTCGGCGGTCACGAGGAGTTCGGCGCGGTTGCCGGGGGCGAGGATGAGGTCGCCGGGGTCGCGGGGCTCGTGGCGGTCGACGTCCACGCCCAGCAGCAGCGCCCCCATGCCCGCGAGGTCGAGGCGCAGGTGCCGCGAGACGCACGTGTTGACCACGCGCCACCGCTCCCTCCGCCCGGCGGTGGCGGCGATGCGTGGCTGGACCTGGCCGTTGACCAGCACGATCTCACCCTCGCGGCCCATCATCCGGTCCCGGATGGAGGCGGCGCGGACGTTGCCGTCGCTGGTCAGGGAGACGTCGGAGACGATGAGGAGGCGCTCGCCGTCCGCGGGCGGGCCGTCCTCCACCAGGATCGCGCCGTACAGTCCGGCGAAGATCTGGTCCGCCACGTACCCGTGGTGGTGGGGGTGGTACCAGAAGGTCCCGGTGGGATGGTCGGAGGGGAGGGTGAACTCGTAGTCGAAGGTCTCGCCCGGCTCGATCTTCAGGAACGGGTTGTCCCCGTTGCCCTCGGGTGAGACGTGCAGGCCGTGGACGTGCAGGTTCGTGGGCTCGTCGATGTCGTTGTGGAGGCGCACGCGCAGCGTGTCACCCGGCCGGAGCCGCAACGTGGGACCGGGGACCGTGCCGTTGTAGGTCAGCATTAGGGCGGTGCGGTCTCCGAGGGTCACCTCGGCCCGGCCCATCTCCAGCTCGACCTCCAGCAGGCCGTCGCTGCTGGAAAGGACATTTGGCTGGAGGAGGTCCGCGCCGCCCCCGGAGGGAATCGGACCGGAGCGCTGGTCCCACGGCAGCCCCGTCTGCGACAGGCCCACGGCGCCCGTGACGAGGCTGCCCGCGCCCACGGCACCCAGGATCAGGGCCTGCCGGCGGGTCATCTCCCGCACGCTCACTCCTCCCGGAGGGCGCGCAGCCGCTCCTGGTACTCGGAGGTCTCGATCTCACCGCGAGCGTAGCGCTCGGCCAGGACCTGGCGGGCGCGTTCATTCCCGGTGCCGTACGTGCGGGTGCCCTGTGGGGGATGGTCCTGGCCAGTGCTGCCGCCCTGGTCCTGCCTGCCCGAGCCGCCGGGGCCGATGTACCGCACCGCCAGCACCACCAGCACCACGATCCCGATCATGAGCAGGATCCCGAACACCCAGGCCCAGCCCATTCCCATACCCATTCCGTACCCGTTCCACATGGTCCTCACGCTCCTCGTGATCACAGCCGGCGGGAGCCACCGGCCTCGAATACCGTGCGGGGGCATTTCAAGGGTAGACCCGTCCGCGCCGCGAGTAAGCCCGATCAGCCGGGGGCCGCTCCGGCACGACGATCCTGGCGGCGCAGCCAGGCACCCTGCGGGCGCCCGGGGGGCTCGCGGGTGACCTACTGGAGGCCGCCCGACTGACCTGAAGCGCGGTGCCGCCGAGGTGCTGGCATTCGTCGACCGCCCGCCACCCGTTCAGCGACATCTGAACACCACCCGGAATTCCCACCATCCGCGTGAGCCCGGGCGAGATATGCCGGATGGGTCGATAATTGAGAAGCATCTTCAAGTTACTGCACGAAGGGGAGATTGAACCGTGTCGGATATGAAGAACGAACAGTCGAGCGGTCGCCACACGGAACACGACCAGTCCGGGGGCGGAATGGGGATGTACCTGCGTTACGCGGCGATGATCCTCACCGGGATGGTCGTCATGTACTGGGTGATGTTCATCAGCTCTTACGAGTTGAGCCATGTGCGGTTCAGCTGGAGCCGTACGTTCATGGCGCTGACCATGGGCGGGACCATGGGGTTGGTCATGCTCGCGTGGATGCTCAACATGTACCGCAACGCCAAGGCCAACGCGGTTGTCGTGGCGGTGAGTGTGCTCCTGCTCGCCGGTGGTGCCTACCTGGATCGGAGCCAGGCCACCGTGGATGACACGGACTTCATGAGTGCGATGATCCCCCACCACTCGATGGCGATCACCCGGTCCGAGCGCGCCGGGATCGAGGACATCCGGGTGTGTGAACTGGCGGTGGAGATCAGTGAGGCCCAGCGGCGGGAGATCTACGAAATGGACTGGCTGATGGAGGACATCGCTGCCAATGGCATCGCCACGACCCCCGAGGAGGCCGAATCGCGGCAGGTGCCCGAGTACGAGGAGCCCGCGGAACGCCAGTGCGACTGATCCGCACCATTTGAGCGGCGGCCCGGGATCTCCCACGGCGTCCCTGATGCGGCCGGATTGAGGCTCAGGTCGGGCGTCCCGGGACGACGGGAAGTGCCATCGTGGTCCAGTCGTGCATCCCGCCGCGGTAGTAGCGGATGCGGTCGGCGGGGAAGCCGTCGTCCACGAGGTTGCGGATCGCGGTGGGGGACTGGGGGCATTGCGGTCCGTTGCAGAACAGGATCACCAGGGCGTCGTCCCCGAGATCGCCGCGGCGCTCGATGGTGCGGTTGAACGGCACGTTGATCGCGCCCGGGAGGGTCGAGTCGGCGTAGAACTGTTCGGTCCGGCCGTCGACGAGCAGGGCGCCGTCGGCGACCAGGTCCATCAGCTCGAGTTCACCGATGGTCTCCACACCTGGTGCGGGGGACATGGGCTGCAGTTCTCCCCAGGTGGTGTCGACCGCCACCATGTCCGGCTCGTCCAACGGCACCGGAACCATCTGCGGGGGATCCTGACGCCGACGCTGCGGTCGTTGCAAGCGCTCCGTCGTGGACGTGTGCTGTGCGTTCTTCTCGTGCTGACTCATCGTCAAGTTCCTTTCGTCGTCAGGCTCGCTCGTTTCGGATTCTCTTTGCTGTGTTCCCGGCTCGAGCCGGGGTGGTGGTGGTCGGCGCGGGCCTCGCCGGGCGGGGGTGGGCCGACCGGGGCATGGTCAGGGTGAAGGTGGCGCCGTGACCCAGTCCGGGGCTCTCGGCGCGCACGCGGCCGCCGTGCGCTTCGACCAGGCCGCGAACGATGGCCAGGCCGATGCCGCTGCCACCGTCGCTGCGTGAGCGACCCCGTTCGGCGCGGTAGAAGCGCTCGAAGAGGCGGGGCAGGTGCTCGGGCGCGATCCCTGTCCCGGTGTCGGCGACCGAGATCTCGACCTCGGTGCCCTTGGCGCTACTCATCCGGGTCCCGATCGTGATCGTGCCTCCGGTGGGGGTGTGTCGTAGCGCGTTGGTGAGCAGGTTGCCCAAGACCTCGTGCATCCGGTCGGGGTCCACCCACACGGCGGCGTCTCCTGCGGTGTGATCGACTTGCACCGTGACGCCGGCGTTGTGCGCCGGGACAGCGATGTTCTCGGCGGCGCCGGACACGAGGTCGGAGACCTGGACGGTGCGCCGGTCGAGGACCAGGCGCCGCTCCTGCACCCGGGACACCGTGGCCACGTCGTCGACCAACCGTTCCATCCGCGACAGTTCTGCCTCGACGCGCGCGAACGTCGCGCGGTCGGCGGGGAGGACTCCGTCGGCGATGGCTTCGTGGTAGCCCCGCACGCTGGTCAACGGGGTGCGCAACTCGTGGGCGAGGTCGCGCAGCATCTCGGCCCGGGTCCGTTCTGTCGCGGCGATCTCGCGGGCCATCGTGTTGAACGCGTCGTTCAGGGTGGTCAGTTCGGTGCCCAGCCCGCGTGATTCGACCCGCATGCTGTAATCGCCCTGGGACACGGCGGCGGCGGCCCGCGCGAGTTCCTCGATGGGCCGCACCGCGCGCCGGGTGATGAAGCTGGCGACGGCGAGGGCGGCCACCATCGCGGCGGCCGTCGCGATCCCGAGCGAGATCAGGGTCGCGCGGGCGAAGGCCATGTCGAGGTGGGTGGCCAGTTCGGGCGTGATCGGCCCGACGGCCCGCTCGACGTGCGTGCGGAACAGTCCCGGGGCGAGTCCGAGGGCGACGAACAGCAGGGTGACGGCGCCGATCAGGATCACGAGCGTCTGGGCCAGGAGCAGACGGGCAGCGAACCCGCCGCGGGAGGCGCTCATGTGCCGTCTCCCATCCGATAGCCGACGCCACGCACCGTGCGCACGTAGCGGGCGGCCGCCGGGTCGTCGCCGAGCTTGCGGCGCAATTGGCGACGTGCACGTCGATCACGTGGTCGTCGCCGAACCAGTCGCCGCCCCACACCTGTTCGAGGAGGAGCCGGCGTTCGAACACCCGCTCGGGCCGGGCCGACAGCGTGTCCAGGATGTCGAACTCGGTGCGCGTCAGGTTCACCAGTTCCTGGTCCACTCGCACCTCGCGCGCCGCGGGCTCGATCACCAGTGCACCGAAGCGCCGTGGACCGTCGGACGGGGCGCCGTCCTGGCGTGGTCGTCGCAGCATGGCCTGCACGCGTGCGCTGAGCTCGCGGGGGGAGAAGGGCTTGACCACATAGTCATCCGCCCCGACCGACAACCCGATCACCCGGTCGACCTCCTCCCCCCGCGCCGTCAGCATGAGCACGTAGGCGTCGGAGAACGTCCGCAACCGCCGGCACACCTCGATCCCATCGATGCCGGGGAGCATGAGATCCAGGATGACGACGTCCGGGTGGACGCGGTGGGCCTGCTCGAGGCCGGCCTCGCCGTCGCCCACCACCCGGACGTCGAACCCCTCACTGGACAGGTAGGCGTCCAGGAGGTGGGCGATCGCGGGATCGTCCTCCACCACCAGGATCTGGCCCCGGGCGTGCGCCGCCTGGCTCACGGGGCCTCTGACATGTCCACGAACTCACCGTGCCAGCTGTGATACCAGACGTCGCCGGTGGCGGCGTTCACCGACAGCATCCCATCGATCTCGCCGTCGCGCAGAGTGTGCAGGGTGTAGTAGCCGGGCAGGGCCTCGGCGGTGTCCGCCGTCAGGCCCGATTGGCGATCGACCAACCACCGGTCGGCGATCCGCTGGGCCTCGGCGGCGTCGATGCGTTCCGTCGATCCGCCAGCGGCGCCCATCATCCCGCTGGCGGCGCCCATCATCCCGTAGCGGTTGTTCCACATCCGGGCCGGGCCGTACTCGATGGCCACGGCACCCGAGAACGGGTCGACGAGCACCTCGGTGGCCAGGTCCCCGTCGGGAGCGGTGATCTCCGCGTAGTACTGGTTGTCGAACTGCATGACCTCGCCGACGCCCAAGCCGTCGCCCAGGTCGCGGGCGAACTCCTGTGCCCGGGACCGGGCGTCGGCCAGGTCGCTGACCGGGCCGCGGTCACTGTCCAACCCGGACCACCCGCCGCCCATCATCGACGAACCCCAATCGGTCGAACCCCATCCCTGTGCCCCGGGACCGAACGCGGCGATGCCCTGTCCGGCGGCCAGCATCCACGCCCCGGAGCCGAGGATCGCCGTGAGTGCGACAGCCGGGATCCACCATGACCTGCGTGCGAGACTCATCGCGGACCCCCGACCCCGTTCGACCGGCCGGAGGCGAGAACCGCCCGCATCCGCTGGTACGTCTCCAGGTCCAGCTCGCCCGCCGCGTAGCGGCGGTCCAGGACCTGCTCCGGCGACTCTGTGGGGGGCAACCCGCGCGGTCCACCGTCGTTCCGGGCATCCCGGCCGGCGAAGGCTCGGGTGACCAACCAGATGATCAGGGTGATCAAGGCGACCCAGAAGACCGCCATCGCAACCCAGCCGCCGACGCCCATTCCCCATCCATATCCCATCATCGTCGGACTCCTCTCGTGTGGTGCTTCCCTGCGTACAGCTCCATCCTGCGCACCTCGTCTCAAGGTCCCCTGCGGCAAGGCTCAAGATCCGCTCAAGATCCGGGCGCCGGCCCGCGGGGGGTCTGCCAGTCATCGGTGCTTCCTTGAGTGGTGCTGCGCGCTGCGGGAGAGTTCGAGTCGACGAGGGTGCCGCCCGGGAGAATGCTGAAGAAGCGATGAAGGTTTGGGCTGAGCGGTGGCTGGGAACCGTGTCCCCACTGGAGCATGGCGGTGGGGCAGCTACACCGCTGTCACTCGACTTGGAGGGAAACGGAATTATGCGAAGGCTTTCGAGGGCTGCCGTTGTTGTCTTTCTGGCCGGCGTTGGGGTGCTCGCTACGGCGCCGGCGCAGGCAGCCAACACCGAGGCTGATTTTGGCCAGCACGTGGCTACGTGCGCCACGACCATGGGGTTCGATGGGATGCACAACCCCGGGATGCATCATGGCAAGTCGGGCTGGGATCCCCGTCACATGTGCCCGATGGGGTGAACCGGGGGTTTTCAGCCTTGTGGCCGATGAGCCCGACTCGTAGAGCCCCGAAACCGTTTGTGTGCTATCAGCACGGTGGCCCACCGCGCGAGGTCCGGCGTCGAAGGTTCACTGGAGTGTCAAGGGGATGGTGTCGGCCCGTAGGGCGGGTCGTTCCGGTGGGATGACGTTCTGCCTGGGCCGCCGCGGAAGGAGCGTGAGGATCGTCCCGGCGAGGACGCTGAGGATCGCCCAGAGTTGGGGTTGGGTGAGGCCGAGGAGGGCGGGATCGTTGATGCGGAGGAACTCGACGAGGAACCGGGAGGCACCGCTGAGGACGAGGTAGGCCCCGAAGACGGCGATGGGTGGTAGGCGGTGGGCAAGTTTCCAGAGTGCGACGGCGATGATTGCGGCAGCGATGGCCTCGTACAGGGGGGTGGGGTGAACGGGGGTGTCCGTGGCGACGACCCCTGAGGGAAAGCGCATGCCCCAGGGCAGGTCGGTCGGCCTGCCGTAGGTGCCGTCACCGGAGATCAGGCAGCCGAGGCGTCCGATGCCGTAGGCCACGGTGAGGGGAACGGCCACGGCGCCGGCGACGGTTGCCGCGGGGAGGTGATGGCGTCGGATCACGATGAGTGCCGCGGTCAGCCCGCCGATGAGTCCGCCGTACCAGGTGAACCCCATGCCCCCGAGGTCGTGCACCGTGAGGTTGGGCAGCTGTTCGAGCAGGTAGTAGATCTTTGCCCCGACGAACCCCCAGATCGTGGCCCACAGGACCAAGGC
The DNA here is from genome assembly GCA_002305415.1 of Actinomycetales bacterium UBA1383. Lineage (GTDB taxonomy): Bacteria > Actinomycetota > Actinomycetes > Actinomycetales > Actinomycetaceae > UBA1383. Next base: position 3,480 of record DBQX01000049.1, on the reverse strand, counting down.
GTGGGCGGAGTCCTTCTTCAGTCCGAGCTGTTCGAAGGCGCGGCCGAGCAGCCACGCGGCGACGAGGGCGGCGAGGGCCTTGCTGAGCCCGTAGCTCTGGATGTCGATCCCGAGGATCGAGAAGAGGACCGGTCGCACCGTGTCTGCTCCGTTCACTGGCGGGCGCATCCTCTCGCTGGTCGGGAGGATTCGTGGCGTCCATGTCAGTCTCTCGGGGGTTGACGAAGGATGACCGATGGAACGGTCAAGTTCCGCTGAAGTTCAACCGGCCGGGCGATCGTCAGTTGCGCTGCGGCGGCGCGGCGGAAGGGGGGCTGAACGTCAGCGCCTTTTCATCGGATCTTCATCGTCCCGCTATCCCTTGTTCAGTACACCGGGACTACGTTGAGTTCATACCCCCTGGGGGTACCACCGCATTTGAGACTGAGGAGGGCGCGATGCCCGTGAGGACGTTGGCCGGCAGGCGCCGCGTGTGCGGTGTCTGTGTTGTTGCTGAGTTGCCGGAGCAGTCGCGCACCGTGAAGGGCGCCGGCAGTTCCGTTGCGGCGCTGGGGGATGCGGACGAGCGAGATTTCGGAGGTGTTTGGTGATGGTCGGGTCAGAAGTGATGGTCGTCGCGGTCGCTGTCGTGCTGACTGCTCTGCTGGGGTGGTTCTTCTTCGCTCCGAGGAAGGCCCGGGAGGCGGAGATGGGTGACGGGGTGCAGGTGGTCCGGGTCAAGGTGCAGGGCGGGTACAGCCCGGACGTGGTCCGGGTTGCTCGCGGGGTGCCGGTGCGGATGATGTTCGACCGGCAGGAGGCCGGGGATTGCTCGTCGCGGGTCGTGATGCCGGACTTCAAGGTCAACCAGAATCTGGCGGCGTGGGAGACCACCACGGTGGAGTTCACTCCACAGGCGGCGGGCGAGTTCGAGTTCGCGTGTGGCATGAACATGCTACGGGGTCGGGTCCAGGTGCTGGAGCGCGAGGGTGTACCGGTGGGTGCAGTCCGGGCGCCAGTCGGGACCGCCGCGGGGCGCGACGCCGCGGGGGATGGCACTGCCGCCCCGCCCGCCGATCATGCCGGGGGCGGGGGCGGTCGTCCCCCGACTGCCCCCGGTCTGGACACGGGTGATGCCGAGGCGGCAGAGCGGGCCGCGGAGATAGCCGACCTGGGGCGGCGGGTCACCATCGGGGCGATCCTCAGTGTCCCGGTTGTCTTCGCGGTGATGGCCGTGGAGGTCTTTGGTGCCACGTGGATTCCGGAGCTGCTGATGAACCGGTGGTTCCAACTGGCGGTGATCGCACCGGTGATGTTCTACACCGGGTGGCCGATCCACCGGACCGGCTGGTTGGCGCTGTCCCACCGCACGGCCGACATGAATTCCCTGATCACGCTGGGCACGATCGCGGCCTTCGGGTACAGCCTCGTCGTCACCCTGGTCCCGGGCGTCCTGCCGGAGAACGTCCGCGAGGTGTACTACGAGGCGGTCGGGGTCATCATCACATTGATCCTGCTGGGCCGGTTGCTGGAGACGAAGGCCAAGGCCGGGACGGGGGAGGCGATCCGCGCCCTGATCGGGCTGCAGCCCCGCACCGCGCGGGTGATCCGTGGCGGGGTGGAGCTGGAGGTCCCGGTCGAGGCCGTCGTGGTGGGTGACACTGTGCTGGTCCGCCCGGGCGAGAAGCTCCCGGTGGACGGTGAGGTGGTGGAGGGTTCCTCGGCGGTGGATGAGTCCATGGTCACCGGCGAGCCGATCCCGGTGGTCAAGACCGCCGGGGACACGGTCATCGGTGCCACGATCAACCAGACGGGGGCGTTCCGGTACACCGCCACGAGGGTGGGCGCGGAGACGATGCTCGCCCAGATCATCAAACTGGTGCGCGAGGCGCAGGGCTCCAAGGCCCCGATCCAGCGCCTGGTGGACCAGGTCTCGTCCTACTTCGTGCCCGCGGTGATCGCCATCGCCATCTGGTCCTTCGTCGCCTGGGTGTTGGTGGGCCCCCCGCCGGCGTTCATCTTCGCCCTGGTCGCGGCGGTGTCGGTGCTGATCATCGCCTGCCCGTGCGCCCTGGGCCTGGCCACCCCGATGTCGATCACGGTCGCGACGGGCAAGGGGGCCACGAACGGCATCCTCATCCGCTCGGCCGAGGCCTTGGAGACCGCGCACAAGCTGGACATTGTGGTGCTGGACAAGACCGGGACCATCACGAAGGGCGCGCCGGCCCTGACCGACGTCCTGCCGGTCGACGGGTTCACCCCCCAGGAACTGCTGGCCCTGGTCGCCGCCGTCGAGGCATCCTCCGAGCACCCACTGGCCACCGCGATCGTGGCCGGGGCCCGGGAGCGTGGGCTGAGCGTCCCGGAGGCGACGGCCTTCGACTCCATCACCGGGCAGGGGGTGCGCGCCCTGGTGGCCGGCCGGGAGGTTCTCGTCGGCAACGCGCGCCTGCTGTCAACGGCGGGAATCGACCCGGCCCCGCTGACCGCGGACCTGCGCCGCTTGGCCGGGGACGGCAAGACCCCGATGCTGGTCGCGGTCGGCGGCCGCGCCGCGGGCGTGGTCGGCGTCGCCGACACCGTCAAGGAAGGATCGGCGGCGGCGGTCGCGGCCCTGCAACAGCGCGGGATCGAGGTCGTCATGATGACCGGGGACAACCGGGACACCGCGGCGGCCATCGCCCGGCAGGTCGGCATCACCCGGGTCGTCGCCGAGGTCATGCCCGAACACAAGGCCGCCGAGGTCAAGCGCCTCCAAGCGGAGGGCAAGGTCGTCGGGATGGTCGGTGACGGCATCAACGACGCCCCGGCGCTGGCTCAGGCGGACGTCGGCTCGGCGATCGGCACCGGCACCGACGTGGCCATCGAGTCCTCGGACATCACCCTGATCTCCGGTGCGCTCTCCGGGCTGGTCACCGCGGTGGACCTGTCCCGGGCCACGATGCGCAACATCCGGCAGAACCTGGTCTTCGCCTTCATGTACAACGGCGCCGGCATCCCGATCGCCGCGGGGGTGCTCTACCCCATCTTGGGGATCACCCTGAGCCCGGTGATCGCCGCCGCCGCGATGGCGCTGTCCTCACTGTCCGTGGTGGCCAACGCCAACCGGTTGCGCCGCTTCGTGCCGCGCCCGGTCCCCGACGTCGTCCGTGTCCCGGCCACCGACCCGGTGGTGGAGATCGGGCGCGACAAGGAAGACACACCACCACTGATGGAGGAACACATGTCCTACAACGTCATCGACCCGGTCTGCGGGATGAGCATCGACCCCACGACCGCGGCAGCCACCGTGGAGCACGAGGGCAGGACGTACTACTTCTGCTCCAAGCACTGCGCGGCCGGCTTCGAGGCCGACCCCGCCAAGTACACCGGCACCCCGGCCTGACGGAACCCGCCCGCCGGGGACCTCCCACCCCGGCGGGTCTCCCGTCGGCCGTCGGCGCCGCAGCAGGACCGGACGAGGCCGAGCTCACCTTCTCTTGCAGGCCTGAGCCTTGATCC
>DBQX01000134.1:18726-39366 GCA_002305415.1 Actinomycetales bacterium UBA1383 | reverse complement strand
GGGCCCGAACTACTTCTCGATCCGTTCCCTCGTGACCGACGCGATCAACCGCGTGGACGTCGACAACATCGATGACCCCGCCACCTCGTGGGACAAGGCACTGCAGGGGTTCAAGGACCTCGGCCTGTAGCTGGTTCACTGGGGGTGGTGACGAGGCGCCCGGTGCGGCTCGCCACCACCCCCAGCCACGTGGAGAGCCAGCCATGTCCACACCCCCACCCGAAACCCGGTCCCGTCGAATCTCGCACCCCGATGCCAGGTACTCCCCGTACCTGTTCGTCAGCCCCTTCTTCATCCTGTTCGCCCTCGTGGGCCTCTACCCGCTGCTGCACACCTCGTGGGTGTCGGTGCACGACTGGCACCTGATCGGAGGGCAGGGGGATTTCGTCGGACTCCAGAACTACGCCGAGATCCTCGGGCGCGAGCGCTTCTGGCGCGCACTGGCGAACACCGCCTCCATCTTCCTGCTCTCGACCATCCCGCTCGTCGGGGTGGCCCTCGCACTCGCCGCCGTCCTCGACGCCAACATCCGCACCAGGACCTTCTGGCGGATGGGCGTCCTGCTCCCGTACGTGGTTGCCCCCGTGGCGGTGTCCCTCATCTTCTCGAAGGTGTTCGCCGAGCAGTCGGGCATCGTCAACGCCCTCCTCGCCGGCACCGGGATCGACCCGATCGGCTGGCACTCGGACCGCCTGGCCTCGCACGTCGCGATCGCGACCATGGTCGGCTTCCGGTGGACCGGCTACAACACCCTCCTCCTCCTGGCCGCGATGCAGGCCGTCCCGCGTGACCTCTACGAGGCGGCCCTCGTCGACGGCGCCGCCGGCTGCGCCAGTTCGTCAGCGTCACCGCCCCCACCATCCGGGCCACCATCATCTTCGTCGTGGTCATCACCACCATCACCGGGCTCCAGGTGTTCGACGAGCCGCGCATGTACGACACCCGCGGTCAAGGCGGGTCCGACCGGCAGTGGATGACGCTGACGCTCTACCTGTACCAGCTGGGGTTCGGAACGGAGAAGAGCCTGGGCCTCGCGGCAGCCGTGGCCTGGATCCTCTTCCTCCTCGTCCTCGCGGTCAGCCTGGTGAACCTCTCGATCACCCGCCGGATCGCCGCCGCCGAACCCCCCGCCGCGAGGCGGCCCGCCCGGAAGGAGGTGACCCGGTGAACTCCGTCCCCGCGATCGGGCAGACGTCCGGGAGGGGTGCGGCCCGCGCGGCGCGCCGTCGCCTCGAACGATCCGGCGCCACCCGGCCCTCGGACGGGGGCGGCGTCCACCGGCGGCCCGGCTGGGTGACCTACGCGGTCCTCGCCGTCGTGCTGCTGGCCTCCGCCGCGCCACTCTGGTACGCGGTGCTGCTCGCGTCCTCGGACGCCGCGACCATCGCCCGCCACCCGATCCCCCCACTCCTCCCGGGGGGCCGCCTGCTGGCCAACATCCGGGTGGTCCTGGCCTCGGACGTCAACTTCTTCCCGGCGCTGTGGAACTCGGTGGTCGTCGCGGTGACCACCTCCCTCTCGGTGGCCTTCTTCTCCACCCTCGCCGGGTACTCGTTCGCGAAGCTGGACTTCCGCGGCCGCGGGCCCCTGCTCGTGTTCGTCGTCGCCACCATGGCGGTCCCCACCCAGCTCAGCGTCGTGCCCCTGTTCATCCTCATGTCCCGGCTGGGCTGGATCGGCGAACTGAAGTCCGTCATCGTGCCCGGACTGGTGACCGCGTTCGGCGTGTTCTGGATGACCCAGTACCTCCGCGACTCCCTCCCCACCGAGCTCATCGAGGCAGCCCGCGTGGATGGCTGCTCGCTGACCCGCACGTTCTGGCATGTCGCGCTCCCCGCGGCGCGCCCAGCCGCGGCCCTCCTCGCCCTCGTCACCTTCATGGGGTCGTGGACCACCTTCTTCTGGCCGTACCTGGCGCTCGGATCGGCCAACCCCACCCTGCCCGTGGCCCTGCAGCTCCTGCAGGCGTCATACTTCAAGGACTACTCCATGATCATGGCAGGGGTCGTGACCGCGACCATCCCCCTGATCCTGGTCCTCGTCGTCGCCGGCCGGCACCTCGTCACCGGCATCATGCAAGGAGCTGTCAAGGGATGACCACCGTTCTCACCTTCCCCAGGGGTTTCTCCTTCGGGACCGCGACCGCCGCCTACCAGATCGAGGGCGCCGTCCACGAGGACGGCCGCCGCGACTCGATCTGGGACGCCTACTGCCGCGTCCCCGGCGCCATCGCGAACGGCGACAACGGGGACGTGGCCTGCGACCACTACCACCGCATGCCCTCCGACGTCGCCCTCATGGCGGAGCTCGGCCTCGACACCTACCGGTTCTCCACCTCCTGGGCCCGCGTCCGGCCCGACGACGGCCCCACCAACCCCGCCGGCGTGGACTTCTACTCGCGGCTCGTCGACGAGCTCCTCACCCACGGCATCCGCCCCTGGCTGACGCTCTACCACTGGGACCTGCCCCAGGCGCTGCAGGAGAAGGGTGGCTGGACCAACCGGGACACGGCCTACCGCTTCGCGGACTACGCCGGGGCGCTGTTCGATGCCCTCGGGGACCGGGTCCCCGTGTGGACCACCCTCAACGAGCCCTGGTGCTCCTCCTTCCTCGCACACGCGGGCGGCGAGCACGCGCCCGGCCACACCTCGCCGTCCGAGGCCGTCGACGCCGCCCACCACCTGCTCCTCGGCCACGGACTGGCCATCCAGCGCCTCCGGGCCGCCGGCGGGGACGTGCAGCTCGGGATCACGCTGAACCAGACCGTCGCGGACCCGGCCGACCCGGAGAACCCGGCCGACGTCGCGGCCGCCCGCCAGGTGGACGGCGCCTTCAACCGCGTGTTCCTCGACCCGATCTTCCGCGGCGCCTACCCGGCGGACGTGCTGGAGGACATGGCGGAGGCGGGCCTCGGGCGGGTCGCGAGGGACGGGGACATGGAGGTCATCTCCACCCCCATCGACGTGCTCGGCATCAACTACTACCGCGGCGAGGCCTGCGCCGCCCCGGACCCGGACGACCACTCCCCGCTCCTCGGCGTGACGCCCCGCGGGCGCCCGAGCCGGAACCCGTACGTGGGCGCCGAGCGGGTCCGGGTGGTCCCCCGCGGGCTCCCGACGACGGCGATGGGCTGGGACATCCAGCCGGAGGCTCTCACCCGTCACCTGGTGCGGCTGCAGCGCGAGTACACCGGCCCCGCCGGCATCCCGCTCGTCGTCACCGAGAACGGCGCCGCGTTCGACGACGTCCCGGACGAGACCGGCTTCGTCGACGACTCGGCCGATCGCCTGGCCTTCGTGCGGGACCACCTCGCGGCCCTGCACGCCGCGATCGAGCAGGGCGCGGACGTCCGCGGGTACCTGCTCTGGTCCTTCATGGACAACTTCGAGTGGGCCTGGGGCTACGGCCCGCGGTTCGGCCTCGTCCGGGTGGACTACGAGACCCAGCGCCGCACCCCGAAGGCGTCGGCCCGCTGGTATGCGGAGGTCGCGCGGACCCACACGGTGGAGCTGCCCTGATCGCGCCGCAGCGCGCCCGCCTACGATGGACCGGTGAGACCGGACCAGCTCGAACTCGTCACCACCCTCTCCCGCCCCTCGCTCACGCCGGATGGCCGCCACGCCGTCGTCGCGGCCTCGCGGCCCAGCTTCGCGACGGACGGCTACACCGGCCAGCTCTGGCTCGTCGACACCGCAGGCGCCCAGCCGCCGCGCCGCCTCACCCGCGGCCGCGGTGACACCGCCCCGCAGTTCAGCCCTGACGGCACGTGCATCGCCTTCCTCCGCCGCGACGCGAAGGACCGGCCGCAGCTCGCGATCGTCGACGCCCGTGGCGGGGAGCCGCGCCTGGTCACCGACGCGCCCCTCGGCGTCGGGCAGTTCGCCTGGTCCCCGGACGGCCGGCGCCTCGCCCTCACCGCGCGGATCCCGGACCCGGGGCGCTACGGCTCCCTCGACGGCGTCGACGCCGCCCACGAGGACCCGCGCCGCATCACCGGGAACAAGTTCCAGATGAACGGGCTGGGCTACATCGAGGACAAGCGGCAGGGCGTGTTCGTGCTCGACGTGCCGCCCGTGGACGACGAGCCGTGGCTCGAGCCGGCAGGCCGCGCTGCCCAGGCGGCGGCCTCAGGAGGTGCCGGGGGCGGGGCCCCCTCCGGCCCGCCCGATCCCCTCCGGCTCGGTGGGACGAAGGGCCTGCCCGTGGCCCGCCGGCTCACCCCGGCCGACCGTGACGCGTCCGACCCGTGCTTCTCCCCGGACGGGGACTGGGTGCTGTTCGCCGCCGCGCTCCACGAGGGTGCCGACACGGACCTCCGTTCGATGGTGCACCGCGTGGCCGTGACGGGCGGGGAGCCCGAGCTCGTCGCCGGCGCCCCGGACGGCCGCTTCTCCTACAGCCACCCGGTCTTCTCCCGGGACGGCGCCACGCTGTTCCTTCAGGGCGGGGACCTCGGCGAGGACGGCCGGGACTTCGTGGCCCGCAACGTCGGGCTGTTCGCCCTCGACGCCGTCGCCCTCGGCACCGGACGCGCGCCGGAGCCCCGCCTCCTCACCGACCTCGACGCCCACGACCACGGCGAGTCCGTCCCCTCCCCGTTCGGGCCCGACGGCGTGCTCTCGGTCGCCGCCGTCCGCGGCGCCGGGGTCCTGTTCGCCGTGACTCCCGACGCCGCCCCCCGGGTGGCGTTGCGGGGCGAGCTCGTGGTGACGGGCGCCGCGGAGGCGGGCGGGACCGTCGTCGTCACCCACACCGACCCGACGACGCCGGGCGAGGTGGGCGTCGTCACCGACGGCGTGCTGACGCGACTCACCGACTTCGCCGCCCCGCTGCGGGCGGGCGTCCGCACGGCGCCGCAGGTGGAGTTCACGACGCCGTCCGCGGACGGCTACCCGGTGCACGGCTGGGTGTACCTGCCGGAGGGCGAGGGGCCGCACCCGGTGCTGCTGAACATCCACGGCGGGCCCTACGCGCAGTACGGGTGGGGATGGTTCGACGAGGCGCAGGCCTACGCCGCGGCCGGCTACGCGGTGGTGCAGTGCAACCCGCGCGGCTCGGCGAGCTACGGGCGGGCCCACGGGCTGGCCATCCGGCACGCGATGGGGACCGTGGACATGGCGGACGTCCTCGCGTTCCTCGACGGCGCCGTCGCCGCGTTCCCGCAGCTCGACGGCGCGCGCGTCGGGATCATGGGCGGGTCCTACGGCGGGTACCTCACCGCCTGGACGATCGCGCACGACCATCGCTGGGCCGGCGCGATCGTGGAGCGGGGCTACCTCGACCCGGTGAACTTCGTGGGCACGTCCGACATCGGCTGGTTCTTCTCCGAGGCCTACACCGGAAGCGATGCCGAGCGGATCGCCGCCCAGAGCCCGATGGCGCACGTGGGTGCCGTGCGCACGCCGACCCTGGTGATCCACTCCGAGCAGGACCTCCGCTGCCCGCTGGAGCAGGCGCAACGGTACTTCGCGGCCCTGCGCCGCGGGGGCGTCGAGGCGGAGATGCTCGTGTTCCCCGGGGAGAACCACGAGCTCTCGCGCAGCGGGTCGCCGTGGCACCGGCGCCAGCGCTTCGAGGCGATCCTTCACTGGTGGGGGCGCCACCTGGGGTGAGGCCTACGGGTAGAGGCCCCGCTGCCGGTGCGCCAGGGCCACCCGCTCCACGGCCATGATCGTCGCGGCACTGCGGAGGGAGAGGTCGTGCTCCCGGGCGTAGGCCGTGACGTCCTTCCAGGAGCCGAGCATCCGGGTGCGCAGCCGCTCCTCCACCTCGTCCGCCGTCCACCAGTAGGACTGGTTCCCCTGCACCCACTCGAAGTAGGACACGATCACGCCGCCGGCGTTGGCGAGGATGTCCGGCACCACGAGGATGTCGTTCTCCGCGAAGATGCGGTCCGCGGCGGAGGACGTCGGACCGTTCGCGCCCTCGACGATCACCTTCGCCCGCACGCGGTTCGCGTTGTCGCTGGTCAGCACGCCCTCATGGGCGGCGGGGACCAGCAGGTCGACGTCGAGCTCCAGCAGGGCGTCCCGGTCGAGCGGCTCGGCACCGCTGAAGTCGACCACCGATCCCGTCACGTCCACGTGGGCCTCGAGGGCGGGGATGTCGAGGCCGGCGGGGTTGTGGACGGCGCCGTACATGTCGGACACGGCGAGCACGGCGACGTCGGCCTCGTCGAGGAAGCGTGCCGCGCCACGGCCGACCTTCCCGAACCCCTGCACCGCGGCCGTGGAGTGGGCGGGCCGCAGCCCGCGCGACTCCAGGGCCGCCAGCGCCACGTGGACCACGCCCCGGGAGGTGGATTCCCGGCGGCCGAGTGACCCGCCCAGCGAGATCGGCTTCCCGGTGACCACGCTGGGCACCGTGTGGCCGACTGCCACCGAGTAGGTGTCCATCATCCAGGCCATGGTCTGCTCGTCGGTGCCCATGTCCGGTGCCGGGATGTCCTTCTCCGGCCCCAGGATGGGGATGAGTTCCGACGTGTACCTCCGGGTCACGCGCTCGAGCTCGGTCTGCGAGTAGTTCCGCGGGTCGATCCGCACGCCGCCCTTCGCCCCGCCGTAGGGCACGTCGAGGAGGGCGCACTTCCACGTCATCCACATCGCGAGCGCCCGGACCTCGTCGAGGTCCACGTTCGGGTCGTAGCGCACGCCGCCCTTCGCGGGGCCGCGGGTGAAGTTGTGCTGGACGCGGTGGCCGATGAACAGCTCGAGATCGCCGTTGTCCCGCCGCAGCGGGACGGCGACGGTCATCTCGCGGCGCGCATGCGCGAGCATCTCGTACTTGCCCTCGGACAGTCCGAGGAAGTCGATGGCGTCGCGCAGCTGGGCGCGGGCCTCCTCGAGGGGGGTGAGGTCGGCGTCGGCCTCAGGGAGGTGCAGGGTGGTGGTCATTGCTCGTGGCTCCGAAGTGGTGGGCCCTGGGTGTGGGCCCGCTCACGACAAGCCAACCACGTCGACGACGCCGCCGCAGCCGGACACCGGCCACCCGCCGCCCGCCGCCACGGGACCGCCCGGACCACGCCGTAGGGTGGGGGACGTGAGTCTCCTCCGCCACCTGGCCTCCATGCTCAAGCTGGGGTCGATCGGGTTCGGTGGGGGCAGTGCCATGATCCCGGTGTTCGAGAAGGAGCTGGTGCAGGACCGGAGGGTGCTCGACGAGGAGACCTTCATCCGCCACACCGTCATCGCGAACGTCACGCCCGGGGGCCTGCCGACGAAGCTCGCCGCCCTGAGCGGCTTCACCGTCGCGGGCACCCCCGGTTCGGTCCTCTCCTCCGTGGCCGCGGGCCTGCCCGGGACGCTGCTGGCGGTCACGATCATCGCGTTCTTCGGTGTGCTCGGCGGCGACGCGATCAGGTGGGTGGAGTACGCCGCGGTGGGGGTCTCCGCGTTCATCATCCTGCTGCTGGCGAAGTACATCGCGAAGGTGTGGCGGGTCTCCGGCACGGCCCGCACCCTCACCATCGCGATCACGCTGGCCACGTTCGCGGCGTCGGGCCTCAACCAGTTCGTGGAGGTGCTGGGCCTCCTCGTGGGGCAGGAGTGGTCCCCCACCCTGCCACGCATGGACGCGATCCAGGTGATCCTCGTGGCGCTCGCGCTGATCGGCGTCGTCATCGTGCTGAGGCGCCCCACCCCGCTGCCGCTCCCGCCGTCGCTGGGCGATCCGGCGCGGGTGAGGCGTCACCTTGTCGGGGGTGCGGTGTTCACCGCGCTCACAGGCGTGGCCATTGGCATGAGCGGGCTCGTCGCCGGCCGTGACGGCGCGGAACTCATGGCGCTCATCGCGCTGTCGATGCTCGCGACCTTCGGCGGTGGCCCGGCCTACATCGCGGTGGCGGACGGTTTCTTCGTGGGGCCGTTCGTCACGAGTGAGGTGTTCTACGGTCAGCTCGTCCCCGTGGGGAACGCCACCCCGGGGCCCCTGATCACCAAGCTCGCCGCGCTCGTGGGCTTCAGCCACGGGATGGAGGTCTCCGTCCTGGCGGGGGTGGTACTCGCCGCCAGCGGGCTCGTGGTGGCCGCCACGGTCTCGGGCGCCGTCGCGATGTTCGTGATGGGTGGGTACGAGAAGGTCGCTGGCCGCGGCTACATGCGGCGGCTGCAGACCTACATCGTCCCCGTGATCTGCGGGCTCCTCATCACGACGGCGCTCTCGATGACCCTGGCCGCCGTCGCCATCGGGGGGCGCGCGGGGGTGGCGGCCACCCCGATGGTGTGGGCGATGGCAGCCCTGGTGGGCGTCATGGTCGCGGTCCACGCGCGCGTGAACCTTCCGGACGTCGTGTTCATCCTCGCGGGCGGGGCGATCTCGGTCGCGGCTCTGGGGCTCGTGGGCTGAGGCGGCGAGACTAGCGCTTGCCGCCTCCGAGCAGCCCGCCCAGGAGTCCGCCGAGCAGGTCCTCGATCCCGCCGGACGACGGCGCGGAGCTCGGCGTCGTCGATGTGCGTCGCGTCCCTCCGCCCAGCATCTCGTCGAGGATGTCGTTGATGTCGACGCCTGCGGGCGGCGTGGTCCGCTGCGACGGCGTCGTCCTGGGAGACGGCGTGGTCCTGGGGGACGGCGCGGGCGCGGCCGGCGTCTCGGGCGCCCCGCCACCGAGGATCCCGCCGAGCAGGTCACCCAGACCACCGCCCGACCCGCCGCCGAGCAGGTCACCGAGGCCACCCTCGCTCGGCGCCGCCCCGGACGACGTGGCGCCCCCGGTCATCTTCTTGGCGAGCCAGGCGAGCACGATCGGGGCGAGGATGGGCAGGAGCTTCTGGAACAGGCTGCCACCCAGGTCCTGGGAGGCGCCGAGCCGGTCCACCACCTGTGGCGAGCTGGGCCCGAAGATGTTGTGGACGATTCGCTCACCGTCGGCCGTGTCCACCTCGGACAGGTTCACGCCACCCTCCACGAGGGTCGGCGGGTGTTGCGCGAGGGCGCTCGTGAGGGACGCCGCACCCGCCGGGTCGGCGGTGTTGGCGCGCATCCCGCCGAGGAGGGCGGGGATCGCGGCGTCGACGGCGGAGCGGGCGGTCCCGGCGTCGGTGCCGAGCTGGCGGGCGATGTCCTCGATGGGGAGGGCGGCGAGGATCTCGGAGTAGTCGGACATGGGTGTTCCCTTCGCGGCGGGTCGTTTCCTCGATCGTACGTTCGGCGCTCCTGCTCCGCGCGGCGCACCGTGCGGCACTGCCGGCCGGAACGTGCCGGTGCGGCGGGCCCGGGCAGTCAGCTCGCCGTGGTCCTGCCACGCAGCGACCAGCGCTCGAGCGTGCCGTAGTCGCCCGCCTGCCAGCGCCCTAGGGCGCCGAGGAGGATCAGGCCGAGGCCGGCGAGCCGGGCCAGCTCCACCCAGAAGGGCACCCCCGGCCGGTCCCACCCCGGGGTGTAGGCGTACATCACCGCCAGCGCCTCCGCGAGCGCCAGCAGCAGTCCCCCGAAGCCCGCGGTGAACCCGAGGCCCGTGGCGAGGACGGCCACCACCAGGAGGAGGGCCCCGTAGGCCAGGAGTGGGACCAGCATGGCCCCGGAATCCTGCCGCACCGCGAAGAGGATCACGAGGTAGAAGAGCGCGTAGCCCCCCAGCCACGAGCGCCGGGTGTGGATGATCGAGTCGCGGTGGAGGGGCGCCACGGCCCCCAGCATGAGGGCCAGGCCGGCGCCCCGCGCGGCGACCGCCACCGGAAGGGCCGCCTCTCCCGGGATGAGTGAGGCGCCGACGTCGGCGACGGCGAACGCCACGAGTCCGCCGGCGAGCAGGACCACCGCGCGCGGCCGGGGCGGGTCGCTGGTAACGATGAGGACCTCGGCGAGCAGCGGGATCGCGAACCAGCCGGCGACCTCCGCGAGCGCCGAGCCGGCGAGGGTGGAGGCGAGGACCACCACCCCGACCACGACGTAGACGATGAGCAGCAGTCGCCCGGAGGATCGGTGCGGCAGCACCCTCCCATCATAGGGAGCGGCGGCCGGGGGAGCGGCNNGCGGCACCGGCGCCGCCGCCGTCACAGCACCGCGATGACCTGCACCGCGAGGATCTTCGCGATGATCCCGAGTGCGAAGAGCGCCGCGTACCCGCTCTCGATGCGCTCGTCGTTCACGCGGCCGGTGGCGTAGGCGAGGATCGCCGGCTGCCCGATGAACCCGGCGAACGCCCCGCCGGCGCGGGCCGCGCTGAGGCCGAGCAGGCGGGCGCCCGCGAGGAACAGGAGGGCCGCCGTCACCACCGCCGCGGCGGCCGTCACGGCCACGTTGAGGCCGGTCGAGGTGAACGCCTGTGCCGCGAAGTCGGCACCCGAGGCGAGCCCCACGGCCGAGAGGAAGAGCAGCAGCCCGACCTGCCGGATCGTCAGGTTGGCCGCGAGGGGCAGTTCCCAGGCGAGCGGACCGGTTCTGTGGAGCGCCCCCAGGACCATGCCCACCACCAGCGGCCCCGCCGCCGGGCCGAGCGAGAAGGTGAGACCACCCGGCAGCGGGAGGGGCACCGCGCCGAGGAGCAGCCCGAGCGCCATGCCGAGACCGAGGGCCAGCGCGTCGATCTCGGAGACCTTCCGCTCCGAGTCGCCGAAGAAGTCCTGGACGCCCGACATCTCGGAGCGGGGCACCACCGCCAGGACGCGGTCGCCGAGCTGGAGCACGAGGTCGTCGCGGGCGAGCAGGTCCATGTCACCGCGCCGGACCCGCGTGACGACGCCGCCGAAGCGGCCCGGGAGGTTCAGCTCCGCGACCGTGTGACCCGCGAGGTCGGGCCGGGAGACCACGAACCGGCGGAAGTCGACGGCGCTGCGGTCCGTGGTGAGTTCCTCGCCGACGCGGCGGCCGAGGAACTCGATGGCCTCCTCGAGGGCCGGGCCGGTCCCCACGACGAGCACCTCGTCGCCCTCGTGCAGCTCCTCACCCGGCGCGATCACACGGGTGTGGCCCGCGCGCTGCAGGTAGGACATCTTGATCCGCTGCGACCCCCAGCCGGGCACGGCGCGCACCGGGGTCGCGCGCTCGACGCGCACCGTGGCGGCGTCGATCCCCTCGCCGGCGAGCGACGGCGTGTCCCGCGGCCCGGGCCAGGTCCGCCCGACGACGAGGGCGACCGCGATGATCGAGAGCGTCACCCCGACGGGGTAGCCGATCGAGTAGCCGACGGCGGCGTCGGGGCTCCCGGTGGCGGCCGTGGCCGCCGCGAGCGCCGGGGTGGAGGTGAGGGCGCCGGCGAACGTCCCGGCCGTGAACCCGGTGGAGAGCCCGAACGCGTGGGCGAGCCCCACGACGACGGCGGTCACCACCGCGAGCACCCCGATCCCCAGCGTCATCAGCGGGAGCTGGCGCCGGAGGTCCGCGAAGAAGGTGGCCCCCGCCGCGATCCCCACGGTGTAGACGAACAGCGCGAGGCCGAGGGACTGCACGAGACCGAGCCCCTCGCCGAGCGCGGGGTCGAGCGAACCGATCGCGAGGCCCACGAACAGCGCGCCCGCCGCCCCGAAGCGCAGCGGGCCGAAGGGCACCGCGCCGAGGGCGGCCCCCAGCGCGAGGACCACCATGATCGCGAGGAGCGGAGAGGAGGTGAGCAGGGCGAGCATCGAGTCCTCCGGTCGGGATGCCTTCCACGGTAGCGGCATGCGAGGAGACGCGGGACCACATACCCTAGGGGGTATATGAACGCGCGGTGCCACCCCGCGCCGGTGCCCGGGCCACGGCGCGGAATTTGCCGGTTCGCCGCCCCGGGGCGGTAGAACAGAGGTACCCCCACAAGTGAGGAACCCATGACGCACGCACTCCCCCTCTCCCTGGTGCTCGCCGCCGCCCTCGGCGTCGCCGGGTGCACCTCCACCGTGCCCGCGACGACGCCCGAGACCTCCGCGGCCGCGGCCGCCTCGCCCTCGGTCTCCGAGGAAAGCGCCGCCGCGGAGATCACCATCGCCGATCCCTGGGTCAAGGCCACGGACACGGAGATGACGGGGGCCTTCGGCACACTCGGCAACAACACCGACGCCGACATCCACGTGGTCGCGGTCTCCTCCACCCTCACCGACCGCGCCGAACTCCACGAGACGGTGAGCCAGGACGGCTCGATGATGATGCGCGAGATGGCCGATGGCTTCGTCATCCCGGCGGGCGGCCAGTTCGTCCTCGAGCCGGGCGGCAACCACCTCATGCTGATGGACCTGACGACTCCCGTCGAGGCCGGCACCGACGTCGAGCTCACCCTCGAGTTCGAGGACGGCGGCACGTTCAGCTGGCTCGCGCCCGTGCGGACCTTCGCGGGAGCGCAGGAGGAGTACATCGAGTCCACCGCCATGCCGAGCGAGACGGGCTGAGCCGTGGAGGCGTCGTCGTCCGGGATTCGCCGTCGGGACCTCCTGATGGGCGGTGGCGGCCTCGCGCTCGGGGCCGTCGCGTCCTGGGCCGGCCTGCGCCTCGACGGCGGAGCCGCACCGGCCGGGGAGGCGACGGCGTCACCCGGGGCACCGGCCTACCTCGGCGCGCTCACCGAGCCGTGGCAGGGCGACCACCAGGCCGGGATCACGACGGCACCGCAGGGCTTCATGTCGCTGACCGCGTTCGACCTGCGCGACGGAGTGGACCGGGTGCGACTCGGCCGCCTCATGCGGATCTGGACCGACGACATCTCCCGCCTCGCCGAGGGCAGGCCGGGCCTGACGGACACCGAACCCGAGCTGGCCGCGCACCCGGCCCGCCTCACCGTCACCGTGGGCTTCGGGCCCGGCATGTTCGACAAGGCCGGGATGGCCGCGGACAAGCCCGCCTGGCTCGCCCAGCTCCCGTCCTACCCCATCGACCGGCTCGAGTCGCAGTGGAGCGAGGGCGACGTGGTGCTGCAGGTGGCCGCCGAGGACCCGTCCACCGTGGCGCACGCGGCGCGCTACCTCGCCAAGAGCGCCGGCGACTTCCTCGCGGTCCGCTGGGTGCAGCACGGCTTCCGGAACGCGGCCGGCCAGGTGCCCGACGGCATGACGTTCCGCAACGCCTTCGGCCAGCTGGACGGCAGCTCCAACCTGCAGGGCGAGGAGGAGGCACTCGTGTTCATCGCCGACGCCGCCGCGCCCGCGTGGCTCCGCGGCGGCACCTCGATGGTGGTGCGGCGCATCCACATGGACCTCGACAGGTGGGACGAGGTGGACCGGCCCACCCGCGAGGTGACGATCGGGAGACGGCTGGCCGACGGCGCGCCCCTCACCGGCGGAGACGAGCACACCCCACCGGACCTCGACGCCGTCAACGCACTGGGGTTTCCCGCGATCGACGCCGCCGCCCACATCCGCCGCGCCCGCACCCCCGACCCCACCCAGCGGATCCTGCGCCGCCCCTACACCTATGAGGCCTCACCCGCCGGGGTACCCTCGGACACGGGACTGGTGTTCATCACCTTCCAGGCCGACCTCCCTCACCAGTACCTGCCGGTGCAGGCGAGGCTGGCCGAGCTGGACCTGCTGAACACCTGGACCACCCCGATCGGGTCCGCGGTCTTCGCGATCCCCCGTGGGATCCGGGCCGGGGAGTACCTCGCCCAGGACCTGTTCGCCTGACATCCCGCCCACCTGGAGGACACCAATGGAGAAGAACGTCGGCGCCACCGACAAGAAGATCCGCTACGGCATCGCCGCGCTCGCGGGTGTGCTCGCGACCCGCGCCGGCCTCGACACCGGCAGGGGCAAGCTGCTGGGCGCCGTCGCCCTGATCGCCGGCGCCACCGCGGCCAGTGGTACCTGCCCGTTGTGGAAGGCGCTCGGCGTCAACACCGCCGAGAGTCCCGCCACCGGCGCCTGAGAGGTGTCCGAACCCGCGTGGGCCGAGTGGGCGGCATACAACGGCTCGCGACGCCGGCCGCGCGGACGGCGAGGTGGCCACCTACCTCACGCGCTCCGAGGCACTCGCCCTCCTCGACGGCTGGGAGGTGGTCGCGTTCGACGAGGAGGACGCCGTCGGGCCGTCCTTCGTCGGGCCGCGGCACTGGCACGTCTTCCACGTGATCGCGCGGCGGCCCGACTGACGCCCTGCTAGCGGGTGGTCTCCTCCGCTGGGGCCCCGCCGGGGGTGGTGTCGTCCGGCGTCACCTCGTCCGGTTCGGCCTCGCCCGCGCCCTCCCTGCGCAGGGCGCGCTGCTCGCGTTCCGTCCGCACCCTGTCGGCGAGGGCCCCGGCATCGCCGCGCACCCGGTCCGCGAGGGCGCCGGCGTCGGACCTGACCTTGTCGACCAGGTCGGCGCTGTCGAGGCGCACCTTGTCGGCGAGGATCTCGGCGTCGGTGCGGACCCGGTCAGCGAGTTCGCCGGCGTCCGCCCGCAGCTTGAGGAGCACGTCGCGCACCTCGCGGCGGAGCACCTTCCCCATGGGGTTGCGCGGCAGTTCCGGCACCACGAACAGCTTCCGCGGCACCTTGTACGCGGTGAGCCGTTCCCTGATCCGCTCGCGCACCTGCTCGAGGTCCACGGTGTGGCCCTCGTGCAGGACCAGGGCGGCCACGACCTCCTCCGCGCCGAGCTCGTTCACCAGGCCGACGACGGCGGCGTCGCGCACGCCCTCGAGTCCGCGCAGCGCCTCCTCGACCTCGCTCGGGTACACGTTGAAGCCGCCCGTGATCACGACTTCCTTGATCCGGTCCACGATGCGGAGGAATCCGTCCTCGTCCGGCTCGGCGATGTCGCCGGTGTGGAACCAGCCGTCCCAGAACGCGGCCGCGGTCTCCTCCGGCCGGTTGCGGTAACCGGAGAACACCTGTGGCCCCTTCGCCAGGATCTCGCCGGGCTCACCCTGCGGCACCTCGCGCGAGGGGTCGTCGGGGTCCGAGAGCCGGATCTCGGTGTCCGGGAAGGGGATGCCGATGTGCCCCGGCTTGCGGGCCTTCGTCACGGGGTTCCCGGCCAGGATCGGGGAGCACTCCGACAACCCGTAGCCCTCGATGAGCAGGCCGCCGGTCGCGGCCTCCCACTTGTCGATCAGCGAGGCCGGGAGCGGCATGGCGCCACTGATGCCCACCCGCGCGCCCCGGATCGAGACGCCCCGCTCGGCTGCCGCGTCCGCGATCCGCTCGAACAGGGGCGGCACCGCGATGACGATCGTTGACACCTTCCGCGTGAACGTGTCGAGGATCAGGCCCGCCTCCGGCTTGGGCACCAGGTGGAGCATCGCGCCGTACTGCAGCGGCAGGTTCATCGCGAGGGAGCATCCGAACACGTGGAACAGCGGGAGGCAGGTCAGGAACACCTCCTTGCCGGGCTGGAGCCCGATCACCCAGGTGGCGCCCTGCACCGAGTTGGCGTTGAGGTTCCGGTGCGTCAGCGGGACCCCCTTGGGGAGGGCCGTGGTGCCGGACGTGTAGAGGATGAGGGCGTCGTCGTCAGGGTCGGGGCGGTTCGCCGCCGGGGGCAGGGGCGCGTGCCGGAGCAACCGGGACCACGGGATCGCGCGGGGCGCCGGGGTGGAGAGGAGTGCCCGCGACTCGCGTGCCTTCTTGATGGGCAGGCGCAGCAGGAGCCGCTTGCCGAGCGGCATGGCGTCGATCATGGTGACGGCGATGATGTGGCTGGGCCGTACCGCGGCGGGCATGTTCAGGAGCAGCGGGGCGGCCGAGTCCCACACGATGGCGACGTCCGCCTGGTGGTCCGCGAACATGGGGGTGAGCTCGGCGATCGTGGAGAGCGGGTTGTGCTCCACGACGGTCCCGCCGGCCACGAGCACGGCGTAGAACGCGATGACGTGCTGCGGGCAGTTCGGCATCAGGAGGGCCACCTGCCTGCCCGGGCCGACACCCATCTCGGCGAGGTTGCCGGCCACGGTGTAGACGGCCTCCCG
The DNA here is from genome assembly GCA_002305415.1 of Actinomycetales bacterium UBA1383. Taxonomy (GTDB): domain Bacteria; phylum Actinomycetota; class Actinomycetes; order Actinomycetales; family Actinomycetaceae; genus UBA1383. Next base: position 23,575 of record DBQX01000134.1, on the reverse strand, counting down.
CAGCTCGGCGTAGCTGGTGCGCGCGCCGAAGAAGTCCAGCGCGGGGAGGTCCGCGAACTCGGCGGTGGCGCGGTCGAACTCGTCGACGAGTGAACCGGTGGGGTACTCGAGGTGCCGGGGCACCTGCGGGGGCGTGGCAGCGATCCACAGTTCCTGGAGGGTGGACATGTGTCGGGCTTTCGGTCGCCGGGACGGGGTGTCACAAGGCTACGTGGGCGTAGGTTGCCGGGCCCGCCGAATCGGGCCGGTTGCCGGGCCACCGAACGGTTGCCGGGCCGGCACGCGGGGTGCGCGCCCTCCGGCCGCGGGTGCGCCCTGCCCCCTCCGGCGGCCATACTGCCGGGGTGGACGGTCTCACCCGCGCGAGCCGCGACTTCTTCGAGCGCCCCGTCCTCGCCCTCGCGCCCCTCGTGCTCGGCGCGGTGCTGCGGCGGGAGGGGCCCGACGGCGTCGTCGCCGTACGCCTGACCGAGGTGGAGGCGTACGCCGGCACCGCCGACCCCGGTTCCCATTCCTATCGCGGCCGCACGGCACGCAACGCCACGATGTGGGGGCCGCCCGGGCACCTCTACTGCTACTTCACGTACGGCATGCACCACGCCCTCAACATCGTGTGCGACGCCGTCGACGTCCCCACGGGGTGCCTCCTGCGGGCGGGCGAGGTGGTGGAGGGCGTGGAGGTGGCGCGCCGCCGCCGGGAGACCCGGCCGCGCAGCTCCCACCTCCCGGACGCCGCGCTTGCCCGTGGTCCCGGCAACCTCGCTGCCACCTTCGCCGCCACCCGTGCCGACGACGGCGCCGACCTCCTCGGCGAGGAGTGGTCGCTCTGGGTGCCGGCAGCGCCCCTGCCCGCGGACCGGATCGCGACCGGCCCGCGCGTGGGGGTCAGCGGGCCCGGCGGCGACGGTGAGGCCCATCCGTGGCGGTTCTGGATCGCGGGCGACGCCACCGTCTCGGCGTACCGGCCCGCCGGCCGGGGGAGGGCGCGTTCCTGAGCGTCGAGCGGTCAGCCCGCCGCGGCGGGAGACGACGGCGCGGGCGCGGCGGCGTCGTCGTCCTCCTCGCGCCGGGGCAGGGCGATCGTGGCGAGCACCCCGATCCCGAGCACGCCCGCGGCGATGCCGGTGGTGAGCTTCGCGGCGTCGATGAGGGCATCGGCGGCGATGTCGGCGGCCTGGGCGGTGGCGGGGTCAGCGGCGAGGCCGGGAATGGCCGCCCCGACGGATTCGCGCACCACCTCCACGAGCGAGTCGACCACCGCGGGGGGCGCGCCCGCTGCCTCCAGTCCGTCCCGCGTGCCGCTGGTGAGGCCGGAGATGAGGAGGCCGCCCAGCAGGGCGATGCCGAGCGAGGTGCCGATCTGCCGCACCGTGGTGGTCATGCCCGACGCCTCTCCGGACTGCGCCACGGGGACGTCCTCGAGGATGGTGTTCGTGAGTTGCGCGGTCGCGAGGCCCACGCCCACCCCGTACACCGCGAGGATGCCGGCCACCTGCCAGTGCCCTGTGGGCAGGGCGAGGGCCAGGCCGGCGATGGCCACCGCTTCGAGGGCCAGCCCGAGCCGCACCACGGCGCGCTGGCCGAGGCGCCGGGTGGCCCGTGGCACCATCCCGGAGGAGAGGAACGTGCCTCCGGCGAGCGCCATCATGATCCAGCCGGTGTGGATGGCGTCGTAGCCCATGGCACCCTGCAGCAGCAGGGGAAGGACGAACAGCATGCCGAACTCGCCGAGCGAGACGATGAGGGCGGCGATCAGGCCGTAGCGGAAGGTGGGGACGGCGAACATCCCGAGGTGGGCGAGCACGGGCAGGTCCGCCCGCTCGCGGCGCCGCTCGACCGCCACGAACGCCGCCATGAGCGCCAGGCCACCACCGATCGCCCACGGCACCGGGGAGAACTCGCCGGACGGCCCCGCGAGCCAGCCGTACTGCGAGGACTCGATCAGGCCGTACACGATGGCCGTCATGCCGATGCTGGCGAGCAGCGTGCCGGGGACGTCGATGCCGTGCCGCACGTTCGGGTCGCGGGTCTCGGGCACGTACCGCACGGCCACCACGATCGCGGCCAGGGAGAAGGGGATGTTGATCCAGAAGGCCCACCGCCAGCTGAAGTCCGTGGCGAGCCAGCCGCCCAGCAGCGGGCCCACGGCCGCCATGCCGCCGATCATCGAGCCGTACACGGCGAAGGCGATGGCGCGCTCCCGGCCGTGGAAGAGGGCGTTGATGGTGGAGAGGGTCGAGGGCATCACGAACGCGGCCCCGATGCCCTGCACCAGCCGCGCGCCGATCAGGAACGCCGGAGTGGGCGCCGAGCCCACGGCCAGCGAGGCCAGCATGAACAGCGTGAGCCCGGCGAGGAGCATGAGCCTGCGGCCGTGGATGTCGCTGAGCCGGCCGGCGAGCAGGATGAGGGCCGCGAACACGAGGGAGTAGATGGCGTTCATCCACTGGGTCTCGGTGGCGGTCAGGCCGAGGTCCCGGATCACCACGGGCAGCGCGACATTCGCGATCGTGGCGTCCATGATGACCAGGGCCACGCCGAGCGCGATGCCGACCAGCGCGATCCAGCGCTGCCGGTCGGAGCCTCCACCGGGTGCGGGGACGGATCCGGACTGCGAGGATTGTGAGGCGGTGCGGGGAGTGACCATGAGAGTTCCTCCGTGGCTGGCAGCGCGGGTCTGCGCCGCGACCACCCAAACTTTACGACGCGTAGTCGTAAAAGGATACCCGAGAGGGCGTCCAGCGGTGACATGAGAGCATGCTCACGTGTCTGGAGTGCTCGCCGGGATGTCCGTGGTCTGGGCGATCATCGTGCTCGGTTGGGTGCTCGGCCGGCTGCGCGTCCTCGGCGACGGTGCCCAGGAGGTGCTCAACCGGCTCGTGTACTACGTGGCCACGCCCTGCCTCCTGTTCGCGACGCTCGCCACCACGGACATCCGCGCCCTCGTCGGCGCTCCGCTCGCGATCGCCGCCCTCAGCGCCGTGGCGTCGGCGACGGCGTTCGCGCTGCTCTCCCGACTGGTCCTCCGGAGGTCCCCGGGCGAGACGGTGGTGGGGGCGATGGCGTCGTCGCTCGCCAACGCCGCGCACCTCGGCATCCCGCTGGCGGCCTACGTCCTGGGTTCGGCCACGCACGTGGTCCCGGTGCTGCTCTTCCAGCTGGGGTTCTTCACCCCGCTGTTCTTCGTGCTCGCGGACCTCGTCTCCCGCGACGGCGCCACCTCGCCCCGGCGGGTCGTGCGCGTGGTGGTGACCAACCCGCTGGTGGTCGCGTCCGCGCTGGGAATGGCGCTCGGGGCCACGGGGACCACCCTCCCGGAGCTCGTGATGGAGCCCATCCGGGTGGTCGGCGCGGCCGCGGTCCCCTCGGTGCTCATCGCCTTCGGCCTGTCGATGACCGGCATGGCCACGGCGTTCCGGGTCGTCGACGACGCCGTCGCCCGCCGCCACCGCCGCACCGGGGCGAGCGTGGCGCTCGCTGCCGCCCTGAAGCTGGCGGTCCAGCCCGCGGTCGCCTGGCTGCTCGCCACCGCGGTGTTCGGGCTCCGGGGCCACGCCCTGTTCGCGGTGGTCGCGATGGCCGGGCTGCCGACGGCGCAGAACACCTACGTGGCCGCGTTCCGCACCGGGACGGCCACGTCGCTGGCGCGCGGCGCGGTGCTCGCGACGACGCTGCTCGCCATCCCCTCCCTCGCGGCGATCGCCGCGCTGCTGGCCTGAGATGCGGACGGTCAGGCGAGTTCCGCGACCAGGGAGGCCACGAACATCACCGTCGAGCCGACCATCCCGGCCCACGGCACCCACCGCGGCACGCGGAACGGCGATACCGGTTGGGTGCGCTGCAGTCCGATCAATGCGGCGTTGACGATCGCGAACACCACGAGCAGCGCCTGGGTGGTGAGCTCGGCGAGGACGGTGACCGGGAGGGCGAGGGCGGCTGCCACCACGCCGGCCCCCATCAGCACCGTGCCCAGCACCGGGATACCGCGGCCCCCGGTGCGGCGGAACACCGCCAGCCCGGCGGAACGCTTCCCGAGGCCGAACAGCACGCGGCTCGCCATCACCATCTGCGCGAGCACCCCGTTCAGCGCGGCGGCCACCGCGATCGCCGAGAGGAAGGCCGCGGGAGTGCCGGTCCCCGCCTCCCACACGAGCGCGAGCGGACGCTCGGAGGCGGCGAGGACGTCGCGGGGGACGGCGCGGACCGCGGCGACCGACACCGCGGCGTACAGGACGGCCGTCACCCCGAGGGCGGCGAGGATCGACCGGGGCATGGCCCGGTGGGGGTCGCGTACCTCCTCCGCCATGTTCACCATGTCGTCGAACCCGATGAAGGCGAAGAACGCGAAGCTGGTGGCGAGGGCGATCCCCGTCCACTCCGGCGCGGGCAGCGGCCACCCCCAGTCCGCCACCGGCTCCGCCCGTAGGCCCGCCCAGGCGGCGAGGAGCAGCCCCGCGACCTCGACCACCGTGAGGATCGCCGCCACGCCCAGGCTCTCCAGCACGCCCACCAGCGCGATCCCGGTCAGCGCAGCCCCGAGTCCGACCACGCCCCAGGCGAAGGGGATGTCCACGAGCGAGACGAGGTAGCCGACGCCGCCACGCAGGATCGCGGCCGCCGCCACTTCCCCGGCCACGATGTTGACCCAGCCCACCAGGACCGCGAGCCAGTGCAGGCCCAGTCCGAGCTCGATGTAGGAGGAGTCCCCGGCAGCCTCGGGGATGCGGGCCGACAGCTCCGCGAAGGACAGGGCGGACGGCGCGGCCACGAGGCCGGCCACCAGGAACGTGAGGGGCGCCCACATGCCCGCCGCACCCGCGGCGGCCCCCGTGAGGACATAGATGCCGGC
>DBQX01000134.1:0-18710 GCA_002305415.1 Actinomycetales bacterium UBA1383 | reverse complement strand
CCCGCCATGCCCGGGCCGTCCCCCGCCATGCCCGGGCCGTTGCCCGCCATGCCCGCGCCGTCGTCCGACGCCCGAGGCGTGGGCTCAGCCCAGACGGTTGACGACGTGGGCCACCACGTGGGCGGCCCGGCCGGCCACCTCCTCGACGGACATGTGGAAGTCCTGGCCGGCGTGCGGGCCGCAGAGGTCCGAGACGCCCCGCACCGAGAGGAACGGCAGGCCCCAGAGGTAGGCGACCTGGGCCAGCGCCGCCGACTCCATGTCGGTGGCCAGCGCCCCGGGGAAGCTGGCCCGCACCCGTTCCACCGTCCGCGCGTCCACGAACGAGTTGCCGGAGACGATCCTGCCGGGGCGCAACCGCTGGCCGGCGCTCCGGGCACTGAGCGCGGAGGAGGAGAGCGCCGCGTCGCTGGTGTAGAACTCCGGCATGCCGGGGACCTGGCCGATGGCGTAGCCGAAACCGGTGGCATCGGCGTCGGCGTACGCGAAGGAGGTGCCGATGACGATGTCGCCCACCAGGATGCCCTCGGCGAGCCCGCCCGCCGAGCCGGCGGAGACCAGGACCCCGGGCTGGAGGCGTGTGAGGGCGGCGGCGGTGGCGGCGGCGGCGTTCACCAGCCCGATGCCGGAGCGCAGCACGACGATCGAGCGGCCCTCCACCTCGACGCGCCACGCCGCCCCGAGCGGTACCTCGACCGGGGTGTGCGAGCCCAGCTGCAGGAACGGCCGGGCCTCCTCGTCCATCGCGGTGACGACCAGGGCACTCATGCCATGACCTCCGTCCACTCCGCGCGCCGCCGCAGCATGCGGCGCGCCGCCTCCTGGGCGCCGGCGAGGTCGTGGTTCGCACCCCAGCCGCACTGCACCTCGTTGGCGGCAGGCACCTCCGTCGCGGCGAGCACGTCCTCAAGGGTGACGGCGACGAGCTCGTGGATCGCGGCGTCGTCGTGGTCCCCGGAGACCATCAGGTAGAAGCCCGTCTGGCAGCCCATCGGCGAGAAGTCGAGGACGTAGTCCGCGTGGGTGCGGACGTTCTCGGCCATGGTGTGCTCGAGGGCGTGCACCGTGGGCATCTCGAGGTGCTCCTGGTTGGGCTGGCAGAACCGGATGTCATACTTCACCACCACGTCGCCGTGGGGCAGCGTCTTCCGGTCCGCGACGCGGATGTAGGGGGCCCTGACGGCCCGATGATCCAGATTGAAGGACTCCACGTTCATCGACGGCATGCCACAACGCTACCCAAGACGGAACAATGGGGTCATGTACGCGAAGCACGCGCTCGTCCGCCGTCCCTCCGCCCGGCTCGCCGAGGGGATCGTCACGCACCTGGTCCGCACCCCCGTCGATGTGGGGCGAGCTCGGGAGCAGTGGCAGTCGTACGTGGAGGCCCTGCACATCGCCGGGTGGGAGACCCACGAGGTGCCGCCCGCGGACGACCTGCCCGACTCCGTCTTCGTCGAGGACACGATGGTGGTCTACGGCGACCTGGCGGTGATCGCCCGCCCCGGTGCCGAGCAGCGGCGCGGCGAGACCGCGGCGGCGGAGGCGAAGGTGCGGGGGCTCGGCTATCGCGTCGCCCGGATCGAGGAGCCGGGCACGCTCGACGGCGGCGACGTCCTCAAGTTCGGCAACACCGTGTGGGTGGGGGTCGGCCAGCGGACCAACGAGGACGGCGCCCGCCAGCTCGCCGCCCACCTGCGGCCGCTGGGGGCCCGGGTCGTGATGGTCCCGATCACGAAGGCACTGCACCTGAAGTCCGCGGTCACGGCCCTGCCGGACGGCACGATCGTGGGCTACCCCCCACTCGTGGACGACGCGGCGGTCTACCCGCGATTCCTCCCCGTGCCGGAGGAGCACGGCGGCCACGTGGTGCTGCTGGGCGGCACCACGGTGCTGATGGCGGCGAGTGCGCCCGAGACGGCGCGCATGTTCCGTGACCGCGGCCTCGAGGTCCTCACCGTGGACATCTCCGAGTTCGAGAAGCTCGAGGGCTGCGTCACGTGCCTGTCGGTCCGGCTGCGGGGGCTTCCCGGGCCGCGCGCCTGACGGCCGGGGAGGGAGGGCGTCAGCCCGCCTGCTCCTGCTCGCCCACCCAGTTCCGCAGCGCGTCCAGCACGGTGCGGACCAGGAGGTAGGCCGCCGTCACCACCAGCAGGATCCCGGCCGTCACCCGGATGTTCGCGACCGTGAACGCCACCAGCACGCCCACGGTGACCAGCGCCGCCGCCGTGACCACCACGCGCGTCACCAGCGTGAAGAGGCTGCCGCGCAGCACGGACTCCAGCGCGATCATCCCGGCGAGCACCGCCAGCGACCACGACACCAGGTGCGTGGGATTGGCCAGCAGCAGTCCCCCGAGGATGGCCATCAGCAGGGCCGCGGAGACGGCCGCCCAGACTCCCAGCACCCGGGAGCCCCGGGCGGCATCGAGCGGCAGCGCGCGATGGCGCAGGTGCGTGTGCGGTGGCGGGACCGGTACGTCGAGGCCCGCGAGCCGCTCCGCCTCATCCAGCGAGCTCGTGAGGCGCGCCTGCTCCTGGCGGAGTTCGTCGGTGCGCCGCCGCGCCGCGACGACGGCGGCGGACGACGTCGTCGTCCGGCCTGCGACCGTGGCCGCGACGGTGGCCTCCCGCAGGTGCCCCCGCACCACCGCCAGTTCGGCCTCGACGGCGGCGAGACGGCGCCCGAGGGTGGCCGCGCGGCCCTCCCACAGGGCGCGGGCGGCCTCGGCGGTGGGTGGCAGGGCGTCGAGGTCGGCCCAGGCGATGGGCTGGCCCCACGACTGGCGGACCCGGCCGTCCCGCTCGTAGCGGGGTCCCGCCGGGGCCCGCTCCCCGCCGAACCGGTCGCGCGTGTCGAGGCCCCACAGGCCGCGGTAGTCGTGCACCCAGGGGGTGTCGTCGTCGATGACGACGGCGTCCCACTCCTCGTCCTGGCCCGGCCCGATGCTGAGCCCGTCGCCGCGCCGATAGTCGATGTAGGGGATGCCGATCGTCAGCTCACCGGGCTCGTGCCAGGGTGAGAGGCGCGCGAGGGTGAGGCGGATGGCGTCGATCCAGCGCGGCAGCTCGGGGGCCACCGTGACCAGGTACTCGCCGGGTAGGTAGGCACCGGAGTGGGATCCCGCCCCCACGTAGACGACCGGGTGCTCGCCCACGCGGTCGAGGTCCGGATCGTCCCAGCGGCGCCGCAGGTCGGCGCCGTGCTCGTCATGGCTGGAGAAGGCCACCCAGGTGGGCCGGGGCTCGGGTTCGTCGGTCACGTAGACGGTGATCTGCTCCCAGTCGGCCTCGTGGTCGTTGACCCCGCCGAAGGAGGAGCGCCAGTCGTTCATGGGGTAGAGGAACCAGTACTGGAGGATCACGTACCCGGCGTCCCGGGACACCCGGCCGTAGTAGGTGCAGCGGCGGTCGGGATCGGCGGCGCGGGCCTGCTCGGCGGCGGCCGCTGTCCACCCGCCGGGCACGGCGCCGCGCACCAGCAGGGTGAGCTGCATGAGCGCGGCGATGAACCGGGCCAGCAGCCCGACCGCCGCGGCCCGGCTGATGGGACGGAAACGCTGCCGCCCTCCGCGGCGCAGCCAGGCGCGGTGCTCGCTGAAGCTCATCGGACGCTCCACGTAGCGCAGCGAGAGCGGCTCGTCCGCGTACTCGCGCCCCAGGGTGGCGAGGCCGGCCGGGTCCAGCCCGCCCCGCTCCACGAGCACCTGGGCGTAGGGCGTGCCGGCGGCAAGGAGCAGCTGGGCGGAGGCGACGTACCGTTCCACCGAGGTGGGCGTGAACACCTCGCCGGCGGTGAGGCGCAGTACGGGCTCGAAGCGGCGGAGCAGGGCGAGGTCATCCACTCGGTCCATGATCCCAAGCATCCTGCGGACGGGCGCCGCACGGACCCTGTCGACACACCGTGGACGGTGGCACACTGGACCCATGGCGCATCCGCTCGATCCCGGGGTGCGAGACCTGCGCGCCGAGCCGTCCCCGTCACCGGCGTCGCGGCCGCTGTCCGTCACCGACCTGTTCTCGATCGGCATCGGCCCGTCCTCCTCGCACACGGTGGGCCCGATGAAGGCCGCGCGCGCCTTCGTCCTGGAACTGCTGGCCCGCGGCGTCACCCGCGTGGCCCGGGTCCACGTGGAGCTGTACGGCTCACTCGGGGCGACGGGCCGGGGGCACGGCACCGACCGGGCCGTCGTGTGGGGGCTCGCGGGACACCACCCCCGTTCCTGCCCCGCCGAGGTGATCACCACCCTGATCCCGCAGGTGGCGGAGTCTGGGGTGCTGCGGCTCGGCGGGCGTCTCGACGTCCCCTTCGACCTCGCCCGCGACATCGAGTTCCTGCCCCGGGTCACCCTCCCGCAGCACGTCAACGCCCTGCGCCTCACCGCCACGGCCGACGCCGGCCCTCCCCTCCTCGACCGTGTCTTCTTCTCCATCGGGGGCGGCTTCGTGACCCGCCGGGAGGGCGAGGCCGTGGTGCCGCTCGACGACGGCGAGGAGGGCGGCGTCGTCGTCGTGCCGCACCCCTTCCACACGGGGGCGGAGCTGCTGGCGCGCTGCGCCGCGAGCGGGCTGGGCGTCGCGGCGCTGGTGCGGGAGAACGAGGAGGCCATGCGGCCGCGCGCCGAGCTGGACGCGCGCCTGGACGAGATCTGGGAGGCGATGGACGCCTGCATCACGGCCGGGCTCGCCGGCGAGGGCATCCTCCCGGGCGGGCTGAACCTGCCGCGCCGGGCGGGCCGCCTCTACCGGGAGCTGCGCGCGCGGGAGGCCGCCGCCGCCGGCTGGGACGCGGCCGCTGACGACTGCCCGGTGGTGCCCAGGCAGACGGACCCGCTGCTCGTGATCGACTGGGTGAACCTGTTCGCCCTCGCGGTCAACGAGGAGAACGCCGCCGGACACCGCGTGGTCACCGCACCCACGAACGGGGCGGCCGGGGTGATCCCCGCGGTGGGGAAGTACTACCTGAGCTTCGTGCCCGGGGCCACCCAGGAGGGGGTGCGGCGCTTCCTCCTCGCCGCCACCGCGATCGGGACCATCATCAAGACGAACGCCTCGATCGCGGGCGCCGAGGTGGGCTGCCAGGGTGAGGTGGGTTCGGCGTCGGCGATGGCCGCGGCCGGCCTCGCCGAGGTGATGGGCGGCACGCCCGCCCAGGTGGAGAACGCCGCCGAGATCGCCATGGAGCACAACCTCGGACTGACCTGCGATCCCATCGGGGGGCTGGTGCAGATCCCCTGCATCGAGCGGAACGCGGTGGCGGCGGTCAAGTCCATCAACGCGGCGCGGCTCGCGCTGTGGGGCGACGGGACGCACACCGTGAGCCTGGACGCCGTGGTGGAGACCATGCGGCAGACCGGGATGGACATGATGAGCAAGTACAAGGAGACCTCCGAGGGCGGACTCGCCGTCAACGTGGTGGAGTGCTGAGCGCGTTTTCCCCGGTCCACCGTCCACCGGTGTGGACGACGGCGCCCGCCGGCCGTCCACAGCCGGGCGCGGGGTGAGCCGTCGGGTCGCGGTTGCCCGGCGGGGGCGTGGTTGTCAGTGGTGTGCGGCATCGTGGTCGTGGGCCATCACGCGCCGGGCGCCCCGTGGGTGCACAGGACGTCCCCAGCGGGGCCCGGGCCTGTCCACACTCGCGGGAGGTGACTGGGGATGACACGCTGCAACCGACACGCCGACACAAAATCTGGGGGTGCTGTTGCATCTGGACCACTACCTGTAGTGTTGTCGCACCGGGGACACCCATAGGTCCGATCGAATTACACACGTGTGGTTACATCGGCGGAACTCCCCGCCGGTCGTGGCCAGAAGGAGACACAGGAATGAGCATCACCGTCTACAGCAAGCCGAACTGCGTGCAGTGTGATGCCACCTACCGTGCGCTTGCGAAGCACGGCCTCGAGTACGAGGTCGTGGACATCACGGCCGATCCGGAGGCGCTCCAGACCGTGAAGGCCCTCGGGTACCAGCAGGCGCCCGTCGTCTTCGCGGACGGGGACCACTGGAGCGGTTTCCGGCCGGACCGGATCAAGGCCGCTGCCCGCGTGGCCGCTGAGGCCGGCGTCCTCAGCGCGTGAAACCGGGACGGATCGTCTACTTCTCGTCGGTGTCGGAGAACACCCACCGCTTCGTGGAGCGGCTGGGGCTGCCGGCCACCCGGATCCCGGTCCACTGGGAGGACGGCTTCCGGGTGGACGAGGAGTACGTGCTGATCGTGCCCACCTACGGGGGAGGCAACACCGGCGGGGCCGTGCCCCGGCAGGTGATCAGGTTCCTCAACGACCCCCACAACCGGGGGCTGATCCGTGGCGTCATCGCCGCGGGGAACACCAACTTCGGGAAGGCGTACTGCATCGCGGGGGACATCGTCTCCGCGAAGTGCCAGGTGCCCTACCTGTACCGCTTCGAACTACTGGGAACCGCCGAGGACGTGGATCGCGTCCGCGAGGGATTGGGGAAATTTTGGTCGAGACTCTCACCGATGTCGGCGTAGGGATGGCGGCGGCGTCGGAACTGGACTACCACGCGCTCAACGCGATGCTGAACCTCTACGACGAGGACGGGCTGATCCAGTTCGACAAGGACCGGGAGGCGGCCCGGCAGTACTTCCTGCAGCACGTCAACCAGAACACCGTGTTCTTCCATGACCTGCGCGAGAAGCTCGACTACCTGCTCGAGGAGGGCTACTACGAGGCCGAGGTGCTCGCGCCGTACTCCCACGAGTTCCTCGAGCGGGCCTTCGCGCGCGCCTACGCCCACAAGTTCCGCTTCCCCACCTTCCTCGGGGCGTTCAAGTACTACACCTCCTACACGCTGAAGACCTACGACGGGAAGCGGTACCTCGAGCGGTTCGAGGACCGCGTGGTGATGGTGGCACTCACGCTGGCAGCGGGGGACGAGGATTTCGCGCTGCGGCTCATCGACGAGATCGTGAGCGGCCGCTTCCAGCCGGCCACCCCGACCTTCCTGAACGCCGGCAAGCGGCAGCGCGGGGAGTTCGTCTCATGCTTCCTGCTGCGCATCGAGGACAACATGGAGTCGATCGCGCGGGGCATCAACTCCGCCCTCCAGCTCTCCAAGCGGGGCGGCGGGGTGGCCCTGCTGCTCTCCAACCTGCGCGAGGCGGGCGCCCCCATCAAGAAGATCCAGAACCAGTCCTCCGGGGTGATCCCGGTGATGAAGCTGCTGGAGGACTCGTTCTCCTACGCCAACCAGCTCGGGGCCCGGCAGGGCGCGGGTGCGGTGTACCTGCACGCCCACCACCCGGACATCATGGCCTTCCTGGACACCAAGCGGGAGAACGCCGATGAGAAGATCCGCATCAAGACCCTTTCGCTGGGGGTGGTGATCCCGGACATCACCTTCGAGCTCGCACGGCGGAACGAGGACATGTACCTGTTCTCGCCGTACGACGTGGAGCGGGTGTACGGACTGCCCTTCGCGGACATCAACGTGACCGAGAAGTACCGCGAGATGGTGGACGACAAGCGGATCCACAAGAAGAAGATCAACGCCCGGCAGTTCTTCCAGACCCTCGCGGAGATCCAGTTCGAGTCCGGCTACCCGTACATCATGTTCGAGGACACGGTGAACCGGGCGAACCCGCTGGCCGGCAAGGTGGTCATGTCCAACCTCTGCTCCGAGATCCTGCAGGTGTCCACGCCGTCCACGTACAACGAGGACCTCTCGTACGCCGAGGTGGGGAAGGACATCTCCTGCAACCTCGGGTCGCTGAACATCGCCAGGGCGATGGACTCGCCGGACTTCGGCCGCACGGTGGGCACCGCGATCCGCGCGCTGACCGCGGTCTCGGACCAGACCACCATCCACTCGGTACCGTCGATCGCCAAGGGCAACTCCGAGTCCCACGCCATCGGCCTGGGCCAGATGAACCTGCACGGGTACCTGGCGCGGGAGAGGATCTTCTACGGGTCCGAGGAGGGCCTCGACTTCACGAACATCTACTTCTACACGGTGCTCTACCACGCCATCCGCGAGTCCAACGCGCTCGCCATCGAGCGGGGGCGGGCGTTCGGCGGGTTCGCGGAGTCGGCCTACGCCAGCGGCGAGTTCTTCGACAAGTACATCGACCAGGTGTGGGAGCCGCGCACGCCGCGTGTGCGGGAGCTCTTCGAGAGGGCCGCGGTCCACATCCCCACGCCCGACGACTGGCGGGCCCTCCGCGAGTCCGTGAGGGCGCACGGCATCTACAACGCCTACCTGCAGGCCGTGCCACCCACCGGGTCGATCTCCTACATCAACAACTCGACGTCCTCCATCCACCCGATCGTCTCCAAGATCGAGATCCGCAAGGAGGGCAAGATCGGGCGGGTGTACTACCCGGCGCCGTTCATGACGAACGAGAACCTCGAGTACTACCAGGACGCGTACGAGATCGGCTACGAGAAGATCATCGACACCTACGCGGCGGCCACCCAGCACGTGGACCAGGGCCTGTCGCTGACCCTGTTCTTCCCGGACACCGTGACCACCCGGGACCTGAACCGGGCGCAGATCTACGCGTGGAAGAAGGGCATCAAGACGCTGTACTACATCCGGCTCCGCCAGATGGCGCTCGAGGGCACCGAGGTCGAGGGCTGCGTCTCCTGCATGCTCTGACATGGATGTCCGCGCCCGCTTCGAGGAGTACACCCGCCGCCTCGTCCGGTCCGTCGCCGCGCACGACGACGTCGAGGGGCTCGTGCTCCTCGGCTCCACCGCCGAGCCGGAGCGCGTGGACGAGTGGTCGGATCACGACTTCTACCTCGTGGTACGGGAGGGGACACAGGAGCGGTTCCGTACCGGCCTGGAATGGCTCCCGGACGCTGCGCTGATCGCGTTCGCGGTCCGGGAGACCGCCCACGGTCTGAAGGTGGTCCTCCGCGACGGCCACGTGCTCGAGTTCGCCGTCGCGAGCCCCGCCGAGGTGGCGACGTTCGCCGGCAGTCCCTACGTCGTCGCCCTTGACCGGGCCGACGTCGCCACCCGCATGGCCGCCGCCCCGACGGCGCCCCCCGCGGCCGGCGTCGACGTGCTGCGGGAGTTCCGCCTCTTCCTGGCCACCCTCCTCATCGGGACCGGCCGGGCGCGGCGCGGCGAGGAGCTCGCGGGCGGCCAGCTCGTCCGGGGGGCGGCGGTCGAGCACCTGGCGCGGGTGCTGAGTGCCCTCCTCGCCCCGCCGGCCAGCGCCGCGGCGGCTGTCTCGGACCCGTTCAACGCGCTGCGCCGGTTCGAACAGGCGCACCCGGAGGCGGGAGAGGCGCTGGGAGACGCGCTGGCCCGGCCGGTGGTGCCCTGCGCCGGGCGCCTCCTCGCCGTCGTCGAGGAGCACCTCGCGCCGGTCTGGGACGGTTACCCGGCCGCCGAGGTCGCCGTCGTCCGCCGGGTCCTCGGGGACTGACGCGTTAGGTCCCACAATCCAGACCGCCCGATCTGGGACTTCCGGCCGAAAGTCCCGGGATGCGGGCGGGTTACCCTCGACGCGGGAACGTCCCCGTTCCCGCGAGCGGTCCTGGCGAACGTCCCCGGACCGCGACCGATCAAGGGATCCGAGGAGATTCGTGATGACAACAGGGTTGGCCCGCGAGACCGGGCAGCCCCTGGACGACGTGGTGACGGCAGAACCCGTCGCACGCGAGGGACTGGAAGCAACCGGCGCGACGCCGATCCCGATGACCATCGGGATCCCGCGCGAATCCACCGCCGGGGAGAATCGGGTGGCGGCGACGCCCAACACCGCGACCATGCTGCACAAGCTCGGCTACGAGGTCGTCGTCGAGCACAACGCGGGCAGGCGCGCCAGTTTCACCGATGAGGCCTACGAGGCCGTCGGTGCGCGGATCGTGGACGACGCCTGGGCGGCGGACATCGTCCTCGCGCTCAACGCACCAACGGACGCCGAGATCGCGCGGCTCCGTCCCGGCGCCACCCTCATCACCTTCCTCTTCCCGCGCCAGAACCCCGAGCTGCTCGAGAAGCTCCGCGCCCGTGGCGTGAACGCGCTCGCGATGGACATGGTGCCCCGCATCTCCCGCGCACAGCCCATGGACGCCCTCAGCTCCATGGCCAACATCACCGGCTACCGCGCGGTCGTGGAGGCGTCCTACGTCTTCGGGCGGTTCTTCACCGGCCAGGTGACGGCGGCGGGCAAGGTCCCGCCGGCGAAGGTGCTCGTGGCGGGCACCGGCGTCGCCGGTCTGGCGGCGATCGGCGCCGCCAACAACATGGGCGCCGTCGTGCGGGCGACGGACGTGCGGCCCGAGACGGCCGAGCAGGTTGAGTCCATGGGCGCCACGTTCCTCCACGTCAAGGGCGTGGAGCAGCAGGTCTCCTCGGACGGCTACGCGAAGGAGGCCGGCGAGGACTACCAGCGCCGCGCCGCCCAGCTCTACGCCGAGCAGGCCAAGGAAGTGGACATCATCATCACGACGGCGGCCATCCCCGGCCGGCCCGCGCCGCGCCTGATCACCGCCGAGATGGTGGCGAGCATGCGGCCCGGCAGCGTCATCGTGGACCTCGCGGCCGCGACCGGCGGGAACTGCGAGCTCACCCGGCCCGGCGAGAAGTACGTCACCGAGAACGGCGTGACCATCATCGGGTTCACCGACTTCGCGAGCCGCCTCCCGGGCCAGTCGTCGCAGCTCTACGGCACGAACCTGGTGAACGCCCTGAAGCTCATGACGCCGGAGAAGGACGGCCAGCTCGTCCTCGACTTCGAGGACGAGATCGTCCGGTCGATGACCGTGACCCGCGCCGGCGAGATCACCTTCCCGCCGCCGCCGATCGAGGTCTCGATCGCCCCCGCGGCCGCGACGACGGCGGCCGCCGCCGCGCTTCCGGTGAAGGAGCCGCGCCCGTGGTGGCACTCCTTCCTGGCCGTCGCCGTGCTGGCGCTCGCGCTGATCCCGCTGCTGACGATGGCGCCGACGTCGTTCCTGGAACTGGTGGCGATCTTCGTCGTCGCGGTGGTGGTGGGCTACTACGTGGTCTGGAACGTCACCGCCGCGCTGCACACCCCCCTGATGAGCATCACGAACGCGATCAGCGGGATCATCGTCGTCGGCGGCATCACCCAGCTGCCGAGCGACAACATGACGATCAAGGTCATCGCGGCGATCGCGGTGCTGATCGCCTCGATCAACGTGTTCGGTGGGTTCCTCGTCACCCAGCGGATGCTCACGATGTTCAGGAAGGCGTGAGGACATGGACAACTTCGTCAACGCGACCTACATCGTCTCCGGGCTGCTGTTCATCTTCGCCCTCGCGGGCCTGAGCCGCTTCGAGACCTCCAAGCGCGGCATCGCCTTCGGCATCCTGGGGATGGTCCTGGCGCTGACCGCCACCATCGCCTCGGTCGTGCGCCCCGAGACCGGCGAGCCGATCGGCTCTCTCGGCCTGATCCTCCTGGTGGGTGCGGTCGGGATCGGCGCCGTCATCGGCGTCCACAAGGCCCTCAGGGTCGAGATGACCGGTATGCCCGAACTGATCGCGCTGCTGCACAGCTTCGTGGGCCTCGCCGCCGTGCTGGTGGGTTACAACTCCTGGCTCGAGGGGTCGCACGACAAGTTCCACCTCGCGGAGGTGTACATCGGCATCTTCATCGGGGCGGTGACGTTCACCGGCTCGATCGTGGCCTGGGGCAAGCTCTCCGAGAAGCTCCCCTCCCGGCCCCTCACCCTGCCCTTCCGGCACTGGATGAACCTGGCGGCCCTCGTGCTGATCGTGGCGATGGCGTTCTGGTTCGTCCCGACGCGCAGCATCATCCCGCTCATCATCATGACCGTCCTCTCCCTGCTGCTCGGCATCCACCTCGTGGCGGCCATCGGTGGCGCGGACATGCCGGTGGTCATCTCGATGCTGAACTCCTACTCCGGGTGGGCCGCGGCCTTCTCCGGCTTCATGCTGGGCAGCGAGGTCCTCATCGTGACGGGCGCGCTCGTGGGCGCCTCGGGTGCGATCCTCTCGTACATCATGTGCAAGGCCATGAACCGCTCCTTCATCTCCGTGATCCTGGGCGGGTTCGGGGACTCCGGCCTCACCGCCTGCTGCGTCGAGCAGGGCGAGTACCGCTCCTGGAGCCCGGCCGAGGTGGCGCAGGAACTCAGCGAGGCCCGCAGCGTCATCATCGTGCCGGGCTACGGCATGGCGGTGGCGCAGGCCCAGTATCCCGTGGCCGAGCTGACCAAGGCGCTCGAGGGGCGCGGCGCGAAGGTCCGCTTCGCGATCCACCCCGTGGCGGGCCGCCTGCCCGGCCACATGAACGTCCTCCTCGCCGAGGCACACGTGCCGTACGACATCGTGCTCGAGATGGACGAGATCAACGAGGACTTCCCCGAGACCGACGTGGTGCTCGTGATCGGCGCCAACGACACCGTGAACCCGTCCGCGATGGAACCCGGCACCCCGATCTCCGGCATGCCCGTGCTGCATGCGTGGGAGGCCAAGCAGGTGGTCGTGTTCAAGCGCTCCATGAACCCGGGCTACGCCGGCGTGGAGAACCCGCTGTTCTTCAAGGACAACACGGCCATGTGCTTCGGCGACGCCAAGGCCTCGGTGCAGGCGATCCTCGCGGCACTGCCCGTCGGCGCGGAGGCGGCGACCGTCTGACCGTGCTGGAACCCCGCGGGGTGCCTAGAACCCCGCGGGGTTGTTGATCCCGTCCTGCCGGATCGGTGGCATGTACGGGTTGACGTGGCCACCCTGACGCTGCCCGTCGCTGTCCGGGCCGGTGGTCGGGAGACGGTCGACGCCGTCGTCCCGCCGTCGGTGCGGCGGCCGGCCCGCGGTGCGGTGGTCCCACACCAGGAACGCGATCCCCGCGAGCGCGAGGACGACCACCACGCCGATGCCCACCACGAGTCCGTCCACGGCTGCTCCTCTCTCCCCCTCGACTGTACGACGGAACCGGCGTGGACGGTGATCCCGGGGTGGGCGGCGACAGGCCTAGAGTGGTCAGGCCACGAGAACGGGACAGCGACAGGTGGCCCCGCGACGCCGGGCCGGGAGGAGGAGCGGTGACGACGAAGCTGACGCTCCGCACCTACGCGGGCTATGCCGCCGGCGACATGGCGAACAACCTCGCCTTCTCCATGCAGGGCATGTTCCTGCTGATCTACTACACCAACGTGGTGGGCCTGGACCCCGCAGGCGTGGCGGTGGTCCTGCTGGTCGTGCGGATCATCGGGGCCTTCTCCGACCTGGTGGCCGGCCGCATGGTCGACCTCACGGAGACGCGCTGGGGCCGGTTCCGCCCCTACCTGGTGTTCGCCTCCCCGCCGTTGCTGCTCATGAGCGTGGCCACCTTCACGGTCCCCGCCTTCGGCGGGAACCAGACGTGGCAGTACCTGTACGCCGCTACCACGCTCTCCCTGCTGGGGATGCTCTACTCGGCGGTCACGATCCCGTACGGCTCGCTCGCCACCGTGATGACCAAGGATCCGGTTGAGCGTGCCCGCCTCGGGGTGTGGCGGATGCTCGGGCCCGTCGTGACGATGCTGGGGCTCGCGGTCATCGTCTCGCCCCAGATCACCCGGTACGCGACCGATCCGGCGGCGCTGCAGTCGTTCCTCACGCGCGTGACGCTCGTCTTCGCGGTGGTCGGGTTCCTGCTCTACTGGTTCTGCTTCACAAGCACCCACGAGGCGGAGAGGCGCCCTGCCCGGGCGGTCACGATCCTTCAGACCTTCCACACTCTCACGCGGAACAGGCCGCTGGCGATCCTGTGCGTGTCGGACCTGGTGTTCCTGACCGGGTTGTTCGGGGTGCACGGCGCGATGGCCTACTACGCCACCTATGTGCTCGGTGACTCGGCGACGATGGTGTGGATGATCGTCGCGATGAACGGGGCCTCCCTCGCGACGATGCCCGTGATCCCCAGGCTGGTGGGCCGGTTCGGGAAGAAGTCCACCTACTACGTGGGCGCGGTGGGGATCGTGGTGTTCGGCACCGCGGTCTTCTTCGTGCCGCCCACCCTGGCCGCGGTGATCCCCGTGTTCTTCCTCTTCGGGCTGTTCCAGAGCATCAGCCTCTCCCTGGCCTTCGCCTTCCAGGCCGACACCGTGGAGTACGGCGAGTGGCGTACCGGGAGGCGTACCGAGGGCGCCACCTACGCCGTCTACTCCTTCTTCCGCAAGATCTCGCAGGCCACGGCCGGGGCGGTGGTGGGCTACGCCCTGGCGCTGGGGGGCTTCTCGGCCACCCTGACCGCCCAGCCCGAGTCCGCCGTCGTCGCGATCCGGGCGGTCGTGGGGCTGGGACCGGCCGTCTTCGCGCTGCTCGGCGCCGCGATCTTCCTCGCCTACCCGCTCACCGACGTGCGGTATCGCCGCATGGTGGAGGAGGTGCGGGAGCGCCACGTGGTGCGCGAGTCCGAGTCCACGCTCGAGATGCCGCCAGGCTGACGGCACGCCACGCGTCACGGCGCGCAGAGCAGGCGCCGCGGCTGGTCCGCCCGGTGAGCCGGCCGCGAGGGCTAGATCGTTGCCGGCACCGGCTTCCCGGGGAAGAGCTGCCGGTACTGGTGGGCGAACTGGCGGCGCCCCACGGTCTTGTAGAGGACCCTGACCGGCGTCGGGATGGCCCGCACGAACTCGGTGCGATCGGCCGGGGAGGCGTTGGCGAGCAACATGCCCAGCTGGGGGAGGAGCCGGGACTTCGGGATCACGCCCATGCTGTGTTCCGCGAGTTGGTCCCACTCCTTCTGGGTGATGACCCTCTCGGCCACGGGGACGATCTCGACCACCTCCCGCCGCAGGTGGACACGGAGGACGGCGAGCAGGTCCTCGTAGGCGCGGGCGAGTGCCTCCCCCTGGGTGGGGTCCCCACTGGCGCGCCACTGGGTGCGCAGCGGCGTGATCGCGTCGAGGAGTTCGGCCACCTTCGCGTGGTGGGCGCGCATCTGGGCGACGTGGAGCGCGCACGCGGGCGCGCGCTTCTCGAGACGATCCCAGAGCAACTCGTCCTCGCTGTGGTGGTGGACGTGCAGGGTGGCATCCAGATCCCCGATCCACTGCCCGATGAACTCGGAACGGCCGGTGTCCCCGGCCGGCGTGGAGCGGATCAGGAGAGGTGCCTGCTCGTAGCCCCACAGGAACGCGGAGTGGACCACGCGCATGTCCGTCCCGTTGCACAGTGCCGGGCCGGCGGGAACGGGAGGCGACGTCTCCCCCGGTGCGGCCGTGTAGAAGTCCGTCATCCCGCTCACCTCCTGGCGATGTCGAGCGACTCGAAACGCTAGCACTGGGACTTCGGTCCTACAAGAGGCGAGTGAACGCAAGTTGAATCGTCGCACGTTCCTTGACGACGACGGTCAGCGTGCGTCGTCGGCGAACCGGTCGGTCGCGCGGATGAGGGCGTCGAGGATGCCCGGTTCGCTGAACGCGTGCCCGGCGTCGGGGACGACGACGAACTCGGCGTCCGGCAGGCGCGCCGCCAGGTCGAACGCCGTCCGGGCGGGGGTGCACATGTCGAGGCGGCCCTGCACGATCACTGTGGGGATGTGGGCGATGGTCCGGGCGTCCGCGAGCAGCTGGCCCTCCCGCATGAAGCCGCCGTGCACGAAGAAGTGGTTCTCGATGCGGGCGAAGGCCACCGCCTGGCGTGGCTCGACCGCCTTCAGGTAGTCAGCCTCATCCGGGACCACCGCGATGATCCGCGCCTCCCAGCCGCTCCACGCCTGGCCCGCCGGGATGTGTACGGCCGGATCGGGGTCGAAGAGCAGGTCGTGGTAGGCGAGCTGCATCTCGTGGCGGCGTGCGGGATCGATCGGCGCGACGAACTCGGCCCAGTGGTCGGGATGGACGTGCTCGAGGTGGCCGCGCTCGTACATCCATGCCAGCTCGGAGCTGCGCAGCGTGAAGATCCCGCGCAGCACGAGGGCGCGGACGCGCCCGGGGTGGGCCTGCGCGTAGGCGAGCGCGAGGGTGGAGCCCCACGAACCGCCGAACACCTGCCACCGGTCGATGCCGAGGTGCTCGCGGATCGTCTCCATGTCGGCGACGAGGTGCCCGGTGGTGTTGGTCGCCCAGACGCGCGAGTCGAGAGTGGTGGAGGCATGCGGGTGCGACTTCCCGGCCATCCGCTGGTCGAACAGGACGATGCGGTAGCGCGCCGGATCGAAGACGCGCCGTTGCTTGGGGCTGGTCCCGCTGCCCGGGCCGCCGTGGACGAAGACCACCGGCATGCCCGCGGGGTTGCCGGACTGCTCGACGTAGACCTCGTGCCCGTCTCCCACGGGGAGCATGAAGGTCTCGTAGGGCTCGATCTCGGGGTAGAAGGTGCGCAGTCCGGTCACGTCATCGACACTACCGCCGTGGTGGGCCCGCTCGTCAGCTCGAGGGAGGCGCCGCGAGGAGGGCGTTCACCTTCTCGACCTTGGCCGCGAGCTGACCGGTGTGGCCGGGCCGGAGGTCTGCCTTCAGGACCAGGGACACGCGGGGGCCATGGGCGGCGACGGCGTCGCAGGCGGCCTTGATGACCGGCATGACCTCGTCCCACTCGCCCTCGATCGTGGTGAACATCGAGGAGAGTTCGTGGGGCAGGCCCGAATCGCGGACCACGCGGAGGGCGTCGGCGACGGCGGCGCTGACCGAGCCGGTCTCGTCCGCGGTGGTGGGGGCGACGGAGAAGGCGAACAGCATGGACCAACGGTAGCGACGCCGTCGCGTGGGTGGGCGGGCGACGGGTGGGCAGGCGACGGGGCCGCCATCCCCCGGACGGCGGCCCCGTACTGGTGGGACTCAGGGCTTCGTGGTGCCCGACGCCGTGCCGGTGCCCGACGCCGTGCCGGTGCCCGACGCCGTGCCGGTGCCCGACGCCTTCCCGGCGGGCGGGTTCGCCTGCCGTGCGGCGGCCTTCTGGGCGGCCTGGGCCGCCTTCGCGGCGGCCTGCTGCTCGGCGATCCAGTCGGCGTGGGCCTTGCCGGGGATCCAGTGCGTGTTCACGTACCTGGTCTGGAACCAGCTCGCGAACGCCAGCAGTGCTGCCGCCAGGACGAGCAGGCCGATGATGCCGCCGGCGGGCCCGAGCTTCACGATGTTGCCGACGAGGATGCCGTACCAGCCGAAGTCGGCGTCGCCGAAGGTGGTGTTGGCGAAGCCCAGCGACCCGAGGACCGTGAGCAGGAACGCCGGCAGGAACGAGATCAGCACGCCGTTGGCGAAGGCGCCGATGATCGCGCCGCGCCGACCACCCGTGGCGTTGCCGAAGACGCCGGCCGCACCACCCGTGAAGAAGTGCGGAACCATGCCCGGGAGGATGAGTGCCAGCCCGAGCCACGGCCCGAAGACCCAGGCCAGGAGGCCGAAGGACAGCAGCCCGCCGGCGAACGAGGCGATGAAGCCGATGAGTACGGCGTTCGGGGCGAACGGGAACACGATCGGGCAGTCGAGGGCGGGAACCGCACCGGGGACGACCTTCTTCGAGATGCCCTCGAACGCCGGGACCAGCTCGGCGAGGATGGTGCGGACACCGTAGAGGATGATCGAGACACCGATGCCGAACTGGAGGCCCTGGGCAACGCCCAGCATGATGAAGTTGCCGCCGTCGGTGGCACCGAGGATCGCGAAGGCCTCCTCGTTGCCGAGGGCGATCCAGGTCCACACCGTGAAGACGATGTAGAACAGCACCATCGAAAGGGCGGTGGCGACCATCGAGTCTCGCAGGAATCGCAGTCCCTCGGGGACCTTCAGGTCCTCGGTGGAGCGGGACTTCTTCCCGACGGCGGCACCGACCGCGCCCGCGGTGATGTAGCCGAGGGTGCCGAAGTGCCCGACCGCGATGGTGTTGTTGCCGGTGATCCGCCGCGTGAACGGCTGCGACAGGGCCGGCATGATGCTCATGATCGTGCCGAGCATGATCGAGCCGATGATGATGAGCATGAAGCCGTCGATGTTCGCCGTGGCAAGGACGGCTGTCAGCATCGCCGACATGAAGAAGATGTGGTGACCCGTCAGGAACACGTACTTCAGCGGGAGGAATCGCGCGATCACGAGGTGGACGACGAACCCGCCGACCATCACCCACGCGAGCTGGGCGCCGAACTCCTCGGCCGCGATCGAGACGATCGCCTCGTTGGTGGGGACCACGCCCTGGGCGCCGGTGGCGGCCAGGATCAACGCGCCCAAGGGCTCCAGCGAGGCGACGACGACGCCGGCGCCCGCTCCGAGGATCAGGAAGCCGAGCGTCGCCTTGAGGGCGCCCCCGACGACCTGCCCGGAACTCTTGCGCATCGCGAGGAGTCCGACGGCGACGATGATGCCGACGAGGTAGGCGGGAACCGAGAGGATCTCGTTGACGAGGAACTCTATGACAACCATGGGTGGGCCTCCCCGTTACTCGTCGACGACCGACGAGATCGCGGCGACGATCTCGTCCACGTCCATGAAGTTGTCGATGATGCGCACCGGGGTGCTGATGCCCTCGAGTTCGGAGGCCAGTTCCTCACTGGTGAGGACCAGGTCCGCGGAGCTGGCGGCGCCCTTGGCGGTTCCGATGTCGGCGGCTTCCACATCCGCGTCGATCCCGAGCTGGGCGCAGGCCTTGTCCGCGTTCATCTTGAGGAGGATGGACGTGCCGATCCCCATGCCGCACACTGCGATGATCTTCATGATTCCTTCTTCCGGTGGTCGATTCCGAGGATGTCTGCGAGTGCTGCCGAGTCCGGTGCCGAGGCGAGTTCGTCCACCTTTTCCGGCTCTCCTGACTGATCCG
>DBQX01000105.1 GCA_002305415.1 Actinomycetales bacterium UBA1383 | reverse complement strand
GGCGCATCCGGCAGGTTCTGTGACGCAGGTCGCAGAGCACTCCCGCAAGGGTGCTGTCAGCGACGACAGGCGTCGGTCCCGACTCGGCGGACCAGGTGCTCGCTCCGCCTGTGGTGCCACTCGCGGTCTCCTCAGGACTCCCAAAGGCATAGCGAACGCGCGGAATTGGCCGCAGTGAGTGCGTCAGACGGCCGTGAGTGGCTCGATCTGGTCGAGGGTGTGACCGAGGTGGTCCTTCTCGACTTCGAGGTCGTAGCAGGTCTGGAGGTTGAGCCAGAAGCGGTCGGTGGTGCCGAAGTACCGCGCCAGCCGCAACGCCGTGTCGGCCGTGATCCGACGCTTGCCGTGGACGATCTCGTTGATCCGTCGCGGGGGCACGCCGATCGCGACAGCAAGCCGGTTCTGGCTGACCTGCAGCGGCTCAAGGAACTCCTCCATCAGAATCTCTCCGGGATGGATGGGTGCGATGGTGGGCATGGGTTCACCTCCTCAGTGGTAGTCCACGATCTCGACGTCAACGGATCCGGCATCGGTCCAGGTGAAGCAGACCCGCCACTGCTGGTTGATCCGGATGCTGTGTTGCCCGGCCCGATCGCCACGCATTGCCTCGAGCCGGTTGCCCGGTGGAACCCGCAAGTCGTCCAAGGTCTCGGCCGCGTCCAGCATCACGAGCTCCCGCAGGGCGGCTCGTTCGATCCGCGGGTCGATGCTCCTGACTCGCTCTCGTGACCAGAGCAGTTCGGTCGCCGAGTCCCGGAACGATCTGATCACTCGACGACTATAACGCAACGCGTCATGCTCGTCGAGGCTCGCGTGACCGGGGGTGGTGGCTGGCGCCGGTTGCAGTTTCGGTTGCAGTTCCTCCATGTTCGCACTCTTGAAACATGACCGAGGCCATGTCGGAGAGCGTCACACTGCGTGCGGCCGTTGCCGCCCGGGGCGGCGCCTTGGACGCGATCCTCGCTCGCTACGGGAACGAGTGGCTGCGGGTTGCGGGCATCGCTGAAGAACTGAGCGAGGTCCTCGGCATTCGTGTCGACGTCGTCAGCGCCACCCTGCTCCGCGGTGAAGAGTCCGCCAGTGCTCTGAGTGACGCGGCGGGAATGTGACTCGTCCCGAACGGGAGCGCTTCTCCGACATGGTGAGCGCGATCGAGCGCTGCCAGAGCTATGCGCGCACCTGCAATCCGACGAGTTCGCAGAAATGGCCTACGACGCCGGGCCGCGCAACCTGGCCGTGATCGGTGAAGCGGCGTGCGCACTCCCCGCCGAGACGCGTGACCAGATGCCCGACGTCCCGTGGGCGGCGATTGCCGTACTTCCGAGTCGATCGCGAACTGGTCGTCGACATCGTCGACAATCAGCTCGGCCCGTTGGCCGACCGCCTCCGCGACCTCTGACCCACACCCAACGCCAGTAGCAGCTTCTCCTCAACAGTGCGCGGATGAAAGCGGATGGGGCGATGAGCGGCTCGTCCATCACCCATCCAAGATGATTGGTGACCGCGGTGACTTGCTCAGGTGACCCCGACTCGCGGTTGTGGCCTGTTCACCTCACGTACACGTGCTCGCAGTGCAACCACCCCCTCCCCGCAACGCCGACCCGCCACGCTGCAATCGTGCGAATCGTCATCGTCACCGAGTCCTTCCTTCCCTCGGCCAACGGGGTCACCACCTCAGTGCTCCGGGTCCTCGACCACCTCTCCGCCCGCGGCCACAACGCCCTCGTCGTCTGCCCCGGCCCCGCGCCGTCGTCGTACGCCGGATTCCCCGTGGTCACCGTGCCCGCCATGACTTGGCTCGGCTTCCGCACCGGCCTGCCCTCCCCCGCGCTCGTCCGCGCGATCGAGGACTTCTCCCCGGATGTCCTGCACGCCGCCTCGCCGTTCGGCCTCGGCGCGCAGGCCCTGATCGTCGCCCGACGGCGCGGCCTCCCCACCGTTGCCGTCTTCCAGACGGACGTTGCCGGGTTCGCCCGAAAGCATGGTCTCTCCGCCACCGCGCCGACGATCTGGCGCTGGCTGCGCCACGTGCACTCGTATGCGGACGTGACGCTGGCGCCTTCGTCGGCGAGCTTGGCGGACCTGGCGAGGAACGGAGTCGAGCGGTGCGCGTGGTGGGGCCGGGGCGTCGACGCCGTCGCCTACCACCCACGGCACCGCCGGACTGCCGAGGGGCTCACCGTCCGGGCCGGGTTCCTGGAGGGGGCCGAGCCGGGGACGGTGCTCGTGGGGTACGTGGGGCGGCTTGCGCCGGAGAAGCGGGTGGAACGGCTCGCGCGACTCGCTCAGGTGCCCGGGGTGCGGCTCGTGGTGGTGGGAGATGGGCCGTCGCGGGCAGGGCTGGAGACTCTGCTCGGGAGTGCCGGCGCCGGGCGCGGCGGGCCCGGCGCCGGTGGGGCTGTGTTCACCGGCCGGCTGGACGGTCCGGTGTTGGCGCGGGCCTACGCCGCCCTGGACGTGTTCGTGCACACGGGCACGCACGAGACCTTCGGGCAGACGCTGCAGGAGGCCATGGCGAGTGGGGTGCCGGTGGTGGCGCCGGCGTCGGGCGGGCCGCTGGATGTGGTGGCTGCCGGGGAGACCGGGTTCCTGTACGCGCCCGAGGACGACTCCGCGATGGAGCGCGCTGTCCGGGCGTTGGTTGCCGATGCCGGGTTGCGGGCGCGGATGGGCGAGGCTGGACGGCGACAGGTACTGCCGCGGTCATGGCAGGCTCTCGGGGATGCACTTGTGGGGCACTACGAGTCGGTCATCGCTGCGCGGGTGGGTGCCGGGGCGGTGTGAGGGCGGGCGTCGTCGCAAGGACGGCGGGTGTGTCGTGACCGCTCATCAGCGCCGCGGACGACGCGAGGGGGTCGCCGCTGCGGGGTGGGGGACGGCGGTTCGTCGGTGGCGGTGATCCGCAACGACGTCGGTCCGCTGGGCATCGCCGGCACCCGCACCTGCGGACGACTCGCAAGGTCCTCCCCGCCCATCGAGGCCGCCCACCGGCGCGGTGACGTGGTCCGCCACCAGGACTGCGGCGGCTTCGCTCTGGGCATACGCCCTCGAAACCGCGCGCTGCTTTACCTAGACTTGACTCAAACCACCCCACCGAGACCCGGAACGAATCATGACCACGGACACGAAACCAGCTGCGCTCGGCGAGGCCCACGCCCTCTCCCCTGACGAGGTCCTCGAACTCCTCGACGCGAGCCCGCGAGGGCTCTCCGAGGAGGAGGCCCGGCGCCGCCTCGAGGACCACGGACTCAACCGTCTCCCCGAGCCCGAGAAGGACGGACCCCTCAAGCGATTCCTCTCGCACTTCAACGATGCGTTGATCTACGTGCTCCTCGGCGCGGCGGTGGTCACCGCCCTCATGCAGCACTGGATCGACATGGGCGTCATTTTGGGCGTGGTGATCATCAACGCGGTGATCGGCTTCATCCAGGAGGGCAAGGCCGAGAACGCGCTCGCGGCGATCCGGTCGATGCTCTCCCCGTCGGCGACGGTCCGCCGGGACGGGGACTGGAGGGACACTCCCGCGGATGAACTCGTGCCCGGGGATGTGGTGAGGCTTCGCGCGGGGGATCGGGTTCCCGCTGACATCCGCCTGTTGGCGACCACCAACCTCCGGATCGAGGAAGCGGCGCTCACGGGTGAGTCCGTGCCGTCGGAGAAGTCGGTCGACCCGGTCGACGCCGACTCCGGCGTCGGCGACCGGTCGTCCATGGCCTTCTCGGGCACCCTGGTGACCAGCGGGACCGGCCGGGGCGTCGTCGTCGCCACGGGCGTGGACACGCAGATCGGCCAGATCAACACGATGATGGCGGACGTCGAGACCCTCGCGACTCCGCTGACCAAGCAGATGAACAGGTTCGGGAAGGTGCTCTCCGCGATCGTGCTGGGAGTCGCCGTCCTGCTGGTCATCCTCGGCCGGATCATCCATGGCACGGACTGGGGTGAGCTGTTCATGGCCTCGATCGGCTTCGCCGTCGCGGTGATCCCCGAGGGATTGCCGGCGATCATGACGATCACGCTGGCAATCGGCGTGCAGAACATGGCGCGCCGCAACGCCATCACGCGGCGGCTGAACGCCGTCGAGACGCTGGGTTCCGTCACCACCATCTGCTCGGACAAGACGGGGACGCTGACCAAGAACGAGATGACGGTGCGCTCGGTCGTCACGGCGACCCGCGCCTACGACGTCACCGGCACCGGCTACGCCCCGGAGGGCGAGGTCACCCCCGACGGCGGAGGCGACGCCGTCACCCTCGACGACGCCCACGACCTCGCCACTCTCGCCACCGTGGCCGCGCTCGCGAACGACGCCGAGATCCGGCGGAGGGACGACGCCTGGGTGCTCTCCGGCGAGCCCACCGACGGCGGCATCCGCACCTTCGCCCTCAAGCTCGGCGTCGAGGCCGCCCCGGACGAGCGCGTTGCCGAGGTGCCCTTCGACTCCGCCACGAAGTTCATGGCCACCCTCGACCGCACCGACGGCGGCCTGGTGGTGCACCTCAAGGGCGCCCCGGACCGGCTCCTCGACCGGTGCGACCGGCAGGGCACGAGCCTGCACGACACCGCGCCCCTCGACCGCGAGTACTGGGAGCGTGAGGTGGACAGGCTCGGCGCCGAGGGACTTCGCGTGCTCGCTGCCGCGATCAGGCCGGCCGAGGAGACGTCGCTGTCGGTCGCGGACATCGACTCCGGCGGCTTCATCCTCGTGGGTCTGTTCGGCATTCTCGACCCGCCACGACCCGAGGCCATCGAGGCGATCAGGGCCGTCCAGTCCGCGGGCATCCGCGTCAAGATGATCACCGGGGACCACGCCGAGACCGCCAAGGCCATCGGGGCCGAGATGGGCATCGGGAACGGGAACGGGGCCGTCACCGGCACCGAACTCGAGCAGGCCTCCGACGAGGAGCTGCGCGAGATCGTCAGGCGGACCGACATCTTCGCCCGTACGTCCCCCGAGCACAAGCTGCGCCTCGTCACCGCGCTGCAGGCGAACGGCGAGGTCACCGCCATGACCGGCGACGGCGTCAACGACGCCCCGTCCCTGAAGCGCGCCGACGTCGGGGTCGCCATGGGGATCAAGGGCACGGAGGCCACGAAGGAGGCCTCCGAGATCGTCCTCGCGGACGACAACTTCTCCTCGATCGGACGCGCGGTCGAGGAGGGTCGTACCATCTACGACAACCTCCGCAAGGCCATCATCTTCATCCTGCCGACCAACGGCGCGGAGGGGTTCGTCATCCTCGCGGCCGTCACCTTCGGGCTGACCCTGCCGCTGACGCCGGTGCAGATCCTCTGGGTGAACATGGTCACCGCCGTGACCCTCGCGCTCGCCCTGGCCTTCGAGCCAGCGGAACGCGACATCATGACGCGACCGCCGCGCGACCCCGACGCCCCGATCCTCGGTGGCGCCGCGATCGAGCGCATCGCGCTGGTGGCGCTCCTCATCGGTGGCGCGACGATCGCCGTGTTCTTCCGCGAGTACGGCAGCGATGGGAATATCGACCTGGCGCGCACCGTCGCGGTGAACACGCTCGTGTTCGGGCAGCTCTTCTACCTGTTCAACGTGCGGTTCCTGCGGCAGCACAGCTTCCGGAAGGAGGTCTTCACGAAGAACCCGGTCTCCTGGGTGTTCGTGGGAGCACTGCTGGTCTTCCAGCTGCTCTTCGTGTACGCGCCGTTCATGAACACGCTGTTCGGGTCCGCGCCGCTCCCGGTGCGCGACTGGCTGATCCCGATCGCGGTCGGCTTCACCGTGTTCCTGGTCGTCGAGGGCGAGAAGGCGTTCACGCGAAGCCACGCGGCACGTCGGTCTCGGCGCTAGGCTCCTGCGTACGAGCAGAGGAGGCCGCGATGACGACGTCGCACCCCACCGGGAGTCTCACCCCCACCTTCCGGGACGCGTGGAGCGCCGCGGAAGGGGCCGCCAGAGCGGCGGCCTTCTTCCGCGAGGCCTTCGACGCCGAGCCAGACGGCGTCTGGGCCGCCCCGGGGCGCGTCAACCTGATCGGCGAGCACGTCGACTACAACGGCGGACCCTGCCTCCCGATCGCCCTTCCCCACCGCACGTACGTCGCCCTGCGACGCCGTCACGACGACGCCGTCCGCCTGTCCTCGGCGCTCGCCCCCGATACCGTCTGGACCTCCCCCCTGGCCGGGATCGCCCCCGGGGCGGTGTCCGGCTGGGTCGCCTACGCCGTCGGGCCGGCGTGGTCGCTCGGCCAGTCCGGGCACGCGCTCGGAGGGTTCGACGCCGTCGATGACACCTGTGTGCCCCTCGGCTCCGGACTGTCGTCCTCCGCCGCGATCGAGTGCGCGGTGGCGGCCGGGCTGAGCGACCTTTTCGGGCTCGGCCTGACCGACGACGACGCCGGCAGGGCGGCGCTCGCCGCCGCCTGCGTCCGCGCGGAGAACGAGGTGGCGGGCGCCCCGACCGGCGGCATGGACCAGGCGGCATCGCTGCGGGCGACCGAGGGCCATGCTCTCCTCCTCGACACCCGGGATTCGAGCGTCAGACAGATCCCCTTCGACCTGGCGAGCCACGGCCTCGAACTCCTCGTCGTCAACACCCG
The DNA here is from genome assembly GCA_002305415.1 of Actinomycetales bacterium UBA1383. Lineage (GTDB taxonomy): Bacteria > Actinomycetota > Actinomycetes > Actinomycetales > Actinomycetaceae > UBA1383. The sequence continues at coordinate 57,222 of DBQX01000105.1, read as the reverse complement.
CGCGCCTCACGCCCTCGTGGACGGGCAGTACGCCGCCCGCCGGTCGGCCTGTCACGCGGCCGCGGCCCGGCTGGGGGTCGCCACCCTGGGTGAGGTCACCGACGCCGCCGCCGCCCTCGCGGCGCTGGACGACGACGTCGAACGGCGGCGCGTCCGCCACGTGCTCACCGAGATCGGGCGTGTCCGCGAATTCGTCGCCCTGCTCGAAGCGGGGCGGCTTCGCGAGGTCGGTCCGATCCTCGACGCCTCCCACGCGTCCCTGCGCGACGACTACGAGGTGAGCTGCCCCGAGCTCGACGTGGCGGTCGGATCCGCGCGCGAGGCCGGGGCCATCGGGGCACGCATGACGGGTGGCGGCTTCGGAGGGTCCGCGATCGCCCTCATCGAGGCGGGCACAGCCACCGAGGTGGCACGCGCCGTCGCCACCGCCTTCGCCGCCGCGGGCTTCCGCGAACCGGAGTTCCTGATCGCCCTGGCCGGCCCGCCCGCCGGCCGCGTCCACACCGGGGAGGAGCGATGAGCGAGCACGGGCTTGCCCTGGCCCGCGAGAAGATGGCCGCCGCTGGCGTCAGCAACGCGGCGATCGAGGTGTTCTCGCACTACTACCGCGCCCTGGAGGCCGGGGCGACCGGCCTGATCCCGGAGGACACGATCCTCCCCCTCCTCGACCCGCCCCACCTCGCGGACGTTGACGTGGACGAGGCGGCGGCGCGCAAGGCGCTCGGGCGTACCGCGCTCGTGAAGCTGAACGGGGGGCTCGGGACGTCGATGGGCATGGACCGCGCGAAGTCGCTGCTCCCCGTCCGCGACGGCCGGACCTTCCTCGACCTCATCGTGGCGCAGGTGCGTCACGCCCGGGAGGCGTACGGTGCTCGCCTGCCCCTGATCCTCATGGACTCGTTCCGCACCCGGTCCGATTCGCTCACGGCCCTCGCGGCCCACCCGGGGATCGAGGTACCGGGCCTGCCCCTCGACTTCCTCCAGAACCAGGAGCCGAAGCTGCTGGTGGACGGCCTGACCCCGGTGGAGTGGCCCCGGGACCCGTCGCTGGAGTGGTGCCCGCCGGGGCACGGCGACATCTACACCGCGATCCTCACCTCGGGGGTGCTCGAGGCCTTGCTGGAGCAGGGTTTCCGCTACGCCGCCACCTCGAACTCGGACAACCTCGGGGCGGCGCCGTCGGCGGCGATCGCGGGGTGGTTCGCCGCGAGCGGCGCGCCGTACGCCGCCGAGTTGTGCCGCCGCACCGCCGCGGACCGCAAGGGGGGCCACCTCGCGATCCGGAAGTCGGACGGGCGCCTGATCCTTCGGGACACGGCCCAGACCCCGCCCGACGAGATGGACTTCTTCACGGACGTCGACCGCCACCCCTACTTCCACACCAACAACCTGTGGTTCGACCTCGAGGCGCTGCACCGCGCCCTCACGACCCGAGGAGCGGTCCTGGGGCTGCCGCTCATCCGCAACGTCAAGACGGTCGACCCCACCGATCCCTCCTCCCCCGAGGTGTTCCAGATCGAGACGGCGATGGGCGCCGCGATCGAGGTGTTCGAGGGGGCGCGTGCGATCGTCGTCGGCCGGGACCGGTTCCTGCCGGTCAAGACCTCCAACGACCTGCTCGTGCTGCGTTCGGACGCCTACGACGTCGGCACTGACGCCGTCCCGCGGCTCGCCGTCGACGCGGCGCCGCTCGTCGACCTCGACCCGCGGTACTACAAGGCGATCGCGGCGTTCGACGCGCGCTTTCCCCACGGGGCACCCTCCCTGCGCGGTGCGACGTCACTGACGGTACGTGGCGACTGGACCTTCGGCGCGGGAGTCGTGGTCAGGGGCGACGTCGTGCTCCAGGACACCGGCGCGCCCAGCCGGGTCGACGACGGCACGGTGCTGGGAGGCTGACGCCCCCCACCGCCTCGTCAATGCGCGTGCGGCATCGGCTGCCCGGGCTGCACCGGGCCGATGCGGAAGGGCCGCATCATCTCGTTGTCCTCGTGCTCCACGATGTGGCAGTGCCACACGTACTGACCGGGGGACGTGAACCGCATCCGCACGCGCGTCACCTCCCCCGGGTAGGCGATGACGGTGTCCTTCCAGCCACGTTCGGTGGGCTCGGGACCTCGCGCCGGACCGGCGAGGGCAACGGTGGTCCCGCCCATGCCCTCCTCCCCCTCGTGCACCTCGATCGGCTGGCGGTCCACCACCTGGAACACGACCTCGTGCACGTGGATGGGATGGGCGTCCGCCGTGGTGTTGAAGAACTCCCAGGTCTCCGTGTCCCCCGGTGAGGGATTCTCCGTCACCTCGTCCATCCACATCTGCCCATGGACGGCGCCACTCGCGTCCACCCGACCGAGCAGCGCGGCGGCCGGGGCGTCGTCGAAGTCCATGGACATCTCCTCCACCAGCGCCAGCGGGCGGGTGGTGGTGGGGGCCGGCAGCGGGGCGAGCGGCGGGAGCGAGAGGAACTGTGGCGGGGTGGTGGGGTCCGGACCTGTCGCCGGCACCACCCGGAACTGCATCACCTGGCCGGTCGCGGCCGGGTCCGCGACGTCGAAGTCGGCACCGGGAACGCCGCCGCCGAACGGCTCGTCCGGGCCGATGTTGCCGAGGACGTGGCTGCCGAGGGGGACGGACGTGAAGTCGACGATGATGTCGGCGCGCTCGGCGGGCGCCATGAAGAGGGTGTTGCCGGCCGCCGTGATGTCCACCGGCGCGGCGAGGAAGCCGCCCTCGGTGCCGATCTGCCACACCTCCACGCCGGGGATGGACCGGAAGTCCAGGATGAGGAACCGGGAGTTGCACCCGTTGAGGAGCCGGAAGCGGTAGCGCCGCTGCTCCACGGACAGGTACGGCCAGGTGTTGCCGTTCACGATGATCGTGTTGCCGAAGAACTCGGGGTTCCAGATCGGCGAGATGTCCGTCTCCGGGAGGTAGGGTCCCTCGATCTCGTCGAAGAAGGCCCTCGTGTCCGGGTAGAACAGCGCGCCGTCCGGGGTGAACGTGCGGTCCTGGATCGCCAGCGGGATCTCGTAGTAGGTCTTGTTCGAGGGGAACCGGTCGTTGGCCTTCGGAGCCGGCCCCGGGAGGACGGCCGGCTGCCCGGTTCGCGAGTCGGTCGCGGCGTCGTCGGGCCCGCCGCGGATGATGTAGAAGCCCGCGGGCCCGGCGTAGACGTTGGTGCGGGTCATCCCGAGCGTGTGGTCGTGGTACCAGAGCGTGGCGGCACGCTGATCGTTCGGGTACTCACTCACGGCGGTGCCCGGTTCCCAGGTCACCCCGTGGAGCGCGGCCGCCTTCTGCGCGAAGAAGTCGTACCAGGTCCCGACCATGGCGTGGCCGGCCGGGATGTCGGTGGCTGCCGGGAGGTACCAGGCCTCCGCGTACCCGTCCGACTCGTCCCCCACCCCGACGGCGCCGTGCACGTGCGTCACCACGGGCACGGGCCCGGTGTAGGCGCCGGGGGTGTCACTGAAGGTGGGACGGGTGTCGCGGCCCATGGTGCCGCCGGGCGGGTTCGCCCAGTGGAGGGTGGGATCCACGGGCAGCAGGTGCGGGAGGAACGCGCCCTCCTCGTCCACCAGGCCGTTGATCCACCTCACCTGCACCGGCCGGCGCCAGCTCGCCTCGATGGTGAGGCTGGGGGCGTTGTGCAGGAGCAGTCCGCGGCGGGAGTCGCGGGCGACGGCGCCGTAGCCCCAGACGGTGGTGGGGTTCAGCGGCGGCGGGAGGATCTGCTGCGGGAACTGGCGCACCGAGATCTCGTACAGGTCCGCGTTCTTCCCACCCCGCCGGGTGACGGTGCCCGCGCGCGGCATGACCGGCGGGATGAGGACCGGCATCCGGTACTTCGGGATGTCCCTGGGATCGAGGATGGCCTGCGCGGCGAGGGTCGCGGGCGCCTGGACAGCCCACGCCCGGCCCCCCAGCGAGCCCACGAACCAGAGCCCGAACCCCGTGCCCGCCGCCTTGAGGATCGTCCGCCGCGGGATCGCCCGCTGCGCACCTCGAGGCTCCGGGCGGACGACGTCGGCGTCGTCCATACCGATGACTGCCACGATCCCTCCCCATGGTCTCCGCGGGACAGCCCCGCCCCGGCGCGGACTCCCCCGATCCGCGCCGCGCGCCGCATGGGACTGAAGTCCCAGCCTCAGCAACGGATTGTAGTGATCCGGGTCACAGTGTCAATGGGCCTCTCACCGCGCGGGCGGCGGCGGGGAACCGATCACCCCGGGGTGCCGACCGGCGGTTTCCTGACCTGCCGCAATACACTGAAGGCGTGATCTTCAAGGCAGTGGGTGACTCGCGGCCGTATCCGGACCACGGGATCTCGGCGCGCGACTGGGCGGCGGTCGCGCCCCGCACGGTCCGGCTCGACCAGCTCACGACGACGAAGAGCCACCTCGACCTCCAGTCGCTCCTCGCCGACGACTCCACCTTCTACGGGGACCTGTTCGCGCACGTCGTCTCCTACCGTGGCGAGTTCTACCTCGAGGATGGGCTGCACCGGGCGCTCCGCTCGGCCCTCCAGGGGCGCCGCGTCATCCATGCCCGGGTTCTCGAACTGCGCAACGACGGCTCGGTGCCCCCCGACTCCAGTACGGTGAACGCATGACCGACTCCGACTACGTGCGGGCTCGCGCTCGGCGCCGCCGCCACCTGCACCAGCGCCAGACGGTCATCTTCGGCGTGCTGCTTCTCGCCCTTCTCGGCGTCCTGCTGGTCGCGTGGCTCATGTGGTTCGGGGTCCTCCCCACCCCGTTCGCGCGTGACTTCAACAGCCCGCCCCCGGACGAGTCCACCACCCTCGCGTGCCCGCCGGACGGCGCGGTCACCGTCCCGTACTCCGAGATCACGGCCTCGGTCTACAACTCGACCAACCGGGCGGGCCTCGCAGGAGGCGTCGCGCAGTCGTTGACATCGGTCGGGATCGTCGTCAACCAGACCGGGAACTGGGACGAACTGGTGCTCGGGCCCGGTTTCATGCGGACCGGGGTGAACGGCCTTGAGGAGGCGTACACGCTCCTCCAGTCCTTCCCCGGGATGATGGTGACGAAGGACGCACGGGAGGACGCGCTCGTCGACATCGTCCTCGGCTCGGACTTCCAGTCGGTCGGGGACCTCACCGCCGTCGGCGTCGGCGTTCCGATCCCGGTGCCGCCGTCCTGCCTGCCGGCCTCCGAGCAGACCACCGCGCCTGCCGAGACCCCCACCGCTCCACCCGCGGAGGCGAGCCAGCCCTGAAAGGGCTGGTCCCGCTCCGCCTGACGGGGCTGGTCCCGCTCAGCGGGCCGCCCGTGGGGTGAACTACTGGACGCTCTTCTCCAGTTCCACGCCGGCCGGCGCGGACGCCGGGCTCGCCGGCTCCATGGAGGTTCCGCGCACCCGCGCGATCGACCGCATGACGTGGTAGACGAGCAGGGCGGCCGCGGTACCGAGCGCGATGCCCGCGAAGGAGACGTCCCCGGCGACCCAGGTGAAGTTGGCGATTCCGATCACCAGCGCGATGGCGGCGGTGTTGAGGTTCACCGGATCGGAGAAGTCGACCTTGTTCTGCACCCAGATCCGGGCACCGAGCATACCGATCATGCCGTAGAGCACAGTGGCGGCACCGCCGAGCACCCCCGCGGGGATGGTGGCGATCAGCTCGCCGAACTTCGGCATCATCGACAGGAGCAGACCCACCAGGCCCGCCACCATGTAGGCCGCGGTCGAGTAGACGCGCGTCGCCGCCATGACGCCGATGTTCTCGGCGTAGGTCGTGGTTCCCGAGCCTCCGCCCGATCCTGCGAGCATGGTGGCGACACCGTCGGCGAAGAGCGCGCGGCCGGTGACCGGATCGAGGTCCTGCCCGGTCATCGCCGCCACCGACTTCACGTGCCCGACGTTCTCGGCCACCAGCACGAGCACCACCGGCAGGAAGAGCCCGAGGACAGCCGGGTCGAACTGGGGTCCCTGGAACTGCGGCAGGCCGATCCAGGCGGCGTCCGCGACCTTCGCGAAGTCCACCTCGTCGCGCAGCACCGCCGTCACGTACCCGATGACCACCCCGACGAGGATCGACAGGCGCCCGATGATGCCGCGGAACAGCACCGTGACGAGCACGATGGCGGTCAGGGTGACCAGCGCGGTCACCGGGGCGGCCTGGAAGTTGTTCCACGCCGCCGGCGCGAGGTTGAAGCCGATGAGGGCGACGATCGTGCCGGTCACGACCGGCGGCATCACGACGTCGATCCACTTCGCTCCCGCGAAGTGCACCAGCAGGCCGACCGCCGCGAGCAGCGCGCCGGCCGCGACGACGCCGCCGAGCGCGGTCGCCTGGCTGTGGCTCGCCGTGGCGGCGGTGATCGGGGCGATGAACGCGAACGACGACCCGAGGTACGACGGCACCCGGCCCGCAGTGATCACGAGGAACAGCAGCGTGCCGACCGCCGAGAAGAACAGCGTCGTCGCCGGCGGGAAGCCGGTGAGCAGCGGCACGAGGAACGTGGCGCCGAACATCGCGACGACGTGCTGGGCGCCGATCCCGATGGTGCGCGGCCAGGTGAGTCGCTCGTTCGGGGCGACGACGTGGCCCGGCGGCAGCGCCCGGCCGTCCCCGTGGAGCTTCCAGTTGAACGGTGATGACACGTGACCTCCCTGGTGCCGCGCGGCGCGGAGGGGCCGAGCCGCGTTAGTGTGGAGTGGCCGCCGCCCCGCGGGGTCCCGGCCACGGACAGGCTATCCGGCCGCGACGACACGACAGCCCCCCGGTGGGCCGCACCGGACGTGACATGGAACACCAGGAGGGAACCGAGGCCGTGAGCAGCCCGTTCGCTGCCCCCGCACCGGGGCCCGCGCCCGGGGAACCGTACCCGACGGCGCCCCGCCCGGACGGTTACGTGCCAACGCACCCGGCTGGCTACGTCCCGGTGCACAGCGCGCCGCCACGGACGGTGGGGGCGGACTACCTCGCCTGGTCCGGGCCGGCGCCGTTCGCCTTCCCCGGCACCGAGGAGGTCGACCCCGCGGAGGTCTTCGCCGGCCCGGGCTACACCTCGCCCCGCCCACGCACCTCGACGTGGGCGCGCGTCGCCATCATCGCCGCGGTGCTGGGCGTCATCCCCGGCATCTCGCTGGTGGCCGTCGTCGCCGGGCACGTGGCGCTGGGGAAGACGTCGCGCGGGCGGATCGCGGGGAGGGGGATGGCGCTGGCTGGCCTCGCCCTCGGCTACATCGGCGTCACCCTCTGGCTGCTGTTCGCGCTGGTCTGGGCCATCACCCTCTGACGCCGGGCGCTACTCTCGGAACGTGCGACCCTTCCTCCTCCTCTCCACACGCCCCGAGGATGCCGCGGCCGACGGTGAACTGGCGGCCTTCCGCCACTTCGGTGGCCTCGGCGTGAACGACATCGAGCGGATCCGCCTCGAGGCCGTCCCGCTGCCCCACCTCCACCTCGAGGACTACTCCGGCATCATCGTGGGCGGCAGCCCGTTCACGACGTCCGTGCCGGTCAGGTACAAGTCGGACTCCCAGTTGCGGGTCGAGGCGGAGTTCGAGGGCCTGCTCGACAGGGTGGTGGAGCAGGACTACCCGTTCCTGGGGGCGTGCTACGGCGTCGGGACGCTCGGGCGGCACCAGGGCGGGATCGTGGACCTCACGTTTCCGGAGCCGATCAGCGCCGCGCACATCGAGCTCACGGACGACGGCGTCGCGGATCCCCTGCTGGCCGGCGTCCCGCAGCACTTCCGCGCCTACGTGGGCCACAAGGAGGCGTGCACCCGCCTCCCGGACCACGCGGTGCTGCTCGCCACCTCCCCGAGTTGCCCTGTCCAGATGTTCCGGATCGGCCAGAACATGTACGCCACCCAGTTCCACCCCGAGCTGAACTACGAGTGGCTCTGCGAGCGCATCGACATCTACCAGGACGCCGGCTACTTCCGTCCCGAGGAGATCGACGACGTCAAGGCCCGGACGCGTGACATCGACGTGTCCCACGCCCACCTCATCATCCGCAACTTCGTGGAGCGCTACGCGCGCTAGTTCGCCGGGGCCCTACAGCAACGCCCGCCACGCCTCGGGCAGCAACCAGTACCCCACGAACGCCACCACGTCCAGCAGCGTGTGCGCGACGACGAGCGGCATGGTGCGCCGCGCCCGCCGGTAGTACTCGTTGAACACCAGGCCCATCACCAGGTTGCCGACGAACGGCCCGATTCCCTGGTAGAGGTGGTAGGCGCCACGCAGCGTCGCCGACGCCACCGTCCGCGCGCGCCAGCTCCAGCCGCGCTCCTCGAGGCGCTCGAGCAGGTAGCCCACCGCGATGACCTCCTCGAGCACCGCGTTCTTCACGGCCGAGAGCAGCAACACCGGCACCGCCCACCAGGCGTCGTTGAGGGCCGCCGGGTTGATCGAGACGGTGATGCCCAGCGCCCGGCCCGCGAGGTAGAAGAGAAGTCCCGGCACGCCGATGAGGGCCGCGAGCCCCACGCCCACGGCCAGGTCACGGCCCGGCCGGGCGAAATCGAACCCGATCCGCTCGGTGGCGCGCCTGCCACCGGCGGAGAGGAGGTACAGGGCGAGCACCACCGGGACGAGCGCGAACCCGATGCCGAGCAGCTGGTAGGTGAGGTCCAGCCAGGGGCGCGGGGACACGGACGGATTGAGGGCCGCCGTCTGGTCGCCCAACGGCCGCTCCTCCGTGAGGCGGGCGATGATCCGCACCAGGGAGTAGACGGCGGACTGGCCGAGGCTCAGTCCGAGCACGATCCACACCTCGGCCCGCGCGCTCATGGCCGCGGCACTCATGGCTCGATTCTCAGGGCTCCCGCTGGGAGGAGGCTGTGAATGCCGGGACCACCTGCCCCACCACCCGGGAACCGCCGAGGACGGGTGCCTGGCGCAGCGCCGTCGCGGCGGAGACGTCCACCCCGATGCGGGCGAGTGCCGCGAGCGCCACCAGCATGGCGGGCCGGTCACTGCCGTCCGCCACCTTGACGGCCACCGCCTCGCCGGTGGGCGCGGCGACGACGAGGACGCCCTCGGCGCCCCCCTTCGCGAGCGCGCCGGGCATCAGCCGCATGAGTTCGGTGTCCGGCTGCCCGGTACCCGCCACGAGGTGGGGGAACGCCCGCATGGCGTCCGCGACCCTGCGCGCGTCGGAGCCGGGCTCGGCGGTGACGAGCCGGTGGTAGGCGCGGGCGAGCCCCCGCAGCGTGACCGAGAACAGGGGCGCACCGCAGCCGTCGACGGCCACGTGGCTCACCGGCCCGGCGAACTCCTCGAGGGTGGCCCGGATGAGGCGTTGCAGGGGGTGATCCGGGTCGAGGTAGGTGGCGGTCTCCCAGCCGCTGGCCACACAGGCGGCCAGCATCGCGGCGTGCTTGCCCGAGCAGTTGTACCAGAGCCGGCGCGGCTGCGCGCCCGCGCACTGGGCCGCGACGCGCGCGTCAGGGTCCCGCGGGAGCGCGGCGGGGCACTGCAGGTCGTCCTCTCCGAGGCCCGCCGGGGCGAGGATCTCGAGCACGGCGGCGACCTGCTCGGGGCTGCCGCCGTGCGACGCTGCCGCGACCGCCAGTGACGCGTCCCGGAGCGGCACGCCGGCGCGCAGGGCGGCGATCGCCTGGAAGGGCTTCACGGTGCTGCGGGGGAGGAAGGCCGCGGCCGGGATGCCCAGTTCGAACGCTGGCGCGCCGTCGCGCCCCACGACGGAGAGCACGCCGAAGTGGCAGGACTCGCGGAAACCGCTCCGCTCGACCACCGCGAGCTCCGCCAGGTCGGCCACGCCAGCCGGACGGGGGGCGTCGTCGGGCCGGGACGCGGGTGGGGTGAGGTGAGTCACAGCGGTCACTCTAGTCGCCTGGACGGGGGTGCCGTCCGCTCATGGTTCGGGGTCTACAGTGTCCGCCATGGACACGGTCATCACCGTCGACGGACTCATCAAGTCCTACGGCTCCTTCACCGCGCTGCGCGGCCTCGACCTCGAGGTGGCGCGGGGCGAGGTCCACGGCTTCCTGGGACCGAACGGCGCCGGCAAGTCGACGACGATCCGGGTCCTGCTGGGGCTGCTGAAGGCCGACTCGGGGCACGTGGAGGTCCTCGGCGGCGACCCCTGGCGCGACGTCGTCGCCCTGCACCGCCGGCTCGCCTACGTGCCGGGCGAGGTCAGCCTCTGGCCGGGCCTCACGGGCGGCGAGGCCATCGACCTCCTCGGGAACCTGCGCGGCGGGCTCGACGAGAATCGGCGGGCGCACCTGGTGGAACGCTTCGAGCTGGACCCCACGAAGCGTGGACGGCAGTACTCCAAGGGCAACAAGCAGAAGGTGGCGCTCGTGGCGGCGCTCTCCTCCGACGTGGAACTGCTCATCCTGGACGAGCCCACCTCCGGCCTCGACCCCCTCATGGAGGCGGTGTTCCAGGAGGAGATCGCCCGCGAGAAGGAACGCGGCCGCAGCGTGCTCCTCTCCAGCCACATCCTCTCCGAGGCGGAGGCGCTCGCGGACCGCGTCTCGATCATCCGTGACGGCGTGGTGGTGCAGACCGGCACCCTGGACGACCTCCGCCACCGCACCCGCACCACCATCCGGGCCACGCTGGCGCACGCCCCCGCCACCCCCGCCGACCTCGCACCCCTGGAGGAGGTCCGCCTCGACGGCGCCAGCGTGCACGGCACGGTGGACGCGGAGCGGGTCGGGGATGCTCTCGCGGCGCTCGGCCGCTTCGGGATCTCCGCGCTCACCGCCACCCCGCCCTCGCTGGAGGACCTGTTCCTCCGCCACTACGGCGACGACGCCGCCCCCACCCGTCCACCGGCGGCCCCCACCCCCGCGGCACGCCGTCGGCACGGCCGGCGGGCGAGGACCTGACATGGGCAACCGCCTCACCGGCGTGCGCCACCTGCTTCCCGTGGCGCTGCACCAGGACCGGAAGGCCATCGCGCCGTGGATCGCGCTGATCTCGGTGCTCTCGGCGAGTTCGGTGCTGGTCTACGACTGGGTGTTCCCCGATCCGGAGGCCCAGCGGATCCTCCAGCTCAACGTGACCGCGAACCCGGCGATGGCCCTGATCTTCGGCAAGCCGGTGGACCTGACCACCGCGGACGGCTTCAACGCGTGGCGGGCCGGCGCGCTGGGGGCGTTCTTCGCCGGGCTGATGGCGATCTTCATCGTGGTGCGCAACTCCCGCGCGGAGGAGGACTCGGGACGGGCGGAACTGGTGGCCTCCGGGGTGATCGGGCGGGAGGCGAGGCCCGCGGTCGCGGTAGCGCTCGCGGGGATCGCGTCGGTGCTGCTGGGCGTGGTCTCCGCGCTGGTCACCATCGCCTTCGGTGGCGGGGTGGGGAACTCCATCATGCTGTCGGCCACGTTCACGGCGTCCGCCCTGCTCTTCGCCGGGGTGGGGGTGGTGGCCGCACAGGTGGGCTCGGACGCGCGGGCCGCCAACACCCTCGCCGTCACCGTGCTCGGCACCCTCTTCGTGGCCCGTGGGTACATCGACTCCTCCGGCGCGCCCGACTGGGCAACGTGGCTCACCCCGTTCGGCTGGCTGCAGGAGACGAAGCCCGCGGTGGACAACATCTGGTGGCCCCTGGCGCTGGTGGTGGGTCTCGCACTGCTGCTCGTGGCCGTCGGGTTGGCGCTGCACGCCCGGCGGGACTTCGGCATGGGCCTCGTGCCGCCCCGCCCGGGCCCGGCCCGCGCCGGGGCGGTGGGGAACCTCTGGGGTCTGGCGCTGCGGCTGCACCGCTCCGCTCTCGTCTCGTGGATGGTGGGCTTCGCGGTGCTCGGGGTGCTGCTCGGTTTCCTCGCGAACACCGTCACGGATGTGTTCGCGGACAACCCCGGGATCGCACAGGTCCTGGCGTCCGGCGCGGTGGCCCAGGAGGACCTCGTGGCCGAGTTCCTCCTCACCATGATCCGCATCCTCGGCATCTACGCCGCCGTGCACGGGGTGCAGGTGGTCATGCGCCTGTACGCCGAGGAGCTCGAGTACCGGGCCGATCCGCTGCTCGGGGGCGCCACCACCCGGCAGGCCCACCTCGCCTCCCACGCGGTGATCGCGTTCGTCTCCACGGCGGTCGGCATGGTGGTCGCCGGCTCCGTGATGGGCTGGGTCGCCGACTCCACCGGCGACACGATCGGCTTCGCCGACGTACTGGGACAGGCGCTGGCGACCATCCCGGCCGTGTGGGTGCTGGTGGGACTGGCGCTCGCCGTCGTCGGGGCGAAGCCGTCGAGGCGGCTGGCCGGGTGGATGGCGGTGGTGGCGACGTTCGCCCTCACCATCCTCGGTCCGATGTTCAACCTCGACGAGTGGGTTCTCGACATCTCGCCGCTGTGGCACGTCCCCAACATCCAGGCCGCTGACCCGGCGTGGGGCGGGCTCGCCGGCCTCGCGCTCGTGGCGGCGGCGTTCACCGCCGTCGGGTTCCTCGGCTACCGGAGGCGCGACATCGCGTGACTCCCCCGCGAATCGCGGCACGGAAACGTCCGCCGGCGGCGGGTGGACCCGCGATCATGAGGACGTGACAATCCTCTATCTGGTGCGACACGGGCAGACCGAGTGGAGCAAGTCCGGGCAGCACACCTCCATCACCGACCTGGACTTGACCGAGACCGGCGTCGAGCAGGCCACCGCCCTGCGGGACCGCCTCGACCCCTCCGAGTTCGGGCTCGTCATGTGCAGCCCACGGCTCCGCGCGCAGAAGACCGCGCGGCTGGCGGGCTTCGATCGTTTCCTCGTCGAGCCCGACCTCGCCGAGTGGTACTACGGCGACTTCGAGGGCCTCACCAGCGCGCAGATCCGCGAGCAGTACCCCGGCTGGCGGATCTGGTTCAACGGCTGCAGGAACGGCGAATCCTCCGAGGAGGTACGGGCGCGGCTCACACGGGTGGTGGCCCGGGTGCGCGCCTCCGGCGTCGAGAAGGCGGTCTGCTTCGCGCATGGCCACTCCCTGCGCGTGCTCGCGCTCGCCTGGCTGGACTTCCCCATCATCTTCGGCCAGAGCTTCCCGCTGGACGTCGCGACGATCTCCGTCCTCGGCCGCGAGAAGGAATCGCCCGCCGTGCTGCGCTGGAACAGCTGAGACGACAACGGCTGAGACGNNGGCTGAGACGACGAGGCCCGGCGAGATCACTCGCCGGGCCGGCGGTAGCGGCGGGATTTGAACCCGCGGTGGCTTGCACCACACAGCATTTCGAGTGCTGCACCTTCGGCCGCTCGGACACGCTACCGCCGGACACTCTACCGTCCTGACCGCGCCGGACCCAAAACCCGCCTGTCCGGGGTGAAGGGCCGTGACGTACGCTCGAACGGTGAGCGGACACCGCGTCGAGGACTTCTTCCCCACCGCCGGTCCCCCGCGTCCCTCGGCCTCGCTGCGCGTCAAGAACGTCCTTCCGCCCCCCTCCTCCGCCCTCGCACCCGAGCCCGCCGACCTGGACGGCGCCCTCCGCCCCGCGCTCGCGGCGCTGGCCGGACGGCCGCTCGCCGTGATCACCGGAGCGGGGATCTCGACGGACTCCGGGATCCCGGACTACCGCTCCCCCGGCTCGCCCCCACGCACCCCGATGACGCTCCAGCAGTACCTGTCCTCCGCGCGGTGGCGGCAGCACTACTGGGCCCGCAACCACATCGGGTGGCAGCACGCCGCTCGGGCGGTGCCGAACGCGGGGCACCGTGCGCTCGTCGAGCTCGAGGTGCGCGGGGTGGTGCGCGGCGTGATCACCCAGAACATCGACCTCCTGCACGCGCGGGCGGGATCCGTGCGGGTGGTCCACCTGCACGGACGCTACGACGTCGTGCGCTGCATGGGGTGCGGAGCGCGCACCAGCCGCGCGGACCTGCACGAACGGCTGAGCGCGCTCAACCCGGGGTGGCGCCTGCAGGTGGACGACGCCGAGATCGCCCCCGACGCCGACGCCGCCCTCGCCGCCACCACGGGTTTCGTGGTGGCCGACTGCGCCGTGTGCGGCGGGGTGCTGCGCACCGACGTCGTGTTCTTCGGGGACAGCGTGCCGCCCGCGAAGGTGGACGCGGCGCGGCGGATCGTCGACGAGGCGGGGGCCGTGCTGGTGGCGGGGTCGTCGCTGGCGGTGAGTTCGGCGCTGCGGTGGGTGCGGCGCGCCCACCGGGACGGCAAGCCGGTGGTGGTGATCACCCGCGGCCCCACCCGCGCGGACGACATCGCAGACGTGCGTGTGGCGGTGTCCACCACGCGCGCGCTTCCCTGGCTCGCGGAGAGGCTGCCCTCACTCTCTCGGGGTGATCCGGGGGTCCGCTGATTCCTTCGCTTGGGGGTCCGCTGATTCGTTCGCCCGCGGGTCCGCTGATTCGTTCGCTTGGNNTGATTCGTTCGCTTGGGGGTCCGCAGAGACCTCCACCCGGTGCGACGCGAAGAAGTCCCGCAGCAGCGCCCCGCACTCCTCCTCCCTCAGACCGCCCCGCACCTCGACGCGATGGTTGAGCCGCGAGTCCCGCAGCACGTCCCGGATCGAGCCCGCCGCCCCGGCCTTGGGGTCCCAGGCCCCGAACACCACGCGCGGGACGCGGGCCAGCACGATCGCGCCGGCACACATGGTGCACGGTTCGAGCGTCACCACCAGGGTGCAGTCCTCCAGCCGCCAGGACCCGCGCGCCCGCGCCGCCTGGCGGAGCGCGAGGACCTCGGCGTGCGCCGTGGGATCCCCGTCCGCCTCCCGGCGGTTGCGGCCCTCACCCAGCACGTCACCGGACGGCCCGAGGACGACGGCGCCCACCGGGACGTCGTCGTCGGCCGCGGCCTCCCGGGCGAGCTCCAGGGCGCGGAGCATGGCGCGGTCACAGGGATCGGCGCGCATTGCCCCACGGTACCGAGTGCCCCCTCTCGCCCGCGAGAGCCGACGGGCCGGGCGGGGCAGGGCAGGGCAGGGCGGGGCGCGACGGTGGGTGCAGTCGGCCCTCAGGCGCGGCGGTATCTTGAGGGCATGCGCCTGCACGTCACCGACCATCCCCTCATCGCCCACAAGCTCTCCGTGCTGCGGGACAGGAACACCCCTTCCCCGGTGTTCCGCCAGCTGGTCGAGGAACTGGTGACGCTACTTGCCTACGAGGCCACGCGCGAGGTCCGCGTGGAAGACGTGGAGGTGGTCACCCCGATCGGGCCGACCATCGGAACCAAGCTCGCGCCGCCCCGCCCGATCGTGGTGCCCATCCTCCGCGCCGGCCTGGGGATGCTCGAAGGGATGACACGGCTGCTGCCGACCGCGGAGGTCGGCTTCCTCGGCATGATCCGGGACGAGGTCACCCTCGAGGCCAGCGCCTACGCGAACCGGCTGCCCGACAGCGTGGCAGGACGGCAGTGCTTCGTGCTGGACCCGATGCTCGCCACGGGCGGCACGCTGGTCATGGCGATCGAGTACCTGCTGGAGCGCGGCGCGCAGGACGTCACCTGCATCTGCCTACTCGCCGCGCCTGAGGGCCTGCACCACCTCGCCGAGTCCGTGGGACACCGGGCCGAGGTGAAGATCGTGACGGCCGCCGTCGACGAGCGGCTGAACGAGCACGGCTACATCGTCCCGGGCCTGGGGGACGCCGGGGACCGGCTCTACGGCGTCGTCGACTGACGGGCGAGCCTCCCACATCGCCTGCGCCCCCTCAACGGGCCGGATTCGTCCGCCCGAATCGCCTGCGCCCCCTCAACGGGCCGGATTCGTCCGCCCGAATCGACTGCGTCCCCTCAACGGGCCGGACTCGTCCGCCCGAATCGACTGCGTCCCCATTGATGGTTCACCTGTGCGCTGCCTGCAGTTCTCGTTCAGCGTGGCTCTCGGGCAGCTGGTGCACGCCTGAACGCGCAGTCTTAAACGGGTGATCAGCACCCCGTTTGAGGCTTTGCACCCCTTCTGGAGGGGGTGCAAAGTCCCAACCGGGGTGCACAACGGGTGTTGACCGTCTCAGAGGGGGTGCACAACGGGCGTCGAATGTTCCAACGGGGGTGCACAACATGTGTTGAGTGTCTCAACGGGGGTGCACAACATGTGTGGAACGTCCCAACCGGGGTGCACAACGGGCGTGGAGGGCTCCGGTTCAGTGGAACGAGGCCGTGGAGAGGGAGAAACCGCGGCGGCGCCCCCGCGCTCCAGAGCACGGGGGCGCCGGCTGTTCGTCAGAACGCCGGGATGAGCTCCCCGTTCGGCCAGGTCTCCTCGATGAAGGTGCGGACCTCGTCGGAGGTCAGCAGCGAGATCAGCGTGGCGATCGGCTCGGAGTCGGCGTCCTCGGCCCGGTAGGCGACGATGTTCGCGTACGGGTTGTCCTCGCCGGACTCCAGCGCGATGGCGTCCTCGGTGGGCACGAGCCCGGCCTCGAGCGCGAAGTTCCCGTTGATCACCGCGGCGTCCACGTCCTGCAGGGAGCGGGGAAGCTGGGCGGCCTCGATCTCCATGAGCTCGATGTTCTTCGGGTTGTCCGCGAGGTCGAAGATGGTCGGGACCTCGACGTCCGCGAGGGTGAAGAGACCCTCCCTCTCGAGCAGCACGAGTGCGCGCGCCTGGTTCGACGGGTCGTTGGCGACTGCCACCTGGGCGCCGTCGGGAAGCTCGTCGAGCGAGGCCCACTTCTCGGAGTACACGCCGTAGGGCTCGATGTGGATCCCGGGCGAGGCGAGGAAGTCGTAGCCCTTCTCGGCCACCTCGGTCTCGAAGTAGGGCAGGTGCTGGAAGTAGTTGGCGTCGAGGTCGCCCTCGGAGAGCGCGACGTTCGGCTGCACGTAGTCGGTGTACTCGACGATCTCAAGGTCGATCCCGGCCTCGGCGGCGAGGTTCTCGTCCACGAAGGCGAGGATCTCGGCGTGCGGTGCGGGCGAGGCGCCGACGACGAGGGTGGTCACCTCCGCACCGTCGGTGGCCGACGCCGTGCCGTCATCGGTGGTGGAGCCACCACAGGCGGCGAGGGTCAGGGAGGCAGCCGCGACGAGGGCGGCAGAGGCAAGGCGCGTGGTGCGCATGAGGGTCCCTTTCAGGTTGGGCGCCGGATCGACGACGCCGGTGGGTGGTGCGGGCCGGAGGGCTCGCCCAAGGGTGGGGTGGTGCGGGCCGGAGGGCTCGCCCAAGGGTGGGGTGGTGCGGGCCGCACGGGCTCGCCGGGAGCGGGGGACGCCGGGTGGGTCCCGGCTGGGGGGCTGGGCTCGGAGTCCCGGCTGGGGGGCTGGGCTCGGGAGTCCCGACTGGTGGCGCCTCAGCGATGGTCCACCAGCCGGCTGAGCATGTCGCCCATCATCTGGATGGCCTGGACGAGGATCACGATGACCACCACGGTGAGCACCATGACGTCCCCCTGGAAGCGGTTGTAGCCGTGGTTGATGGCGAGCGCGCCGAGCCCGCCACCCCCGATCGCGCCGGCCATCGCGGAGTAGGAGATCAGGGTGATCACCAGAACGGTGATGCTCTGCACCAGCGCGGGCAGCGCCTCGCGCACCAGCACCCCGCCGAGCACCTGGAACCGCGAGGCCCCCATCATCTGGGCCGCCTCGATCTTGCCCTGCTCCACCGAGAACACCGCGGTCTCCACGAGCCTCGCGAAGAACGGGATGGCCGCCACGGTCAGCGGCACCACCGCCGCCTCCCAGCCCAGCGTGGTGCCCACCACGAACCGGGTGAACGGCAGGATCGAGATCATCAGGATGATGAACGGGATCGAGCGCCCGATGTTCACGATCACGCTGAGCACCTGGTTCACGCTCGCGTTCGGGACCAGCCCCTTCGGCGCCGTCGCCACCAGCGCGAGGCCGAGCGGCAGGCCGAGCAGCACGGTGAACAGCGTGGAGAAGAAGGTCATGCCGAGGGTCTCGACCGTGGCCGGCCAGAGCTGGCCCTGCACCACGGGGTTGTCGAACCAGGTGCCGTCACCCACGGTCATCCCCTCCCCTCGCGACGTGGGTGCGCGGCGCACGGCCCTCGACGTGCAGCCCGGCCTCGCGAAGCCCGCGGGCGAGCCGCTCGACGTCGTGGTGCGGAGCCGAGAGCGCGACCCGGCCCACCTGCGTGTTCCCCAGCGTCTCGAAGGTCCCGGCGGTGATGTCGCCCCCGAGGCGCGCGACGACGTCGAACACCTGGGCGCCCGTCGGCTCGCCCGGGTGGGAGGTGAAGAAGATGTCGAGGACGGCCTTGTCCGTGTCCGGCACGGGCGGCAGCGGGACGAGGGCGTGGGAGAGCCGCGTCGCCGGATCGGCGACGACGTCGGCGATCCGCCCCGACTCGAGGACGCGGCCGTGGTCGAGGAGCGAGACGGCGTCGCAGGCCTGCCGGACCACCTCCATCTCGTGCGTGATGATCACCACCGTGACGCCGATGCGGTCCCGGATGTCCCGGATGAGGCCGAGGATCTGGCGGGTGGTGGCGGCGTCGAGCGCGGAGGTGGGCTCGTCACACAGCAGTACGTCCGGGTCGTTGGCGAGCGCGCGGGCGATGCCGATGCGCTGCTTCTGCCCGCCGGAGAGCTGCGACGGGTAGGCGCCGCCCCGGGTGCCGAGTCCCACGAGGTCGAGGAGTTCCTGCACGCGGGCGGTCCGCGCGGCGGCCGGCACCCCCGCGATCCGCAGCGGGTAGGCGATGTTCTCCGCGGCGGTCCGGGCATCGAGGAGGTTGACGTGCTGGAAGACCATGCCGATGCGGCGGCGTGCCTTCCGCAGCGCGGCCTCGCCGAGGGCGGACAGGTCCTGCCCGGCGACGTCGA
This sequence comes from Actinomycetales bacterium UBA1383, assembly GCA_002305415.1. GTDB lineage: Bacteria > Actinomycetota > Actinomycetes > Actinomycetales > Actinomycetaceae > UBA1383. The sequence continues at coordinate 38,535 of DBQX01000105.1, read as the reverse complement.
TCGTGCCGGTGGTGGGGCGGTCGAGCCCGGTGAGGCAGCGCACGAGCGTGGACTTGCCGGCGCCGGAGGGGCCGACGATCCCGTGGATGGTGCCCTGCGCGATCTCGAGGTCGACGCCGTCCAGGGCGACGACGTCGCCATAGACCTTGCGGACCCCTCGCAGGGAGATCACGTCTCTCCTCCTCCATCGGCACTGGCGTTAGCACCCGCATCCGGCGAGGCGGGGGGTTGCTGCAGCGTCGCGGAGCCAGGTCTCTCGGCTGCTCGTGATGGGTGCACGGATGTGCGCTTCCGACGGTATCCGGTGGCCGCGCGGCAGGTCCACATGGCGAGCGGTGAATCTCAGCACACGGCACGGGTGCGCCGCGGGTCAGCCGCTGGGACAATGACGGGCGTGGACACCGCCGCCCTCCTCCCCGACGTCCTGGGCGAGCCCTGGGTCAGCCGGATCCTGCCGTTGACGCCCTCCCCCTCCGCCCCGGGCGCGGACTACGCCGTGCTCGTCCACCAGCGCGAGGCCGGCTCGGGACGCCACGACCGCGCCGTCCTGCAGCTCCCCGGGTACGTGGACTACTTCTTCCACACCCACCACGCCCAGGCCTGGCTCGATGCCGGAGTCGAGTTCTACGCCCTGGACCAGCGTGGCCAGGGTCGCGCCTCCGAGGGGGTGCCCCACATGGAGGACATCCGGGACCTCAGAGTCCGGGAGGAGGACATCCGGGCCGCGCTCGCCGTCATCCGGGCCCACGGGCACGCCCACGTCACCCTCCTGGGCCACTCGACCGGCGGGCTGCAGGCGGCCGCGTTCGCGGACCACGCGGACGCCGGCATCGACGCCCTCATCCTGAACTCGCCGTGGCTGAAGCCCAACCGCCCCGACTGGGTGGTCATCCCCAGCCTCGCGCTCGTCCGCCTCCTCGCCCCCGTGGCCCCCCGGCTGCCGATCAACGTCCTCGGCCCCGCCTACCCGCGCTTCCTCCACCGGAAGTACGGCGGGGAGTGGGACTTCGACACCCGCTACAAGGTCCTCGAGACCTTCCTCGCCCGCGCCGGCTTCCTGCGCGCGGTGCTCTCGCTCCAGGCCAGGGTCACCAGGGGCCTCGACATCCGCGTGCCCACCCTCGTGGCGATCTCCGGCCGGGCCGGACACCCCACGAGGCCCACGCCGGAGGATCTCGCGACCTCCGACGTCGTCCTCAACCCCCACCACATCCGCGCCCTCGCCCCCCGCCTGGGCCGCGACGTCGAGATCATGGAGTTCCCGGGCGGCGTCCACGACCTCTCCCTCTCGCCCTCGCCGGTCCGCGAGCGGTACACCGCGGCCGTCATCGGCTGGGCGCTGGCACACTGAGCACGTGAGGGTCATCCACACCGGCCAGGCGCTGGTGGACGTCGTCGTCGAGATCGAGAGCCTCCCCGAGCGGGGCGGGAACTCGATGGCGCGCTCGCGGCGGAACTACGCGGCGGGAGCGGTGAACATCCTGCTGGCGGCCGCGCGCGCGGGGGCGACGGCGGTGCATGCCGGGGCGGTCGGCACCGGTCCGAACGGGGACCTGATCCGGGCGGTGCTCGCGTCCGAGGGCGTGGCCGTCTCCAGCCCGCCCGTCCCGGACATGGACACCGGGATCTGCGTGGTGGCCGTCGAGGACGGGGGCGAGCGGACCTTCATCACCACCATGGAGGCGGAGCGCCACATCAGCGTGGAGTCGCTGGCGACGTCCGCCCCCCGGGCGGGCGACCTCGTGTGCGTGACCGGCTACTCCCTGTTCGAACCCACTCGCGAGCCGCTGCTGGAGTGGCTGGAGACGCTCGACGACGGCGTCGTCGTGGTCCTCGACCCGGGCGCCGCCTTCGCGACGATGCCCGAGGACGTGCGCCGGCGTGCGCTCGCGGTCACGGGCGTGTGGACGTCCAACTCGACCGAGGCCTGGGACGTCACCGGGGAGGCGGACGTCGTCGAGGCGGTGCCGGCGATCGCGGCACTGCTGCCCGAGGGGGCCGTGGTTGTCGTGCGGGACGGCCCGGAGGGCTGCTGGGTGCGCGAGGCCGGCGTGACCACCCACGTGCCGGGCTACCCCCAGGATCCGGTGGACACGAACGGCGCGGGCGACGCGCACACCGGCGTGCTCGTGGCCGAGCACGCGCTCGGCGCCTCCTGGACGGTCGCGGCGCGGCGCGCCAACGCGGCCGGTGCGATCCAGGTGACGCGCTGGGGCCCGTCGTCGTCCCCCACGCACGAGGAGATCGACGCGTTCCTCGCCGGCCAGCCGTACTGAGCGGGGTTCGAGCGGGGGTTCGTGCGGGTCAGCGGATCGCGCTAGCCGGCAGGCGCGGCGTTCCCCCCGAGGTGGCGGACGAACCACTCCGCGGCGAGCCGGGCGACCTCCTCCAGCGCGCCCGGCTCCTCGAACAGGTGCGAGGCCCGCGGGACGACCACCAGGTCCTTCTCGCACCGCAGCTGCACGTGGGCCATCTCGTTGAGGTCCAGGACGTGGTAGTCAGACCCCCCGACGATGAGCCGGGTGGGGGCACGCACCTCGGTGAGGCGGGCGCCCGCGAGGTCCACCCGTCCGCCGCGGGAGACCACGGCGGCCACCAGCTCCGGAGCGGCCGCGGCCGCGACCAGCGCAGCGCCGGCACCGGTGCTCGCCCCGAACAGGCCGATCCGCGCTCCCGCGGCGGCCGGATGCCCGGCCACCCAGCGGGCGGCCGCGAGCAGGCGCCCGGCGAGCAGCCCGATGTCGAAGACGTTCGCCCGGTCGTCCTCCTCCGCGGGCGTGAGCAGGTCGAGCAGGAGCGTGCCCAGGCCCTGCGCCCGCAGCTCGGAGGCCACGAACTGGTTGCGGGGGCTGTGGCGGCTGCTGCCGCTGCCGTGCGCGAACACCACCACGCCCCGCGCCCCCGCGGGGAGGCTGAGGTGGCCGGCGAGCGTGACACCGTCGGTGGGCACGCGGACCTCCTCGTCCACGGCCCGTGCTCCCGGGGGGTCGAGGTGGCGGGCGGCGTCGTCCAGCAGCGCGACGACCTCGTCGTCGCTGGTCTGCCCGAAGTCCCGGTAGTGGTAGCCAACGGCGAAGAATGGTTCCGGCTCCACGAGGCAGATGACCTCGTCGGCCTCCGGGAAGTCATGGACCGTGTCGGACGGGCCGACCGGCACTGCGAGCACCACCCGCTGGGCCCCCAGCCCTCGGGCCACGATGCAGGCGGCCCGCGCGGTCGAGCCCGTGGCGATGCCGTCATCGACGACGATCGCGACCCGGCCGCGCAGGTCGACGCGGGTGCGGCCCCGCCGGAAGCGCTCGACACGTGCGGCGAGTGCCTCGCGCTCCCGCATCTCGACGGCCGCGAGCTGGGCCTCACCCACTCGGGCGCGGTCGACGACGTCGCGGTCGAGCACCCGGATGCCGCCCTCCCCGATGGCGCCCATGGCGTACTCGGGCTGGTAGGGCACGCCGAGCTTCCGTACGACGATCACGTCGAGGGGCAAGGCGAGCGCGCGTGCGACCTGATGGGCCACCACCACCCCGCCACGTGGGAGCCCGAGGACCACCGCGTGGCTGCCGCGGTAGCCCTCGAGCCGGCGGGCGAGGCGGCGGCCTGCCTCCTCGCGATCCGCGAAGACACCCTGGTCCGTGTCCCAGAGACCCATCAGGCCGGCGCTCCTAGCTCGTCGCGGGTTCGATCGGTGTCGGCGGTGTGGCGGGCGCCGGCGTGATCTGGATCTTCTTCGGAGCGGTGATCTCCCTGATCGGGACCGTCACCTTGAGGACGCCAGCCTCGAACTCCGCGGCGATGGAGTCGACGTCGCTTCCCTCCGGCAGCTCGATGCGCCGGTAGTAGCTCGACGTGCTCTCCCGCATCACGTAGTTCTTCTTGGTCTCCTCGGTCTTCTCGTGCTTCTCGGCCTCGATGACGAGTGCGCCAGCGTCCATGCTGACGCTGATGTCGTCCTGGCCGAAGCCGGGAAGGTGCGTCTCCACCACGAGCGTGTTGTCGTCCCGGGTGTAGACGTCGGTGGTGGGCAGCTTGGCGCCTCGCCATGGGAAACCACCCTCGAAGAGCCGCTTCTCCCACGCGTCCAACTCGGCGAACGGATTGAAGCGGACCACATTGCGTGCCATCGTTCCTCCTCTGTCAGCGCCAGGGCCTCCGTAAGGACCCCTCATTCTTTGGGTTACTCCGCGCATCTGCCCGCGGCAAGGGACATAAGTCCCTTGCGCGGCGTGGCGGGATGTGCTTTGCGCAGCCCGCAGCGGACCGGGAGAAGGACGCGGTGGGAGCGGATGACAATCCATTCATCGTCATCAGTCGCTGACGTGGGAACCGGGGGGATTGGGTCTACCATGACGCATGGCCCACGTGGCTGGGGAGTCGCGCCGCACCCAGTACGTGCGGTACCTCGAGACCATGTGACGGTCTTTCGGTAGCATCCTCCCCCAATACCGAGAGACACAGCCGGACCCCGTTGCTGATGCGGCGGGGTCCGGCTGTCTGGTCCGCCGGCCGGGCCCTGGCCTGCCCACCCTCCACGACATGGAGTTCCTGCCCTCCGACGACGTGGTGTACGACGTGGCGCGGGCGATGATGGCCGGCTACCTCGGGGCCGTGGACGTGCTCGCAGCGCGGCGGTGATGCCCGGGGATACAACGAGGCCCCCTCCCTGACGGGAGAGGGCCTCGCGCTACCGTCTCAACACGGAGCGCGCCTGAAGGGACTCGAACCCCCAACCTTCTGATCCGTAGTCAGATGCTCTATCCATTGAGCTACAGGCGCAGCAGTGCTCAACTCTAGCGGGTCCGCCGCCTCCACTCCAATCGCCGGCGGCATCGTGATGAGGGACACAGCGGCCCTCGCGCCGCGAAGGCCCCGGGTGGCCCTGCCGCCCACCCCCTGCCCTCCGCCCGGTCACCCGGGCGTCAGGTCCCGATCCCGAGGACGAGCGGGCCCACCAGCATGACGGTGGCGGTGATGAGGACGACGCCGATCAGGTTGAGCCAGATCCCGCCCCTCACCATGTCGCCGATCCGAACGTACCCGGAGCCGAAGGCGATCGCGTTGGGCGGCGTCGCCACGGGCAGCATGAAGGCGCAGGTGGCGGCCAGCGCCACCGGGATGACGAGCAGCATGATGTCCTGGTTGATGCCGCCGGCCACCCCACCCATGATCGGCAGGAAGGCCGCCGCTGTGGCGGTGTTCGACGTCATCTCGGTGAGCAGGATCACCAGGGCCGTCACCGCGACCACGATCAGCACGACCGGGAGTCCCCCGATGCCGCGGGAGATCTCGCCGATCCACGCGCTCAGGCCGTTGGCGGTGAACATCGCCGAGAGCGAGAGTCCGCCGCCGAACAGCAGGAGGACGTCCCACGGGATCTCCTTCGCCGTCTTCCAGTCGAGCAGGGCGATGCCCTTGCGGGGGTGCACCGGGACCAGGAAGAGCGTGAGGGCGATGCACATGGCGATCAGCTCGTCGCTGATGCCGTAGTCGCGGAACATGCTGGGCAGGAAGATCCAGGAGAGCGCGCCGACCACGAACACCAGCGCCACGAGCTTCTCACCGGTGATCATCGGGCCCATTTCCTCAAGTTCCCGCTTGATCAGGTCGCGGCCGCCGGGGAGCTCCTCCAGCTCGGGCGGGAAGAAGACGGTGACGAGCAGCCACCAGGCGATGAGGAGGAAGATCCACGCCATCGGGGCGGCGAAGGCCATCCACTGGCCGAATCCGATGACGACTCCGTGCGTGTCCGCCAGGTAGGCCCGCATGAGGGTGTTGGGGGGCGTCCCGATCAGCGTGGAGAGGGAGACGATCGACGCGGAGTAGGCGATCCCGAGCGTCAGGGCCTTGCCGAAGTTGGAGCGGAGGAGGTCCAGGCCGGACGACTCCGGGTACACGAGGGCCATGACGGACAGCCCGATCGGCAGCATCATCACCGCGGTGGCCGTGTTCGAGACCCACATCGAGAGGAACCCGGTGGCCACCATGAAGCCCAGGACCAGCCTCCTCGGCTGGGTGCCCACGAGCAGGACGGTCCGCAGCGCGATCCGGCGGTGCAGGTTCCAGCGCTGCAGGGCGAGCGCGAGGAAGAAGCCACCCATGAACAGGAAGATGGTGCCGGAGGCGTACGGGGTGGCGGTGGCCTGGAACGTCGCCACCTGGGTGAGGGGGAACGCCACGAGCGGCACCAGCGCCGTCGCCGCGAGCGGGATCGCCTCCGTGATCCACCACGTTCCCATCAGGACGGCGACGGCGGCCGTGACCGCGAGCCCGTGCGCCGTGTACTCCGCGTCCCCGCCCTGGAGCGCGGCCGGCACCTCGTCCGGCATGAGGAGGTACACGACGACGGCGAGCGCGAGCCCCAGCCCGATACCGAGGACGCGGCGGTGCAGCCGGCCAGGCTCCTCGGGCGGGGCGAGTTCACCGGGGGCGATGTGGGTGGTGGGTCTGATCGGTGGCGTGCTCACGGCTCTCCCTCTCGGCACCAGCGCGATGACGGGCCCGGGAATGCCCGTACGGGCAGGGTAGCGTGACGCACGTCACACAGCAGCCGGATGGGGCTGCGGGGCCGTCACTCGGGAGCGTCGGGGAGCATGACGGCGCCGTCCGGGTTCGCCGCGAGGAACTCCGCCACCGTGTCCGTGGCGAAGGCCTCGAAGAGCGCCTGCGAGCGCGCCTCGTCAAGCAGGACGATGGACTGGCGGCCATCCGGGCTCCAGCCGGTCCCCGAGTACGGGGCGGTCATGAATTTCACGTCCTCGCCGCGGATGTCCCTCAGCGAGTAGCCGATCGTCACCGCGCGCGGCAGGGTCATCCCCTCATCCACGGCCACGGACTGCAGCACCGTCTGGGAGAACGTGGTGAGGCGGCCGACGTCCTTCAGGATCTCCTGGTCGAAGACGCCCTTCATGATGGCCCGCATCCAGTTCTGCTGTCGCTGGACGCGGGAGAAGTCCCCACCGGAGAGGTTGTAGCGCTGCCGGACGTAGACGAGTGCCTCGTCACCGGACAGGGTGTGCTGACCGGGGCCCAGGCTGACGTCGGGCCCGCTGAGGCCGTTCGGCAGGTACATGCTCACCCCGCCGAGCGCATCGGTGACCGTGGCGAAGGACTCGAAGTCCGTGACCGCGAAGTGGTCGATGTAGATGCCCGTGAGCTCCTCGACCGTCTGGATCATCAGGGTGGGCCCGCCATAGGAGAACGCGGCGTTGATCTTCGCCATCCCGTACCCGGGGACGTTCACCCAGGAGTCACGGGGGATGGACATGATGGCCACCGAGTCGCGGTCACCGCTGACCTGGACCACCATGATCGCGTCGGTACGTTGCGCGCCGTAACTCCACTGCGAGGGGTCGCCGGCGGAGATGCGCGAGTCGGAGCCGAGCACCAGGACGTTCACGGGCGGCTCGACAGGCTCGCCGCTCTCGTTGGTCGGCGCGGGCGTGCTCGGTCGCGTGGGCAGCGCCTCGAAGGGGTCGTCGATCCTGTCGACCAGGGAGTTGAGTCGCGCCCCGAACCACAAAGCGACCCCCGCGCCGACGGCGGCCAGCCCCAGCACGAGGACGAGCCCGATGGTCAGGGCACGCCTGCCGGAGCGCTTGTCCGCGCGCGTCACCTCGGGGTCGGTCTCGACGTAGCGCCGGGAGCGCCGGGTCGGCGGATCCTCGGTCATCTGCCCACCTTTCGTCAGTCGTTCCCACTATAAGCGCCGCTCCTGTGGCGGCCCGGACCGCGTCCTCCCGTCCACCGGGGCTGCCGGCGTAGCATCGGGAGGCATGGCCACGACGCGGCGCGGACCGGGACGACGGGCCGCCGTGGGCCTCGCCTGGGTGGCGGCGGCGACCGGAGCGGTGTTGGTGCTGCTCGGGGCCCTGCCGGCGCTCCAGCTCCGCCACCCGATCGCCGCGATGGCGACGGCGTTCGTGCCCTATGGCGTCCTGGCGTGGCTCGTCGTGACCCTCGTGGTGCTCACGTCGCGCTCGTGGCGCGTCCGGGCCGTGGCCTTGCTCACCATTCCGCTGCTGGCCCTCCAGGTCGCCTGGACCCGGCCCTACTGGCCGCGGGAGGCGGCCACCGCGGGGCCGCCGTCGGGCGCGACGCTCACCGTGATGACCCTCAGCACCTACTACGGCCGGGCGGACGCCGCGCAACTCGCGGCCGAGGCGGCGCGTGCGCGGCCCGACGTCGTCGTCCTCACCGAGGTCACCGAGGACGGCCATGGCCGCCCTGCGGGCGACGGCGTGGGGCGAGATGTTCCCGAACCGCGTGGGGGAGGCCGGACCGGCGTGGACGTCGGAGGGCACGATGGTCTACTCGCCGTGGCCGCTGGAACTGCTCGAGGCACCCGCCACGAGCGATGACACCTACGTGGTGCGCGTGGAGGCGCCCGCGGGGCCTGTCACCGTGTTCGCCGTCCACGTGGCGAACCCGCAGACCGGGTTCGCGGAGTGGGCGCCGGACCTCGCCGTCGTGCGGCAGGTGTGTGAACGGCACCTCGGCGAGTCGCTGGTGGTGGTGGGCGATTTCAACGCGACCCGGGAGCACGCGCCGCTCGGTGACCTCCTCGCCGTGGGCCTCGCGGATGCCGCGGAGCAGGCGGGCCGCGGGTGGCTGCCGACGTTCCCCGCCCAACGCCTCTACGGGCCGTGGGCGGGGATCCACTACCCGTCGGTGATCGGCCTCGACCACGTGCTGGTGGGACCGGGCGTCGAGGCCACGGAGGTGCGGGCGTTCCGGGTGGACGGGACCGACCATCGCGGCCTCGCCGCGCGGCTCACGCTCCGGGACGCCTCCGGCGCGCCGTGATCCGGTCCATGAGGGTGCGGCCGTCTCCCTGGGGGCGCAGGTGGGTGCCGCGCAGGTAAGCGAGGCGGCCCTCGGCGTACTTGACCGGCTCGCTGGGGTGCCGGATCCCGAGGGCGAGGAGGCGCGCCCGGTGGACGGCCTTCTCCGCGGCCAGCCGGGGCAGGGATGGCTCGCGACGGTAGGCGAGGTCGAGGGCGAAGCGCTCGTTCACCACCCGCGGCGAGATCCGCGGGCCGTTCACGATGTTCATGAGGTTGCTGCCGTGCACCACCTGGGCCCACATCGGTGGGGCGTGCACCTCCAGCACCGGCGCGAGCGCGCGGGCCCGGGTGTGGGCCGCGGCGGCATACACGGTGAGCGGGGGCGTGCCCGGGTTGCGGCGCTCGATGAGGGAGAGGAAGGGGCCGGAGACGTCGTCACGGCGGTAGACCGCGCCGGAGCGATCGAGTTGCACCCCGCGGGTGAAGTTCACGAAGTGGCGCTCCTGGCGGGCGAACTGCCCCTGGACTGCGGCGAGGTGGTCGGTGGCGATGGCGTCGTCGGAGTCCAGGCGAGTGGTGATCAGGTACGGCGCGGCGCTGCGCTCCGCCGCCGCCCGCGCGAACAGGCCCGGTCGATAGGGTTCGTGGGTCCAGAGCGGGGTGAAGGTGCCGTCCGCGGCGAGTTCCTCCACCTGGCTGCGGAAGTCGTCCGGGCAGCGGTCGTCGAGGAGGACGAGCCACCGGAACGGCGCCGCGCCACGCTGGCCCGCGACCGACGGCAGGGCGGCGTCCACGAAGAACCCCAGGCGGTACCAGAGCCACTCCTCGTCCGCGGGCGGGCCGCTGGGGACGAGCACGGCGCTGAAGCGCGTCAGCAGGAAGTGGTCGAAGTCCCCCACGACCCCCAGCGTAGGCCGCGCGGGGACGCGGCCGTGGCGGGGCGCTACCGGCGGCGGACGCCGAGCCGCCTCAGGCGTGCGGCGACGACGTCGGTGAGGGTGGGTGCGGCGTCGTCCTGGGGGCGGGTGTGGGTGCCGCGCAGCCGCCAGTACCGCGCCTCGACGTGGCGGGTGAGTTCGCCCGGGTGGGCGACCCAGAGGCGGGCGAGACCGACGCGGTGGAGCGCTTTCTCCGTGAGGAGGCGCGAGAGCGGGACGTCCCGGCGGTACCCGAGGTCGATCGTGAAGCGGCGCGCGACGACGTCGGGCGCGACCCGGATGCCAGTGATGATGTTGGAGACGTTGGCGTCGTGGACCACCTGCAGCCACATGGGCGGCGCCTGCACCTCGCGGAGCGGGCCCTGCGTGCGGGCGCGGGCGTGCTTCGGGGCGTAGACGGTGAGCGGCGGCGTGCCCGGGAGGCGGCGCTCAATCAGCGAGAGGAACGGGTTGGAGAGCTGGTCGCAGCGGTAGACGGCGCCCGAGCGGTCCACCTGGAGACCGCGGGTGAAGCTGATGAAGAGGCGCTCCTGCTCGCGGAACTGCCCCTGGACGGCCGCGAGGTAGTCGGTGGCGATGGCGTCGTCGGAGTCCAGGCGGGTGGTGATCAGGGACGGCGCGGCGCTGCGGGACGCGACCGGGGCGGCGAACGTGTCACGGCGGAACGGCTCGTGGGACCAGAGCGGCGTGAAGGAGCCGTCGGCGGCGAGAGCCTCGACGTCGGCGCGGAAGGTGTCGGGGCAGCGGTCGTCGAACAGGACGAGCCAGGTGAACGCGGCGCCGCGCTGCCCGGCGACGGACGGGTGGGCGGCGTCGACGAAGAAGGCGAGCCGGTAGCGCAGCCACTCCTCCGACGCCGGCGCGGCGCCCGGTGCGAGGACCGCGCTGAAGCGGGTGAGCAGGAAGTGGTCGAATGGGCCCACCCACACACTGTGGATGAGGGCGGCGGGTCGTGGCAAACGCCGCACGCAGTAGGCTGGCGCCACGCACAACGAGGGGAGAACGGTGACGAGGGTCCTGCTATCGGCGCCCTGGACCTGGGCCTTCGGCGAACCGGGACCCTCCGCCCCCGGAGTGACCTTCCACCTGGAGCGCCGGGCGTCCGACTGGGGACTCCCGCGGTGGCGTGCCCGCCTGCGTGTCCTCGGGGACGCCCTCCGGATCGCCCGCGGATCGGCGGCCAGCGACTGCGTGGTCCTCTCCACCGTCGGTGCCGAGGCTGCGCTCCTCGCAGCTGCGGCGAAGCTGCGTTCCCCGCGCACGCGGGTGCTCGTGTTCGACTTCCTCGCTCCACGCCACCAACCGCCAGCGGTGATCGCGCGCCGGCTCTTCGGCGCCGTCGACCGCTTCCTCGTGATCCGGACCGGGGATGCCGCGATGCTCGGACGCCGCTTCGGGGTGCCACGGCCGCGCACGGAGTTCCTCGCCTGGCCGGTGCGAGTCGAGGGGATCGCCACCGCGGAGGACGGGTACGTCTACTCCGCCGGGTGGGCGCACCGGGACTGGGACACGCTCCTCGCCGCCCTGGAGATCTCGGGTCTCCCGGCCACGCTCGCACCCGGCCGGGGCCTGCAGGTTCCCGCCTCCTGCGCGGACCGTGTGAGCGTCATCGACATGCCGCCGCCGGACGCCGGACGCCAGCTCACGGCCCGGGCACGCGTCGTCGCCGTGGCCATGCGGGACACCGACCTCCCGTCGGGCCCGCTCGTACTCCTCGACGCCCTCGCGATGGGCAAGGCCGTGGTCGCCACCGCGGTGAACGGCACCCGTGACTACGTCCGCGACGAGGAGAGCGCCCTCGTGGTCCCTCCCGGGGACCCGGCAGCCCTGGCCCGGGCACTCACCCGGCTCTGGGAGGACGCGGAGCTCCGGCGGCGGCTCGGGGAGGCGGCGCGGGCCGAGACCCTCTCCCGCTGCTCCCTCGACCGGTTCTGGGAGGACCTCGCCGCATCATGCCGCTGATCTCCGTCCATCTCACCGTCAAGGACTCCGCCCACACGCTCGCGCGCGCGGTCACCTCCTCCCTCGCCTCGCTCCCCGCGGACGCCGAACTCGTCGTGCTCGACGACGCCTCCACCGACGACGTCGCGGGCGCGCTCGCGCCGATCACCGACCGGCGCCTCCGCCTTGAGCGCAACCCCCGTAGCGCCGGCGTCGGGGCCGCCCGGCAGCGCCTGCTCGACCTCACCGACAGCCGCGTCGTCGCCACGATGGACGCCGACGACGTGAGCCTCCCCGGCCGCTTCGCCCGCCAGCTCCGCGCGCTCGCGCGCGACGCCGACTACGTCTTCAGCCCGGTGCTGAACGTGTGGGATGGCTCGCGCCGGGTGCGGCCCGGCCTCCCGGCTCCCATCTCGGCCGACGCGATGCCCCTCCACCTCCTCGTCCACAACCTCCTCTGCAACCCGACCATGGCGGCCCGCCGGGACGCGGTGATGGCCGCCGGCGGGTACCGCGAGGTGGTCGCGGAGGACCACGACCTGTGGCTCCGGGCGCTCGCGCGCGGCCAACGCCTGGTTCGCCTGACCGCTCCGGGGCTCGCGTACCGCCACCACGCCTCCCAGACGTCCGGCGCCGCCGCCTTCATCGCCCGGGCGTTCGCCGACCCCCAGCTGAGGGCCTCCTACCGCGAATTCGTCGACCGGCGGTTCGGGGTGGAGGCGACGTGGCTCGACGCACTGTGGTCGGACGAGTCTGGGACGGAGCGCATGAGGCGCGACCTCGCGCCCCTCCGAGCGCTCCTCGACGAGCGCTCCGCGAGCCTCGGCGCCCCGCAACGGCTCGTGCTCTCCAGGACGACCCGCCTGCTCGCCATGAGGCTCCCCGATGGCCGCGCCTGAACAGCGGGCGGAACCGCTCGTGAGCGTGGTGGTCCCCGTGTTCGACGTGGCCCCTTACCTGCCGGCGTGCGTCGAATCGATCCTGGGCCAGACGTACACCCGGCTCGAGGTGCTTCTCGTGGACGACGGCTCCACCGACGGATCGGGCGATCTGTGCGACTCCTTCGCACGCCACGACAGCCGGGTCCGCGTCATCCACCAGGAGAACCAGGGGATCGCCGGGGCGCGGAACGCCGGAGTCTCGAACGCCACCGGCAGTCACCTCACCTTCGTGGATGCCGACGACTGGGTGGCTCCGGCGTTCGTGGAGACCCTCCTCGACCTGCTCCGGGCACACGACGCCGACGCCGCAGTGGCGCACTACGTCCGGGTCCCCCACGACTCCGTCCCCCGGACCGACCCTCCCGGCGCAACGGAGCCCGTTGTCAGGACGCTCTCCCCCGACGAGGTGCTGCTCTCCTTCCTGGGCCCCGCTTACCCCACCATGACCGTGGTGTGGGGCAAGCTCTTCATCCGTGACCTCCTGGACGGAATCACCTTCCCCGCCGGCGTGAGTCATGAGGACGAGTTCGTCACCTACCGGGTCCTGCACCGGGCGAACCGGACGGTCGTGACCGCGGAGCCGCTCTACGGCTACCGGCAACGGCCCTCCAGCTTCATGGCGCAGGGGTACGACCACGCCTCGCGGTTCGATCGGTTGGAGGCACTGCGTGAACGAGCGGAGTACATCCGCCGCGCCGGTCTCGGGAACGTGGGGTACCGTCCCCTCCTGGATGAGCAGCTCGCGCTCCGCCACCACGTCCTCCAGGGAGCGGGCCCCTCCGCGCGGGAGCGCTTCGACCGTGATCTCCGTGACTCGGTCCGGAAGCTGCGCGGGACGCCGCAACCCCTCCGCTTCCGCGTCCTGGCCGAGGCCTCCCTCCTCACGCCGCGGCTCGCGGACGCCGCCTACCGCGCCTTCATGCGCCGGCGCGCCTGAGCCCCTCAGCCGGACCGTGGCCGCAGCCGCGCCCGCACCCGCGGCCACGTGAACTCGACCAGGACGTAGTGCGGCGCGTGGCTCAATACCTCCGCTGCGGGGAGGTGCCGCGTCAGCTCGAGGTAGCGATCCACCTCCACCGGGATCCGGCGGAGACCCCCGGTCGGGCGGAGGGTGTGGAAGGCCGCGAGGCGTCGCCGCGCCAGCAGCGGAAGCGTGGCGGAGGCGAGTCGCGCCAACGGAGGAGGGGGAACCTCGACGCCGGTCGTGTCTCGGACGAACACGAGCGCGTCGTGGATGACCGGCGCCACCTCGAAGGCGAGGGCGAGCCGCGTGAGGCGGTCCCAGTCGATGTCGCTCGACTCCACGAGCTGCCTCGCATCGGCCACCCACCGCAGGTTGACGGGGCCGCGGGCGAGCGTGCCGTGCGCGAGGGTGTGGAGGAGGGCGTCCGTGGGCGCCAGGACGCGGACCGCGCGGCCCGATCGCAACGCGCGGGGCGCGGGGACGGACTCCGTCAGGTCCCAGCTCAGGTCGAGGTGCCCCGGGATGACGAGCTCACGGCTGTAGCGGCGGTGGAGGTCGAGGTTGACCTCCCCGCGACGCAGCGAGGAGGCATGGTCCCACAGCCCGGGATCGTAGTCGTACAACGCCTCCCAGCCCTCGGCGCGCAGCAGCCGGAGGGCCTCGTCGTACCGCTGTGGGTCGACGAGGACGTCGAGGTCCTGGAACGGCCGGATCCCGGTGTTCCGGTACACCGAGAGCACGAGGGCGGCGCCCTTCAGCACCACGGTGCCGATGTGGGCGCCGTCGAGCGTCGCCAGCACGTCGTCGAGCTGGTCGAGGTACATCAGGTTCCGGACGGTGGTCTGCCGCCGGACCCCCTGGAGCATGCCGAGGTGGGGCTCCGCGAGCGAGAGGGCCACCACGCGTTCCGCCAGCAACGGGTAGAGGCGGTACTCCTCCGAACTCGGCGCGTCCGGATCCCACCCGGGCCGCCACCGCGCCCAGGACCGCCGCGACTCCTCCTCGTCGACGTGGAGGAGGAACCGCAGCAGGTCACGTTCCCGGGTACTGGGCCAGAAGTTCCCGCGGAGGCCCTCGATCTCGCTCACGTGGGGGCCACGCCCCGCTTCCGCAGGAGGGCGGCGCGGACCACCGACGTCAGGTACGGTGCCCTGTCGGTCGCGGTGGCCGACTTGTTGGCGGCGTGCAGGCGCCGGTCGAGCACCACCTCGCCCACCTCCGTCGCGGATGGCGCGGCCTGCAGGGCGCGGCTCATCCAGTCGATCCACTCGCCGCGCGGCCGGTCCTCGTCCATGCCGCCGACCCGCTCCCAGAGCGATCGCCGGATCAGGGTGGAGCCGGCGATGCGCGCGGTCACCTCGCTCTCCGCGTGACGCATGCCGGGTGGCGGTGGGGTGCGCTCGTCCACGAACTCGCGCACGCGGCCATGGACCATCTCGAGGCCCGGGTCGGCGTCGAGGGCCGCGCCGAGGGCGGCGAGCGCACCGGGCCGCAGGAGGTCGTCCGCGTCGAGGAAGAGGAGCGCCTCGCAGTCCGTGGCACCGGCGCCGCGGTTGCGGGCGGCCGCGGTTCCCCGGTGCTCCTGCCGGATCCACGTAACGCCGGGGAAGTCGTCACGGACGGCCTCGAGCGTTCCGTCGTCGGAACCGTCGTCAACGACGACGACGGCGGACGCCGGCCGGGTCTGGGCCGCGACCGACTCCAGCGTCTCCGCCAGCAGGGGACCGTTGTCGCGCACGGGGATGACGACGCCGATGGTGGTCACTGGGATCTCCTCCTCCGCATGCGCCGCTGCAGCACCTCGAACATGGCGCGGCGCTGGGCGGCGGCATCGTTGGTCAGGTTGCGCCCGTGGAGCCGCCGGACGAGGACCACGTCGGGAACCTCCCCCCACCGGACGCCCGCGTCCTGGCTGCGAAGGTAGAAGTCCGTGTCCTCCGCGTGCCGCAGCGACTCCTCGAACAGGCCGACGGCGTCGAACGTCTCCCGCCGGGCCATGAAGACCCCGGTGGGCTTGGGCAACTGGTCCGGTGGGATCGCCTCCGGATCGCCCGCAGGCACCCAGTCGGGGACCTGGGCGCCGGGTTCCACGAGGAGCCGCTGGTTCCCGATGACGAGGCCAAGGGACGGGTCGGCGTCCAGCAGGCCGGCCATGACCTCGGTGCGGTTCGCGGGCCAGAGGTCGTCGGCGTCGAGCATGGCCAGGTAGTCGCTCCGCGCCACCGCGATCCCGCGGTTGCGGGCGGCCGCGGGGCCCGCGTTGTGCTGCTGGATCAGGACGACCCCCGGGAAGCCGCGGGCGATCTCGGCGCTCCGGTCGGTGGAGCCGTCGTCGACCACGATGACCTCGTGCACGGGGCGCGTCTGGGCGCGCACCGACTCGAGGGCCGCGGCCAGGAACTCCTCACCGTTGTACACCGCGACGATGGCGGCGACGGATCCGCGCGCGCTCACGACAGGCCCTCCCCCAGGAGACCGCCCAGGAGTTCGGGAACCCGCTCCATCCCCTGCCCGAGCTCGAGCCGGTAGGCCGGCAGTCCGCGGACGAAGTCCGTGGTGAGGTGGAACGCGGCGCGTTGGTCGCCCGCCGTCTGGAACATCGTGGGCGGGGCGATGGCCATGAGCGCCCGGCTCGCCGGGACCGGGGTGAGCGTGCAGGCAGGACCGCGGGTGACCACCGGCACGATGATCGCGCGCACCGGCGCGGACCACACGATCGCCGAGGGCCGGTCCCGGACCGGCCAGCCCACCCGCTTCGCGTCCGCCGGATCGGAGGGCTCCGCGGGCTCCGGCTCCATGAGCCCGGGGAAGCGCGCCAGGTGGTCGTCGGCGAGCTTGGCCGAGCCGTAGACGGACCAGACCGCCTGGTGGTCGATGTCGAAGAGCGTGTAGTCGTCCCCGAGATACCCCATGCCCGCCGCGAAGCAGGCCATCGAGGTGGTGCTCTTGCCGCTTCCTCCCGGGCCGGCGAGGATCACCGCCCCGGAGGCGCTGCCGACGGCGGCACCATGCGCCAGGAGCAGACGCTGGGGAGCGAGCCAGCGGGTGAGCAGCGAGCGCAGCGGGCACGCGCGGTCCCAGGGCAGGAGTGTCGCGGCGTCCTCCGCCACGTACGCCCCGAGCGACTGCTCCCGGTCGAGGTAGCTCATGGCGTTCTCGTAGGCGTGGTGGACGAAGGACCACGAGCCGCCGTGGAGCGTGGGCGTGACCAGCGAGCCGGCCACGCCCGCGAAGTCCCCGAGGTCCGGGACGGGCTCACCGGTGGAGCGCACGTCCCAGAGCAGGACGGTGAGGTCTGCCGGGGCGTCCTCCCCGGCCTGCGGGAGATGGGCGAAGGCCGGGGCCACGCGGTCCACGAGGTCCGGCCCCGCCCCCACGAGGCGCACGGTGCGCCCGGCGAGCACGAAGGCCGTGCTGCGCGCGCCGGACCGGGCGATGGCAGCGCGCGCCGAGTCGATCAAGCGGCCGAACTGGTGGCTCACTGGGGTGGTGCGGCGTGCGGCCAGCCGGCCTCGGTCACCTCGTGGACGGGGTCGAGGAGCAGGAGGTCCTGGAGGTCGTCGTGCGACTCCAGGGCCGGGTCACGCCACGGGGTGACGTGGCTGTCCTCGCCGGACTGGGCGGCGGCGTCGTCGCGGGACTGGGCGGCGGCGTCATCGACGGCGACGGCGAGGCCGGCGGCGACCAGCTCGTCCAGGAACCGCACCACCCGCTCGCCCGCGTCCTCGGGGACGCCGGAGTGGAGGCGCCGGACGTCCGCCAGGATGCCGTCGAGGGAACGCCCCGCCGTGACGGCCTCCCAGATCGTCCCCGCGACCCCGGCGGCGGCGTGGTAGCGGCCGGACGCCATGTCGATGATGACCGCCTCGCCGTCGAGGACCTCTGCCATCACATGCTCGGACTGCACCTGCCAGACGCGCCGCGCCATCGCACCCGCCTTTCACGTCGATCTGGCTGTCAGGATACACAGGCCCTCTGGTGGCGCTCCGGTCCGTCCACGGGCTCAGGAACCGGGCGCCGAGGCAGTCCCCCCGCCGCTGCGGCGCGAGCGGAGGATCGCCGCCCTGACCACCGAGAGGTAGGGGGCCGCATCCTCGCCGGGCGAGTTGGCCGCGTGCAGCCGGCGATCGAGGACGACGTGCGGCAGTTCCCTCGCGACCGCGCCGAGGTGCGCGGCCCGGTCCACCCAGTCGATCCACTCGCCGCGCGGGATGCTCTCGTCGAAGGGTCCCACCCGCTCCCAGAGCGTGCGGCGCAGCAGCGTGGAGCCGCCCAGCCGCACGGACACCTCCGCGTCCCGGCTCCGCACCCCCGGCGGAGGCGGCTGGCGCCTGTCCACGAACTCGAACACCCTGCCGTGGACCATCTCGAGCGCCGGGTCGCGGTCGAGGGCCGCACCCATCACGGCGAGCGCCTCGGGCCGGAGGAGGTCGTCGGCGTCCAGGAAGAGGATCCGGTCCGAGGTCGTGGCGGCCGCACCCCGGTTGCGGGCCGCGGAACGTCCCAGCGCGGGTTGCCGGAGCAGCGTCACGAACGGGTGGCGGCCCGCCTCCCGGACGGCCGCACCGTCGGTCGAGCCGTCGTCGACAACCACCACCGACGACGGCGGTGCCGTCTGGGCGGCCACCGACGCGAGCGTCTCCGCGAGCAGCGCACCGGGGTTCCGCGCCGCGATGACGACGCTGACGCCGCTCGTCATGCCGGGCCGTCCAGCGTCGCCGGAGTCTCGAGGGACCCGAGCCGGACCAGTTCGGCGAAGTCCGGACTGCGCTCCCGGACCTCCTCGAACCCGCCGACCGCCTCCACCTGTCCGTCCTTGAGGAACACGAGCTGGTCGCAGTGACGCACCGTGGAGAGGCGGTGGGCGATGAGGATGACCGTGATCTCGCCGTGGAGCGCGGTGATCGCCTGCGTGAGGCGGTGCTCGGTCTCGTTGTCGAGCGCGGCGGTGGCCTCGTCCATCACGAGGAGTTCGGGCTGCCGGTAGAGAGCCCGGGCGATGCCGACGCGCTGCCGCTGGCCGCCGGAGAGCCTGGATCCGTGCTCACCGAGCGGGGTGTTGACGCCCTCCGGGAGCTCCGCGACAAGTTCCTCCAGCTGCGCCTGGTGGATGGCCCGGGCGAGGCGGGCGTCGTCGATCTGGGTCCGGTCGACGTCGAAGGCGATGTTCTCGGCGAGGGTCGCGTCCAGGAAGAAGATGTCCTGCGGGACATATCCGAGCCGGCGCTGCCAGCGCGACTTGCGGCCCGCGATGTCCACGCCGTCGACCAGGATCCGGCCCTCGCCGGGATCGTGCAGCCCGAGGATCAGGTCGGCAAGCGTGGTCTTGCCGGCGCCACTTCCACCGACCAGGGCGAGGGAGGTGCCGTGGGGCACCGTGAACGTGGCATGGGAGACGACGTCCCGCTCGCCCCCGGGGTAGCGGAACGAGACGTCCTCGAGCTCGAGGGTGCGGGTGAACGGGAGGGGCGGGCCGGGGGCCTCCACAACGGCCTCGATCTCGCGGGCGGCCATCACCTCCGCGTGCAGGATCCCGAGGTACGGCGCGCCGAACCGGAAGTTGCTGAGGTTGCCGAGGAGGCCGGTGACCGAGGGCAGGACACGGAACCCGGCCGCGACGAACAGCGAGAGGATGCCGAGGGTCGAGCCGGACCCGATCGTGTCCGTGCCAAGCAGGAGGAAGACGCCCACGGCGAGGATGAACAGGATCTCGAGGAGGTAGCGGGGCAGCCCGCCGAGGATCTCGGCGGTCCGGCTGGCGTGCGCGCCGCGGAGGGCGGCCTCCCGGAAGCGGTCGACGAAGAAGGTCTGGGAGTTCCGGACCTTGATCTCCTTGATCCCGCCGAGCGCGGCGAAGGCCGCGCCCCAGCTGTCGCGGGAGGCGCGGGCGGATTCTGCGCCCGCCCGGGCCGCGATGGGCTTGATGACGGTGAAGTAGGCGAGCGAGGCGAGGGAGAAGTACACGAGCACGGCAAGGGTCGGCGCCGGCGCCGCGATCATCAGGGCGACGAGGATCGCGATGATCGAGATGATGTTGCTCACGAGCCCCATCAACCCGAAGACGACCGTTCCGAACACCTGTGTGACGGCGTCGCTGATCACCCGGATCATCTCGGAGGAACTCCGCCTGGAGACGAAGGTGTACGGGGAGGTGAGGAAGTGCCGCAGCATCCGGTTCTGCAGCTTGACCCGCTCGAACACCTTGAACCCGGACAGCCACCACGCGTAGCCGATGGAGCCGAGGTCCTTGAGGATGAAGAGCCCCACCACGGCACCGGCCAGGATCCGGAGGAGGGTTTCCGGCTCGGGGTCACCGAGGACGCCGGACACGAGCCGGATCGCGTCCGACTCCGCGGCGTTCCCGGCGGCGAGGTCCACGAGTGGCAGCACGAGGGAGATCGCCAGCATGTCCATGACCGCGATGACCACGGACGCCAGGACGGCGGCGACGAGGGAGAGCTTCATCCGGCGGTCGAAGATGTCCCGGAGCATCCGGAGGATGCGCGTCACCGACATGCTCACCACCTCCAACTCCACATCGAATCCTACGCGGTCCGCCGAACCGGGCTCCGTGTCAGCCGGGACTCCCTGCACGGTGCCGGGACACGCGCCGGTGCGTCGCTGCCGCGCGCACGATGACCCTCGGGTCCAGCGCGAGCCCCGCACCGAGGTGAAGGGCCGCCCCCTGCCAGTCCCCGTCCCGCACGCTCGCCCGGAGGTGGTCCAGCGCCTGGGTGCTGTGGAGTTCCCGGGTCGTTCGACGCCCGAGCCGTATCGCCGCGAGCAGTGCCGCGTCGCCGGCACGGGCGGCGCGGGACTCGTGGAGGTCGAGGATGATGGCGGCCTCGCGTGCCGCGGCGGCGTAGTCCCGCGAGGCGTTGGAGCCGTGGACGAAGTACCTCACGGCGGGCTCGGAGGTGCTGACAGGGTCACCGAAGACACGCAGCAGCGAGAGCAGGAAGGCCCAGTCCTGCTGGTGGGTGAGGAGCGGGTCGTGGCCACCCACGGCGTCGTGCCTCGTCCGCTCCACGAGCACGCTGCTAAGGCACACGTAGCCACCGCGGCCGGCGAGCGAGGCCGCGTATGTGACCGACTGCGGCGCCGAGGCCCTCGGCCCCGACGGGAGCTCCCAGAAGAACGGTGTGTGCGAGAACGAGGCGTCGGGACGTCGTTCCAGGGAGGCCAGCTGGTCCGCGAGCTTCGGGGGCAGCCACTCGTCGTCCTGGTCGAGGAACGCCACCCACCGGGAGTCGCCGAGCGAGACCCCGACGTTCCGCGCCACCGAGACGCCCCGGTTCTCCTGGCGCACGTACCGGACGCGCGGGTCCGCGAGCAGGGGGTGCGAGGCGACGTCCTCGGTGGACCCGTCGTCGACGACGACGCACTCGAGGTCCGTGATCGTCTGGGCGAGGACGCTCCCCAGCGATCGTTCGAGGAACCTGCCGGGGTTGTGGGCAGGGATCACCACCGAGACGAGAGGCATGTCCTCATGAAAGCATGCCCGCCCGGGGCTGCCTCAGCGGGTGGGCACCGTCCTGTGGTCCCGGGAGAGCGCGATCCGCGCGGACGCGCCCAGGCCGGCGATCGTCCCGCCGGTCACCGCCGCCGCCCGCACGAGTCCCCCCGCCGCCCCGCGGGCCCGGGACCGCACGGAGTCCCGGGCCGGGTCGACCGTGGCGCGGAGCGCCGCGCGCAGGTCCCCCACCACCGTGGGGACCGCCACCGCGCGCAGGTGCCGGCGGAGGTGCGGGTCCCGGAAGCCGAGGGTGTGGGTGAGGAGGACGACGTGGTTGCGGGACGCGTAGTACTGGTAGCGCGTGTCGAAGCGTCGCCCCTTGGCGTAGGTCCCGGCGACGTGGAGGACGACGGCCGCGGGCGTGAAGACGATCCGGTACCCGGCCCGGCGCATCCGCAGCTGGATATCCGTCTCCTCACGGAAACAGGTCCCGGGGTAGTGGTCGTGGATGCCGCCGAGCCGCTCCACCACGTCCCGGCGCACCGACATGTTCGCGCCGATGACGTGGTCGACATCGAGGTCCCGCCCTGGATCCGCCGCGAAGTTGCCCGTCAGCGACCCATCGCCGAGGAACAACCCGATCTCGTCCACCCCTTCCACATCCTCGCCCTCACGCCCGTTGAGGGTCCGCCCGCCCACCGCTGCGACCGTGTCCTCGGTGTACCTCGCCAGGAGTGCCGCCAGCCACCCGGGCTCGGCGTAGGCGTCGTCGTCGAGGAAGGCGACGACGTCCCCCACCGTGTGGGCCATCCCGAGCGCGCGTGAGGTGGCCGTGTGGCCCCGCCCGAGCTCGTTGCGGAGGTGACGGACACCCGGGAAGGCGGCGACGACGTCGGCGGTGCGGGTGTCCGGGGAGGAGTCGACGACGAGGACCTCCGTCGGGCGCAGGGTCTGCCGGGCGAGGTGCTCGAGGCAGGTCCTCACGTGGTCGGGCCGGTTGTACGTCGCGATGACGACCGAGACGGTGGCGGGGGGCGTGAACGGCACCCCCTGATTGTGACGGGTCGCGAGGGTCCGCCGGTACACGGACCCGAGCACGCCCGCCTGGGACGCCGCGCTGAACCGTTCCTGGAACCTCCGCCGCGCCGCGTCGGAGGCCGCCGCCCAGGTCCCAGGGTCGAGCAGCCCCTCGACGGCCGCGACGACGCAGGTGGCATCCCCCACCGGGCAGCTCCGGCCGGCGTCGGCGCCCACCAGTTCCGGGAGTGCCCCGTAATCGGAGACCACGCAGGGGATGCCGGCGGCGAGCGCCTCCATCGGCACGTACGGGACGGAGGTGTCCCGGAAGGACGGGTACAGGAGGATGTCGATCGTGGGGAGGACCTCGGCGAGCAGTTCCCCGCGGCTGACGAGGGGCCTCCAGGTGATTCCCTCCGCCCGCAGGGCCTCGGGCGGCCGCGGCGCCGGGGAACCGACGACCGTGAGGTGGAGCCGGGGATGCCGGTCCCGCAGGACGCGGAAGGCCTCGAGGGCCACGTCACCGCCCTTCGTCGCGAAGTCCTTGGCGATGAAGCCGAGGACCGTCGGCGCCGCTGGCAGGCGCGGTCCCAGGAGCGGTGCATCGAGGTAGTTCGGCGCCGTGTCCACGCGGGTGGGAGGCCATCCAGCGCGCAGCAGCACCTCCCGGAAGTCCTCGCTCAGCGTGATGAAGCGCGCCGCGCGGCCGGGCCGTGTCCCGAAGAGGGTGGCGTCCCACAGGGCGCCCGCCACGCGATCGAGGGCCTCCGCGGTCGCGATCCGCCACGGCCCCCAGTGCCAGGCGTCGCGGTACAGGCCGCGGAGGGTCCCGCCGGCACTCACGACGATCGGGGGGTGCGGCCCGAGGAACCGGGTACGGAACACGTGGACGTGCACCAGGTCGAACGCCGCGGGATCGACGCGGAACACGCGGATCGGTTCGCGGTAGGCCAGACCGGACCGGCGGACGAGGCTCTCGGCCTTCCGCCAGCCGGCGATCGCGAGCTGGAGGGGCCGCTCCGCGGTCGGCGCCCGCCGCACCGCGTCCCTCGAGCCCATGTCGACCAGCGACCCGGCCTCGATCGCCGCGACGTACGTGGTGTACCGCACCCCGGGCGGTGGGGACGCCAGGAGCTGCTCGGTGTAGGTGACGTCACCCGAGGCGGGGTCGGTGCCGCGCACCGGCGAGACGAGCAGCACCCGCAGGGGCCCCTCGTCGCGCGGCCCCTCAGGCATGTCCGCCTCCGCCCCTCGTGACGCCGTCGAAGGCCGCGGCGTAGCACACGGCCGTCCGCTGCCAGGTGAAGGACGTGACGCGCTCGCGCCCCGCACTGGCCAGCCGCTGACGCAGTGCGGGGTC
Source organism: Actinomycetales bacterium UBA1383 (assembly GCA_002305415.1). Lineage (GTDB taxonomy): Bacteria > Actinomycetota > Actinomycetes > Actinomycetales > Actinomycetaceae > UBA1383. The sequence continues at coordinate 15,138 of DBQX01000105.1, read as the reverse complement.
ACCGGCCACCCGGGCGAGCGCGGCGGCGAGGGCGTCGACGTCCTCGGGGTCGACGAGGATCCCGTCGACCCCGTCCGTGACGATGTCCGCCGGCCCACCCCGGGTGGTGGCGACGAGCGCGGCCCCGCTTCGCCACGCCTCGAGGACGACGATGCCGAACGCCTCGATGCGGCTCGGGACCACCACCACGCCAGCTCCGGCCATCGCCGCGACGACGCCGGCCCGGTCGAGCCGGCCGGTGAACTCGACCCGGTCACGCACTCCCAGGTCCGCCGCGAGACGCTCGAGTTCGCCGCGGGCCGGGCCGTCACCGGCGATCACGAGCCGGGTACCCGGGTCGAGGCGCGCCCGCGCGAACGCCCGCAGCAGCAGGTCGAAGCCCTTGACCCGCACGAGGCGCCCGACAGCGAGGATGGTCCTCTCGTCGCGGTCGGGGGCCGGGCCGCCGGCCTCGTCCAGGTCCACACCGTTCGGCACGACCACCCCGTCGACGGGGTGGTGGCGGCGCAGGTCCTGCAGGACGAGGGCCGAGCACCCGGTGACGAGCGCGGAGTCCCGCAACGCGCGGGTGAGGGCGGCGGTCAGCAGCCGTGACTGCTCGAAGACCTCCGGGTCCACGAAGGTCTCGCCGTGGGAGCTGAGCACGAGGGGCACGCCCGTGCGGTGGTGCAGCGCGAGCGCGTAGATCCCGTTGGGGCCGAAGCACTGGATGTTCAGGATGTCCGGGCGGAAGTCCCGGAACGCGCGCCTCCAGGCGGACCAGGCGGCGGGGACATCCCGCAGGAAGCGGAGGGCGGCGCCGGGCCGGGCTGCGGGAAGGGGCGTGGGCAGGTACCGCACCTCCACGCCGTCGTGCATCGCGGTGCCCAGGTGCTCGCCGCGGTCCACGGTCCAGACCACCACCTCGTGGCCGAGCACGCGCAGTTCGCGCGCGACGTTCCGGACGTGCTCCTCGACCCCGCCGGGGTAGGGGTGGAAGCTCGACGAGATCAGCGCGACCCTCCGTGCTGCGACCACGCGCGCCTCCCCACCACCGGGGACCGTCATCCCCGTCCGTGCGATTATAGGCGGGACCCCGCCGCCCACCCCGGAGCCCCATGCCACGCCTCATCATCGCAACGGCCGCGACGGCGGCACCCATGGGCGCCCAGGTCTACGAGGACGAGATCGCCTCCCGCGCCGCCGGTGCGCTCGACGCGCTCCAGCCGGGCTGGACCGTGCGGCGCTCCGTGTTCCGGTCGCTGCGCTCCCCCCTCCCCGGGGACCGGCGCCTCCCGATGGGCTGGCTCGCGACGGCGTCGCCCCGCGCCCGCCGGGAGGTGGGCCGGCTGGTGTACCCGCGTGGCGCCGTCGTGCACCGCATGGGGCTCGAGCTTCCGCCGTCCCCGCACGCCGACGTGATCACGCTGCACGACGTCGTCGCGTGGAAGTTCCCGGACGAGTCCGCCCCGGTCCGGGCGGCGGCGGAGGAGGCCCGGCGCGCGGCGGCGGTCATCTGCGTCTCGGAGTTCAGCGCGTCCGAGGCCGTGGACCTCCTCGGGATCCGCGACCCGGTCGTGGTGCACAACGGCGTGGACGCGCGGTTCTTCGACGCCGCGCCCGCGTCCCCCGCCGTTCTGGAGTCGCTGGGGCTCCGCGGACCCTACGTGCTCGCCGCGGGCGGGGCGTCCCGGCGCAAGAACCTCGAGGCACTCGCGGAGGCGTGGCCGCTGGTCCACAGCTCGCGGCCGGACCTCTCGCTCGTGCTGTCCGGGCCGCCCCACCCTCGCCGTACCGAGCTGTTCCGGGACGTCGCCGGGGTCCACCTGGTCGGACGCGTGCCCGGCGACGTCATTCCCGGCCTGATCGCGGCGGCCGACGTGATGGTGGTGCCCTCGCTGTACGAGGGTTTCGGGTTGCCCGCCCTGGAGGCGATGGCCACCCGCACTCCGGTGGTGGCGGCCCGGACCAGTTCACTCCCGGAAGTGGTCGGTGACGGGGGGATCCTCGTGGAACCCACCCCCGGCCAGATCGCGGAGGGGGTGCTCGCCGCCGCCGCGGGCGGTGCCGGCATCGACGCGATGGTGCTGCGCGGCCGGGAGCGGGCCGGCAGGTTCACCTGGGAGCGAAGTGCCGCCGCGCACGCCCGGGTCTGGGCGTCGCTGCGCTGAACCGGTCACTCCCCTGAACCCCGAGGAGGCGCCCGTCAGCCCGCCTGCAGGCCGGGCCAGGCCGGCTGCTCCTCCAGCCAGTCGAAGAACTGCTCGAACAGGGCGCGGTTGTCCTTCGCGAACTGGATGCCGTCGAGGAGTTCCTGCAGGGTGGTGGCGATCGGGATGTCCACGCCGGCCCACTCGAACAGCCCGGTGATCTTGTGGTTGTACAGCCGGAACGGCGCGAAGGGGACCCGCGCGCGGCAGGCCGCGTACACCCCGTGGTGCTGGCCCGTCGCGTAGACGTTGGCGCCGCGGAGGCTCTTGACCACGTGCGACCAGCTCACGTGGCCCCGGCGCTCCGCGTCGCCACCGAGGCCGAGGTGGGCGGCCCGCCAGAAGTGCCGGTTGAAGCGTCCGAACCGCTCGCCCTCCGCCATGTTGCGTTCGTAGAAGGTCCCGACTACGTCGAGGCCGGCCAGGTTCCGCGCCGCCACGTTCTCGTCGATGGGGCAGCTGTGGCTGAGATCGGGGAAGACCTCCGGCCGGAAGCCCTGCTCGCGTTCCATCTCCCGCTGGCTCGCGACCTCACGCACCCAGACGCCGTCGAGGGAACGGAGCAGGTCACCCCACCCCAGGGCGTTCCGGTACCAGACCGAGTTCACGAGGTAGGCACGCTTTCCGAGGTCCTTGGCGAGCGCCAGGCCCTCCATGATGCGGGTGACGCGGTGGTCGTCCCACCCCTTGGCCTCCTCCTGCATGGCCCCCTCGCCGTTGACGACGACGGCGTCGCACGCCCTGATCCACCGCCGCTCCGGGCCGCGGGGCCGCGGCGTGGCGTGGATGACCTCGTGGCCCTCCGCGCCGAGCTTCTGCCGCAGGGAGGCGATGACGGCAGCGGAGCCGGCGTGGAAGGACGAGGTGTCATTGACGAGGTAGACCTTCATGCCGGACTCCCGCCGGGACGCCGTTCCGACCCCTGCCATACTTGTCGCGAGCGGCTGCGAGAGCGAGGTGACGGGTGGAGCGCCAGGACCTCCTCGTGCTGGCGGCGGGTGCCGGGACGCGGGTCGGGGGCGAAGTGCCGAAGCAGTTCCTCTCGCTTGGTGGCCATCCGGCGATGGTATACGGCATCCGGGTGTTCGACTCGGTTCCCTGGATCGGGGCCAGGGTGCTCGTCTGCGCCCCGGACATGATGGACCGCGCCCGGGAGATCCTCGAGCAGCACGCCCAGCCGGGATGGGAGCTCGTGCCCGGTGGCCGGACCCGCGCCGAGTCGGTCCGGCTGGGACTCGCTCACATCCGTTCGGAGCGGGTGCTCACCCACAACGCGGCCATGGCGTTCGTGACGCGGCGGCTCGTGGAACAGGTGCGGGGCGACGACGACTGCATCACCACCGCAACCCCTCTCGAGTACAACCTCTGCGAGGGGGACGAGTTCGCCGAGCGCATCGTGCCGCGCGCCCGCCTGAAGTACATCAATACCCCCCAGAGCTTCCGCACGAGCCTCTTCCGCGCCGCCCACGAGCGCGCCCACCGCGAGGGCTTCACCCCGCTGAGCGACACCGAGCTCATGCTCCACTGCGGGCACACCGTCCGCTTCGTCCCGGGAACGCCCGCGAACTTCAAGATCACCACCCGGACCGACCTGCTCACCGCGGAGGCCATCCTCCGTGAACCCGCGGTGTGGGAGGAGCTCGGACTCGACTCCTACTGGGGACACGAGTGATCCCCCCGGGCGAGATCCTGCGCAAGGCCCCGTGGCTCGTCCTCACCGGTGCGCTGCGGACCGTGTTCGCCGCCATTCCACGCCGCCGGTCGGAACGCTGGGTGCTCATCGTCTGCGGGGGCGGCCACCTCGCCGACCACCTCGCGGACTTCCGCCGCCTGTTCGCCGATGACCCGCGGCTCCGGTTCCGGCTGCTCGTACCTCGGCAGCAGCGGCAGCCCGGCTCGGCGGCACGCACCCGCGCGGCCCTCCCCCTCCCCGAGGTGAGCCTGCTCTGGGCCAGCGTGTTCCGCTGGGACCTGGCCGTGGTGGCGGACCACCACGAACCGGCGGTCCCCAAGCCGCATCGCTGCCCGGTGATCCGGATCCAGCACGGACTGCCCGGCAAGCGCGTGGACGGCAGCGTCTACGCCTTCGGTCCCGGCGCCTTCGACCACCGGGGCCGGCTCCGCTACACGAAGGTCCTCGTCAGCAGCGACGCCGTCAAGCGGCTGGCCGTGGAGTGCGATCCGGCCTTCGAGCGGGCCGTCGAGGTGGTCGGGAACCTCGGGGACGACCGCCTGCTCGCGGAGGTCCCGAACCGGGCGCGGCACCGGGAGCGTCTCGGCTTCACGCCCACGGACCGCGTGGTCCTCGTGTTCAGCACGTGGGGTCCGAACGGCCTCTTCCACCGCTTCGGGGACGCGATCCTGGCGCAGGCCGAGTCCCTCCGGGACGAGTTCCGCTTCATCCTGAGCGCCCACCGCCTCGACCACGCGCCCGGCGCCCCCGGGGAGCGCAACTGGGGCGAGCAGGTGGCCGCCCTGGCGTCCCGGGGCTTCTGGGTCCGTGACCCGGACGAGGACTGGGTGCCCTTCCTCGTGGCGTGCGACGTGGTGCTCTCCGACCACACCTCCGTGACCACGCACGCCGCCCTCATCGGCCGCCCCGTGGTCCACGTCCCCGCCGCCGTGGGCGTGCTCGAGCCCGGCAGCCCGGTGTGGCAGCTGCACGAGGTGACGCCGGCCATCCGCCCGGACGCGGCCGACCTCGGCGAGGCGCTGCGGGCGGCGCTCCGCGACGGGCCCCCACCGGGCCTGCGGGAGCTCGCCGCCCAGCTCAACTCCCACCCGGGCAAGGCGGCGGAGCGGATCCGCGAGGTCACCTACGACCTCCTCCGCCTCCCGCCGCCACCCCTGGCCGCGCCGCCGGAGCAGGCATGACGACGACGCCACCCGCACGTCCCCTCCGCGTCGCCGTCCTGGACCACACCGCCGCCCTCGGGGGCGCGGAGCTCGCGCTGGTGCGCCTCCTCGACCACCTGGAGGACGTGGAGGCCCACACCGTCCTCTTCTCGGACGGGCCGCTCGCCGCCACCCTGCGGGCCCGCGGCCACCCGGTCGAGATCCTCCTTCTCGCCCCGGCCCTCGCCACCACGGACCGGCACGCCGCCGGCCGGTCTCCCCTGGTGGCGGCCCGGAACGCCGCTCGAGTCCTCCCCTTCGCCATCCGTCTCGGCCGCCACCTGCGGCGCCTGAACCCCGACGTCGTCCACACCACCTCCCTGAAGGCGGACCTCATCGGCATCCCGGCTGCCTGGATCGCCCGCCGGCCGCTGGTGTGGCACGTCCACGACCGCGTCAGCCCGGACTACCTCCCGGCGCCCCTCGTCCGCCTCCTGCGGCTCCTCGCCCGGCTGGTGCCCCGCCACGTCGTCGTGAACTCCGCCGCGACCGCCGCGACGCTCCCGGGTGTCCGCCGCCTCACGGTCGCCCATCCGGGGTTCAGTGCCGAGCAGGTGGGGCCCGCTCCCGCCGAGCGGAACCTCCCGGAGCCTCCCGTGGTGGGTCTCGTGGGGCGGATCAGCCCCACCAAGGGCCAGCTCGTGCTGGTGCGCGCGGCGGCCCGCGTGCTGCGGGAGCGCCCCGCGGTGCGGTTCCGCCTCATCGGGGACGCCCTCTTCGGGGAGGAGGACTACGCCGCGGCCGTCCGCCGGGAGGCCGGCGCCCTCGGGATCGCCGACCGGGTGGAGTTCCCCGGCTTCGTGGCCGACGTCGCGGCGGAACTCGACGCCCTCACCCTGTGCGTCCACGCCTCCCCCACACCCGAGCCCTTCGGCCAGGTGGTGGTCGAGGCGATGATCCGGGGGGTGCCGGTCGTCGCCACCCGCGGTGGCGGCGTCACCGAGATCGTCGCGCCCGACGACGCCGGCCCTCCCCTCGGGTGGCTCGTCCCGCCGGGCGACGACGCCGCCCTGGCCGCCGCCATCGTCGCCGCCCTCACGGACCCGGACGAGGCCCGCCGGCGGGCCGGGCGCGCACGGGAGTCCGCACTGCGGCGCTTCCCGGTCACCAGGACCGCGGAAGCTGTCAGCGAGGTGTGGCGCGGAGTGGTCTGCCGCGGCCGGTGCCGACGGCCACGACGGCGAGGGCGGCGAGGGCGGCGGGCGGAACCCGTGCGGCGAGCGCGGCGAACCTGTCGCCGGTGATCGCGGCACCGGCCATGAACCAGAGCAGCAGGGCGAGTCCGTGGGCCCCGGCCACCGGGAAGCTCCAGCCCCAGGCCGCCAGGCTCCCGCCCGCCACCAGCAGTCCGGCCACGGCGTGCCAGCCCCTCCTCCACGGGCGCACGGCCACCACCAGCACCGTCGCGACGGCGAGCGTCGGCAGGAACCAGAGGTGGGCGAGCGGCGCCCACACGGACAGCACGTCCACCCAGCTTGTCGGGTGGTTCCTGACGCCGGAGGTCAGGACCTCGATGGAGCCCTGGATGAGCGTCCAGAGCAGGTAGAGGTAGAGGATGAGCGTGAGCCGCCGCGACAGGTACGCCGCCCTGCCGGCCCGCTCGACCGCGGCAGGCATGAGCAGCCCCGTCACGAACGCGAACACGGGCAGGTGGGTGACGTAGAGCGCGACGACGAACCGGTCCGTTCCGGGCGGGGGCTGCCCGATGCCCGCGTCCAGGAGCCCGCCCAGCACGTGCCCGAGCACCACCATCACGATGGCGATGCCCCGGGCGATGTCGAGGCTGGGGTCGCGACGGCCGCGGGTCACCTCAGGCTCCCGCGCCCCGCGCGCGCGATCACCTCGCGCATCTGTGCGACGCGGTCCGCCCAGGTGGGGACAGCCTCGTCGGCGCCCTCCGGGAAGCGGGAGGACGCCGGCAGGGCGCGGGCGACGGCGTCGGGGAACCCGGCCGCGTCGATGACGGTCACGCGGGGGTCGCCGGAGTCGCGGAACCCCGCGACCGGGGTGCTCACCACCGGCCGCCCGACGGCCCGGTACTCGTACAGCTTGATCGGGTCGAGGCTGTCCGTGAAGGGCGTGACCACGTGCGGCACCACCAGCACGTCCGCGTGCTGGAGGTACGCGGGGACGTCGTCCCGGTGCCGCGGCCCGAGAAGGACGACGCCGGTGCCCGCCAGCCGGGCGGCGTCTCCCGGGCCGAGGGGGGCCGGTCCGACGAGCACGAGACGGCCCCGGTCGCGCAGCGCAGTCGCGGTGGCGACGCACAGGTCCAGGTCGACGCGGTCGGGATGGACGGTGCCCAGGTAGAGCGCGACCGGGCCGGCCGGCAGGTCGGACGGCCGCCCGCGCGGGATCCGGTAGGCCGCGACGTCGACGGCGTTCGGGATCAGGGTGACCGGCCGCCCGGCGCCCTTCGTGCGGGCCAGCCCGGGACTGCAGACCACGACCTCGGCGGCGCGGTCCATGAGGAGGGCCTCATCCCGCACCAGCCGCGCGTGCTCGGCGGGGGTGCGCTCGGCCTCCAGCCAGTCGTCGGTGATGTCGTAGAGCGCCGGCCAGTCGGTGAGCTCGAGCAGGGCCGCGCCGGCCGGGTCGTTGACCCAGAGCAGCGGCGCCCGGAACCCGAGACGGCGCGCGACGCGGCGCACGGCGCGGGCCGCACGGACGTCGTGGTTCCGGGCGAGCCGGCGGGGCAGGAGCTTCGTCGGCTGGAACGCCCAGAGCCGCTCGGGCGCGACGCCGTCGAGCACCAGCGAGCGCAGCCCCCGTCCGGCCCGCGGCCTGCGGCGGGAGACGAGTTCGTACAGCGGGTCCGCGGCGGGCTCGACGAAGAGCACCCGCAGGTCCGGGTCGTCGCGCAGCAGGCCCGCCACCAGGTGCTGGTTGCGCCGCCACACCTGGTCCCAGGCTTCCAGGGAGAGCACCACGAGGTCGGTCACAGCACGCTCCGGTAGACGGACTCGGTGGCGCGGGCCTGTTCCGCGATCGTGAAGTGTGCGCGCTGCAGCGACTGCAGGGCGGCACCGTAGCGGTCCCGGAGGGCGGGGTCGGCCGCCAGGTGGGCCACGAGCCGCGCCGCCTCGGACGCGTCCCCGGGGGCGAACAGGGCGGCGCCGTCGGCCGCGCCGACCGTCTCGAGGTGGCCGCCGGCGCCGGCCGCGACCACGGGCAGGCCCACCGCCATCGCCTCCAGCAGGGTGAGCCCCAGCCCCTCGACGGGGCACGGAGCCAGCAGGAGGGCGGCCTCCCGCATGAGCGTGCCGATGTCGTCCCGGTGGCCGAGGAAGCGCACCGCACCCTCCACGTCGAGGTGCCGGGCGAGACGTTCAAGGGCGGGCCGCTCGGCGCCGTTGCCCGCGATGTCGAGGGTCCAGCCCTGCTCCGCCAGCCCGGCCCGGGCGAAGGCACGGATGGCCACGTCGGTCGCCTTCTCCGCCTCGAGGCGCTGCGCCACCAGGATGCGGCGCTGCCGCTGGGCCGCCGGCCACCAGCCCTCCGCGACCGGCACGCCGTGCTGCACCACGGTGCTCTCGCCCTCGATCAGGGAGGCGACGTAGTGGCTGATCGCGATCTGCACGGCGATGCGGCGCTGCGCGAACGGGGCGGCCAGTCCACCCGCCCGGCTGGACCCGCGCCGGCCGCCGAAGTGGCGGGTGCTCACCACCGGTACCCGCCGCGCACGCACGGCGAGGACGGCGGCCACCTCGGCGGCCGTCATGTGCACGTGGAGGATGTCACAGTCCCGCCACCTGTCGATGGCCCACGCCGTGTCGAGGACGGTGACGGCGGGCCGGTGGGGGACGGCGTCGGTGCCAAGGGCCGCCCGCATCGCGCGGGGGTCTCCCCCGATCACCCGGACCCGGTGCCCGGCGGCCGCCTGGGCGGCGGCGAGGCTCGCGATGTGCCGTTCGACGCCGGCGAACCCGTCGGAGCGCACGGCGTGGACGATGTCGAGCGTCACCGGATGCCCCGTTCCGCGGCCACCTGGGCGGCGAGGTCCAGGTAGTGGCGGGCCACCTCGGTCCAGGAGTGGCGTTCCGCCGTCTCGCGCGCGTTCCGCCGCAGCGCGCCGCCATCAGCGGCGACGTCGGCCAGCCGCCGGGCGACGGCGGCGGCATCGGCGTCGACGAGGTAGCCGTTCTGGCCGTCCACGAGGATGTCGGGCGCGAAGCCGACCCGGGTGGAGATCACCGGCAGGCCACACGCGAGCGCCTCGAGGACCACGAGGGCGTTCGCCTCGTAGGCGCTGGGCAGCACGAACACGTCACCGGCGTGCAGGAACGGGACTGGATCGTCCTGCCGCCCCACGAAGCGGGTGCGGTCCGCGACGCCGAGGGCCCCTGCCCGCCGCTGCGCGTCCGCGACCATGGCGGGGGTACCCCCGACCACGAGGAGGCGTGCGGTGGGCGCGAGCCGGAGCGCCTCCAGCGCGAGCGGGAGACCCTTGCGCGCGAACTCGTGCCCCACGAACACCGCGACGGTCTCCCCCTCGGCGGCCCCGCAGGCCGAGCGGGCGGCGGCGCGCTCGGGCGCCGTCGGGGGGTGGAACCGCACCACGTCCACCCCGTTGGGGATGACGACGGTGCGGGGACGGAGCCCGGGGTACGTGGCACGCAGCAGGCGCTCCTCGGTGGCGGTGAGGTTCACCACCACCCTGTGCGTGTGCGAGGCGTACCGCACGCGGTCCCGGGCGGTGGTGAACAGGTGGAGCGGGTTGCGCACCATCCGCCAGAGGTGGTGGCCGCGCGCCCGCATCGCGACCCGCAGGATGCCGTGGTTGACGTAGACATCGCCCGCGAGGACGTCGTTGTGACAGATCGCGACCGCGTCCGGGCGGCGGGCGAGGAAGGTGCGTGCCCGGACGGTGCCGACCGTGCTGAACCAGACCACGCGTAGCGCGGTGAGGGCGTGGCGGGCGAGGCCGCCCGGCGGGAGGGGGAGCCACCCGCCGCCGGCCTCCCGCAGGGTGAAGCGCTCCACGTCCGCGCCCGCCGCCCGGAACTCCTGCTCGAGGTGGTGCGCCACCCCCTCCACGCCGCTGCCGGCGCGGATCTCGGGAGCGATCTGGACGAGCCTCACGGCACGGCCACGGCGGGGCGCGCGCGGAGCGCCTCCGCTGCGCGGAGTTCGTGTCGTTCCCGCTCGAGGGCCTCGACGCCGAGCGCGACGCCCGCTACCACGAACGGGACCGAGGTCTGCACCGCCACCCAGAAGAGATCCAGCTGGGACTGGACGAGCCGGGAGAGCACCACCGCCACCGCCACCGTGCCGTAGACCGGATCGACGCGCCAGAGGATCACCACCGTCCCGACGACGAGGGCGAGAAAGCCCAGCAGCCCGACCACGCCGGCGGAGGCGAGCACCTCGAGTTCGGCGTTGGGCGGCTGGTAACCGAGCCCGCGGCCCACGGTCCAGAAGCGCAGGCCGTGCCCCACCCAGGGGGACTGGGCCCAGAAGGCGAGCGTCTCCTGGAACCACTCGATCCGCTGGAACACCGAGTTGAACTGGTTGCCCTCCTCCACCTGGTCCTTCACCAGGGTTCCGACGAGGACCAGCGCGGGCACCACTGCCAGCACGATCGCCTTGGACCGCCGCTGCCGGACAGCGGCCTCGGAGGTCACGCCGTCGATCGCGCCGGGCCGGCGGAGCGCCACGAGCAGGAGGACCACGCCGAGCGCGAGGATCGCCTGCCGGGACTGGGTGAACAGGATGCCCAGCGCCATGACCCAGAACGCCGCGAGCGACCACCGGCGGCTCCATCCCATCCACTCCGGGCGCGCATAGGCGACGATCGCGCCGAAGCCGAGCGCGGTCCCGACGAAGTTCTTGTGCATGCCGTAGGGCCACCAGACGTACACCGGCCCGAACTGCCCCCGGGCGAACTGGAGTGCCCCCTGCGCGATGGTGACGAGCGCCAGGACGAGCGCGGCGGCCAGGAACAGCGAGAGCCCGAGCTTCGCGTGCCCGCCGCGTCCGACGGTCCAGCCCACGAGGAGCGCGCCGGCCACCAGCATCCAGGCCTGGAACCACTCGATGAGGTTCTCCGCGTACGGGTTCGCGATCACGGTGAAGAGCGTGGCGAACTGGTAGAGGGCGGAGAGCCACAGCAGGTTCCGCATGGGAGGGCTGAAGGGCCGCGGCGCGAAGACCAGCGCGAGCAGGGTGGCGCCGAGCAGCGCGGCGTCCGAGATCGACAGGTCGAGCCCGCCCACCCCCAGGCGCGCGGCCACCAGCAGCACCGGCATGACCAGTAGCGGGACCGCCGCCGGCTCGGCAGCGGTGATCCCGAGCGCCAGGACGACCAGCGCCACGGTGACGCCGAGCAGGGGAGCGGACGGCATCAGCCGCCCCACCGCCACGGCGAGGAGGGCCACCAGCGCCACGCCCGCCACCCACGCCAGCACCCGACCCGCACGGGTCCCGAGGAACGCCGTCATCTCCCCGCCCCCACCCGCTCCACGAGCTGGCGCTCCACCCGGAGCGGACCCCGCAGGTAGAGGCTGCGACGGTCGCGCGCCGCCGCGCCGCGCTCCCCTGCCAGCACCAGGGACCGTGCCGTGGCCCCCAGCACCTGGCCGGCGCGCGCCACCTGCCACCCGAACGCTCCGTAGTGCGTGCGCAGGTAGCGTTCCTGCGAGGCGTGGAAGTGCGCCTCGCGGCGCGCGGCGTCCGTGCTCGTTGCCGCCCCCGCGTGCAGCGCGACGGCGGAGGCCACCTCCGCGTGCCGCCACCCCAGCAGGGCGGCGCGGTACGCCCAGTCGGTCTCCTCCGCGTAGAGGAAGAAGCGCTCGTCGAAGCCGCCCACGTGGTCCAGCGCCTCGGCGCGGAGCAGCAGCACCGAGCCGATCACGAACTGCGCGGCGGGCCGGAACCGGCCCAGCCCCAGCGCCTCGAGCCACGTGCCCGACGGCGACGGGAAGGGCCAGCTGACGCGCGCGGCGTGCCCGTCCTCGTCGAGCTGGGCCGGCCCCACGCTCGCCAGCCCGGGGTCGGCCGCGAGCGCCTCCTGGAGGCGGCGCACCCCGGCCAGCGAGATCCGCGCGTCCGGGTTGAGGAGGAGCACATCCCCGCCGGGCACGAGCCGGTCCGCGAGCGCCGCGTTCACCCCGGCGGCGAAGCCGCCGTTGCGGCCCGGGTCCAGGTACCGGACCCCGAGTTCCGCGCAGAGGGCCGCGATCTCCGGCAGCGACGAGTTGTCCACCACCGTGACCGGCAGCGACCGCACCGGTTCCAGGGCCCGCCGCACCAGTCCCGGGGCGCCGTACGCGACGACGACGATCTCCAGTCCCCGCGGGGCGGGTGCGTGTCCGTCCCCTGCTCCCGGGGCCTCGCGTCCGGCCGGCCCGGCCGGGGCGTGGGTCGCCGCGCGGTACAGCTGCTCGTACTGCCCCGCCACGGCGTCCCAGTCGCACGCCGCCGCCCGGGCGAGGCCGCGGTGGCGGAGGCGGGCGGCGACGTCGTCGTGCAGCCCCACCTCGAGGAGGGCCGCGCGGAGGGCGGCGGCGTCTCCCGGCGGCACGAGCACGCCCGCGCCCCCGACGACGTCCGGCAGCGCCCCGCTGGCGCTCGCCACCACGGGGGTGCCGCAGGCCATCGCCTCCACCGCGACACGGCCGAACTGCTCCACCCAGGTGGGCGTGGTGAGGGAGGGCACGGCGAGCACGTCGAGGCCGCGGTAGAAGTCCGGCAGCGCCTCCTGCGGCACCGGGCCGAGGAACGTGACGCGGCCGGCGATCCCGAGCCGCTCCGCCCGGGCGCGCAGCTCCTCCTCCTGGGGCCCGGCGCCGGCGAGGCGGAGAGTGAGGCGTTCGTCACCCGCGACGGCGTCGAGGAGCACCGCCACGCCCTTGTGGGGGGCGAGCCGGCCGGCGTAGCCGACGACGACGGCGGCCGGGTTGCGCCCCGCCGCGGCGGGGGTCGCGGGGGCGGGGGCGGCGGCGTCGTCCGCGGGCCGGAAGTGGCGGGTGTCGATCCCGAGCGGGATCACCCGCGCGGCCCCGGGGAAGCCCTTGTCCTCGCAGATGCGCGCGGCCTCGGTGTTGCAGGCGCTGATGCCCGCGGTGTGGCGCAGCGCGCGCCGTTCGAGCCAGCGGAAGGGCACGGGGTACCGCTTGCGGAGGTTCTGCGCGGAGTACAGCGTGTAGGGGGCGCGCTGCCGCCGCAGGGCGCGCAGCGCCAGCACCTCGGCCGTGGCCAGCGCGAACGGCTCCTCGTGGAGGTCGATGACGTCCCAGTCCTCGCCGAGGGCGCGCCACAGCGGCCGCGGGTCGTAGAGGAACAGCGCGGGGTGCGACCCGAGGGTCGCCACCCCCGTGACCGCCTCGCCCGGCTGCGGCTCGAGCGGCACCATCGTGCCGCCCTCGTCCCAACGGCGCGCGGAGAGGACGACGACGTCGTGCCCACGCCGGGCGAGCGCCCGCTCGCGCTCGCGCCACGCGTCGACGACCGCGCTGTGGGACACACGCAGGACTCGCACGAACGGGCTCCTCGGGGCAGGCGGCAGCAACCCTCAGGATAACGCAGCGGAAATCGGCGTCTGGGAGGGGGTCACCGGTCTATGGGACAATGGGCCCCGGACACGGCCCCCTGACCCACCGCTGGAGAGCAATCGTGCAGTTCCGGGATTTCCTCGACATCATCTTCAAGCGCTGGAAGATCCTGCTCGCCTCCGTGGTGCTGGTCCTGGGCGCGACCATCTGGTACACCCTGCAGATCCCGCCGGTGTACCAGGCCAGCGCCCGGGTGTTCCTCGCGGTGACGGAACCGGGGTACGCCATCACGCGCCAGGACATGAACACGTACACGGAGCTCCTGAGCTCGCCCGTGGTCCGGGACCCGCTGCGCGAGGAGCTCGGCCTGCCCGAGGGCTCGCCCATCGACGTCACCGGGTCGCTGTCCGACGAGACGAACATGCTGACCATCACGGCGCGCTCCGACGACCCGCAGCTGGCCGCCGACATCGCGAACGCCGCGGGCCCCGAGCTCGCCGCAGTTGGCGGGAAGTTCTCGCCCCTGCTGGCGAGCATGGACCAGGACGTGGAGTCCGTCACCATCGCCGCGGCGGGGGTGCCGGGCGCGCCGATCTCGCCGAACATGACCAACAACGTCCTCCTGGGCCTCATGGGCGGCCTCGCCCTCGGTCTCGGCCTCGTGCTGCTCCGCCACTTCCTCGACACGAAGGTGCGGGGCGAGGTGGATGTGCGGGTACTCTCACCCCGCCCGATCCTCGGCTCGCTGCGCCGGATCAGGGAGCCGGAACGGAACCCCGTGGTCGTCGAGTCCCAGCCGCACAGCATCGCCGCGGAGGAGTTCCGCCGGCTGCGCACCAACCTGCAGTTCGTGGACATCACGACCGGGGGCCGGCACTCCTTCGCCATCACCTCGGCCATGCCGGGCGAGGGCAAGACCCTCACCGCCGTGAACCTCGCGAGGGCGATGGCCGACTCGGGGGCGCGCGTGCTTCTCGTGGACGGCGACCTGCGCCACCCCTCGGTGGCGAACACGATGGGGCTCGAGGGCAGTGTGGGCCTGACCACGATCCTCCTCGGGCGGGCCGCCCTCGACGACGTGGCCCAGCAGTGGGGCGAGACCTCCCTCTATGTGCTGCCGGCCGGCGAGATCCCCCCGAACCCCAGCGAGCTGCTCGGCTCCACGGCCATGGAGGTGCTCTTCGACGAGTTCACGCGGCTGTACGACTTCGTGCTCGTCGACAGCCCGCCCGTGATTCCCGTGGTGGACCCCGTGGTGATCGAGAAGCTCGTGGGCGGCCTGCTGATGGTGGTGTGCGTCAACAGGACGAGAAAGCGGGACCTGGCGCACGCCTTGCGCTCTCTCAAGACCGTGGACGTCGAGGTTGCCGGCTTCGCGCTCAACATGGTGCCCGGCGGCGAGGGGTACGGGAAGTACGGCCCCTACTACGCCTACGGAGAGAAGAAGGGATCGAAGAAGGCAGCCGCCGCCCCCGTGGTGGCCCCAGCCGCGCCCGCGCCCCTGCCGGCCGGTCCGTCGTCCTCGGCCGCGCACCAGCGCCGGAACGGGCCGCTGCGCCGCC
>DBQX01000109.1 GCA_002305415.1 Actinomycetales bacterium UBA1383 | reverse complement strand
AACTTCAAACACGGGCCACTAGGTCCAGGAGTAGCGCCCGCATCTCACGGATTTCACCGAAGATCACCCGGTTCCTGAGTCAGCTCTGTGAGGATACAGAGAATTACGAAACTCCTGGTGGTTCGCCCGGATAGATGACACCCTCCAGGTCCCACGGGCCGAAGCCTGTGAACATCACGTGGAAGGTCAGGCCCTCGTAGGCGCCGGTGCCGCGGTACCAGTGTGACAGTGAGTCTCCCGTCCGCTCATTGGTGGTGCCCCGATACGTCCCCTCCCAGACGCCGCCCTCGGTCTCCAGGCGAGAGGTCCCCCACTGGAAGAGGACTGACTCACCCTGGTCATCCGACCACACGTCGAGCGACCACGAGTGGGTGGTGCCTCCTGTCACCCGCGGGTCGTTCATCGCGTAGCTGCATGCGACGGAACCATCACGCATGTGCTCGGTGCCGTCCGCGTCTGTCGTGTCGGTTCCGAAGGTCGGGCTGCACTCTGCGGTGCCCTTGACCAGCGTCGCCGCCCCCAGGACGACCGGCTCAGCCGGCAGTGTCGCGGCGGGTTCCGGTTCCGGTGCAGGTGCAGCGGTGGCCGTCGCCGTTTCGGACGGCGTGGCCGGGACGGTGGCCGTGGCGCCGTCGGACGCACCGTCGTCGTCCGTCCCGCATGCCGCCAGCCCCGCTGCGAGCGCCACGGCGCAGGCAAGGCGTGCGGCCGCCCTCATCATCCGTGTGGTCGACATCCTCGTCTCCCTCCACCTGGTGGCGAACTGGCTACTTGATCGCGACGTCGGAGGCGTCGTAGGTGATCCAGCCCGTGAAGTCGGCAGTCGTCGTGCCGGCGACGAGGTCGCTGATCGGTGCCGCGGTCCCCTCACCCTCCGCCCCGGAGAACCGGCCCGTCCCCCCGGTGATCTCCCAGTGCAGATCGACGTACGACAAGGGGAGGATGTCATCCAACTCGAAGGTGCCCCACTCGTCCATGAAGATCTGGTCGCCGTTCGCGGCGGTGATCGAGATGGTGCCGTCGGCGAAGTAGCCGGCGGTGGGGCTGGTCATCGCCGAGCAGTGGTCGATCTCGAACCAGACCGTCCCGAGCCGACCGAACGTGCCGGGCCCCTCGGAGTGGTAACGCCACATTGCCCCGTCGAAGCAGCCGTCTGGCGGGGCCATGGGGCTGTCCACCCCCGTCACTGAACCCCTGAACGGCAATTGCGGTGGATCTCCCGGTTCGGCGCCTGCCGGGCCGGCCATCAGCGCGAACATCGCAGCGGCCGCTGCCGCGGCGAGACTGCGCCACTTCCGCGTGGTTGACATCGACGTCTCCTTCACTCGTAGGTGAGTTCAGGAGATCGCGCGCTGGTATCACACCGGTATTCCGGCACCGACTCACTTGCTGGCTTACCGGCAGGGACAGCTGCGGGGCCACCGTCAACCGGTGAGACATGTCTCCTCCCAGGGCCCGAAGGCACGCAGGTGGCTCG
Source organism: Actinomycetales bacterium UBA1383 (assembly GCA_002305415.1). Taxonomy (GTDB): domain Bacteria; phylum Actinomycetota; class Actinomycetes; order Actinomycetales; family Actinomycetaceae; genus UBA1383. Next base: position 6,251 of record DBQX01000109.1, on the reverse strand, counting down.
CCCACTCGTCCTCGGTCAAGTTGCGGGCCGCCAGCCGGCAGGCCACCTCGGTGAGGTGCTCGGCGTCGATGTCCCAGATCTCGACGCCGCCCCGCGCCGCGATCGCCAGGCGCGTCCCGTCCGGGTGCAGGAAGCCGTTCCGTTGCTCGAGTTCCGCCGCGAGCCCGATCGGCGTCGCGATCGGATCACCGATCCGCAGGCCCGTCGCCACGTCGTACAGCGCGACCTGTCCGATCCCGGCCGCCAGGAGGAGGTCGCCGGCTGCGCTGAACTGCAGCGAGTGGATCTGCCCCTCCTCGCCGGCAAAGCTTCCGAGGGGCGCAAACGTGTCACGGTCGAACCGCGTGATGCGTCCCGGACCAGCGCCCACCAGCGTCCCATCCGGGCCGACAGCCGCCAGCGTCAACCGATCCTCGGGGTCCGCGCGGGCCAGTTCCTCTCCGGTCCTGCCGGAGAACACCACGTGCTCGATCACGTCCGACCGGGGGTGCTGGAAGCTCACCACCACCGTGTCGCCGTCCGCCGTGTCGGACACGGCCAGCAGCCGGGCACCGCCGTCGATCCGGAACACGGGTGCCTCGGCAGGAGCCGCGTCCGCACCCATGAGGGTCAGGCGGTCGACGCCGTTCCACAGGTAGGCGCGGGTTGCCCCCTGGGTGGTGTGAACGCTCACCTGGGAGGGCAGGTAGGCGCCGATCGGGGGCGCCTCCGGCAGGAGGCGCCCGGAGAGGTCATAGGTGCTGAGGCCCCCGCCGCCGCCGATCGTGGCCGTGGTGAGACGCCCGGTGCCCATCCAGCCCAGCGATGCGACGCCGTCGACCCCCGTGAGTCGGGTGTCCTCGGCCGTGTCCCAGACGTCGAAGGAGGCAACAGCACCGCCGGAACCCGCGAGCGTCCGCGGGCGCGTGACCACGATGGAGCGGCCGTCCGGGCCCCACCCGTCCCAGAGCGACCGCCGTTCCGCAACGCGATCGGTCACCGGACCCGTGCCGTCGAGACGCCACCGGGAGATCACGGGACCGTTCGCGGCGAACACGACGAGTTCACGGCCCTCGTCCACCACCGCGAGTCCTCCCACCCCGTGCGGCGCCGGGAAGGTCTCTCCGGTCAGGTCACCCGTCCGGAGGTCCCGTACCTCGACGACGCCCGCAGCACTGCCGCAGTAGGCCATGGCGGTGTACTCCGAGAGGGCGAGTGTGGAGCACCGCCTGGACGGCTCCGCCGTGGGCTGTGTCCACACCACAGCCATCGTCGTCAGGTCGACGGCGGCGACCCCGCGGTCGCCGGACATCACCAGGGTTGTCCCGGCACGCTCCAGGTTGGTCTGTGCGAAGCCAGCAGGGACGACGGCAGCGCGTTCCGCGTCGGTCAGGTTCGGGTCGAGGACCCGCACGTTTCCGCCACGATCGGTCGCGACAAGGGTGCCGTCCGCGGTGAAGAGGGCGGAGCCGCCGTCGAGGGGGCCGCCGTCCCAACGCTCCACGTCGTCGCCGCCCTCGACCTCGGGCGCGAACTGCGCCTCCAGGGTGTCCGTGTTCAGCCATGCAATCTCGCCGGGTTCGGCGCCTACGACCGCCACCCACGCTCCGTCGTGGCTGATGGTGAAGTCGCTGACGCCGAATGGCACCGGGCCGGGCCCGAGGACCGCCTCGCCGGAGCGCAGGTCGAAGACGGTGAACTCGAAACAGAACACCTCCCAGGGCCCGCACGCCGTCAGGTTGTTCTCCACCACGACGCCGAGGGAGCCGTCCCCGCTGACCGCCACCTCCGCTCCGGCGAAAGCCGCCGACGAGCTCGGCAGGATCCTCTCCGTGGCACCGGTGCGCAGGTCCACCACCGCGACCGACTCCTCCGGCGAGAGCTGCGCACGGTCGTGCAGCACGAGTGCCGATGAGGTCCCGGGGATTGCCGCGGCCGTGAAGGAGCCGCCCGGGAGGTGCACCTCTCCGCTGAACCTCGTCTCGGCGGTGAACAGGCTCAGGAGCGCCGAGTGGGTGAGCGGACCGGGGTCCTCGTGGTGAGCCTGCACCGCCAGGAGAGCGGCGAGTCCCCAGTCCGAGGGCCGCAGCACCCGTGAGGCGCTGACCAGTGCCTCGACATTCGCATGCCGTTCCGCCCGCTCGGCGTTGACCCGACCGATGGTGGCGAGCACCCCGGTCACGACGGCCACCACGAGGAGGGCCGCGAGCGCCCGGTTGCGGCGCGTGGTTGCACGGGCGCGCTGCTGCGCCTCCCGGGCGCGCAGCTCAGCGGCGGCATGTGATGCCGCGAGGAAGCGGGCAGCGGGAGCCCCGATCTCGCCGTCGGTCTCCGACGGCAGTGCCGCCGCCAGCTGCAGGGTCGCGCCACGGTAGAGGGCGTCGTCCGGGCGGTCATGCTCGTCCCACCAGGACGCGTAGGACTCGAGCCGCCGGAGCAGCTGCAGGCGGCCCGCATCCTCCACCAGCCAGTCGCGGAGCCGGGGCCACGCCCGCATCAGGGCCTCGTGGGAGATCACCACGTCATCGCCCTCGACGGTCAGGAGCCGTGCCGCCACCAGCCGCGTGACGATGTCCGCCCGGTGCGCGTCGCTGCGGAAGTCCGCGGCGGGGACGCGCCGACGTACCGCCCCTTCCTCGGTCGGCGCCACGAGACGCAGCAGCACGGACCGAACGACTGCCTGCCGCTCCGGCGGGAGGGACTCGAAGAACTGCTCCGCCGTCGCCGCGACGGCGCCGCGCAGGCCTCCCGTCGCCAGATAGTCCTCCACTGTCAGGACCGGGCCGGACCGGCGCGCCCACGTCTCGGCGAGCGCATGGGACAGCAAAGGGAGTGCGCCGGGCTGCCCCTCGGCGTCGCGTACGAGCATCTCCACCAGGCCGGGGCCACAGCGCACCCCCGACCGCGCGGCGGGGCCCACGATGGCCGCCCGGAGGGAGTCGCCGGTCAGCGGTCCCAGGAGGTGGAGGGCCCGCTGCACCAGCCGCGCCGTGTTGGCGTCGACCGCGAGCCGTCCGAGGTGGTCGCTCCGCACCACGAGGATGACCCGTCCCCCGGCCTCCACCCGCCGCACCACCGACGCGAGCAGCGCGGCGGGATCCGCCGCCGCGGCGCCGTCGGCGAACGCCTCCTCCACCTGGTCGACGGCGATCACCGCCGCCGCCTCGACGGTGCGGAGCGCGGCCCCCACTCCCTCGTCGGGCGCCCGCAGGACCACGCCGGACAGCCCGCGGCCCCGCAACTCCGGCAGGATCCCCGCCCGCAGGAGGGAGGATTTCCCGGACCCCGAGGCGCCGGCGAGCACGAGCAGCCCGGTGGCGAGCAGCCGCTCGGTGCACTCGGCGACGTCGGAATCGCGGCCGAAGAACACATCCGCGTCCTCCTCGCCGTAGGCCTCCAGTCCCGGCCACGGCGACGCCGCAGACGGCGCCACCGTCTCCGCCGGCAGGGAGGGCTCCTGCCGCAGGATCGCCAGCTCGAGGGCGGCGAGCTCGGGGCCGGGGTCGACGCCGAGCTCCTCCACCAGCACCACACGCGCCTTCGTGAGGGTGGCGAGAGCGTCGCCCTGGTGGCCGGTGCGGTAGTGCGCGCGGGCGAGCAGGGCCCACCGCCGTTCCCGGAGGGGCTCCTCGCGCACCAGCGCGGCGGCGCGGGAGACAACGTCTCCGGCGTCGCCCGAGGCGAGCTCCGCCTCGACCAGGTCCTCCTCCGCGGTGGCACGCAGTTCGGCCAGCCGCGCCACCTCCGCCTGCGCGGGCTGCCATGCCTCGAGCTCCGGGTAGGGCGTGCCGCGCCACAGCTCCAGGGCGCGGCCGAGATCCACCGCCGCACGCAAGGGATCGTCGTCGGCCAGATGGCGGCGTCCCTCGTGGATGAGGCGCTCGAAGACGCCCACGTCGGTGAGGACCGCGCGAGTGTCCCGGGCAGTGGGACGCGGTGAGTCCCGGGCATTCTCCTCGGGTCAGGGGCAGCGCACTGCCGCGTCTGTGCGCCTGACGTCCTCGAACCGCACGGTGCCGAGAGCATCCCCGCCGGGCGCGGCCAGGCGGGTGCGTTGGCGGGACGCGACGCAGTCGAGGGTCGGCAACCGGCCTCCCACGGCGATGCTTGCCCTGGGAACTCAGGGCACGGGTGTCACTCGAGCCAGTCCGCGAACAGGTCTTCTGCGGAGCCCAGTGTGACGAAGACGGTCTCGCCGGTGGCGTCGTCGACTCCGTCGTTGTCCGTGATCGCGTACACGGTGCCGTCCGCCGCGATCGCCAGACCCTCGAGCTTCTCCTGCACCCAGCCGTTGGTGGCCTTCAGGAGGGGCAGGACGTCGAGGGCGAGTGACTTGTCGACGGCGTTGCCTGCAGCAGCGTCCGCCAGCGTGTCGGCGCCCGAGCCTGCCTGAAGGTCGAAGACGAATACCGCCTTGAGGGCGGCGTCCGGGCCGTTGAGCTTGTCGCGCTCGATGACCGCGAAGGATTCGTCGTCGATCGCGACGATCTCGGACAGGCCGATCCAGTCGCTGGACACCGTCTCCGAGTCGGGGCTCGCCGCCTCGAGAGCGTAGGTGGACCAGGTCCACTCCTCCGTGGCGGTGTTGTACTGCCCGATGAAGGTGTAGTCGCGCACGGCGTTGCTGATCCGCTGGATCGCGACGGTGACGTGCTCGACGCCGTCGATCTCGGTCACCGCCACGCCCTCGACGCCGTTGGAACCGATGGTGGCCTCCAGCTCCGTCCCGAGCGCGATGCGCTCCTGCACCACGCCGGCGTCGTCCACCCGCACGATCTCGTTGACCGTGCCGTCGGTTCGGCCGTTCCCCTCGACGCCGAGCCAGAACCCACCGGATGGGCGCACGGCGAGGCCCTCGATGTCGAGTCCGATCGGGTTCCCGCTCTCCGTGACGGTGATCTCGCCGTCGATCACGGCCGGGGTGGCGGAGGTGTCGATCGCGAGGATCCTGCTCGGGGAGAAGGCGGCATCCGTGGCCGTGTACAGACGCGTGGCCACCTCGGGGTCCGCGGCCAGCGCACCCAGCGCGCCCCACCCGATGGGCGAGGTGCCGTCGTCGGCGGCGGGGTTGGCGACGTCCGCCGAGACGAGTTGCGGGAAGGCCGGGGACCAGCCGGTGCCGAGCCACGCGCCCGTCCCGTAGAGGGAGACGGAGGCACGCACCCGAGCGTCGGCGTCGTCCTCCTCGGAGGAGATGACGAGCAGGTCGCGGGACGGCACGGGGAGGATGCCCTCCGGGCCGTTCGTGGTGGGCAGCACCTGCAGCAGGACAGGTTCGCGCACATCGGAGACGTCGTAGGCGAGCACGGCGTTCGAGCGCTCGGACCCGACCAGGACCACGGGCACGCCGTCGATCTCGGTCACGGCGAGACCCTCGGGCTCAGCGCCCTTGTTCTCGCTACGGCCCTCGTTGTGGAGGCCAACTCGGACGATCTCCTCCGCGAAGGTGTTGCCGGCGTCCCAGACAACCCCACCAGTGGTGTCGAAGATGGTCCAGCCGCGGCTGCCGCCGAACAGGTCACCCTCGTTGGCGGTGACGACGTGGTCCCCGATCCAGCCGAGCGAGTCGGGCTCACGCGGGACGTCGGTGATCGTGCCGGACTGGTCGATGGTGTCCTCCTCCACCACGTCCACCCCACCCACGGTCACGGACCCGGCGGAGAACGCGCCCACGATCTTCCCGTTGACCGCATTGATCAGCACGATGCCGTTGTTCTCCTGCAGGCTGACGGCGAGCAGGCCGCGCTCGTTGCCGGCATCTTCGAAGCGTACGTTGCGTCCCGGTTCAAGGGCTGCACCAGCGGAGCACGGCCCGGACGACGGCATGGTCGCTGCCAGCATCGCGCGCCTCGTCCCACAGGTGCTCCACGCCATCGACCGCAAATTCGGGCGAGGCATAGATCGCGTCGTACCGGCACTCGATGCCACGGCGGGTATGGGTGACAGCAAGGGGCCCTTCCGGGCGCTTCGCCCGGAGTTGGGCGGCGCTCTCGGGGTGGCCGGCTACGTGGTCTCGGAAGGTGTCACGCAGGTCGTGGACACGGTCCACGCCGTACAGCAGCGGTTCGTGGGGGTTCCACCACGCGTCGTCCGCGAGGTCGTGCCGTTCCCACTTCGGGGCGTTGCGGTCGATGCCCACGATCGTCGGACCTGGTCGGTCCCGCAAACACGCAGCGAACCGCTCGACCTGTCGGCCCTTGCCAGCCCTCCCCCACGTCACCCCGGGCGGCGCCGCCCAACTCGCCACCCACAGCCGCCGACCATCGATGCGA
>DBQX01000062.1 GCA_002305415.1 Actinomycetales bacterium UBA1383 | reverse complement strand
AACAACTTACGGATCAAGGCTGAGGGCTTTGTCGGTCTGTTACAGCTTGATCCCTGGAGCGATGATGTGACAGATCGCGTCGTCGGTGCACTCGGCGGGGTCGAGTTGCTTACTTCGACTGCTCAGGTTCTCGAGTTCTGCTTCGAGGGCGGCGAGCTCACGCTGTCGCTTCTGCACCTCGAGCCGCTTCGCGGCAAGCAGTGCGTGTACGTGGGCGCAGGGTGCGGAACCTGCTCGACGGAGCTCGAGGATGGTGGCGATCTCGACGAGGCTCAGGCCGGCTGCTTGCCCGCTGCGGATGAACTCGAGCTGGGTGAGCGTCGAGGCGTCGTAGTCGCGGTAGCCGTTGGGGCCGCGCCGCGATAGGGGAAGCAGCCCCTTGCGCTCGTAGAAGCGGATGGTCTGCGTCGCCACGCCCACCTTGTCGGCGACTTCTCCGATGCGCATCGCCTGATCCTACCCCTTGACCTTGCACCAAGGATCAAGGTTTAGCGTGAGGGCATGGACATCACCCTGCTGTACTTCGAGGACTGCCCGAACTGGAAGGTCGCGGAGGAGCGTCTGGCCGTGATCGCGGCCGAGCGCCCCGACGTCACCGTGGTACGCCACCTGGTCGAGACCCAGGAGGAGGCCAAGCGCCTCGGATTCCTGGGCTCGCCCAGTATCCAGGTCCACGGCATCGACCTGTTCCCCCAACCCGGCGCCCAGGTCGGACTCACCTGCCGCCGCTACCCCACGCCGGGAGGACACGAGGGCGCGCCGACACTCGAGCAGTTGCGCGCCGCGTTCACCGGCGCGTGACCGCCCCTCGCGACGACGCACACCCAGCCCCCACGAAAACCGCGAAGGAACTCCTTCCCAGGCTTCTGCAACGGTGGCGCGTAGCCCGGGTTGAGCAGCTGCGGGCTTTGTGTACCGGCGATGATTCCGGGGATCTGAGGTCTCCGGGTAGTGCGAGCGTCCCGGAAGCGGCGTGTATCGCGGGTTGGTTGCCTGGCCGGTTACGGTGATGGGATGTACTACCGGATTTGGGCTGCTTCGGGGGGCGGGTGGCGTCGGAGCAGGTCAACGCGGTTGCCTGGGAGCGCCGGCCGCCCGGAGGACGCGGTAGCTGTTTCGTTGACGGCCCATCCGATCACGCGCCGGACGCTGCTGGCTGGACTGGGCGCGGGGGCGCTGCTCGCGCTGGCCGCCTGCGCGCCGGGAGGCACACAGGACAACAGCGCGGCTGGGGCCGGGTACATCTCCGCGGATGGCAGCTTCGCTAGCTGGCCACCGGATGAGCGGTCCGAACCCATCGTCTTGGTCGGAACGACGTATGGCGGGGAGGAGCTCGACCTGACTGACTGGCGCGGCGACGTGGCGGTCGTGAACTTCTGGTATGCCGCCTGCCCGCCGTGCCGGGCGGAGGCGCCGGACCTGAAAAGCATCCACGAGGACTACACCTCTCAAGGGCTGCGAATGCTCGGCGTCAATCCCCGCGACGATGTCGGCACCGCCCAGGCGTTCGAGCGCACGTTCGAGGTCCCCTACCCCTCCCTGTATGACAAGGACGCGGGCGCTGTCGCCGCGTTCGAGGGGCTCGTGCCCTTGCGGGCCATGCCGACCACGATCGTCCTCGACCGGCAAGGGCGGGTCGCTGCGCGCATCCTCGGCCAGTTCGACCCCACCATTCTGCGTGGCTTGATCGATGACGCCCTCGCCGAGGAGGCCTGAGGATGCGATGCGACCGAACGGTTCTCAGGCGACCAGGGCAGCTCCGTACTTCACGACGATCGCGAGGATCACTGCCAGTATCCAGAGCCCGATGATGAGCATGTCGTAACCCATGCGCAACCCCGTGAACAGGATCGTGTGGGGGTGGGAGGTAGAGGTTGGTGTTCCGGATGTTGAATCTGGTCAGGGAGGCGAAGACCAGGGTGGTGGACAGTGTGACGAGCAGGCACCAGGGGCACAGGGCACCGATACGGAACATGGCTTCGTAGAACAGCCAGTACGCGAACAGGAAGCCCAGGGTGTAGATGGTCTGGGCGGCGAACACGAACCCGCGGGGGAACCGGACGCCGGCCAGACTCGCGACGGCGATGGTGATGACTACGGGCTCGGCGATCAGTCCGAGGAACGCGTTGGGGAATCCGAACACGGAGGCCTGCCAGGAGGCTCCCACGGTTCCGCAGCTGATGGCGGTGTTGATGTTGCAGGACAGGTCCGCCTGGGGGTCGCTTGCGAGGGTGACCGCGTCCACGGAGAGAACGAAGGATGCGAGGAGGCTCCAGCAGGTCAGCCATTGGCAGCGGCGGTGATGGCCGCGGTCAGCGGGCCGGTGCTGTACAGGTCGCCTTCGAAGACCTGCCCGTTGATCAGGACGGTGGGGGTGCCCTGGATGCCGGAGTCGAAGTCGGCCTGGGTGCCCTGCGCGACCCAGTCGGCGTTGGTGAGCTGGGAGAAGGTGTCCGCGACCGTCTGGTCGACTCCCACCTCGACGGCGAGTTCGGCCAGGTCGGCGTCGCTGAGGCCGCTGGTACCTTCGGTCGGCTGGTTGCGGTACAGCGCCTCGTTGAATGCCCACACGCGTGCCGGATCGGCCTGGGCGATGGTGACCACCGCGTTGGCGGCGCGGGTGGAGTACCGGCTCCCGTTGGAGGCATCGTCAAGGAAGGACATCGGGTGGATCTCGACGCGGACGGTGCCCTCCTCGATCAGGCGCTCAAGGTCCTGCCCGTTGGCGGCGTCGAATCTCCCGCAGTACGGGCACATGTAGTCCTGGTAGACGTCCACCCGCACGGGGGCGTTCTCCTGCCCGACCTGCAGCGTCCAGGTGTCGGTGGTGACATCGGGCGTGCCGTCGGCGGTCGGGCCGGCGGAGGGGGTGGCCCTGTCGGGGGCGGAGGAGAGGATGAAGCTGACGGTGAAGACGAGGGTGGCGATGGCGGCGGAGACCACGCCGAGCGTGATGAGCTTGCGGCTGCGTCGCTCCTTGGCTGCTTGCGCGGCCGCGGCCGCGGCCGCGGCTGCGCGGATCTCCTCGCGGTTCGGTGTTGCGGGACTGGTGGGACGGTTCTTCCTGGGCATGGTGGTCCTGTCAGGTGGGAGGGGCCGGCGCGTGGAGGCCAGCTGGGGGTGCGTGCACGAGGGCGCGGCTACCGCGGTGTAAGGGGGGGCGCTGGGTGGGCGCCGACGCCGGGTCGGGGCCGGGAGAATCAGTCAGTCAAGCCAGCACGGGGACGGGTGGGCCCCGCCGCCGTGGGACACGGCTGACCAGACTGGCGCGCCTGTCCTGCAGGAATACGACCTCGAGCGCCGGTGCCGGCCAGGCCACCACCGGCAGGACGGGCCGCGGAGGTCTCAGGGAAAGTCGCACCCAGTCCCGGGCGTGACGGAACTGGGCTCGCGCCCAGGCTCCCACCCCGATCGCGCCGGCCAGGCCCACCAGGCTGAGGGTGAGCATTGTCAGGCACACGATGAGGACGAAGCCACCGGCGTGGGTGAGCGCGGGCCCGACGTCGACCTGCCCCAGGGCGCACAGCGCCGATTCCTGGACCAGGTCCAGGTGCAGTCCGGGTCGGGTCAGCGCGGGCGGCAGTGTCACGCACGAGGCACCCGGGTGGCTGCCGGCGCTCACCCGGGGCAGCAGAGCCGCGACGGCGACAGCGGCAAGGGCGGCTCGGGGCGGCAAGGCCCTCAGCCCTCCGGGAGTGTGCCGCTGCATGGTCGCCAGTGTACGTACTGTCGAACGGTGCCGATCCGCCGGGCGGCTCCACTGCTACCCGGCGGGGAGGAGGCTCGCGTCGACGGCGCCCTGCTGGGCCAGCCACGCCAACGGGTCGGTGGTGGTGAGGTCGTCGTCGGTGTGGACCTCGAAGTGGAGGTGGGCCCCGGTGGAACGACCGTTGTTGCCCACCCCGGCGATCACCTGCCCCGCCGTCACCGTTTGGCCCTCCTCGACGTAGAGGCCACGGGCGTACATGTGGTTGTACCAGGTGTAGACGTCCTGCCCGTCGATGGTGTGCTTGAGGACGATGATCATGCTCGACCGTCCATCCTTGCCCGGACCGACGTAGTCGACCACCCCGTCCGCCACCGCGTAGATGGGGCTGTCCAGCGGGGCAGCGAGGTCGACGCCGGTGTGGAACGCCGCAGCGCCGTTGATCGGGTCGGTGCGCCCCCCGTAGGGCGAGGTCTGCCGGAAGGACCCAGCGGCCAGTGGCATCACGATCGTCGGGGCGACGGGCTCCGGGGCGGGGGCCGCAGTGGTCTCAACCGGTGGGGCGGGGGCCGGTGTGGGCGTCTCCACCGGGGCACGCTCGACGGCCCGGGAGGAGAGATCCGGCCCGGATTGTCCCGCGCCCGGGGACACCACTTGCGGTCCCAGGAGTGGCAACGCCTCAAGGGTGTCACCAGCCGTCGCGTCCGGGGAGGGGGCTGGTGTTACGGCCGCTATCGCGGGCGAGATGGGGTGGGCGTGCGCGGAGTGGTCGGTTCCGTCCAGTCCCAGGACAGGGGCCGCGACCGTCACCACCCCCAACGCCACCAGGATCACCGCCCGGGGCACCGCCACCCGGCGCGCGACCCGCCCCTTCGGGGCCGGCTGGGAGCGGAGCTCACGGCGGGTCGGGTGCGGCGGGCGGGGGATCTTCTCGGTGGGCTGCTCGTCCCCGGCCGGGAACTTCCAGGCCACCGGGGCGGGCGCCTCCCCCCGCTCCACGGCCCGCAACTGTCGGCGGGTCACGGGCTCGACAGCGGACTGGGCGAGTCCCGACATCACACCTCCAGGGCACCGGCCCCAGCAGGGTGAGACCTCACGACAAACACTGATAACGAAACGGTAACAGGCCCACGGGTGCCGGCACACGGGCCCATTGCGAGTGTGAGGGATGACATACCACAGCCCGGGACCCCCGCACCCAATGATCGCCCTGATTGGCTATCATCGACCTATGACGATACAACAGCGGGTGGAGGTGGGCCCGGAGCGCGGGTCGGTGACCCCGTCGGACCTGGCTCCCGCGGCCGCGCTGTTCCACGGCCTCTCCGACCCCACCCGGCTGGCGATCCTGCAACACCTCACCCTCGGCGAGCACCGGGTCCGGGACCTCACCGCCCACCTGGGCCTCGCGCAGTCCACCGTGAGCGCCCACCTCGCCTGCCTGCGGGACTGCGGCCTGGTGAACTCCCGGCCCGAAGGGCGGGCCTCCATGTTCTCCCTCACCACCGAACCCGAACTGCTGGCCGTGCTGGCCACCGCGGAGCGGCTGCTCGCCGTGAACGGCCAAGCCGTCGCACTGTGCCCCAACTACGGGATCGGCACCGCCGGCCAGCCCGCCCCCGCGGACCTCAAGACCCACCCCACCGACAGGAGCGAGACGTGAACGAGAAGGACGAAATGGCCACCGCGGACGAGGATCTCCTCGACCGGCACGTGAGCCCTCCCGACGACACCGGCGTCGGGTCCGCCCGCACGCCCGAGCCCACCGAGCCCGATGACGGCGACGATGACGCCGCCGCCGACCACCTCTGGCAGGTCACCGAGATCCGCCTCGGCGTGCTCGCTGGGCTGCTGCTCCTGGCGGGCTTCCTGCTCGGTCGCGCCGGCCAGGACGGCGCCTCGCTCGCGCTGAGCGCTGCCGCGCTCATCGCCGGCGGCATCACCTTCATCCCCGAGGCCATGCGGAAGCTCGTCAAGGGCCGGCTGGGCGTGGACCTCCTCATGACGATCGGGGCCCTCGGTGCCACCCTGCTGGGTCAGGTGGAGGAGGCCGCCACCCTGGCGTTCCTGTACTCCCTCAGCGAAGGGCTGGAGGAGTACTCCGTCGCCCGCACCCGCAAGGGCCTGCGCGCCCTCCTCGACCTCGTCCCCCGCGAGGCCACCATCCGGCGGGACGGCGCCGACATCGTCGTCCACCCCGGCGACCTGGCCGTCGGGGACCGGATGGTCGTCCGGCCGGGCGAGCGCCTCGCCACCGACGGCGTCATCCGTGCCGGGCGCACCACGCTGGACACCTCCGCCATCACGGGCGAGTCGATGCCGGTGGAGGCGGGCCCCGGGGACGCGGTCTTCGCCGGCTCGATCAACGCGACCGGCGCCCTGGAGGTGGAGGTCACCGCAACCGCGGAGGACAACTCCCTGGCCCGCATCGTCCACATCGTCGAGGCGGAGCAGTCCCACAAGGGGGCCACCCAGCGGCTCGCGGACCGCATCGCGAAACCGTTGGTGCCCGGCATCCTCATCGCCGCCGTCCTGATCGCGGTGCTCGGCGCCCTGCTCGGGGACCCGGGCCTGTGGCTGGAGCGGGCGCTGGTGGTGGTGGTCGCGGCCTCCCCCTGCGCGCTGGCGATCTCGGTCCCGGTGACCGTGGTGGCCTCCATCGGCGCCGCCTCCAAGCACGGGATCCTGATCAAGGGCGGGGCCGCGCTGGAGACCCTGGGCGCCGTGCGCCACCTCGCCCTGGACAAGACCGGCACCCTGACCGCCAACGAGCCGGCTGTCATCGAGGTGGTCCCGGCCCCGGGTCGCACCCGCGCGGAGGTCCTCCGCCTCGCCGCGGCGCTGGAGGCGCGCAGCGAGCACCCCCTCAGCCGCGCCATCCTGGCCGCCGCACCCGACGTCCCCGCTGCCGCCGGCGTCGCCGCCTCCCCCGGCGCCGGCCTGAGCGGCACCAGCGCGGGCCACGCCCTGCGCCTCGGCCGCCCCAGCTGGGTGGATCCCGGCCCGCTGGCCGACGACGTCACCCGCCTGCAGGCGGGTGGCGCCACCGCCGTCGTGCTCGAGGTCGACGGCGCCCCCGCCGGGGTGATCGGGGTGCGGGACGAGCTGCGGCATGAGGCCGCGGGCGTCGTCGCCCAGTTGCGGGCGCAGGGCTACGGCGTCGCGATGCTCACCGGGGACAACGCGGCCACCGCGGCCGCGCTGGCCGCGGCGGCCGGCATCACCGAGGTGCACGCCGACCTCCGCCCGGAGGACAAGTCCCGCCTGGTGGCCGGGTTCCGCGACGCGGGCCAGGTGACGGCAATGGTCGGCGACGGCGTCAACGACGCCCCCGCCCTGGCCACCGCCGACCTCGGCATCGCCATGGGCGCCATGGGCGCGGATGTGGCGATCGAGACCGCCGACGTCGCCCTCATGGGCGCGGACCTGCGGTTGCTGCCCGGGGCGCTGGCCCACGCGCGGCGCACCCGCCGCATCATCCTGCAGAACGTGGCGCTGTCCCTGGTGCTGATCGCGATCCTCATCCCGCTCGCCGCCGCCGGCGTCCTGGGTCTGGCGGCGGTGGTGCTCGTCCACGAAGTCGCCGAGGTGTTCGTCATCGCCAACGGGGTGCGCGCCGCCCGCCCCACCCAGCTGATCCGAGCCAGTAGATGACCCACGACCACGCGCACGCTGCCGCCGGGCCAGCCACGCACCGCCGTCGTCTCGCGATCGCCTTCGGGATCACTGCCTCGATCCTGGTCGCGGAGGTGATCGGGGCGCTGTGGACGGGCAGCCTTGCCCTCCTCGTGGATGCCGGCCACATGCTCACCGACGCCGGCGGGCTGCTGATGGCCCTCATCGCCGCCTCCCTCACCCTGCGCCCAGCGACACCGGAACGCACCTGGGGGTGGCGGCGCGCCGAGGTCCTCGCTGCCGGTGCCCAGGCCACCGTCCTGCTCGGGGTGGGCCTCTACGCCCTCATCGAGGGTGTCCGACGACTGTTCGACCCGCCCGAGGTGACCTCGACCGGGCTGCTGGTGTTCGGCATCGTCGGCCTGGTGGGCAACATCGCCTCCATGGCGGTGCTGGCGGGCGGACGGGGCGCCTCCCTGAACATGCGCGCCGCATTCCTCGAGGTCGTCAACGACGCCCTCGGGTCCGTGGCCGTCATCGTCAGCGCCGTCGTGATCGCCACCACCGGGTGGACCCGCATCGACGCCCTCGCCGGCATCCTCATCGCGGCCCTCATCGTCCCCCGCGCCCTGAAGATTCTGCGTGAGGCCGGCCACGTCCTCCTCGAATCCACCCCCAAGGGCCTGGACCTGGCCGCGGTGCGCCGCCACATCCTCGCCGTCCCCCACGTCCAAGGGGTCCATGACCTGCACGCCACCCAGATCGCCACCGGCCTGCCCGTCCTGACCGCCCACGTCGTGCTCGAGGACGCCTGCTTCTCCGACGGCCACGCCCCGCGGATCCTGGCCCAACTGCAGGACTGCGTGGCCGAGCACTTCGACGTCTCCGTGGAGCACTCCACCTTCCAACTCGAACCCGAGACCCACTCCGCAGTGGAACACAGCATCCACGACTGACACCCGGTTACAAGGAAGATAGCTGTGGTATCCACCCCCACAACCCGCGGCCGCATCCTGCCCCTGCTCGGTCCGGCGTTCGTGGCTGCGATCGCGTACGTGGACCCGGGCAACGTGGCCGCGAACATCACCGCCGGTTCACGGTACGGCTTCCTGCTGGTCTGGGTGCTGGTCGTGGCGAACGTGATGGCGGTGTTGGTGCAGTACCAGTCCGCGAAGCTCGGGCTGGTCACCGGGGCCACCCTTCCCGAGCTCATCGGGCGGCGGCTGCGCCGCCCGGCACGACTGGCGTTCTGGGTGCAGGCGGAGGTTGTTGCGGCCGCCACCGACTTGGCCGAGGTCATCGGCGGTGCGATCGCCCTGTACCTGCTGTTCGGCACCCCCCTCCTCGTCGGCGGGGTGATCGTGGGGGTGGTCTCGCTGGGGTTGCTCGCGGTGCAGAACCGGTACGGGCAACGCCACTTCGAGACGGTTGTGATCGCGCTGCTGGTGGTGATCACCATCGGGTTCGTCACGGGACTGGTGGTCAACCCACCAGCACCGGGTGATGTCGCGGCCGGCCTGGTGCCCCGGTTCGCTGGCACCGACAGTGTGCTGCTGGCCACCAGCATGCTCGGTGCCACGGTGATGCCCCACGCCATCTACGTCCACTCCGCCCTGGTCCGGGACCGGCATGGGCAGGCTGCCGCCCGGGAGGGTCACGTCCACCTGGTGCGCGCCACGCGGTGGGACGTGCTCGGTGCCCTCAGTGTTGCTGGTGCGGTGAACATTGCCATGCTGCTCCTGGCAGCGACCAGCCTGCGTGGGCTGCCCGGGACGGATTCGATCGACGGGGCGCACGCCGCCGTGGTCTCGGCGCTCGGGCCCGCCGTCGGCCTTGTGTTCGCCATCGGCCTGCTCGCGTCCGGGCTGGCCTCGACCTCGGTGGGGTGCTACGCGGGGGCGACCATCATGGACGGGCTGCTCCACCGGCGTATTCCGCTGATGGTGCGCCGCCTGGTCACCCTGGTGCCCGCCCTGGTACTGCTCGCGGCCGGCGCTGACCCGACCTGGGCGCTGGTCATCAGCCAGGTGGTCCTCAGCTTCGGGATCCCGTTCGCCCTCGTCCCGCTGCTACGGCTGACCAGCGACCGCGCCCTCATGGGTGGGGCCGCCAACCGCCCCACCGTGCGGTGGGCGCTGACCGGCGTCGTCCTCCTGGTGACCGGACTCAACCTCGCCCTCATCGCCCTGACGGTGGCCGGGCGGTGACCTGAACCCTCCACCGCGGGGCGGCTTCTTCATCGATTCTTGACCGGTGGCACCCCGTCCCGGTGGACGGGTTCACCGATGATGGAGGTCCGTGGGGACCCGCCTCGCCACTGACCACGTCTACACGGGAGGGATACGGTGAGCCCCGTCGAGGTCCTGCCCGGGGACAAGGCGGAGAAGGTCGCGCAGTCAGACCATCACACCGACGGCGCCCCCACCCCACCCGAGCACGCGGCACCCGGCTCCGGGGTCTGCTCGCCCTCGAGGTACTTCTCCACGAAGGTAGCCGCGCGCGGGTCGGAGGCGTCGTCGAGCTCGAGCTGCACTCCCCACGCGGTCAGGACCACGGGCGACTTCAGGTCCGGGAAGGGGCTCAGCAACATGTACGGCTTGCCCCGCGCCAAGTCGGTCAACACGTCGAGCTGCTCAGCCGGCAGACCGGGCCGGTAGGTGACCCACACCGCCCCGTGCTCGAGGGAGTGGATCGCATTGCCGGTCCCCACGGGCTCGGCGTAGATCCCGCAGTTCTGCCAGACGGGGTCATGGTCCCCACCCACCGGCGGCAGGGCGGTCCCAACCGGCTCATCGGCCGCTGCCACGGTCGGGTCCGCGGTGGGTTCAGGCGTCGAGGGAACGTGGTTGGCGGAAAGGTCACTGAACTCCTCCACGCCGTCGATGGGCTGGTTGGCCGCCGCCTCGATCGCCGCCTGCTCGCGCGATTCCCCAAGGATCACGGCAACGGACACTCCGATGAGCGCGACGACGAGCGCAGCTGTCGTCCCGATGATCCACGACCTGCGCTGACGATCCCGCCGCTCCTGATCGGCGCGAAGCTGCGCAGCAGCCGCGGCTCTCGCCGCACGCTCGGCCCGCTTGTCTGGCATCTGCCCTCCTGGATTTCCTTGACATGGGTGCAGGGGATCAGTGTGGAGGAAGGGAGCATGATCCGCTGGGAGCATGATCCGCTAGGGCGCGGTCACGTACTCGACGAGGAAGTCCCCGCTCGGGATGACGATGGCCATGTGGCCGTCGAACGCCACGGGGGTGGCCCCGGATGGCAGGCCACCTCGTACGGCTCAGCGGCAGCGGTGCGGCCACCGCAGGTGTCCGCACCGCCGTGGCATCATCCGACGCGGATGAAGGTGGGGCTGGAGTGGTAGATCGGTCCCTCGGTCAGCGGGGTGCCCGGCTGGCGGGCGGCGATGTTGTTGCCGTTGCCGGTGTAGATTCCGACGTGGCCCGGCCAGGCGACCAGGTCCCCCGGGCGGGCGTCGGCGGCGGAGACCCGGGTCCCGACGGTGGCCTGTGCACTGGAGGTGCGGGGCAGTTCGATGCCGAAGTTCCGGAAGACGTACTGGGTGAACCCGGAGCAGTCGAACCCGCCCGGGGTGGTCCCACCCCACACGTACGGGGTTCCCAGGAACTGGCGGGCGTAGTTCACGATCGCACTGGAGGACACCGCCGCCGCCGGTGCACTCGGCGCCACCGCCGCCCGGGTGGTCGCCGCTGCGGGGGTGGTGGTCCGGGTAGTGGTGCGGGAGGTCTGGGCCACCGGCTCGGGTTCGGGTGCGGGCGGGGGTGGTGGAGCGGGCGTGGAGGACGCGGTCATCGCGTCGGCGGTCCATTCGGCGGCGGCAGGGACCCGCACGATCGGGGATGTGGCCATGGCGGTGCGGGCGGCGGCGCTGAGAGACACCCTGGCGGCCTCGGCGCGGGCCGCGGCTGCTGGCTCGACGGCGGTGGCGCTGGTGGCCACCATGGTCAGCAGCAGCCCGGAGGATGCCAGGACCGCAAACCGGCGGTTGGGTCCCGGTTGCGGTCGGGTGAAGCCCGACGCGGGGAGTTGTCGGGGGGCGCGGTGACGCGCCCCGGTGGTGGTGGGTGTCATGTGGTGCCTCTCCATGGTCCTGCGGGGTGAGCTGTCGGGTTCGGGCGGAGATCACCCGCTGCGCCATAGGCGCAGTTCACCCCAAGGCCCTGGTAGGCCACACACGTCGGTTCCCCCGTCCCTGCCAGGTTCTTGTTTCGGAGGGAAGCCCCGGGCGGTGGCAGGGTTCGGACTCAGCCCACGGCGGCTGCCGGAGGGTTGGTCCGGAAGCTAATGTCGACGCTAACCAGCCGCCAGGCGGATGTCACGGTTCGATAACAGGCTTCATTGAACCTTCATCAACACCGTGGGGTGGGTCACAGCCGGGAGGTGATCTCGTCGAGCAGGTCGGCGGGGTCGAGCCACATGGAGGGGTAGTTGCCCTGCCAGCGTTGCACCCCGTCGGCGTCGATGAGGACAAAGCCGTGGCCGGGCAGGCCCTCGTGCATCCCGGTCCCGATGGTGCCGTACGCCGCGGAGACGGTGCCGTCGTCGAGGAGGTAGGGGGTGGTGGCCCCGTAGCGTTCAAGGTCGGGCAGGATCTGCTCGGCGGTGTTCATCACGATCGGCAGGACGGTGATGCCGGCGTCGGCGAAGCCCGGGTTCTTCTCGATCTCGGCCATCTGCACGGTGCAGGACCCGCACCCGGCGCCCTCGTTGAAGTACAGCACCACCGGGGAGCCGCGGAGGTCCGACAGGGTGACCGTGCCCCCCTCGGTGGTGGGCAGGGTGAAGTCCGGGGCGGGACGGGCCTCGGTGGAGGACTGCGCCTGGGAGGTGAGCAGCCCGTAGGCGACCAAGCCCACCGCGATGATGGCGGCGATCAGGCTCGCGATCCGGATTCGCCGGCGACGCTTCTCGGCGGCTGCGGCCGCTGCCTTGAGGGCGGAGGCCTTCTCCCGGGCCCGCTCGTGCTTCGTGAGCCGGGGATGGGTGGTGGAACTCATCGCGGGGATCCTTCCGGGAGTTCGCTGGCAGGAATGTGGGGAACGGGCTCGGCGGGGCACTCGTGGCACTCCTCGCCCGCCTCGGCGCCGTCGACGTCGACGTGGACGTGGACGTCGACGTCGACGTCGGGGGGCACCGCGGGGCGGCGGTCGCGCAGGGTGGCGGCCACGAACACGGCGGCCAGGCCGACCAGGGCGAGGCCGAGGACCGGTTCGGGGACCGGGGCGAGCCAGTCCTGGGCCCCGGCGAACACGCGGGCCAACCACTCCCCGATCGCGGCCTGGGCTCCGGTGCCGCCGGTCATGTTCCGGCTGCCTGCCAGGGCGATGATGGCCAGGCCCATGGCCGTGAACGCGATGGCGACAGTGAGGTTCACGGTGTTGGTCACCAGCACCCGGCCGGCCACGCGCAGCCGGATGAGCCGGGCCCGGAAGAAGCGTTTGTCCGCCAGGCCGGCGCGGTCCCAGATCAGGGCCATCACGAACAGCGGGAACACCATTCCGAAGACGTAGGCCAGGCCCAGGACCACCCCGCCGGCGGCGGATCCGGACAGGGCGGACAGGGTCATCACCCCGGCGAGCACGGGGGCGCAGCAACTGGAGGCGATCCCGGAGAACACCCCGAGGGCGAAGAAACTGGCGGTGTCACCCCGGGTGGTGTCCGGGGCGCGCAGGAAGGACGGCAAGGACCACATCCGCCCGGACAGGGACAGGCCGGCCAGGGCGATCATCAGCAGACCGCCGGCCCAGTAGAGCTGGGCGTGGTAGTTGTTGATCGCGCCGGCGATCATCGAGACCCCCAGCGTGATCGGGACGAGGACGAGCGCGAGGCCGGCGGCGAAGGTGAACGTCAACGGCAGCAACCGCCAGCGGCGGTTCTTCACCGCGCCAGCGAGGTAGCTCGGTGCGAGGAACACGATGCAGCAGGGCGCGAACAGAGCCACCCCACCGGCGAGGAACGCCGCCAGGACACTGCCGGTGGCGAGCAGTTCCAAACCCACCGCTCAGCCCACCGCTGCTGCGGGCACGCCGGCCCGAGACGCGAGCACCTTGCGGAGCCGGCGGTGCGGTAGGCGCCCCGAACTGAAGAAGGCCCCGTCCACCAGCACCAGGGGGAACATGGCCGGGCGGTGTGCCTCGACCAGCCTCCGGCCCGCCACCGAGGTGGAGGGCACCAGCCGCACATCGAGCGGGACCTGGTCCGCCAACTCGGTGAGCACCCGTTCGGCGTCCTCACAGAAATGGCACCCCGGGGCGTGCACCACGGTGATGACAGGCGGCACCGCCGTCATTTCTCCTCCAAACGGGGTGAGACATCAGGTCACTGACAGTCTCGGGACCCCACCTGCCGGTTTCCCTGACGGGCCGGTCAAGATTCGATGAAGGTATCCCCCTCACCTGCCGGTGGGCCCTTCCCCGGCGGGGGCGGGTGGGTCACCGGAGCCCATAATGGGCGCATGATGGGACAAGCGAAGACCGACCTGCCGCGGGTGTTGATCGTGGATGACGAGGCCCCCCTCGCGGGGGTGATCGCGTCCTACTTCGAGCGGGACGGGTTCGAAACCGTGATTGCCGGTGACGGGGAAACCGCGATCGCGAGGGCCCGTGCCTGGGATCCGGGTGTGATCGTCCTCGACCTGGGCTTGCCGGGGGTGGACGGGATCGAGGTGTGCCGGTCGGTGCGCACCTTCTCGGACTGCTACATCATCATGCTGACCGCCCGGGTGGATGAGATCCACAAGCTCATCGGACTGTCGGTGGGGGCGGACGACTACCTGACGAAACCATTCAGCCCCCGGGAACTGCTCGCCCGGGTGCGGGCCATGCTGCGCCGGCCGCGGGCCAGCCAGGAAGAACCCCCCGAAGCGCTCACTTTCGGGCCCCTCACCCTGGACGTCGCCGCCCGCGAGGTGCACCTCGACGGCGCCCCGGTGGACCTGACCCGCACCGAGTTCGACATCCTTACGGCCCTGGCTGCCCGGCCCCGCGGGGTCTACACCCGCCGCCAGCTCATCGAGGAGGTCTGGGGTCCCGGCTGGGTCGGGGACGAACACCTCGTCGACGTCCACATCGGGCACCTGCGCCGCAAACTCGGCGACGACCCCACCGATCCCCGGTTCGTGCGCACCGTCCGCGGGGTCGGGTACCGCATGGGCACCGGCACATGAGACTCCCCCGCCCGGAGCGGTGGGGGCTGGCGCCCCGCCTGCTCGCCGCGACCACCGCCGTCGTCCTCGTCGCGGCGGCCACCGCCTGGGTGGTCGCCGCCGCGATCGGACCCGGGATCTTCCACGACCATCTGCTGCACTCCGGGGCCAGCGACCCCGCCGCCCTGGTGCACGCCGAGGAAGCCTTCCGCACCGCTTCTGCCATCTCCCTCGCCGTGGCCCTCGTGGCCGCGGTGGCAACGTCCGCGGTGGTGAGCCTGTCCCTCACCCGCCGGGTGGGCCGGTCCCTGAAAGTGACCACCGACGCCGCCCACCGGGTCGCGGCCGGCGACCACACCGCCCGGGTCCCCCCGGTCGGCATGGGCCCGGAGTTCGAGGAACTGGGCCACGCGTTCAACACGATGGCCGCCGACCTTGGCGCGATCGAGGCCAGCCGCAGGCGCATGCTCGGCGATCTCGCCCACGAGATGCGCACTCCCCTCGCCACGCTCGACGCCCACCTGGAGGCCATCCAGGACGGCGTCCGCCACCCCGACCCCGACATCGTGAGCCTGCTGCGCACCCAGGTCGCCCGCCTGGCCCGGCTCGGGGAGGACATCGCCCTGGTCACCACCGCCGAAGAGGGCGGGCTCACCATGCGCCGCACCCCCCTGCGGGTCGCCCAGGTCGTGGCCGACGCCCACACCCAGGCCGCCGCCCGGTACGCCGACGCCGGCGTCACCCTGAACGTCCAGGTCACCGACGGCGCCCACGACGCCGTCGTGACCGCCGATGGTGACCGGCTCGGTCAGGTGTTGACCAACCTGCTCGACAACGCCCTGCGCCACACCCCCCGCGGCGGCTCGGTCACCCTCACCGCCACCACCACCGGTTCCACCGTGGTCCTCCGGGTCACCGACACCGGCGCGGGCATCGCCCCGGAGCACCTGCCCCACCTGTTTGAACGGTTCTACCGGGTGGACGCGGCCCGCGACCGCGCCCACGGCGGCTCCGGCGTCGGGCTCGCGATCGTGCACGCGATCGTCACCGCCCATGGGGGCACGGTCACCCCGGCCAGCCCAGGGCCGGGCCAGGGGTCGACCTTCACCGTCACCCTGCCCCGGAGCGCGGCTAGCTGATCAGCGGTCCGCCCCGCCCCCGGTGCTCCGAACATCCACCGAAGCGTGCCCGGCGTGCTGTCCATGCTGGTCCTGCCCCACGTGCGCTCCCTGCTGGTGCTGGTCGAGGCCGTGTCCCTGGGTGCGACCCATCATGAACACCATGCCGATCATCATCAACGGGCAGGCCAACAGCGCGGCCAGGGGTAGCGCCTCACCCCAGGAGCGGCCCGCGACCACCAGCACCACCAGGATCACCGCTGCCGCGGCGAGCATTCCCACCAGGTGTGACAGGGGGGAGTGGCTGTGGCCTCGTGGACCGTTCATGGTCAGGGTTCCTCTCGGGAGTGCCGGATGTGGGGGCCTGCGGGCTGGGGAAGATCAGCGCGACAACCCACAACCCCAGCGCGAGGTACACCGCGCAGACGATGATCACGGTGAGGACCACGACCACCACCTCCTCGGTGCCATTTCCCCTGAGCATGCGCCCCGCCCCCGGGCATTGCCGTCAAGGACGGATGAAGAAACCCTGAACTCTGCAGCGCGATGCGCCCCGACCCGGCCGGGGTGGGGCGCATCCGCAGGGACCTGTCAGTCGGTCTCGACGGGTCGGCCGCCCGACAGGCCGTACCACTCCTGCAACCAGTCCTGCATCTGGGTAATCTCCTCGAGCTGGACGGTGCGGATCTCCTCGCACATCCCAAGCAGCTCCGGGTGCTCCGCGCTGGCCAGGCACCGTTCGGCCTCACGGATCGCACCCCAGTGGTGGCGGATCATCGAGCGCATGAACGCGACCTCGAACTCCTCCCCGCTCAGGCCCTGCAGGCGGTGCATTGACTGCATCCCGGTCATGTCCGGCTCGTAGCTGAGGCCGTACCAGTCGGCCAACCAGTCCTGCATGGTCGCGATCTCCGCGGACTGGGTTGCGATGATCGACTCGCAGGTGGATTCCAGCTCGGGGTGCACTGCCTTCTCCAGGCACATCTCCGCCATCATGACCGCCATGTGGTGGTGATCGATCATGCCCGTCAGGAAGTCGACCTCGAAGCGGGCGGCCTGTTCGGAGGCTGCTGGGGCCTCCGCCGCCGCGGGCAGCGCCGCCACCCCAACCCCGGCCGCGCCCGCGAACGCCAATGCGGTGGTGGCGGCCCAGGACGCGGCCCGCTGCGTCGCTGTCGTCGTGCTGCTGATCATCTCGTGCTCCTTTCTCACCCCAGAGCGGTGAGCAGGTCCGTGCAGGCCTGCTCACACCGGCGGCAACTCTCCGCGCACACCCGGCAGTGCTCGTGCATGTCGGCGTGCCGCTCACACTCCGACCCGCACGCCGAGCACGCCGCCACACACGCCGCCACCTGGGCGGTGACCACGGCGGTGTCCCGCCCCACCTGCCGGGTCAGCACCCGTGCGGTGGCGGCACACACGTCCGCGCACGCCAGGTTCAGGCCGATACAGGCCCGCAACTCAGAGACCATGTCCTCCGCGAGGCAGGCGTCCGCACACGTCGTGCAGGCTTGGGAGCACTCCGCCAACGCCTCCAACGCGTTGGCGAGCACTGTGGCATCAACTGCCGTGGCTACCGGGTGAGAACGAATCATCTCGAGGTTCACTGTCGGTCCTCCGTTCATCAGGGGAGCGGAGACCTCCTGAGCCGTCCGCTCCATCGGGTCCGACCCACGCTAGGCAAGCACCCCGTCACCCGCATCCCGAGGCAGCGGACCACACGGTGAAGATTCGACGAACTTGATGAAGATCCGACAAACCGCTCGGCCCCGCGAGGACCACGATGAAGAACCCATGAAGAAGCCGCGCCGCCGGTTGACCCGGACCTTTGTCCCGGGTGAACCTTCCCTCAGTTCCCCTTGCCGCGCGCGCACCCCTGTGGGCGCGCGGCCGACCAGCGAACAGAAGGCACCCACCCCCAATGACCCGTCGTCGCCCCTCGACCCGCACCGTCCTCACGGTCGCCACCCTCGCCCTTGGCCTGACCATCGCCGGGTGCGCCGACACCGCCCCAACCGCCTCCGACACGCCCGCCGTGACCGCATCGACCAGTGGCGCCGCAGCGGAGAGCCAGACGCCAGGAGGTGGGCACAGCAGTGCGGACACCGAATTCGCCCAGATGATGATCGAACACCACGTCGGGGCGATCGAGATGGCCGACCTTGCCCTGGAACGGGCCACCACCCCCGCGGTCCGGGACCTCGCCACGCGCATCCGTGCGGCGCAAGACCCGGAGATCGACCTGATGACCGGATGGCTCGAAGGGGAAGGCGAACCCACCACTGCCGGGAACATGACGGGCATGGACCACGGCTCCATGGAGATGGACGGCCTTGACCAGACCGAGGCCATGGCCGAACTCGAACAGGTCTCCGGGACGGAGTTCGACCGCCGCTTCCTCCAGCTCATGATCGCCCACCACACCGGCGCCCTGGAGATGGCCCAAACCCAGCTCGACGACGGCGTCAACACCGAGATGCGCGACCTCGCCCAGACCATCATCGATGCCCAGGAAGCCGAGATCGCCGAGATGGAAGACCTCCTCGCGACCCTCTGAGCGCACCCTGCGCCGGGAAGCGCCCGGTGCAGCGTGATCAGAGCTTGATCGAAAAGCCATCAGTCCTTCACTGCGGCGTCCGGTTCCTCGCCGCACAATGGTGACCAGGCCTGTCCGACACCACCGGAACATCTCGGCCCGGACGGACCCGGGAGGTGTTCGTCAGTGGTGGATTGGGCGAGGACTGGGCGGGTGCCCTTGGGGCGTCGGCTGATGACAGCGCGCCGGACGCGGTTGGGTGCGGGTGTGGTCGCCATCGGGCTGGCCCTGATGATGATCCTGCTCCTGGACGGGCTGTGGGCTGGGGTGCAGGAACGTGCGACCGCATACGAGGACAACCTCGGTGCGCAGCTTGTGGTCGTGGCCCCCGGCACCGAGTCGCTCTTCTCGGACCGCAGCACTCTCCCGGGGGAGGTCGCCGACGCCGTGGCCGCAGTGCCGGGCGTGACCGGGACCACCCGGGCCCGGACGATGTACACGATCCTGGAGCTGCACGGGGGCAAGGCCGCGGCTGCGGTCGTGGGCTTCACTCCGGGGGGAGCGGGTGGCCCGTGGGACCTCGCGGCGGGCCGCCCCCCGGCTGATGGTGAGGTCGCCGTCGATCGCCTGCTGGCCGAGGAGCACGACCTTGGGCTCGGCGACTCCCTGCCTGTGATGGGTCGGAACCTGCGGGTCGTGGGACTGACCGACGACACCGCCATGTTCATGACGCCGCTCATCTTCACCACCGAGTCGACCCTGACCGGCATCCTCGGTGCCACCGGGACCACCGGTGTGGTCCTGGTGTCAACCGAGAACCCGGACGCTGTCGCCGAGCGGCTGCGGTCGCAGGGACTGACGGTGCGCACCCCTGCCGAACTGGCGGGCGCCGCACGTGAGTTGACGACCCGGATCTTCGGCGGGCCGATCAGGCTCATGGTCGCTGTGGCGTTCGCGGCCGGCGTCCTGATTGTCGCGCTCGTGTCCTACACCGTTGTCGCCGAGCAGCGGCGTGAGCTGGGCGTCCTCAAGGCCATCGGCGCGTCCACCGTGAGGCTCCGGCTCGTCACGCTCACCATGACGCTCGGTTTCAGCCTGATCGGTGGCCTGGTCGCGGCAGCGCTTCTCGCCGTCGCCCGGGTGGTCGTGACCGCCTGGCAACCGACGTTCCTCGTGGCGATCACTCCCACGGCGCTCGGCCGCACCGCCGTCGCTGCGGCCGCGATGGCGCTGCTCGCGGCGTGGGTGCCGGCCCGGCAGGTCAGCCGGGTGGACGCGGCGACGGCGTTCCGGAGCGGCTCATGAAACTCCACGGACTTCTCCCGGACCTCCGTCTCCGGGTACCTCTGGGACGCCGGGTTCTCTTCAGGGACCGACGGCGCGGTGTCCTGACCATCACCGGGGTGGCCGTCGCGCTGCTGCTCGTGCTCGTGCTCGATGCCCTCAGGGTGGGCGCCCTGGAGCGCGTCACGGCCTACATCCGCACCTCCCCCGCCGACGTCATCGTCTCCCAGCAGGGGGTGCGGACCATGCACATGAGTGCCTCCTCCCTCCCACGTGACACGGTGGACACGGCGGCCGCCGTGCCCGGCGTCGCGTGGGCCGCGCCGGTCAGTTTCACCTCCACCGCGGTCGACGGCCCCGGCGGCCGGCTGCTCACCTACCTCATCGGATACGACACCCGAACGGGCCGGGGCGGGCCGGCGCGGATCGAGACCGGGCGTGCGCCCGGGCGCGGGGAGGCGTTGGTGGACACCGCGGCCGCCGACGCCCTCGACCTCGCCGTGGGCTCTCCCGCCACAGTGCAGGGAACGCCGCTGACCGTCGTCGGGCTCGTCTCCGGCGGCACCAGCATCACCAACACCACCGTCTTCGTCTCCGCCGAGCAGTTCGCCGACCTGCTGGCACCCACCGTCTCCTACGTCCTGGTCGCCGGCGACGGTGCCACCCCGCTCCCGGACCTCGCGGCGGCGCTGGCCGAAGCGTTGCCGGGAACCACCGTGCAGACGCGGGCGCAGTTCGTCGCCTCCGAGTCCGCGGTCGTGGGCGACATGAGCGCTGACCTGCTCACCTTGATGGACCTCGTCGCGTACCTGATCGCGCTGGCCATCATCGCGCTCGGCCTCATGACCTCGACCCTGGACCGGTTGCGTGACTACGGCGTCCTGAAGGCGCTCGGGGCTCCCACCCACCGGCTCGCCGGGGCCGTGGCGAGTCAGGTGCTGTGGATCACCGGCCTCGCCGTCGCCGTCGCCACGGTGCTCGCGGTGCTCCTCTCCACGCTGGTGCCCCTCCTGGCGCCCACGGTGGCACTCAGCGTGAGCGCCGGCAGCGTCGCCAGTGCCGCGCTCGGCGCCCTCGCGGCGGGCCTCGCCGGTGCCCTCCTGCCCGTCTGGCGTCTCGCTCGGGTGGATGCCGCCACCGCTTTCCGGAGTTCACGATGACCTCCTCCCCCACCTTGGCCGTCCACGGACTCACGAAGCAGTTCCGCTCGGGGCCCACCCTCGTCCTCGCGGTGCGGGGCGTCGACCTCGACGTCCACGGCGGCGAGGTCGTCCTGATCATGGGTCCGAGCGGCTCCGGCAAGACCACCCTGCTGCTCATGCTCGGAGCGCTCCTTCGCCCCACCTCGGGCACCGTCACCATAGACAGCCCCGCTGGTCCCGTGGACCTGACCGGCGCCGACGAACGCAAACTGCCCGCCCTGCGCGCCACCACCTTCGGCTTCGTCTTCCAGGACTACGCCCTGCTCGGAGCGCTCACCGCCGCGGAGAACATCGAGGTGGCCTGCAACCTTGCCGGAGTCACCGGCCGAGCCGCCGCCGTCCGGGCCGCTGCCCTCCTCGAGCGGGTCGGGCTCGCCGGCCGCGCCCGATTCCGACCCGCCCAACTCTCCGGCGGTGAACAACAGCGCATCGCCGTCGCTCGCGCCCTCGCCAACAACCCACCAGTCATCCTGGCCGACGAACCCACCGCCAACCTGGACTCCGCGCACGGACACGACCTCGCCCGCTTGCTGCGTGCGCTGGCCGACGAGGGCAGAGCCGTCGTCATCGTGAGCCACGACGCTCGCCTGCGTGACATCGCCGACAGGGTGCTGTGGCTGGAGGACGGCACCTTCCGCGAACTTGCCTCCCTGGCCACGGACCCGGTGTGCGGGATGGAGGTCGAACCCACCGGCCCGCACCTGGAGCACAACGGCCACCGCTACTGGTTCTGCTCACCCGCCTGCCGTGAGGAATTCGCCGCCGGGCTCAGCGGAAGCGACCCTCACGGCCGGCACACGCGATCGGCGGGGCCGCCCACCACCCGCGGCCGGTCAGGCGGGGACGGCGGCGCGGGGCGCTCGTGATGCTGACAGTCTGCAACCTGGGCTGGGTGCCACCGACCCTGCGAACTTGACCGCTGGTTGAGTTGCGTGCAGGTGACCGGTTCGTCCCGTCCATCGAACTCGTGACGGCCCCGGTTTCCTGGCCGAGCAGCACTACCCGGGCCCGCTCAGCCGCGGACCAGCACCTCGCGGCGGAGTATGCCGCCGCCCGCGCCACGCTGAGCGGGGCCCGACCATTCCCGGCCGGTGGCCGAAAGATCGTGCACCGACGGGCTCAGCGGATGCCGACCCGTCCGTTGTGTCAGGCCGGCATCACCCCGACCGGCCCAGGGAGGAACTCACGGCGCATGCCGAGGACCTCATCGGTCAACGCGATGGAGGTGGGGCCGTCGGTCACCGTTCCGGTCAGTGCCCGGATGGCGTCGACGGTCTCGGGCACGACGATCGCCTCGTTGTAGACCTGGTAGGTCAGGTAGGCCTCGTCCCCCGCGACGGTCAGGACGTCCTCCCACACGGCCACCTCCCACATGTCCCCGCGGGGCCGGCCCAGATCGCGCATCAACTCCACCGTGGTGTTCAGCGCCGTCAGGCCATCGGCCATGCGGATGAAGGCGATCCGGGGTGCGGTGCGCAGTGCGTCCAGGACCTCCTCGCGGCTGGACGGCCGGGTCAGCTGCAGCGTCCAGTAGTGGTTGTGGGTCTGGGTGTGCGCGGCCCTGGCCGCCATGGTCACCACGTCCAGGTCCGGCAAGACCGTGCGAGCATCCGGGCCCTGGTGGGACGGGATGGAAGCTTCGGGGACCACGGTGTTCATGATCCCGCCCTGGTGGGACTCGCCCGGGTCCGTGGCGCGCCGGATCAGGACCCCGCGGGCGCGGGCAAGCAGGCCCGCGTCCTGCAGGGCCCCGAGCACGCGCACGATGCTGGTGGTGTTGCACGAGACCACCCTGGTGGTCTCGCGCCCCAGCGCGGTGGCGTAGTTGGCCTGCGCGACGAAGGAATGTCCGGTGGTGGCGTGGGACTCCCCGCCCTGGAAGACGGCCTTGACCCCGGCGGCCCGGTAGGCCTGCAGGTTGGTGGTAGCGACCTTCTTCGGGGTGGTGTCCACCACCACGTCCACCCGGGCGAGCAAGTCGCTCAACGTGCCCGCCACGGGCACCCCGGCCGCTCGCATCGCGGTCGCGGCGTCCTCGATGGCCGCGAACACCTCGATGCCCAGTCCCACCGCAGTGCGAATGCGCCAGTCCGTGGCCACGTCCGCCACCCCCACCAAGTCCATGTCCGGCATGGCCCGGACCGCGTCCGCCACCCGCTTGCCGATCACTCCGTAGCCGTTGACGGCAACCTGAATGTTCATAACAGCCTCCAGTCTTCGTTCGTGCCCTTGTCTTCTGCGTCGTGCTGAAGCGGTCCGGCTCAGCCCTGATCC
>DBQX01000036.1 GCA_002305415.1 Actinomycetales bacterium UBA1383 | reverse complement strand
CCAGAGCCGGGCACGTTCAGGCGACACTCGGCATTCCACCGATGACCGGGGGCATCTCAGCCAGGACGTCGACGACGGCGCCGAGCCACCCTCGACGAACGCCGCCATCCCGGCGCACTGATGCCTGACCGCCTCGGACAGTGACTCGCTGCGTTCCGCACGTCATCACCCGCTTGGGAGTGGGACTGACTCTCTTGGGGATGTGAGGTTGCCCCACGTGGCGGGGCAATCTCACGTCCCCCGACCAGCGCGGTAGTCGACGAGATGCGCTCCTCCCTGGCCGAGGCGGACTCCCTGCTGTCCGACACGGTGACCCGCACGAACGAGCGGATCGAGGCAGAGAACGTCCGAATCCAGGCCGAAGCAGACGCAGCCGCCGCAGCCCAGGCCGAGCGCGACGCCCAAGCAGCCGCCGCTGCCGCGGCTGCCGCGGCTGCCGCGGCTGCCGCGGCTATCGAACCTGAACCCGCAGCACTCGAACCGTGGAACATGCCCGGCCCGGACCTCGACTGCGCGGACATCCGGAAGAAGGTCTGGATCACCGGCATCGACTACCACCGCCTCGACCGCGACGGCGACGGCTGGGGCTGCGAATCCTACGGCTGACCTCGGCCGAGGTCCTAAACTCGTCCTACGCCCAGCCATTGCGGTGGCTGAAGGAAGTGAGCCTCGGGAGATCCTGCCGGAAGACAGGGCCCGGGGCTCGCGGCATGTCAGAGGCCCTGAACAGCATCACGCAGGCAAGGCTCACTCCGTGGACTCCGCCTGGGTCGGGTCCGCTGTCGGTGTCGGAGACTCCTCATCCTCGGCGGGCGCCTCCAGAGGAGCATGGCGCAGGTCGACGATCGCGCGCGAGTAGCGAGCCTCTGAGCTCCCGTTGCCAGATTCGAGCGCGCGGCGGTCCTGCGAGAGTCCAGCGTAGACACACACGTGCGTGTACTCCGCGGGCACGAGTACCCGCCCGGACGCCGCGGCCGCACCCACTGCGTCGGGCGCATTCTCACCCCAGTGGAGCACACGGAACGTGCTGTCCATCGACGAGGGCTCGATCAGGCCACGAGCGTCCTCCGGGATCTCGCCCACCATCGCCCCGTTCCAGCAGAGGGCGTTCTGCACGTGGGTCGGGAGGCCGGGACCAAGCGCTACAACGCGCAGCAGCATCCGGTCCGCAGGCGCCAGCGACGCGCCCGTGGCCGTCACCGAGACCTCGACACCAGCCTCCGCCCCGTCCTCCGCCGTCACGCGCACCGTGGCGATCTCGATGTCTGGCTGCTCGCGGTCGCTGATGTTCTGGGTCCCGCTCCACAGCCCGACGACGGCGCCCGCCAGCACCAGCGCCCCTCCCACCACCGGCGGCAGGACGCGCCACCAACTCCCCTCCCTCGTGCGCGTGGTGAACGCCGAGACGATGATCGGCAGCACCAGCCCAACGATCGCCAGGGTGAAGGCGACGGTCACCTGGATCGGGTTCGTCCGGATGAACCGGGAGAGGACCTCACCCTCGAGCCCGATGGCGGTGAAGACCACCACGATCGCGGCAACTCCCAGCGGGATCGCGGCTCGAACGGCTTCCGACGCCGGCCCGCCCCCACCACCGTCACCTCCCGTGGCGCGGTCGTCGCGGGCTCTCACAGCAGAGACACGCTGCGGTGGGTGCACTGCGTTGCCCTCGCCGGACTCGCCTTCCGGGTTCACGTGTCCCACCTCGCCCTCCTGCTTGACTCCCCCACGCTCTGCAAGTCGAACGCTCGATGAGGAGTGGGTCACACAGTAGGGCACGCGCGCCTTCGTGAACAGATCTCAGATGCTTCGCCCGCCCCCACCGACCGTAGCCGCGGCTGCGAAAGCGACGGCTTGGGCTGCGGGACCTACGCTCTGAACGCCCCCGGTGGCTGAGGAGGCAGCTGTGTAGTCCATCGGAGCGCTCGGGCGACGGCGTCACCTGCCTGGCTCTTCACCGCTTCGAGCTCGAGTTCCGGTAGGTGGGCGGGGAGCGGCGGCGAGAAACGGCTCTTGTGACGTATCCGTGGGGAGGGTGGGCCCTCGGAACCTCTCGGAGCTCCACGGCCGCGCTCGACGAGGGATCCGCCGTGCTGTCCCGGAGGACCGAATGGGGGCTCCCGACCGGTGCAGCGGCGGGCGTGTGAGCAGTTGCTTGCGGATCCGCAAGCAACTGCTCACAGCCCCACGCCCTCACTCGGGGAACGGACCGGCGATCGGCCGGGATGTCGGACCGATGGCCCGCGAGCGGACGATCCGTGAGAGCTCGTGGGGTCAGTTTGTCGCGCTGGTGCAACGAATCGACCCCACGAGGCCCGGCAGGCCGAGGTTGAGGCTGCGGGGCATCGGTCTTGCTTCCAACCAGATCGCGTTTCAGTTGGAAGTTCGGCAGCTTCTGTCCAGTGGACTTGGAGCGTCAGCCGCCCAGCTCGCCCCAGTTGACACTCACGAGCGAGCGTTCGTCGTGGCGGACGGCGTTCGGGCTGAGGGGCGGGACCTGGACGTGGGAGATCAACGGGTGTGAGGAGGGCTCGCCGGCCTCGTTC
>DBQX01000043.1 GCA_002305415.1 Actinomycetales bacterium UBA1383 | reverse complement strand
GGCCTTCAGCATGGTGACAATTGTCGCTCACCGAGTGTGGTGGGGCCCCTCATCTGGGGGTTCGGGACGGGATCGGGACGGCCGCCCCCGGCCCCCCCGGGGTGCCGTTCCCGGCCAGCCCTGCCCGCGTCCACTAGGCTGGGAGCGTGACACCTGATCAGGGCGAGCTGTTCGTCGCGGGCGAGGGCGAGGACTTCCCCGTCCCACCGCCGCTGGCGAGTCACGGTCCGGCCCGGGTCATCGCGCTGTGCAACCAGAAGGGCGGCGTCGGCAAGACGACCACCACGATCAACCTCGCGGCCGCGATGGCCGACTACGGCCGCAGGGTGCTCATCGTGGACTTCGACCCGCAGGGCGCCGCGTCCGCCGGTCTCGGCATCAACGCGAACGAACTCGACGAGACGGTCTACACGCTGCTCATGCAGCCCCGCAGTGACATCCATGACGTCATCACCCCGACCGCGATCGCAAACCTCGACGTCGTGCCCGCGAACATCGACCTCTCGGCCGCCGAGGTGCAGCTGGTGGGGGAGGTGGCCCGCGAACAGGTGCTCGCGCGGGTGCTGCGCCCCGTCCTGGACGAGTACGACGTGATCCTGATCGACTGCCAGCCCTCCCTCGGGCTGCTCACCGTGAACGCGCTGACCGCCGCGCACGGCGTGATCATCCCCCTCGAGGCCGAGTACTTCGCGCTCCGCGGGGTCGCGCTGCTCGTGGAGACCATCGAGAAGGTCACCGACCGGCTGAACCCCCGTCTCCGCATCGATGGCATCCTCGCCACGATGGTGGACATGCGCACCCTCCACTCGCGGGAGGTCATCGAGCGGGTGCACGAGGCGTTCGGCGACAGGCTGTTCGCCACGAAGATCTCCCGCACGGTCAAGTTCCCCGACGCCTCGGTGGCCAGCGAGCCGATCACCACCTACGCGCCGTCTCACCCGGGAGCGGAGCAGTACCGTCGCCTCGCCCGCGAGCTCGTGGCCCGGGGCGATGCCGCCTGATCCGGGCGGAGCCCGCGCGGGGAGCCCGGACGCCTTCGAGGTCACCCTCAGCAACTTCACCGGCCCGTTCGACCTCCTCCTCTCCCTGATCACGAAGCACCGCCTCGACATCACCGAGATCGCCCTCGCGGAGGTGACCGACGAGTTCCTCGCCCACATGGCTGCCCTCGACGAGTGGGACCTCTCCCGCGCGAGCGAGTTCCTGGTGGTGGCGGCGACCCTCCTGGACCTCAAGGCGGCACGCCTCCTCCCGAGGGGCGACGTCGAGTCGGAGGAGGACCTCGAACTGCTCGAGGCGCGGGATCTCCTGTTCGCCCGGCTGCTCGCCTACCGCGCGTTCCGCCAGGTGGCGGACCACCTCGCGGCCCTCGGGCGGGAGGCCGCGCAGCGTTTCCCGCGCTCAGTCCCCCTGGAGCCGCACTTCGCGGCCCTGCTCCCGGAACTCGTGCTGTCGGTCGGCCCGGAGGGTCTTGCCGCCCTCGCGGCGCGCGCGCTCCAGCCCAGGCCCGAGCCCCCCGGGGTGGAACTCGGCCACCTGCACGATCCCGTGGTCTCGGTGCGTGAGCAGGCGGACGTGATCATGACCGTGCTCCGGCGCGGCCGCGTCGTGGCGTTCCGGAGGCTGGTCGCGGACGCGGCGTCCACTGCCGTCATCGTCGCGCGGTTCCTGGCGCTGCTCGAGCTCTTCCGGGAGGGTGCGGTGGCGTTCGAGCAGGCCCAGCCACTCGGGGAGCTCGAGGTGCGCTGGACCGGTGGGGACGCGGAGTTCCGCGTCGGGGACGACTACGACGACGACGCCGTCGCCGGCCCTCCGGACGCCGGCACTGCGGACTCCGGACCACGCGATGAGGAGGGCCACGGCGATGGATGAACGCTACGAGCCGGTTCCCGACGACGCCCTCCCGGAGCAGCGGCTCGCCGCCCTCGAGGCGGTCCTCATGGTGGTCGACGAGCCCGTGCCGGCGGCGGCGCTCGCGGAGGTGCTGCAGATGCCGACCGGCCAGGTGACGGACTTGCTGCACCAGTTGGCCGCGGACTACCGGGGCGAGGGCGGCGGCCGGCGGCGCGGCTTCGAGCTGCGCGAGGTCGCGGGGGGCTGGCGGGTCTACTCCGCACGGGAGCACGCCGACGTCGTCGGGCAGTTCGTGGTGGCGGGCCAGACGGCGCGGCTCACCCAGGCCGCGCTGGAGACCCTCGCGGTGGTGGCCTACCGCCAGCCCGTGACCCGTGGCACCGTCTCGGCCATCCGGGGGGTCAGCGTGGACTCGGTGGTGCGAACATTGATGGCGCGAGGCCTGGTCGAGGAGGCCGGGACGGACGAGCACAGCGGAGCGATCCTCTATCGCACCACCGCGTACTTCCTCGAGCGCATGGGTCTCACCTCGCTCGAGGACCTGCCACCCCTCGCCCCGTACCTGCCCCAGCTGGACGCGCTGGGAGAGCTTGAGGAGGACATGAGATGACTGGGGACGCACCCACCGGCGAACGCCTGCAGAAGGTCCTGGCACACGCCGGCATCGGTTCGCGGCGATCCTGCGAGCAGATGATCGTCGACGGGCGGGTCGAGGTGAACGGTGAGGTGGTCACCGAGCTCGGCCGGCGTGTCGACCCGGCCGTGGACGTCATCCACGTCGACGGCGGGCGGGTCGTCCTCGACGCCGACCACCTCACGGTGGCGTTCAACAAGCCGGTCGGCGTGGTCTCCACCATGAGCGACCCGGACGGCCGGCCCGCACTCGGCGACTTCATGAAGCGCTACAACACGCGGCTGTTCCACGTCGGCCGCCTCGACGCCGACACCCAGGGGCTCATCCTCCTCACCAACGACGGCGACCTCGCCCAGCGGCTCGCTCACCCCTCGTGGGAAGTGCCCAAGACCTACCTCGCGTCGGTCAACGGTCGTGTCCCGCGGGGCCTGGTGAAGCGGCTGAAGGAGGGTGTGGAGCTGGAGGACGGCATCGCCCGCGCGGACGCGGTGACCATCAAGGAGGCCGCGCCGATGGCGTCCATCATCGAGATCACGCTCCACGACGGCCGCAACCGCGTGGTCCGCCGCATGCTGGAGGCCGTGGGCCACCCGGTCATCGAACTCGTCCGCACGCAGGTGGGGCCCATCCGGCTGGGCGACCTCCGCTCGGGCCGTTCCCGCATCATCACCGGGGCGGAACTGCGGTCCCTGATGAGCAGCGTCGGTATGTGAGCGGATCCGAGCAGGTGGGGGACCGGCAACTAGGGTGGTGACATGAGGAGCGACGTCCGCGGGCCCGTCCTGATCGTGGGCACCGGGCTGCTGGGCACCTCCCTCGGCCTGGCCCTGCGGGAGCACGACGTCGAGGTGGGCCTCGAGAACCGCTCACCGTCGTCGCTGCACCTGGCCCGTGACCTTGGGGCCGGTGTCCCGGCACCCGCGGGGTTCCGCCCGGCGCTCGTGGTGGTGGCCACGCCGCCCGACGTGATCGTCCCGCACGTGGTGGCCGCGCTGCGGGCGTACCCGGACGCCGTCGTCACCGACGTGGCGTCGGTGAAGGGCGGGCTGGCCTCGGAGGTCGCTTCCGAGGCGGGCGGCCAGGTGGCGCGCTACGTCGGCTCGCATCCCATGGCGGGTCGGGAACGCAGTGGCGCCGCGGCGGCGGACTCGGACCTCTTCCAGGGACGCACCTGGGTGATCTGCCCGCACGGGGCCGCGGCGAGCGACGCCGTCGCCGCGGTGCGACGGCTCGCGATCACTGTCGGGTCGCTCCCGGTCGTGATGGATCCCCGCGACCACGACGCCGCGGTCGCGGCCGTGTCACACCTGCCGCAACTCGTCGCCTCACTGACCGCCACACGCCTGGCCGACCTGCCCGCCGAGGCCCTTGCCCTCGCCGGGCAGGGCGTACGGGACGTCACCCGGATCGCGGCGTCCGACCCGATGATGTGGTCGGCCATCTTCGCGGCGAACGCCGCCGCCGTGCTGCCGCACGCCCGGGCACTGCTGGGCTCGCTCTCCGAGGTCGTGGACGCGCTCGAGGCCGCCGCGTCCGAGGGACCCGGGGCCGCGGGCGTGATGAAGGCGTTCGCCGGGGTGGTCGAGGCCGGCCGCCGCGGGGTGGCCCGGATCCCGGGCAAGCACGGCGGCGTGGCCCGCCGGTACGCCGAGGTGACGGTCTTCGTGCCGGACAAGCCGGGCGAGCTGGGCCGGTTGTTCGCGGAGATCGGGGATGCGGGCATCAACATCGAGGACCTGCGCCTGGAGCACGCCGCGGGGGCGAAGCTCGGCGTGGCCACCCTGTCCGTGCTGCCCGCGCGCGCCGGGGAGCTGTCGGCACACCTGGAGGAACTCGGCTGGAGGGTGATGGCATGAGCAACGCACTGGTGATCGCGATCGACGGGCCGTCGGGGTCGGGGAAGTCGACCCTGGCCAAGCGGCTCGCCCGCCACTACGGACTGCAGTACCTGGACACCGGGTCGATGTACCGGGTGGCGACGGTCTGGTGCGTGGACCGCGGGATCGACCTGGACGACCAGGCGGCGGTCGCCGTCGCGGTGCGCCAGATGCCGCTCGAGATGGTCACCGACCCCGGGGCGCCGCGGGTGTTGCTCGACGGCGAGGACGTCACGGCCCGGCTGCACACCGCGGAGGTCTCCACCGTCGTCTCGAAGGTGGCCGTGAACCTCGCGGTCCGGGCGGAACTGAAGGCGCGGCAGCGGGCAATCATCGACGCCGAGCGCACGGACGGTCGTTCGCGCGGCCGGGGGATCGTGGCGGAAGGCCGGGACATCACCACCGTGGTGGCGCCCGACGCGGACGTCCGGATCCTGCTGATCGCCACGCCCGGTGACCGGCTCGCGCGGCGCGCGACGGAGCGGCACGGCGCCGCCGACGAGCACGCCATCGAGGCCACCCGGGACGAGGTGATCCGGCGGGATGCGCAGGACTCCACGGTCTCCGAGTTCATGCACGCCCACGAGGGCGTGGTCACGCTCGACAACTCGGGCTGGCAGCCGGACGAGACGTTCGCGGCGGCAGTGGCGATCGTGGACGCGGCCCGATGACCACGGCGAGCAGCGGCTCACCCAGTCTCGGGCAGCGCGTCACGGCCGCCGACATCAAGCGCTGGGGCCCGGTGTGGTCACGGCGGGTGGGGTGGTTCCTCGACCACGTGTGGTGGAACACCACCGTGCTCGGTGCGGAGAACGTGCCCCGGACCGGGCCGGTGATCGTGGCCTCCAACCATATCGGGGTGGTGGACGGGCCGGTGCTGCACGGTGCCATCCCGCGGGCGTCGCACATCATCGTGAAGCAGGAGTTCTTCGACTCGAAGCTCGGCTTCCTGATGGACTGGGCGGGGCAGATCCCGGTGGACAGATCGTCCGGCAGGGCCGCCCTCGTGGTGGCGCGGGACCTGCTGCAGGAGGGCCGCCTGGTGGGGATCTTCCCGGAGGGGGCGCGCGGCACCGGCGACGTGCAGGGCGTGAAGGCCGGCGTGGCGTGGCTCGCCGCGCAGACCGGGGCGCCAGTGGTGCCGGCGGCCTGCCTCGGCACCCGCCCGCGCGGCGCCTCGGTGGGTCACGTGCCGCGGCCGCGTGCGCGGCTGTGGGTGGTGTTCGGGGAGCCGCTGGTGCTGCCGACGGACCTGCCGCGGGGCAAGGCGGGCACGCAGGAGGCGATACGCCTGGTCTCCGAGCACATGGCACGGCACGTGGAGGCGGCGGTGGCACGCACCGGCGTCGCGCTCCCGGGGGACGCCGGCCGCCGCGACTAGCCGGTTGGGCGGCACGCGTCCGGTGGGGGAGAATTGCGCGGTGAGCGAGAACGAGAAAGACGTCAGCCCTGCCATGGCGCTCGATGACGCGGAGGCGGAGCGCCGCGCCGCAGCCCTGCGTGCCGGGCTCGAGGAGTTCGAGCTCTCCGAGGAGGACGAGGACCTCCTGGAGGGTCGCGGCGGCGCGGGTGGCGGCGGCGTCGGGCGGGCGGGCCTGCCCGTGCTGGCGATCGTCGGGCGGCCGAACGTGGGCAAGTCGACCCTCGTCAACCGCATCCTCGGGCGCCGGGAGGCCGTCGTCCTCGACACCCCCGGTGTCACCCGGGACCGCGTGGCGTACCCCGCCGAATGGGCCGGCCGCGAGTTCACCGTCGTCGACACCGGCGGGTGGGAGGTGGACGTCGCGGGGATCGACGCGCGGGTCGCCGAGCAGGCCGAGATCGCGGTCGAGCTCGCCGACGCCGTGCTGCTCGTCGTCGACGGCGCCGTCGGGGCCACCGAGACCGACACCCGGGTGGTGAGGATGCTCCGCCGGGCCGGGAAACCCGTCGTCCTCGCCGCGAACAAGGTGGACAGTGCCGCGGGCGAGGCGGACGCGGCCGCGCTGTGGTCGCTGGGCCTCGGGGAGCCGTACCCGATCTCGGCACTGCACGGCCGGGGGATTGGGGACCTTCTCGACGCCGTCCTGGACGCCCTCCCCGAGGTGTCCGCCGTCGCCCCGCCGCCCCCGGAGGGCGGGCCACGACGCGTGGCACTCGTGGGGCGGCCCAACGTGGGCAAGTCGTCCCTGCTGAACGCGCTGGCGAAGGCGCAGCGGGTGGTGGTGCACGAGGTGCCGGGCACCACGCGGGACCCAGTGGACGAGCTGATCGACCTGGGTGGGCGGCCGTGGATGTTCGTGGACACGGCCGGGATCCGGCGGCGGGTGCACCAGACCACCGGGGCTGACTTCTACGCCTCGCTCCGCACCCAGGCGGCGATCGAGAAGGCCGAGGTGTGCGTGGTGCTCATCGACGCCTCCGAGGTGTTGAGCGAGCAGGACATCCGCGTGGTCCAGCAGGTCATCGACGCGGGCCGCGCACTCGTGATCGCCTACAACAAGTGGGACCTCGTGGACGAGGAGCGGCGGCACTACCTCGAGAGGGAGATCGAGAAGGAACTCGTCCAGGTGCAGTGGGCGCCGCGGGTGAACGTGTCGGCGAAGACGCGCTGGCACGTGGACCGCCTCGTGAGGGCACTCGACACCTCGCTCGCCTCGTGGGACACCCGCATCCCCACCGGCCGGCTGAACGCGTTCCTCGGTGAACTCGCGGCTGCCCACCCCCACCCCGTCCGGGGCGGGAAGCAGCCGCGGATCCTGTTCGCCACGCAGGCCGCCAACCGTCCGCCACGCTTCGTGATCTTCGCGACCGGCTTCATCGAGGCGGGTTACCGCCGCTTCATCGAGCGCCGCCTGCGGGAGACGTTCGGATTCGAGGGGAGCCCGATCGAGATCTCGGTGCGGGTGCGGGAGAAGCGCAGGCGCTGAGCCGATCCTCCCCGGGGGTGGCTGGCCGGACACCCTGTGTCCCGGGGCGGGAGGTCGCTCTTGCGCGTCTGGGACCTTGTGCCCAAGAATGTCTGCCACTGGACGGTGGGGGCGTGATGGCCGAGCATGGATCCGCGGCTCTGGACGGGCCGGACGCGTGGGAGCCGCACCGCCGTCTCGCGGAGGACGCGCTCGACTCCGCCGATTGGGCGGCCGCGGACCGGGAGTACGCGGAGCTGCAGCGCGCCGCGGCGCTCACCCCCGGGGACGCGCGGCGCTGGGTGGCCACGCTCTCCCACATCGGCGCCGCCCAGCACGACACCGCCACGCTGCGAGACCTCGCCGAGTCCTTCCCCGAGGAGGACGACGTCGTCGAGTACGTCGCGGACGAGCTGTGGCGCCGCGCCGAGGAGTTGTCCGAGAGCGCGGGCCCGACCGTGGACCTCACCATGGCCCAGCTCGCCTGGAGCGCGGCGCTGCAACTCTCCCCGACCCTCGCGCGCTCGGACGAGGACGCGATCCGGATGATCGGCCTGCTCGACCGGCTGTACCAGGCGAGCCGGTCCCGCGCGGAGCCGTTCGGCAGCTTCGACGACTTCGAGCGTGCCCTGCTGGCGTTCGCGGCCGCGGGCCCGCAGGCGACCCTGCGTGCCGCCGACCTGCTGGCCGCGGAGGACCCGGGTGTGGCACTCGAGCTCGTCGCGGGTCGCGAGGAGAGCGCGGACGCGGTGCTCGTCGCCGCCGTGGCGTCCAGTGAGCTCGAGGACTTCCCACGTGCCGCCTCCCTCTTCGACCATCTCGCCATCCGGTTCGGGGTGACGGCGCGAGGCATGGACGTCGAGGACCGGAGCCGCTGGATCCAGGCGATGACCGACGTCGGACGCCTCGAGGAGGCCGAGCAGGCCTGCCGGGCGACCCTGGCGGCGCTGGGTGACGACGTCGTCGGGACGGACGGGGCGTGGCCGGTCCCGGGTGTCACCCAGGCGAGCCGGGACCACTGGCTCCACAGCTACCGGCTGCTCGCGTATCGGCTCGCCACGCAGCGCGGCCGCTTCCGGGAGGCGTGGGACCTGTTGCGTGCCGCCGCGGACGTCCGGCTGGACGGCCAGCCGACGGCGCTGCGGAGGTCCGTCCTGCGGGTACGGCTCACGTTCGTCGACCGGGCCGGCGCGGCGGCGATCCTCGAGGAGCTCGCGGCACTCGCCGTCGTCGACCCCTGCGACACGACCTACGCGGAGGCGTGCCTGTGGGCCTGGACGCGGTGGGGCGCAGTACGGCGACCCGGGGAGGACAACCCGCTCGCCGGCGCCCGGTTCCGTGGGCAGGCGGCGGCGCGGTCGATCCTGGCGCGCGCCGACTGTCCCATGGGGAGCCGGCAGCGGCTGCGGGTGGTGCTGCTCGCCGGGGACGACGACCGGGCGGCCCGTCTGCTCGAGCTGGAGCCGCTCCAGGAGACCGAGCCGTGGACGGTCCAGGTCCTCGGCGCGATCCTCGCGATGCGGCGGGGGGATGACGCCGCGGCACACGAGATCCTGGGCGCAGTGCTGCCACAGCGCCACCACGATGTGCAGCTGCGGGTGCTCTCCGCGCAGGCGGACCTGATCCGCGGCGATTACAAGGAAGCGCTGAAGCAGGCGATGGCGCTCACCGACGGCGTCCCGGAGCACATCCTCGCGCGCACGATCCGGGCCGAGAGCGAGTTCGAATCGGCACTCGCGGACGCTGCCCGCGAGGACGAGAAGGACTCGGTGGAGAACGTGCAACAGCTGATCTCGGCCGCGCGGCACTACCGCCGCGTGGCGGACCTGCACAGGGACACGACCGACTACATCCTCCGGGGCAGCGCCCGGCCGGGCGCAGTCATCGGATCGGAGCCGCTGGCGCCGCGGCTCTACGGTGAGGTGTGCCGCCGCGGCATGCACGCGGCGATCCTCGCGCAGGAGGGCCTGGCCAGGCTCGGGCTGCGCAGTGACCGGGGGCTGGTCATGGATGCGCGCGACCTGACGCACCACCTGCGCTCGATTGACCGGTCGTGCTGCCGGCGCGCCGACGGTTCCCGGCCCCGCCGACTGCTGCACCAGATTCGTCACCTGCCGGACCGGGACGAGGCGGCGCGGCTCGCGTTGCTGATGATCTCCTACCAGAAGTCCCGGTGGCAGCGGCGAGTCCAGAACGCGGCGTTCCTCCTGCTGGGCGCGGTGGTGGCGTGGCTCGCGCTCACGGACCAACTGCCCGGGCCGACGTCGGACTCCATCAGGGTGATGATGCTCGGAGTGGGCGTGCTGCTGCTCCTCATGCCGTTCGCCCGGAGCCTCAAGGTGGGGGTGGTGGAACTCAGCCGGGACGCCCCGATCGCCCCGCTCAGCGGCCGGTCGAAGTCGATGCGCACGAGCCGCCTGCTGTTGCGCACGCACCACCTCGGGATGTTCACGCTGCCCACGCCGCCGGACAAGGGACGACGGGCTCACCACGCGGTGCGGGACCCGGCCCCTGCCTCACTCGCCTGACGCGAGGCGCTTGCGGAGGTACTTCGAGTCGTCGTTCACGTACGCGTAATAGAGCCCGATGAGGAGACCACCCCCGACGTAGTTGCCGAGGAGCGCGATCCCGACGTTGCCGGCTGCGAGCCCGACATCGATGCCCTCCTTGAAGCCGATGATCATGAAGAGCACCGAGTTCGCGACCGAGTGCTCGAAGCCGGCGAAGGCGAACACGAAGACGGACATGATCATGGCGAGGCTCTTGGTGAGGTCGTCCTTGATGAGACCGTTGTAGACGAGCAGCATCGCGATGTTGATCATCAGGTTGCAGAAGATCGCGCGTACGAACAGGTCACCCCAGCCGGCGACGCCCTCGCTGACGTACCCCAGCTTGACATCGACGGAGTGCTCCATCTGTTCCAGCACCGGGCCGGAGATGATGGTGCTGAAGCGGAACAGGATCGCCACCAGAAGTCCGCCGAGGATGTTCCCGACGTAGCAGAAGAAGAGGAGGCGGACGACCCGCCACCAGCGGGCACGGTGGTAGTAGGCGCCCACTGTCACGATCATCATGTTGGAGGTCAGGAGTTCCGACTTCGTGTAGTAGATGAAGACGAGCGCCCAGCCGAAGGCCAGGGAACCTACCACCCTCCCGACGCCCTGCAGCGAGAGGGTGTCGTACTGGACGGAGGCGAAGGCCGCCACCGTGGCGTAGTAGACGGAGTAGAAGACGCCGATCAGGATGCCGGCCATGCCGGCCCGCTGCAGGTAGCGCTGCAGGAGCTCGCCGGACATGATCGTCTTCGTCTCGAGCGCCTCGAGGGCGGTGCTGATGAAGTACTTGCCCGGGAACAGGCTTGCTGAAGTGTCCGATTCCACCCCGCAAGAGTGCCACGGCCGGGCCCTTGGCGAGTTGGGAACCGGGGGTCGGTGTGCCCTATAGTTGAGGGGCTTGCCGGCGGCGCCGGCGGGCAACGGGCTGTGGCGCAGTTTGGTAGCGCACTTGACTGGGGGTCAAGGGGTCGTGGGTTCAAATCCCGCCAGCCCGACAGGTAAAACTGCAGGTGAGAGGCGTGGTCGGTATCGTCACGATAGGGCGCAGGACCCCTTGACCGCCTCCATGTAGCCGAAAATGTAGCCATCGCGCGGGGCAGGGGCTCCGCGGTCAAGGTGTCAGCGCTGGTGCGCACCGGCCGAGCATTCAGATCGGTTGAAGCTCCGCCAATACTCCTTGGGTGCGGCGGGCGCTGACGGTGTTCCATGTGGCCGGTGTAACCATTGGCGTA
The DNA here is from genome assembly GCA_002305415.1 of Actinomycetales bacterium UBA1383. GTDB lineage: Bacteria > Actinomycetota > Actinomycetes > Actinomycetales > Actinomycetaceae > UBA1383. Next base: position 1,876 of record DBQX01000043.1, on the reverse strand, counting down.
TTCCTCAGGCCGGTGTCCGTGCGCAAACCTGGACGAGTTACGGGCCTGCCACGCCTGCCGTGTCCCGCGGTCAAGCTGCGAGCGGTGCAAGTACCGTGCGCTACCAGCACGGGGACTGTCTGCTGGCATTCCTCGGTGCAGCACTCGGTCAGGTGGCTCACAGGCATTCTGTCGACCAAGTGCAGGGGCGGACTCCCACGTCAGTCACGGACGGCCGGGCGAGCCACAGAGTCCCGGACGACCAGCTCGGTCGGTAGAGACGATCGGAGCTGCTCGTGCTCCTCGTTCGGGTCCTGCAAGGAGAGCAGGTGCCGGACCGCTGCGTACCCCAGGGTGCCCAGGGGCGCCCGGATCGTGGTTAGTGGCGGGCTGGTGAACGTAGCACCGAAGATGTCGTCGAATCCGATGATGCTCAACTCGTCCGGGACGACCACACCTGCGCTCCTGCACGCCTGCAGGAGGCCGATGGCCATGAGGTCGTTGAACGTGTGGACTGCCGTGACCCCCGAGGCGAGGACGCGCGGCAGGCTGGCTCCTGCCGCCTCGATCGTGGCCGAGCTCGCAGCGATTTCGACCACCTTCATGCCGCGCGACGGAGCATTCGTCAGGATGTTCTCCCACCTCGCCCGGCTGATCCATGGGGTGTCCTCTGCGGAGAGGAAGGCGATCGACTCGTGTCCCTGGTCCGCGAGGAGTTGGAGTGCAGCTGCCGTCCCTGTGGTGTAGTCCGTGGAGATGCCGGGGACACCTGGTACGGGGCGGTTGGCCATCACGACGGGTTTGCGGGCGGCCAGCTCGCGTACCTGGCCCTCGTCCATCCGCGACGCCACGAGGATGAACCCGTCGACGGTGGGCAGAAGTCGCTCCGTGGTCTCGGTCTCTCGCTCTGCTCGTCCGCGTGTTTCGGCGAGCACCAGCGTGAAACCGGCCTCCGCGGTGCCCTTCTCGACCCCTCTGATGAGGTCGAAGAACACCGGGTTGGTGATGTTCGGGAGGATGAGCGCCACTGTGCCCGTCTTGCCCGTGTTGAGTGCTCGCGCCATCGGGTTGGTCCGGTAGCCGAGGTCTGCGGCGGCTTGCCGAATCCGTTCCTGCGTCGTGGCGTTGAGGCGTCCGGGCTTGCTGAGGCCTCGTGACACGGTCGACGGGCTCAGGCCCGTTACGCGGGCGATGTCATAGATTGTCACGGCTCCGTGGACTCGAGGCGTGTTGGGATGGGCTCTCGCCCCACTCACGTCACCTGCCACGACGTCTCTCCTATCGGCACGGTCTCAGGGTATCTGGGTCGGCTGGTCGGGCTGCCCACCGACCGCGGAGGTGCCCAACGCGCTCGTGTGAGGTGGCCGACGTGTCGCACCGCCGTCGGTGACCATGGTGGCACAGACGTGATCACGCGGCAACCGGTTGCCCATCGATCCCCTGGGATCACGCGAGCTGCTCCGAACGATGATGCCGCAGCGGCAAAACTCCAGAAAATTGGGTGATGGCAACCGATTGACACGAGCTGGTGAGGCGTGGTCCACTTGGTGGAGCGGATCGACAGGTGGCGCATAGTGCGACGTCGGGTCTGCAGGTATCCGGATCGTTCGAGGGAGTTCTGAATCCATGTCCCATTTGTCAACGCGCTCGCGGGCACTTCGCCCGGGCGCCCTCCTTGTGGCTACCGCCTTGACGTTGTCCGCTTGCTCCAGCAACTCCGAGGGCGGCTCGGAGGAACCAGCAGGCTCCGCCGAGGCGACGACCACTGCGGTTGAGGAACGCGATCTTGCTCTGGCAGTCGTCTCTCCGCCCAACTCACTGGACCCGGCCCAGCTCGTCGACGGACAGCAGATGTTCGTCTGGTCATCCATTTTCGGGCTCTCCTGACTGATCCGTG